>NZ_JBHWFB010000008.1:0-371267 GCF_042733915.1 Nocardia sp. NPDC059691 | reverse complement strand
CCCCAAAACCCGCAGCGGCAAAATCATGCGCCGACTCCTGCGCGACGTCGCCGAAGGACGCGAACTCGGCGACACCTCCACCCTCGTCGACCCGAAGGTGTTCGAATCGATCGCCCGCGGGTAACCACAAAGAACGGCGGACCCGGCCACAAACAGATGAGGGGGTCCGGGTCCGCCGCTCTGTCATACGAATCGAATCGGATCATAGATTGAACCGCCTGATCATTCTCTCCGTGAACAAGGCGAAGCGGAAACCGGCGCAAGGCCGGCCGCGCCTTCGAGGGAGATCCGACCGACATGACATTCCACGAACAACTCCGCACCCGCCGCAGTGTGGTCGTCGCCGGTGCGGGGGTCGCCGCCGCGGCGGCGGTCACCGCCTGCACCGCCTATGGCAAGGGCGACGACGCTCCCGCGCCGCATGACGCCACCGCCGCGCAGGCAGACCGGCCCGTCGATGGAAACAGTCCCGCGAACGCGCTCGCCAAGACGGCCGACATTCCCGTCGGCGGCGGCGTGATCGTGGGCGACACCGTGGTGACCCAGCCCAGCGCGGGCACCTTTATCGGGCTCTCCTCGGTGTGCACGCACGCGGGATGCAAGGTCGCGACGGTGTCCGGCGGCACCATCAACTGTGCCTGCCACGGCAGCAAGTTCGCGCTGGACGGCTCGGTGGCCCACGGCCCGGCGAGCAAACCACTCGCCCCGAAAGGCATCCGGGTCAACGGGGATTCGGTCGTCGCCGAATGAGCAGACCCGCCGGGATCAGGAACCGCCGAACCGCTCGGCCATCCGGCGGTCCATCTCGTCGGGCGGCACATCCTCCACGTGGGTGGCCACCGTCCATCGGTGTCCCCACGGATCCTCGAAGGCGCCACTGCGATCGCCGTAGAACTGATCGGTCATGGGCGTGAGTTCCCTGGCGCCCGCTGACAACGCGGCGGCGAAAGCGGCGTCGGCGTCCTCGACGTACACATACAGGTTGACGGGGGTGCCGCCGACCGTCTTCGGGTCGAGGAAGTCCATATCGGGCGCCGAATCGCCGAGCATGACGACGGAATTGCCGAACATCAGCTCACAATGCGCGATTCTGCCGTCCGGACCGGGCATCCGCATACGCTCGGTCGCACCGAAAATGTTCTTGTAGAAATCGATCGCCGCCGCGGCGCCGTCGACCGCGAGCCCGGGCGACACCACCGGATATCCATCGGGAACGGGTTTGACATCAGACATGGGGAACCTCCGGTCGAGGCGTTGTGTCGGATCATGCCGAGCCTATTCCGGCGACAGGCGCGATTCGGCCGGATCGCGGGAAATCACGGTCCGGCGACGCCCTGCAGCCTGCGCACCTGGGCCGCGGTCAGCGCGCTGAGCACACCCGGGTCCACCGCCTCCGGCGCGGTCACCGCGACCTGCACCAACGTGCTTCCCACCTGAACGATCGCGACGGACGAGCGGAGGGTCAGGTCGTCACTGGTGGTGCGCACTTGGAAGGGCGCGGAGGCATCGCCCGCGGGCGGCTGGACGAGCCCGCCGACGCGGTAATCCATCGGAATGTCGGAGCCGTCGGCCCCGGCATAGTGCGCGCAGCGACGCAGGATTTCCTGCGCTTCCGAGAAAGCGGCCGCGACCGCGTCCGGTGGATAACTGGCCGCGTCTATATCGATGCTGGAGAAATTCGGCCCGGTGTACTGCGTGGACGCCCGCGCCAGCGCGCCGGAGCGTTGCGCACCGAGCGGCGCGAGCACTTTCACGCATTCGGCCGGATTCGTCGGCGAGGCGCCGGTAGCGCCTCCGCCGGTGTCGGCGGGCGGCGCGAGCGCGGTGAAACCGGCGGGCAGATCGCTGTCGGCGAGCAACAGCCCGCGCAGCCGAGCGGAATCGGTCTCGGCGGCGGTGGTCACCGGGGCCGCGGCCACGACGGGTCCGAGCGCGGGAAGCTCGGGCTGTCCTGGCGCGGCGTGGTCCCCCGAGCCGCATCCGGTGGCGACGACGAGGGACGCGACCGCGGCCAGCAGTCCGCACGCACGGATCATTCGGTCCACGACACCTGCGTCTCGATCGCCTGCTGCAGCGTGCTGTCGCTGTGCGGATCGCGGTAGGCCTGGTGCCCGCCGACGGTGATCGACCCGGCCACCGGCAGCGGCAAGCCGAGATCCACCGTGATGGTGCCCGCGCCCTGCATGACGTAGTCGTCGATGTCAAGCGTGCCCGCGTTGTTCGGCAGGTTCCACACCGGCGACTTCGGCTTCTGGGTGACGTGCAGCTCGATGGTGAGCCGGTCACCGTCGCGTTTGCTCAGCGTCGCGGTGGTCACCTGGTCGAGCAGGACGCCGCCGCTGACCTCCTGGCGCACCGTCCAGACCGCGCCCTCGCCGACGGGCTGGTCGGGAAACGCGATCGAACGGTAGACGGCCTGGTAGAACGCCTGCTCCAGCGCGGCGCGCGCGGTGTTGGACGCGTCGGGCGCCGGCTCGAGCCGCAGTGCGGTGATCGCGCCCAGATCGCTGAGGTCGAAGCCCGCGTGCGAGCCGCCGATCTTGGTGAGCGCTTTGGCCAGCGTGGGATCGGGCGAGGTGACCGAGCCAAGGGTGAGATCGATGCCCTCCACGGTGGTCTCCGCGGTCATGGGAATGGTCAGCGCGGGGGTGGAGAAGTCGGGCTTGGGCTGCCCATCGATCTGCTGCTGGATGTGATGGGCGGTGTACAGCGTGACCCGCTGCACGGTGCCCGCCGGATACTCCGGCCGCAGCATCGATCGGGGCTCGGCACCGGCCGATTCGACCGTGGTCACCGCGGCCGGAATCGGCACGGTCACTTCCTTGCCGATGCCGAGCGGCTCCGTTCCGTCGGCCTCACCGCTCGACTCGGCGCCGTCGCCGCAACCGACCCCGAAGGCCGAGAGCCCGAGCGCGAGCACCATGAGCAGCACACCCGAGCGCGCGCTCCGGGCTAGGCTCGCGCTTCGGGCCAGGCGGGGAGAAGACAACACCGTCACGAGCAACAGGGTACGACCGATTCCTGAGTGTCAGCTGGGACATTCGACCGCGAACCGATCGGCGTGGCACGCGAACGCCGCGGGCGCGGGCCGGGGCAATCGGACGCGCGCACCGGACTCGATTCCGCTCGAGAGATGATGGTCGGTGTGAGTGACGACCGGCCGCCCGAGGAAAACCCAGCGAACACCGCCGACCCGACGACCGAGCAGGCTCCGCCGCAGCGGCTGCGTACGCTACTCGTCCTCGCCGCGGTCGTGCTCGGTCTGGATCTGCTCACCAAGACCCTCGCGGTGGCGAAGCTGACGCCGGGCGATCCGGTACCGATCATCGGCGACTTCGCGCGCCTGAGCCTGGTGCGCAATCCCGGCGCGGCGTTCTCCATGGCCACCGGCATGACCTGGCTGCTGACCCTGGTCGCCGCCGCCGTCGTCATCGGCGTGGTGCGCATCGGCCGCACCCTGCGTTCGCTGTGGTGGGCGATCGGACTGGGCATGGTGCTCGGCGGCGCGGTCGGCAATCTGGGCGACCGGCTGTTCCGCGCGCCCGGCCCGCTGCAGGGGCACGTGGTGGATTTCGTCGCGATCGGCTGGTGGCCGGTGTTCAACGTCGCGGACTCGGCCATCGTGTGCGGCGCGATCCTGCTGGTCGTGCTCACCGTGTTCGGCTTCGAACCGAACGGCACCCGGGTGGGCCACGGCAAGACCGGCGCGAGCGAGGGCAGCGCGGCATGAGGGAGACCAGGACCATGCCCGTCCCCGACGGGCTCGACGGCATGCGCGTCGACGCGGGCCTGTCCCGTCTGCTCGGCCTGTCCCGCACCGCGGTGGCCACGCTGGCCGAGGAGGGTTCGGTGCAGCTCGACGGCGTCGCCGCGGGCAAATCCGACCGGCTCACCGCGGGAGCCTGGCTGGAGGTGATCTTCCCGGAGCCGAAGCGGGAGCTGACCATCGAGGCCGAGCCGGTGGAAGGCATGAAGATCCTCTACGCCGACGACGACATCGTCGCGGTCGACAAGCCGGTCGGCGTGGCCGCGCACACCGGCGTCGGCTGGAGCGGCCCGACCGTCGTCGGCGGACTCGCCGCCGCTGGATACCGCATCTCCACCTCCGGCGCCCACGAGCGGCAGGGCATCGTGCACCGCCTGGACGTCGGCACCTCCGGCGTGATGGTGGTCGCACAGTCCGAGCACGCGTACACGGTGCTGAAGCGCGCGTTCAAGCAGCGCACCGTCGACAAGCGGTATCACGCCCTGGTGCAGGGGCATCCTGACCCCAGCAGCGGCACCATCGACGCCCCGATCGGGCGGGCCCGCGGCAACGACTGGAAGTTCGCCGTTACCGCAGACGGCCGTCCCAGCGTCACGCACTACGACACGGTCGAGGCGTTCCATTCGGCCAGCCTCCTCGACATCCACCTGGAGACCGGCCGCACCCATCAGATCCGCGTGCATTTCTCCGCGATCCGCCACCCGTGCTGCGGTGATCTCACCTACGGCGCCGACCCGCGCCTGGCCGAGCGTCTCGGACTGCAACGGCAGTGGCTGCACGCCCGGTCGCTGGGGTTCCAGCACCCCGCCGACGGCCGCTACCTGGAGATCACCAGCGAATACCCGGACGACCTGAAACACGCGCTGGACGTCCTGCGCGATGCCTGACCGCCGGGTGCCGCCCTGGCGCGGGATCTTGCTCGGCGCGGCGGCCGTCGGGCTGATCGCACTGATCTTCGCGCTCGGCGCGCTGCAACCGCCGTACCGCGCCCCGGTGTCCACCGACCGGCTCGGGCCCGACCAGGGCGAGCAGGTCGCGGACTACCTCGCCCGGTCTCGTGACTCGCTGGACACGGGCGGCGACGAACCGCGCTGGGCGCTGGTGTCGTTCGCCGAACCCTTGGCGCCCGGCGAGATTCCGCAGCACAGCGACGGATTGCGGATCGCGCAGGTGCTCTACCGGGTGCCCGCGCCCGGCGTGCAGACGCCGCTGGTGGCCGTGCCGGTACCGGAAGGCGTTCAGGCGGCGGTGGATTCGGCGTCTTACGCGTCCTGGCTGCTTCCTCGCCCCGTCGATGACCGCTCCGCCCGCGTGGTCGCGTTCTCGGCCGCGCGACTGCGGAGCGGCTGCGGCTGCGTCGTCGGGCTCGTCGTGCGTGGCACCCCGGTGCGACTGCGAAACCTGACCGGGCAGAACGGCGTCCGCGCGGTCCAGGCGCTGCCCGCCGACGCGGTGGCGGGAAGCTTCGCGGTGGCCCCGCTGCTGCCCGACTACCGCGATGTCGTCGCGCCCGGCCCCGACGACGGACCGGTTCCGGAGCCGTGAGCGGCCGGAGCTACTCCGGCAGGGTGACGACGCCGTCGAGGTAGCGGCGGCACCGTCCGAACAACAGCACGCGCTCGCCGGTCAGTTCGCAGCGCAAGCTTCCGCCGCGGCGGGACAGCTGCCTGGCGTGCAGTTCGGTGCGGCCGAGCCGCTCGCTCCACAGCGGAACCAGCTGCGCGTGCGCGGACCCGGTCACCGGGTCCTCCGGGACGCCCACGGCCGGGGCGAAGACCCGGGAGACGAAGTCGACCGAATCGCCGGGCGCGGTGACGATCGCGGCGCGCGGCAGCGCGGGGAACGCCGCCAGCACGGGCGCGGCATCGCGCACCTCCTGTTCGGTCGCCACGACGATCACCTCGTCGGTGCCGGAATACGCGCCCACCGGACGCACCCCGAGCGCCGCGACGAGCGCCGGATCGGGCTGCACCGGAATGCTCGGCACGGCAGGCAGGTCGAGGACGAACTCGTCGTCGTCGGTGCGGTCGACGTGCAGCCAGCCGCTGCGCGTGTAGAAGCTCACCCGGTCCTCACCGGGGTGCATGTCGGCCAGGATCTGCGCGGCGCTGGCGAGAGTGGCGTGCCCGCAGAGCGCGACCTCCACCCTCGGGGTGAACCACCGGAGGTGAAAGGCGGGCCACTCGCCCGGCGGCACGCCCGCCTCTGGAGGTAACCGCGAGGTATAGAACGCGGTCTCGGCGAGGTTGTTCTCCTCGGCCAGCTGTTGCAGCAACGCATCCGGCAGCCACGACGGGAGCGGCATCACCGCGGCCGGGTTGCCCGAGAACGGTGCGTCGGCGAACGCGTCGATCTGGTGCAGCAGTACCTCCATAATCTCCAGAAGGTACTCCAAGTCTGAATGGCCGCTTCGCACAAGGCTTCTCGTGGCGCGGCGAGTCAGGCGTCCAGTCTGTCAGTCGGCTCCGCCGGGCGAGCTGGGCAGCAGTTGCGGCTTCTCGCCGCGCAGCGCAGCGCTCACCCACCAGGCCGCCTCGACGAGCACGATCCCGACCACGCCGCAGACCACCGCCGCACCGGTGAGCGCGAGGTTGGAGGGGTCGAGTTTGAAGAACTCGCGGGTGAACGGAACGGTGAACAGGAACACGTACGCCGCCACCGACACCGCGATCAGCATCACCTTCCACCACACGTACGGCCGCGCGACGATGGCGAGCACCCACACCGCGATCATGATCAACGTGATGAGCGCCGTGGTGCCCGCCTGGACCTTCTGCTCCTCGGTGGCGTGCGGCCCGGCGTAGGCGATCAGGTACGAGACGAAGGTGGCCGCGCCGATCACCACGCCCGACGGGATGGCCAACCGCATGACGCGGCCCACGAAACCCGTGCGGGCACGCTCGTTGTTGGGCGCGAGCGAAAGGATGAACGCCGGAATGCCGATGGTGAACCAGGCCGCGATCGTGACGTGGCGCGGCAGGAAGGGGTAGCCGATGGGCTCGTAGTCGAAGATCTGCGAGCCGATGCCGGCCATGCCGACCAGGAAGGCGAGCAGCACGGAATACACGGTCTTGGTGAGGAACAGATTCGAGACCCGCTCGATGTTGCCGATCACCCGGCGTCCCTCGCCGACCACGTACGGCAGCGTGGCGAACTTGTTGTCCAGCAGCACGATCTGCGCCACCGCCCTGGTCGCCGGGCTGCCCGAGCCCATCGCCACGCCGATGTCCGAATCCTTCAAGGCGAGTACGTCGTTCACACCGTCGCCGGTCATGGCCACCGTGTGCCCGCGCGACTGCAACGCCGACACCATGGCGCGCTTCTGATCCGGCCGTACCCGGCCGAAGGTGGTGTTGCCGTCCAGCACGGCGGCCAATTCGTCGCCGTCCTCCGGCAGCTCCCGCGCGTCGATCGGGTGGTCACCGCCCGGCAGATCGAGCGAGGAGGCCACCGCGCCGACCGACACCGCGTTGTCGCCGGAGATGACCTTGATCGAGACGCTCTGGCTGGCGAAGTAATCCAGTGTGTCGCGCGCGCCGGGCCGGACCTTCTGCTCCAGCACGACCAAAGCGGCGGGCCGCACGCCCCCCGGGGCGTCCGCGGCGTCCACCGGACGGTCGCCGCGCGCCAGCAACAGCACGCGCAGGCCGGATGCGCCGAGTTCCTCCGCGACCCGCGCGTCCGCGGATCCCGGGTCGAGCAGCACGTCCGGCGCGCCGAGCAGCCAGTCGCCGTGCTCGCCGTAGGAGCAACCGCTCCACTTCTTGGCGGAGGAGAACGGCGCGACGGCGGTGCGCTGCCAGCCGGGACCGTCCGGCAGAGCCTCGGCGATCGCCTGCACGCTCGCGTTCGGGCGCGGGTCGTCGGCCGCGAGCGCGGCCAGCGCGGTGCGTACCTCGGTGTCGTCGAAGGTGTCCAGCGTCTTCAGGTCCGACAGCCGCATGCCGTTCTCGGTCAGCGTGCCGGTCTTGTCCGCGCAGACCACGTCGACGCGGGCCAGCCCCTCGATCGCGGGCAACTCCTGCACCAGGCACTGGCGCCTGCCCAGCCGCACCACGCCGACCGCGAACGCGATCGACGTCATCAGCACCAGCCCCTCGGGCACCATCGGCACCAGCGCGGCCACCATGCCGGTGAGCGCGGGCCGCCACGACTCCTTGCTGGAGACCAGCTGGTTGTAGATGCTCAGCAGTCCGGCGGGAATCAGCAGGTAGGTGATGAACTTCAGGATCTTGTCGATACCGCTGCGCAGTTCGGAGTGCACCAGCGTGAACTTGCTCGCCTCCTCGGCCAGCCGCGCCGCGTAGGCGTCCCGGCCGACCTTGGTGGCGCGGTAGGCGCCGGACCCGGACACCACATAACTACCCGACATCACCGTGGCGCCGACCGCCTTCTCGATCGAGTCGGCCTCGCCGGTGAGCAACGACTCGTCCACCTCGAGCTGCGCGGACTCCTCGACCGTGCCGTCCACCACGATCTGGTCGCCGGGACCGAGCTCGATCAGGTCGTCGAGCACCACCTCGCGCGGCGCGATCTCGACGGCCCTGCCGTCCCGGCGGACGGTCGGCTTGGCCTGGCTGACGATGGCCAGCTGGTCCAGGGTGCGCTTGGCGCGGATCTCCTGGATGATGCCGACCGCGCTGTTGGCGACGATCAGCAGGCCGAACATGCCATCGATGATCGATCCGGTGGCCAGCACCAGCACGAACAGGACGCCGAGGATGGCGTTGATCCTGGTGAAGACGTTCGCGCGCACGATGTCGCGAACCGAACGGCTCGCGCGATCCGGGACGTCGTTGGTCAGTCCATCATGACGACGTTGCTCGACCTCGGTCGCGGTGAGGCCGGTCGCGCCCGATGCCTGCACGGTAATCGACATGACCGCAAGGCTACGGGACAACTACGTTCGTCATCGTGCGGCGAAGCAGGTCCATCCCCGGTGTAGCGTTCGGAGCGAGCGCGTACTTCTTGTGGGGACTTTTCCCCGCGTTCTTCGGGCTGCTGGCGTTCGCCAGTCCGGGGGAAGTGGTCGCGCAGCGGATCGTCTGGACGCTGGTGGTCGTGCTCGCGGTGCTCGCCGTCAGCGGCCGGATCCGCGAACTGCGCGGCATCGACGGCCGAGTCTGGCGGCTGGCGGCCGTGGCCTCCGCCGCGATCGCGCTCAACTGGGGCGTGTACGTCTATGGGGTCACCTCGGGCCACGTCGTGGAGTGCGCGCTCGGGTATTTCATCAACCCGCTGGTCACCGTCGCGTTCGGTGTGGTGCTCTTTCGTGAGCGGCTGACCGGCGCCCAATGGGCCGCCCTCGGGCTCGGCGCGGCCGCGGTGGCCGTGCTCACGGTCGACTACGGCAGACCACCGATCATCGCCTTGGCCCTGGCCTGCTCTTTCGCCACCTACGGCTTGGTGAAGAAGGTGATCCCGCTGGACGCGCTGCGCGGCATCGCCGCCGAGGGCGTCGTCGCCGCGCCCTTCGCGCTGGCGTTCGCGATCGCGCTCGCGCTCGCCGGGCACAGCGAATTCGCCTCCGCCCCCGCGCATACCGCCCTGATGGTGGCCACCGGACCGGTCACCCTGGTTCCGCTACTGCTGTTCGCCGTCGCGGCCCAGCGCGTCGCGTTGTCCACCATGGGCCTGCTGCAATACCTCACCCCCGCGCTCCAGATGGCCTGGGGCGTCGCGGTCGCGCACGAGCCGATGCCCGCCTCCCGTTGGGCCGGTTTCGCCCTCATCTGGGCGGCGCTGGTGATATTCACCACCGACGCCCTGCTACGAACCCGTCGCGCGCGGCGCACATCGCGCCCTGTCACCAGCGAATCCGGCTCCCACGCGAGCGAAACACGGTCCACACCGTGAGCTTCCCGCTTTCCGACAACTCGAGTTCGTCGGAATTGGTCGCGAAGGTGTCGGATCCGACACTTCTGCGGGCTTCGCCTTCTCCGTAGCGTCGATGTATGACCGCGCCCAGACCCCTTCGCGCCCGCACCGACGCGGGGCGGCCACCGGCTGAGAAGACACCCGACCCGCTCGGTATGACCGGACGGGAGATTTTGCAGGGAACGCTCGACGGACGATTCCCGGGCGCACCGATTCTGAGCGCGCTGGGTTTCCGGCTGGCCCAGGTCGGCGATGGGACCGTGGTTTTCGAGGGCGAGCCGGGTGACCAATTGCTCGACCCGGCGGGCGGGGTGTACGGCGGCTTCGTGGCGACGGTGCTCGAAGCGGCCCTCGGCTCGGCGGTACTGACGCAGTTGGCCGGCGGCACGCGCTCCACCTCGGTCAAGATCGGCATCGACATCCACCGTGCCGTGCGCAGCGACACGCGCACGCTGCGCTGCGAGGGCACCGCGATCCACGTCGGCACCACCACGGCCAGCGCCGAGGCCCGCCTGATCGGCGCCGAAGACGGCGAACTGTACGCACACGCCACCTCGATGTACGCGATTCTGCGCATGCTCTGACCTGCGCGTACTACAAAATGCGGCAGAGCATTTCGCGCGACGACGGGCCGGGCGCCGCGAAGCGCGACGACCGGCCCGTCGGGTGAACTCAGCTGCAGGCCGCCGACTGCTGACCGAGGTTGGTCAGCATGGTGCAGGCCCAGGTCTTCTGGATCTTCCACTTGCCGTTGTCGGCGACGAACGGCACGTCGACGATGTTCTCCTGGCCGTTGAGGATGAACTTGGCCTTCGCGTTCACGCTGTCGCCGAAGGAGGTGACGTCGGTGACCACGATCTTCACGTCGGCGCCTGCCGCGGCCTGCGACAGGCGGTCCGGCAGCGTCGGATCGGCCTCGGCGCCCTGGACGTTGTCCAGCTTCTCGGAGGCGGGCACCGACGGGTCGAGCGCACGGGCCAGGGCGGTGTTCAGCTCCGCGGAGGTCGGGACCGGCGGCAGGTTCGCGCTCGCGGTCGCCGACGCCTTGGCGCTGGTCGACGTCTTGGCGGCGGGCTTGCTGTCCTTGTCGTCGCCACCACAGGCGGTCAGGCCAAGCGCGGCGACGATGGCCAGTCCGGCGATCGCGATGCGTCCAGTCTTACGAAGCTTCAACTGCTCGTCCTTTGCGTTCGAGAGGTCCGTGTCGTGTTCCACCATGGCAGCCGCCCCCGAACCGGCGGCGCTGCACGAGGTCCCAGGCTACCGGCCCCGGGTGGCGGCACCCGGATCCACATCGGACCGGCGATGGTCGTCGGCAGCGAACGTACGCGTCCGGCCCGGCGATGTCGAGCCTCGGGCCCCGGCCGTCAGAGCAGACTGCCCAGCGGATCGGCACGGGTGAGGGCGGCATCGTCGGCGGCGAAGGTGCGCGCGGGACCCGGACCGGTGGAACGGGTTTCGAAGCGGACGGTCACCACGCCGAGCCCGGCGCCCTGCACCCAGCCGTGACCGTGCTCGGGATGCGATACGTCCATGCCGGGACGCCAGAGGGCGACCGGTAGGACCGGCGCGGTGCGCGCGGCAGCGCCGAGGTCGGCGGCGGCCGGCTCGGGTTCCGTTTGCACCGAGGCGATCTCGGCGGCCGGAGCGCGATCCAGTTCGGGGAACAGCGATTCCTGACGGACGGTCGACAGGCCGCCGTAGCCGACGCCGACGAGGCGGATGGGGCCCAGCTCCCGCGGGTCGAGCGCCGAACGCTGCGCGGCGGCGGCGAGAGTGGCCAAATCCTCGGTGGCGTAGGGCAGGGTGTAGGAGCGGGTGACGATGCTCATATCGGACTTCTTCAATTTGAGCACCACCGTGCGCGCGGCGCGCCCGTCACCGGTCAGGCGCCGGTGCGCCGCGGCGGCCATATCCTCGATGGCCGGACGCAGTTGCTCGAGGCTGACGATGTCGGTTTCGTAGGTTGTCTCGGCGCTGATCTGCTTCGCCTCGGTGCGTTCGGCGACCGGACGGTCGTCGATGCCGCGCGCCAGTCGGTGCAGCGCGGCGCCGACGCTGCCGCCGAGAATCGACATCGCCTCCGACTCCGGCAGCGCGGCGAAGGCGCCCACGGTCTCGATGCCCAACGAGCGCAACCGGCTCTCCGCGACCGGGCCGATCCCCCACAGCTTGCGCACCGGCAGACCTGCCAGCAGTCGCGGCTGCTCGACCGGCGAGATCACCCGGATCCCATCGGGTTTGGCCAAGCCGGAGGCGATCTTGGCCAGCTGCTTTCCGGTGCCCGCGCCCACCGAGGCGGTCAACCCGGTCCGTTCCCGCACCACCGCGCGCAAGTCCGCGCAGAACGCGTGCACCTGGGCGACCGTCGCGCCGGCCAGCTCGGCCGGTTCGCCGAACGCCTCGTCGAACGACAGCGTCTCCAGCACCGGGATCCGGCTGCGCAACGCGTCGAAGACCTGCCCGCTGACCACGCCGTAGACGGCGCCGCGCGGCGGCACCACCACCGCCGTGACGCCGACCAACCGGCGCGCCTGATGCATCGGCATCGCCGACCGGGCGCCGAACACGCGCGCCTCGTAACTGGCTCCGGCGACGACGCCGCGCCCGCCGGTCCCGCCGACCAGCACCGGCCTGCCCCGCAGCGTCGGCCGGGTCAGCTGCTCGACCGAGGCGAAGAACGCGTCCATGTCGATGTGCAGAACCCAGCGACGAGCGGCGCTGTCCGCGTCGGCGAGCACCGGTGCCCGCCGGCCCACCGAGCTTTCGGCGCGGGTGGTCCCGACCCCGGTCGAGGGCGCGGCCGGGCGCTCGACGCTCGGCTTCTCGGTACGCACGGCTGCAATGTACGCCCGTCCACCGACAGTGCGGAGCAGGCGGTGACGCTGTCAGGTGGCTGTGCGCTAGCTGCCGGTTACCTGCCGGTATCGGGGCCGACTCCGTCTCGCGCCCCGGGGACCGTCCGGCCCGGTCGCGACGGCTTTGATCTGCGCTTTTCCGTGCCGGAACAAGTACCGCGCGGTCTCGAAATAACCGCCGACGTGCCGTGGGGACGGGGCCTGACCCACGGTCCGATATGTGATGATCGGACCCATGAATATCCGCAAGGCCGTCATCCCGGCCGCCGGTATCGGCTCCCGGCTGCTTCCGCTGACCAAGGCCATCCCCAAGGAGATGCTGCCGGTCGGCGACAAGCCGGTGATCGAGCACACGGTCCGCGAGCTGGTCGCTTCGGGCATCACCGACATCACCATCGTGGTCAGCAGCGGAAAATCACTGATCCAGGACCATTTCCGACCCAATCCCGCGCTGGTCGCCCAGCTGCGCGCGGACGGCAAGACCGCGTTCGCCGATGCCGTCGAGGAGGTCGGCGAGCTGTCCCGGCTCGGCCACATCACCTACCTCGACCAGCACGGGCCGTACGGCAACGGCACCCCGGTGCTCAACGCCGCCCGCAATCTCGGCGACGAGCCCATGCTGGTGCTGTGGCCGGACGACGTGTTCGTCGCCGAGGTGCCCCGAGCTCAGCAGCTCATCGACGCCTACGAGGCCACCGGAGCCCCCGTCCTCGCGCTGATGCCGATGGATCCCGCCGAGTCGCAGCGCTACGGCGTGCCGGTGGTCGCCGACGACCACGGAAACGGGCTGCTGCGCATCACCGGCCTGCGCGAGAAGCCGAAGCCGAAGGACGCGCCGTCGTCCTTCGCCGCGATCGGCGGCTATGTCGTCACCCCCGGCATCATCGACGAGCTGCGCAGGCAGACCGAAGAGTGGTACGAACACCGCACCGGCGAGGTGTACCTCACCGACGCGATCAACGTGCACGCGGCGAACAGTCCGGTCTTCGGCCAGGTGATCCGCGGCCGGTGGTACGACACCGGCAACCCGGCCGACTATTTGGTGGCGCAATTCGCCTCGGCGCTGGCCCATCAGCAGTACGGACCGCTGCTGCGCACCCTCGCCGACGGACTCGGCGACTAGCGCACATCCGGGCCATATCGCAGCCCGCACACCGGACGGTAACTGCATCGGCACCCCGGCCCGGTTCCAGGCGACCGGCTCCGCTCCGACCGGCAGACCGCCCGCGACGTCCGGCGATTCGCCACGGCCCCGACCCGAATTCGCGGGTCGGGGCCATTTCAGCGCTGGAGTAGCCGCGCTCAGAAGCGACGGATGGCGTAGATGTCGAATTCGTCCAGCGGAGTGAAGCCGACCGGCACGCCCTGACCGTACGCGTTGAGCACCCGGCCGTTTCCTGCGTAGATACCGACATGCGAGCCATCGCTGTTCAGCACGATCACGTCGCCGAGCGACAGCGAGCCCCGCGGGACGGGCGCGCCTACCTTCGCCTGCTGCCAAGTGGTCCGCGGAAGGCTCACGCCGACCTGACGGTACGCCCACTGCACGAGGCCCGAGCAGTCCCAGCTGTCGGGGCCGGTCCCACCCCATTCGTACGGCTTGCCGATCTGCGTCGTCGCCGCGGCCAGCGCGCCGACGCCGAACACACTGGGTATCGGCAGGTCGGCCGAGCCGCTGGCGCTGCCGGACGAGGAACTGCCGCTACCCGCCGAGCCGAACGACGCGCTGCCCGGCCCGCTGCCGGAGGAGCTGCCGGTGTCGGCCCAGGCGGGGCCGGCGAACAGGAGGATCGCGATGATCGAGAGCAGGAATCCGAGTGCGATGCGGTGCAACGATTTTCTCGGCACGTGCTCGCCCCTTCCATGGGCGCGGTTGACTGGCCGCCGATCGGCAGCCTGGCTAATACATGGCATCAGCAGCGGCCTCCGATGCGGAGCCGCGGCCACCCGCGCCGGTCACATTCCCAGCACGGCCAAATTCCAAGTAGGACACGCCGAAAAGAGAAACTGCCGCCCCGGAGATCACCTGGGTAACAGCAGCGACACCGCAGATTGTGCCTGGGAGATCGGCGAATTGTCGGGAATCAGCAAATTCTCAGCATGTGATCTAAATCACTAGACTGCGCCGTGAATGCCAGGTTTGAGATCGGAAAAACCCTGCCATCGGGTTGCCGACCGGTCGCGTACGGTACGCGGCCGCAAGGTGAGCGACCCGGGGCGTCGGCGACCGAACAGACCGCGCCCAGACCTGTCCGGCCCCGCCGAGAACATCGAGCGGACCGATTCCTGCAGGCTCGGATCGCTGCCACCGATCGGCTCGGAACAAACGGCACGAAGACCGCTCGAACAGCAACCGGGGCGGGACCTTTCGGTCCCGCCCCGGCTCGAAACCCGGCGCTCAGGCCTTGGTGATCTGCGCCCGCACTCCGCCGACCAGATCGGCGGCCTCCGCTCCGGCGTCGCCGAAGGTCAGCGTGGTGGCGAGGATCTCCCCCGCGATCAGGTCACGGTGCGTCTCGGCCCACGCGGCCCGGTCCGCCGGAACGTCCAGGACCACGGTGATGCGGTCGGAGACGTCCAGCCCGGCGGACTTCCTGGTCTCCTGAAGGTCGCGGATCAGGTCCCGCGCCCAGCCCTCGGCCTCCAGCTCCTCGGTGACCACCGAATTCAGTACCACGAGACCCGCGTTCCCTGGCAGCGCCGCGGTCGACTCGGGCTCGGCCGCGACGAGACGCTGGGTGTACTCCTCCGGCAGCAGGGCGATGCCGGCCGCCCGGACCGTGCCGTCGGCGTCCTCGGCCCAGTCACCGGCCTTCACCGCCTTGATCACCGCCTGCACGTCCTTGCCCAGCCGCGGCCCCGCGGCGCGGGCGTTGACCACCAGCTCGAACCGGCCGTGCGCGTCCACGTCGGTGGTCAGGTCGACCTTCTTGACGTTGACCTCGTCGGCGACGATGTCGGCGAACGGCGCCAGCCGCTCGGCGTCGGCCGCGGCGATGGTGACCTCGGCCAGCGGCAGCCGCACCCGCAGGTTCTGCGCCTTGCGCAGGCTCAGCACCGTCGAGCACACCAGGCGCACCTCGTCCATGGCGGCGACCAGCTCCGGATCGTCCGGCAGCTCGCCCTCCTTCGGCCAGTCCGCCAGGTGCACCGAGTCACCGCCGGTCAACCCGCGCCAGATCACCTCGGTGATCAGCGGCAGCAGCGGCGCGGCCAGCCGGGTGACCACCTCGAGCACCGTGTGCAGGGTGTCCACCGCGTCGCGGTCCTCGCTCCAGAACCGCGAGCGAGAGCGCCGCACGTACCAGTTGGTCAGCGCGTCGGCGAACGAGCGCAGCTCATCGCAGGCGCCCGCGATGTCGTAGGTCTCCAGCGCCTCGGTGATCACGTCCCTGGTTCGCGCCAGCTTCGCCAGGATGTATCGATCCAGCACGTGCGGCGAATCCGTGCGCCACACACCGGGCTTCGACGCGTACAGCTGCAGGAACGTCCACGCGTTCCACAGCGGCCGCAGCGCGTGACTCACGCCCTCGCGGATGCCGCGCTCGGTGACGATGAGATTGCCGCCGCGCAGGATCGGCGAACTCATCAGGAACCAGCGCATCGCGTCCGAGCCGTCCCGGTCGAACACCTCGTTGACGTCCGGGTAATTGCCCTTGGACTTGCTCATCTTCAGGCCGTCGTCGCCGAGCACGATGCCGTGCGCCGCGACGGTCTTGAACGCCGGGCTGTCGAACAGAGCCGTCGCCAGCACGTGCAGCGTGTAGAACCAGCCGCGGGTCTGGCCGTTGTACTCGACGATGAAATCGCCCGGGAAGTGGCTGTCGAACCACTCTTTGTTCTCGAACGGATAGTGCACCTGGGCATACGGCATCGAGCCGGACTCGAACCAGCAGTCCAGCACCTCCGGCACCCGGCGCATGGTCGAGCGGCCCGTCGGGTCATCGGGATTCGGCCGGGTGAGCTCGTCGATCATCGGGCGGTGCAGATCGGCCGGGCGCACCCCGAAGTCGCGCTCCAGCTCGTCCAGCGAGCCGTACACGTCGACGCGCGGGTAGGCCGGATCGTCGGACACCCACACGGGGATCGGGCTGCCCCAGTATCGATTGCGGCTGATGTTCCAGTCGCGCGCGCCTTCCAGCCACTTGCCGAACTGGCCGTCGCGGATGTGCTCGGGCACCCAGGTGATCTGTTTGTTCAGCTCCACCATGCGGTCGCGGAACTTGGTGACCGCCACGAACCAGGACGGCACGGCCATGTAGATCAGCGGCTGCCCGGAGCGCCAGCTGTGCGGGTAGGAGTGCTCGATCGTCTCGTGCCGCAACAGCTTTCCCGCGGCCTTGAGGTCCTTGATGATCACCGGATTCGCGTCGAACACCATCAGGCCCTCGTACGGCGGAACCATCGAGGTGAACCTGCCGCCCGGGTCCAGCGGCTGCACCAGCTCGATGCCGTGCGCGGAGGCGACGTCCATGTCCTCCTCACCGAAGGCGGGTGCGAGATGCACTATGCCGGTGCCGGAGTCGGTGGTCACGTAGTCGGCGGTGAGCACGCGGTGGGCGTGGGGATGACCGAGGAAGAAGTCGAACGGCGGCGCGTAGGACAGATCCGCCAGCGCGGCGCCGTCGAACTCGGCGAGCACCTCCGGCTCCGCGCCGAACTCCCGCGCGTAGTGCGAAACCCGTTCGGCCGCGAGCACATAGCGTTTGCCGTCGGCCGCGCGCAGGTGCACGTAGCGAACGTCGGGATGCACCGCTATCGCCAAGTTGGACGGCAGCGTCCACGGCGTCGTGGTCCAGATCAGCGCGTTGGCGCCGTCGAGTTCGTGCAGCGGATGCTCCGCGGGCACGCGCAACGCCATGTCGACGGTGACCGCCGGGTCCTGGCGCATCTTGTAGGCGTCGTCGAGGCGGGTTTCCTGATTCGACAACGGCGTCTGCTCGTACCAGCTGTAGGGCAGCACCCGGAAGCCCTGATAGATCAGCCCTTTGTCGTACAGCGATTTGAACGCCCACATCACCGACTCCATGAAGTCGGTGTCCAGCGTCTTGTAGTCGTTGTCGAAGTCGACCCAGCGAGCCTGGCGCGTCACGTAGTCGCGCCATTCCCCGGTGTAGCGCAGCACCGATGTTTTGCAGGCCGCGTTGAATTCCGCGAGCCCCATCGCGTCGATCTGTGATTTGTCCGTGATACCGAGCTGCTTTTCGGCTTCGATTTCCGCGGGCAATCCGTGACAGTCCCAGCCGAATCGCCGGTCGACCCGCTTGCCGCGCATCGTCTGGAAACGCGGGACGAGGTCTTTGACGTATCCGGTGAGCAAATGTCCGTAATGCGGCAGACCGTTGGCAAAGGGCGGCCCGTCATAGAAGACGAATTCGGCTGCGCCGGAACGGTTTTCGATGCTCGCGCGGAAGGTGTCGGCGGCCGCCCACGCGTCGAGCACGCGGCGCTCCATCTCGGGGAACGACGCCCCGCTGCCGACGCTCAGGTCGACGCGCGGGTACGCGCTGTTGCTGGAAGTCTGGTCCGCCATCGCGGATACGTCTCCTCGTGCCGAGTCGTTGGCACGGGGACGATGACGGCGCCCGGTGCGCCGAAACCGCGGTACCACCCCGCTTGTCCGGCGTGGCGACACCGGACCTCTCATTCGCGAGCTGTGACGGGCTCACCCGTTCGGTTCTACTGAGCGCCCGGCCCGCAGGCCGTGCCGCCGTTCTTCCGAAGGCTCCCCGGTGATGGCCGGATCGACGCCGTATTCATGTTTGATTCTAGCCGGAGCGGTCAACTCACTTTGTGAGGCAGGTCAGCGTTTGGCATGACGACCAGGAGGCGGCGGGGAATCACTATCCGGACTCCGCATGGACAAAGCACTCACCAACAAGAGCATCGCGCCGATGACGCACACCACGATGCAGCCCCACGCCCAGATCACCGATCCGGTGGTGAGCGCGGCCACGAGCAGGGCGAAGCCGATCGCGGCAAGGACGAGTGTCAAGACGAGCATGGTGACCCCCAAGGCATGCCGGGCGGCTCGACAGTTCCTCTAAACGGTATGCGAACTGCTGTGCTGGGGCGCGGCGCGCTACTTGCCGCCCTTGGCGAATGACGCCGGCGCGAGGTTGTTCGCCGTGTTGGCATCCGCGAAGGCTTCGCCGCCGTCGACCGGAACGGCCGAGCCACGGTTCTCCAGCTCCTCCAGCTGCGACTCCAGGTAGGACTTCAATCGCACCCGGTACTCCCGCTCGAACGTCTTGAGCTGCTCGATCCGGCTCTCCAGCACACTGCGCTGCTGGGTGATGGTCGCCATGATCTCGGTGTGCTTGCGCTCGGCGTCCGCCTGCAGCGCGTCGGCCTTCTCCTTGGCCTGGCGCAGCTGGCTGTCCGAACGACTCTGCGCGTCGGTCAGCATCGCGTCCGACTTCTGACGGGCGTCGGCGATCATGGCCTCCGACCGCGTCCTGGCGTCTCCAACCAGTCGCTCGGAATTCGCCCTGGCATTCGACAGCAAGCTCTCCGCCTCGCTCTTGGCGTCGCTGGTCAGCCGATCCGCCATCTCCTGGGCGAGGCTGAGCACCTTGGCGGCCTGCAGGTTCGCGTCCGCGCCCGGCGCGTCCTTGGCCACCGGCGCGGCGGGCATCGGAGCGGGCGGGGCGACGGGAACCGGGGGCTTGATCGGTTCCGGCTGCGGCGGCGGGGCCTGCGGAATCGGCGGTTTCGGACTGTTCACTCCGGCCGGGCCGCGGTTCTTCTTCGCGTCGGCCAATTCCGCGTCGAGTTCGGCGACCCGCTGGCGCAGATCGGCGTTCTCCTCGATCAGACGCGAGAGCTCCTGCTCCACCAGATCCAGGAACGCGTCGACTTCATCCTCGTTGTAGCCGCGCTTCCCGATCGGCGGTTTGCTGAACGCGACGTTGTGCACATCGGCTGGGGTCAGCGGCATGGAAGGATCCCTTCACGCGTCTTTTGGAGATCTAGCAGATCTAGCAAGCTGTCTTCACGGCCCATTCTGTCACACCGGAGCTACCGGCTGCCCGAGCCTGCCCACGATCGACATCAGGATGAAGACGATGAAAAGCAGGACCATTATCGACAGATCCAGGCGAATTCCGCCCAGTGACACCGGAGGTATCAAGCGCCTGAGCAGTTTCACCGGAGGATCGGTGATCGTGAAGATCACCTCCAGGACGACGACCACGACACCGGTAGGACGCCAGTCTCGGGCAAAGCTACGGATGAACTCGACGATCACCCGGCTGATCAGCAACAGCCAGAAGATGAACAGTACGAAGTACAGCACCGCGAACAAGGCCACGAGTTCACTCTGCCGTAAAAATCGCTTCGCGCAAAATGACCGCGCCGCACAACCTGCGACCGGTCTGCTCCACCCCCCAGATCACGAGCTTATTTCTGGTTGTAGAAGCCGGTTTCCGCGATGCGTCTGCGTTCTTCCGCTGATACGTCGACATCGGCCGGTGAGAGCAGGAACACTTTTGTCGCCACCTTGTCGAACGATCCGCGCAGCGCGAAGGCCAGGCCCGCGGCGAAGTCGACCAACCGCTTGGCGTCGGCGTTGCTCAGATCCACCAAGTCCATGATCACCGGATTGCCCTCGCGAAAGCGTTCGCCGATGATCCGAGCCTCGCTGTAATCGCGCGGGCGCAGCGTCGTGATCTTGGACAAGGGGCCTCCGTCCTCGAAGATCCCGGGCCGCCGCACCGGGGCGGGCTCGGGACGCACGCGCTCCTCCAGCCTGCGCTCCTCGGCGTCGGGATCGACGGCGAGCGCGCCACGGGTCGTACCGCGCAGCGGAGGCGGGCTCCCGCCCGCGCGGAACCGGCCCGACGGCGCGGAGTCGATCCGGGTCGGACGCCGGGGCGCGTCGTAGCGGTCGTCGCCGTAGGGCTCGTCGGCGTAGTCGTCGCGCCGCGACACCGAGTAACCCGCCTTGTAGGGCGACTTGTACGCGGGCTCGGGATAGTCGACGTCGTCGAAACGGCTTGCGCCGTATCGATCGTCGGCGTAGCGATCGACGTAGCCGTCGCGGTCGGAGTAGTCACGGGGCCGGGGCCGGCGAGCGCCGCGCTCGTCCACCCCTCGGGGAGCGCGATCGTCGACGTAGTCGTCTTCGTAATCCTCGAGCGGAACCATGCCGAAGTACGCCTTGAACTTGTGCAGCGTGCTCATTGGTCGACCTTCCTTCGGCCCCGGTGGCGGCCGGGTGTTGAAGTCTTGCTCAGCCCTCGTCAGATCCCAGCATATGTGTCGAATGTGACTGATGAGGTTTCTTTGCTAGCCCGAGGTTATCGGTCGCATACCCATCAAGGCGGTACCGACACGCACAACCGTCGAACCGTGTTCGATCGCGCATTCCAGATCCCCCGACATTCCCGCGGAAAGCTCTGTCGCGTCCGGATGATCGGCGACCAACAACGTGTGCAACATCGCAAGTCGCGCAAATGCGGCATCGGACTCCGAACCCAAGGGTGGAATGGCCATCAGACCCGACAAACGTAATCCCGGAGCGTCCGCAATCCGTTGCGCGAGCACGGGAAGATCAGCGGCCGTGACACCCCCTCGCGCGGGGTCGTCGTCCAGGCTCACCTGGAGCAACACCCGCAGCGGTTCGGTGCGTTCGCCCGCCTCCAGCGCAGCCACCGCGCCGGCGTCCAGAGCGGTTGCCAGACGTTCGCTGTCGACCGAGTGAACGGTGTGCGCCCAGCGGGCGACACTGCGCGCTTTGTTCCGCTGCAACCGCCCGATCATGTGCCAGCGGATGCCGGAGAGGTCTTCCTCACGTAACGCCGCCACCTTGGCGGCCGCCTCCTGCTCCCGCGACTCGCCGAACTCGCGCCGGCCGAGCCGATGCAGGATCGCCACGTCCGAAGCCGGGAAGAATTTCGTCACCGGCAGCAGCCGCACCGAATCCGGCGACCGACCCGCGGCGCGACACGCCGCGTCGATGCGAGCGAGCAGACCGGCCAGGTTGTCCGACAGCTCGGCGGTCCTGGCGGCGAGTGCGCCGTCCACCGCGGTCCCGGCTTCGGCGCTCATGCGCGCGCCTCCCCGGCGCACGGCGCGTCGACCAGACGGGCGATTCGCGCGGTCACGCGGCGGCCTCCATCCAGATCACCCCGCCGATCCGGCCGGTCGGCGCGCCACGGCGATGGCTGAACAAGGTGCGGTCCTCGATGGTGCACCTCGGGTCCACCGCGATCGCGCCGACGCCTGCCTCGGTGAGCTGCCGGGAGATGCCCGCGCGCAGATCCAGGCCCGGCGTGCCGCGGACCGTGGTGGTCGCACTGCCGGGCAGATGCGCTTCGACGTCGGCGCGCATGGCGGCGGGAACCTCGTACTGACGGCCGGAGGCGGCGGGCCCGAGCAGCGCGCCGACCCGCTCCAGGCGCGCGCCGACCGAGACCATCGCGTCGAGCACACGCGGCACGATGCCGATGCGAGCGCCGATCCGCCCCGCGTGCACCGCGGCGATCACGCCCGCCTCGTCGTCGGACAGCAGGATGGGCACGCAGTCGGCGGTGAGCACGACCAGCGCGAGACCCGGCACGGTGGTCACGAGCGCGTCGGTGGCCGGGACCGGTTCGGCGCGCGGCCCGTCGACGATCTCCACGTTGCGGCCGTGGATCTGTTCCATCCAGACCAGGCGCTCCGGCGGCAGGCCGATGCCCTCGGCCAGCCGGTCGCGGTTGCGCCGCACGGCCGTCGGATCGTCGCCGACGTGGTCGCCCAGATTGAACGAGTCGTAGGGTGGCGCCGAGAAGCCTCCGGACCTGGTCGTGGTGACCCGTCGGACAGTGATGGTCGGCGCGATAGTCATGGCGACGAGCGTAGTGGCGCTCGGTGAAGGGCGTCGAAATGCCCAGGTAGAGAGCGAATATTCCCCCGGGACGGAATCAGTCGCGTCGTATCGAGCGCCTCGGCGCCCGGTCCCGCCCGGCCGGCCCCCGCACCGGCGTCCCCCGAATTCCTGTGCACAGTCGTGCTTCGGGACCGCTTCGGCGTATCCCTCCGACGCGTCCCGGCGCGGGCCGGGATCGCTCTTTCCAGCTCGGTCCCGGCCTGCGCCGGAACCGGATTCCAGCGCCTGATGGGTGCTGCCGGACGCAGTCCGTCTTCAGCACGCGCATGGCCGGGGCGAAGGCGGAGGTACGCAGCACGCGCATGGCCGGAGCGAACGCGGAGGTACGCAGCACGCGCATGGCCGGAGCGAAGGCGGAGGTACGCCTAGCCCCTCCGCATGAACGAAGGCACGTCCACGTCGTCGTCATCGTCGTCGGCATCCGGCGGCGTGATGTGCGGTCGCGTGCCGCTCGTCACCGACGGCTCGCCCAGGGGGCGCGGCCGTTCGGTGTCCCGGTAGCTCGGCAACGTGCCGCGGCCAGCCGTACCCGTGACGGACGTGCTCGGCGTGCTGTCGCTGCTTCGCGCGGTCAACTCGCTGGTTCGGCTCTGCCCGATCTCACCTGACCGCGCCGTGCCGATGGTGCTGCGACCCGACGTCTCGAAGGTGCGCCGGGCCGGGCCGCCGCCGTCGAAGCCCGCCGCGATCACGGTGACCCGCACCTCGTCGCCGAGCGAGTCGTCGATCACGGTGCCGAAGATGATGTTGGCCTCGATGTGCGCGGCCTCCTGCACCAGCGAAGCCGCCTCGTTGATCTCGAACAGCCCGAGATCGGACCCGCCCGCGATCGACAGCAGCACGCCGTGCGCGCCGTCCATGGAGGCTTCCAGCAGCGGCGAATTGATCGCCGCCTCGGCCGCTTTCACCGAGCGGCCCTCGCCGCGCGACGAACCGATACCCATCAGCGCGCTGCCCGCGCCGGACATCACGCTCTTGACATCGGCGAAGTCGACGTTGATCAGACCCGGGGTGGTGATCAGGTCGGTGATGCCCTGCACACCGTTGAGCAGCACCTCGTCGGCGGAGCGGAACGCGTCCATCAGGCTCACCGCCGCGTCGCCGAGCTGCAGCAGCCGGTCGTTCGGGATGACGATCAGCGTGTCGCACGACTCGCGCAGCAGATTGATGCCGACCTCGGCCTGATTCCCGCGCCGCTTGCCCTCGAAGGAGAACGGGCGGGTGACCACGCCGATGGTGAGCGCGCCGAGCTTGCGCGCGATCTGCGCGACGACCGGGGCGCCACCGGTGCCGGTGCCGCCGCCCTCACCCGCCGTCACGAAGACCATGTCGGCGCCCTTGAGCACCTCTTCGATCTCGTCCTTGTGGTCCTCGGCGGCTTTACGGCCGACCTCGGGGTCCGCGCCTGCTCCGAGACCTCGGGTCAGCTCGCGGCCGACGTCGAGCTTGACGTCGGCATCGCTCATCAGCAGCGCTTGGGCGTCGGTGTTGACCGCGATGAACTCGACACCTTTGAGTCCCTGCTCGATCATCCGGTTGACGGCATTCACACCGCCGCCGCCGATACCGACGACCTTGATCACCGCAAGGTAGTTGTGCGGGGGCGTCATGGGCTCTCGCCTTCCTTCGATCTAAAGCCTGTCGTTTCCGGATGCTCGGCACACCGCCTTTTCGGCCCGGTCCGGGGGTCGGGTCGCTACGAGGAGCGAACCGCGGCTCGGGCAAACCCTAAAGCTCAACCATAGGGTTAGCGTTATGTCAAGTATCCGACTGGTGCGGAACGCTATTCGCAGCCGACGCGATACGCGCGCAGGCGCGCCGAAACGAGAGCCAGAATCTTGCGTGATCCCGCTCGTCTCGCCGCTCCACACGTCGTATGGTGAACGGTTGCCCCCCGGCTCCCTTCTCGGCGCCGGAACAACTCCCGGACCGCCGAAAATTACGTGGGCGCAATGGGTGTGGATCACTTTACCGTGACCAGATTGGGACTCGACACATCGAACACCGTTCCGGGGCGCGTCAACAACGGCAACACGACCGCCGCCTTTCGTTCGGCGTCGTCGCTCCCGCCCCAGAGTACCGTGCGGCCGCCCTTCAGATTCAGCGAAATATCCGAAATGGACCGTGCCACAACCTCGCTCACCTGAACCGCCAGCGCAGGCGGCACGATGGCGATCACCGAGACCGCAGCCCTGGTCACCGGATCGGCGCCGCCGGGATGATCGGTGATCAACTTCGGCACGCCGATCGGAGCCGGCTCGACCGCGAATTCCACGCCGTCCGCGTCCAGCAGATGCGCGCCTTCCCTGCTGTCGTAGAACAACACCGCGGCGCGCTCGACGACCGTCACCCGAACCGAGGACGGAAACACCCGCTGCACCCGTGCCGTGCGTACCTTCGGAATGCTCGCCACCCGGCGTGCCACGGCATTGGTGTCGATCCGCAAGATCGAGCGGCCGGAAGGAATTTCGAGCACATCCCGCACTTGTTGTTCGGGCACCGCCACCGCGCCCTCGATTCGCACGCTGCGCACCGAGAGCACCGGGGTGAACCAGGCGAGAACACAGAGCACTGCAAGGACGCACACGCTCAGCAATCCCCACAGGCGAATTCGGCGCCAGTCGAGCTCGCCGAACCGATCACCCGCGCGGCGCCCGGCCGCGCGCGCCGACCCGACCCCGCGCACGCCGGGTCACCGTCCGTGCTGGGGACGCGCCCGTAATCCGTCGAGAATCTGACCGCCCAGCATCGTCACGTCGCCCGCGCCCATGGTGATCACCACGTCGCCCGGCAACGCCAGCCCCGCGACCTGGCGCCCGACCCGGGACATGTCCGGCTGGTAGTGCACCGGCTTGGTCACCGATTGCGCCACCAGCGCTCCGTTCACGCCCGGCAGCGGCTTCTCCCGCGCGCCGTAGACATCGAGCACGACGACCTCGTCGGCCAGACTGAGCGCGGCGCCGAAGTCCTGGGCGAAGGTCGCGGTCCGGCTGTAGAGATGTGGCTGGAAGACCACGATGACCCGGCCCTGTCTGGACCGGGCTCCGTCGCGCGCCTCCTGCTGGACCAGTTCGGCGGCGGCGCCGAGCACGGCGCGCACCTCGGTGGGGTGGTGGGCATAGTCGTCGAACACCCGCACCCCGTTCTCCCGACCGGCGAACTGGAACCGGCGGTGCACACCGCCGAACCCTTCCAGGCCCTGGATGATCTCGCCGACATCGGCGCCGGTGGCCCGGGCGGCGAGCAGGGCGCCGAGCGCGTTGAGCGCCATGTGCCTGCCCGGCACCGACAGGCGCAGCGTGCGCGGCGCGGCCTCGTCGGTGAGCTGGAATTGCGCGATGCCGCCGACGTCCCGCGGCTCCCAACTGTGCAGCCGGGCGCCCACCGGGACCGGCGCGTCGGCGAGTTCGCCGGAGCCGTAGCCGAGGACTTGGACGTTTCGCTCGGCCAAGCGCGCACCGACTCGCTCGGCCAGTGCCAGCGAGCCCGGATCGTCCAGGCACACCACCAGCAGGCCGCCCGCGGCGAGGCGGTCGGCGAAGTCGTCGAAGACCTGCACGTAGGCCTCGTCGGAGCCGAAGAAATCCAGGTGATCGGACTCGATGTTGGTGACCACGGCGACGTCCGGGTCGTATTGCAGCAGCGAGCCGTCGCTCTCGTCGGCTTCGGCCACGAAGATGTCACCGGTG
This sequence comes from Nocardia sp. NPDC059691, assembly GCF_042733915.1. Lineage (NCBI taxonomy): Bacteria > Bacillati > Actinomycetota > Actinomycetes > Mycobacteriales > Nocardiaceae > Nocardia > Nocardia sp. NPDC059691. The sequence goes on along the minus strand of NZ_JBHWFB010000008.1, from coordinate 345,203 downwards.
CCGTGGTGGGCGTTGGTGCCCGCCTCGTTCAGCTCGCCGCCCACCGCGAACGACGGATCGAACCCGCAGTGCTGCAACGACACGATGAGCATGGAGGTCGTGGACGTCTTGCCGTGCGTACCGGACACGAGCAAGGTGCGATGCCCCCGCATCAGCGAGGCGAGCACCGTGGGGCGCAGCAGCACCGGGATATCGCGCCGGTTGGCCTCGACCAGCTCCGGGTTGGTCTTCGGAATGGCGGCGTAAGTGGTGACCACCGCGGTCGGGCCGCCGGGTAGCAGGTCCAAGGCGGTGGCGTCGTGCCCGATCCGCACCTGAGCGCCGCGAGCGCGCAGCGCCAGCACGCCCCGGCTCTCCTTGGCGTCCGACCCCGACACCGCGCCGCCGCGGGCGAGCAGGATCCGCGCGATGCCGGACATCCCGGCCCCGCCGATGCCGACCATGTGCACACGCTCCAGCTCCGGGGGCAGCGCGGTCCGTTCGACGCCCGCGTCCTGGACCACCCGATCTGCGGTCGTGTCGCTCATCGGCGCGCCACCTCCAGCGCGATCCGCGCCACCTCGTCGGCGGCGTCGCGGTGCCCGGCGCCTGCGGCGGCCCGGCCCATCTCGGTCAGCCGTGCGGAGTCCATGAGCAGCGGAATCACCTCATCGATCACGTACTTCGGCGTCAACTCGGAGTCGGGGACAATTCTGCCACCGCCCTGGCGCACCACGGGCCGAGCGTTGAGTTCCTGTTCCCCGTTACCGTGCGGCAGCGGCACGTAGAACGCGGGCAGCCCCACCGCCGAGACCTCCGCGACGGTCATCGCGCCCGATCGGCAGACCACCGCGTCGGCGGCGGCATAGGCGAGGTCCATCCGGGACAGGTACGGCACGGCGACGTAGCGAGCGCCGTCCGCGGCGGATCCGTCCACGTCGATGGTGTTCTTGGGCCCGTGCGCGTGCAGCACCGAGATGCCCGCGGCGGCCAGCTGGGGCGCGGCGCCCGAGACCGCGTCGTTGAGCGTCCGCGCGCCTTGGGAACCGCCGAAGACCAGCAGCACCGGGCCTTCGGACGGAAGGCCGAAGTGCTCCCGCGCCTCGGCCCGCAGTGCGGCGCGGTCCAGTCCGGTGATCGATTCGCGCACCGGAATGCCCACCACCCGCGCGTCCGCCAGGCCGGAGTCCGGGACCGCCGCGAGCACCCGAGCGGCGCGGCGGGCACCGACCTTGTTCGCGATACCGGCCTTGGCGTTGGCCTCGTGCACCACCACCGGCACCGGGCGTCTGCGGCGCAGCACGCCCGCGCCGGCGGCGAGATACGCCGGAAGCGCCACGTACCCGCCGAAACCGATGATCACGTCGGCCTCGACCGCATCGATGACCGCCCTGGTGGCCGCCACCGAGGCGCGCACCCGACCGGGTAACCGCAGCAGATCGGCGGTGGGCTTGCGGGGCAGCGGAACCGGAGGGATGAGCTCGAGCGGATAGCCGCGCTCGGGAACCAGGCGGGTCTCCAGACCGCGTTCGGTGCCCAGCGCCGTCACCCGGATGGAATCGTCGAGCCGCCGCAACGCGTCGGCCACCGCCAGTGCCGGTTCGATGTGGCCCGCCGTGCCGCCGCCCGCGACGATTACCGAGATCACCTGGATCTTCCCCGTTCTCTTGCGTGATTGACCGGATAACTGGGTTCCCAAGCCCTGGTGGCACGCGCCGAGCTGGTGCCGCGACTCTCCGGCGAGCGGCGGCGCGCCGGTTCCGCACGCCCCCGCCTGCCCTGCGGCAGCGCCGAAGATCCTCGATCGGACGGCCGCGGCGCCCGGCCACGTCGGGCGCTCGCCCGAGCCGGCGCGTACACCTCGGGTTTGGGCAACCGCAACAGCCTACTGAAACGACCGTCCTGTCCGGCGTGCAGCGCCGCGACGGCTTCCGGCTCGTGCCTGGCCGCGTTGGCGATCAGCCCGAACATCAGCAAGGTGATCGCGAGCGATGAGCCGCCGGCGGACACCAGTGGCAGCTGCAGCCCGGTGACCGGCAGCAGACCGACGACATACCCGATGTTGATCATGGCCTGTCCGGCGATCCACGTGGTCGCGGATGCGGTCAGCAGTCGCAGGAACGGATCCGCCGACCGGCTGGCGATGCGCAGTCCCGTGTAGACGAACAAGGCGAACAGGCCCAGCACCAGTGCGCAGCCGAGAAAGCCCAGCTCCTCCCCGATGATCGCGAAGATGAAGTCGTTGTGGGCGTTCGGCAAGTAGCTCCACTTGGCCCGGCTCTGTCCCAGGCCCCTGCCCCAGATCCCTCCGTCGGCAAGGGAATACAGGGCCTGTCGAGCTTGATAGTTGTCGCCCTGCGGATCGGAGCCCGGGTTGAAGAAGGACCGGACCCGATTCGACCGGTAACCGGCGGACATCGCGAGCACGCCCGCGGCGACGACGCCGGAAACCGCGATCGTCACGAACAGCCGGATCGGAAGTCCGCCGAACCACAGCAAGGCGCCGAGGATGATGCCCACCGCGACCGTGGTGCTGAGATTCGGCTGGACCACGATCAACAGACAGACCAGCACACCCGCCGGGACGAGCGGCACCAGGATGTCCCGCAGACTCGAACCCATCGCTCGCCGGGAAACCAGCAAGTGCGCGCCCCAGACGATCAAGGTCACCTTCACGACCTCGGACGGCTGCACCGAGACGGGACCGAGGATCAGCCAGCGGCGCGCGCCCTGCACGCTGGTGCCGATGCCCGGAATGAGCACGAGCACCAGCGCCAGTACCGAGATCGCGAACAGCGGGAACGACGCCTGGCGCAACAGGCGCAGCGGAACGCGCAGGGCCAGATAGAACAGCACCGCGCCGATCGCCGCGAACAACGTCTGCTGGATGAACAGGGAGTACGCCGACCCGCCCTCGGCGTACTCGACGACGCCGGACGCGGACAGGACCATGACCAGTCCGAGGGCCGTCAGCAGCGTGGCGATGGTGACGACGAGATGGAACGACGCGAGCGGCCGTGCCAGCCATGAACCGGGACCCGCCCCTACGCCGCGGCCACGCCGGGATGGCGACCCGGCTTCTCGTGCGCCCGAGGTCCGGGCCGCCTTACCGGTCCACCGCCTGCCGTTGCCCGAAGTCACGAGACACCCGCGGCCCGCGCCGGTAGCACCACTGTGACAGCGAACCAGCGGACGCGGAGGATGATTGCGCGTCCGCGACAGCGACTCAACCGACCGAGGCGGATGTCGATACCCCGCCCGCCCCGGTCGGCAGTCATCGCAAACCCCCGATATCGGTGGTTCCGAGGTCACCGTCTTCCAGGGCGTTCACCGCCTGGGCGAAACTGCGACCCCGATGCGTGTAATCGGCGAACATGTCCAGCGACGCGGCGGCCGGAGCCAGCAGCACGGTGTCGCCGCGGCGGGCGAACCCGGCGGCCGCTCGCACGGCCCGCGCCATGACGGCGTCGGCCGCGGCGGCCCTCGACGCTTCGTCACCCATCCCTGCATCGTCTCCCGCGATCAGCTCGACGACGGGGACCTCGGGCGCGTGTCGCGCCAACGCGGCCGCGAGCACCGGTGCGTCGGCGCCGATCAGCACCGCCGCGACCAGGCGGTCGGCGACCTCCTCGACGAGGTCGTCGACGTGCGCGCCCTTGAGCTGGCCACCGGCCACCCAGATCACCTGCGGATGCGCCAGGATCGATGAGCGCGCGGCGTGCGAATTGGTGGCCTTGGAGTCGTCGACGAACTCGACGCCGGACAGCTCGCGGACGAACGCCGCGCGGTGCGGGCCGACCTTGTGCTCGATCAAGCCTTCCCGGACGAACTGCGGCGCGACGTCGATCGCCCTGGTCAACGCGGAGGCGGCGAGTGCGTCGGCGACGCCGGCGGGGCCGGGCGGGCTGATGTCGCCGACCTCGGCCAGGATCGCGGCCTTGGTGAACGCGCGGTCGAGCAGCTTGCCGTCCACCACGCCGAGCTCGCCGTCGGCGGGCACGCCCACCCGGAATCCGACGGTCCGGCGCGCCTTGGACTTGCGGGCCAGCGAGGCCGCGACCGGATCGTCCAGGCCGACCACGCCGACCCGGCCGACCAGCGCCCTGGCCTTGGCCGCGGCGTAGGCGTCCAGGCCGCCGTGCCAATCCAGGTGATCCTCGGCCACGTTCAGCACGACACCCGCCTCCGGACGCACCGACGGCGCCCAGTGCAGCTGGAACGACGACAGCTCCACCGCGAGCACCTGCGGACCGGGGTTGCGCCGCAACGCGTCCAGGATGGGCAGGCCGATGTTGCCGCACGCGACGCTGGCGATGCCCGCCGCGCGCAGGATCGCGTGGGTCATCTGGGTCGTGGTGGTCTTGCCGTTGGTGCCGGTGACGACCAGCCATTTGCGCACCGGACCGTAGATCCTGGCCTGATCGACCCACCAGGAGAACTCCACGTCGCCCCACACCGGCGTACCCTCCGCGACCGCGGACGCCAGCACCGGCGAGTCCGGCCGCCAGCCCGGGCTGGTGATCACCAGCGCGAACCGGCTCCAGTCCGCGTTCTCCAGTTCCGCGGTGGTGGCGACGTCCAGCCCGAGCCCGGCCGCCTCGGCCAGGGCCGCGGCGCCGCCGTCGGTCACCACCGGACGCGCGCCGATGTCGCGCAGCGGTTCCACCAGCGAGCGTCCCGACACGCCCCAGCCCGCGACCAGAACGTCGCGTCCGCGTAGGAATTCCAGCATGGGCCCTGGAGTGCGCAGAGCCCGCGGAGAATGTTCGACCATCTCGTTCACCCGACCGCGGAGAGGTATTCGCTGTAGAACAGCCCGAGCCCGACGGCGGAGGCCATCGCGGCCAGCAGCCAGAATCTGATGATCACCGTCGTCTCGGCCCATTTGCTGAGCTCGAAGTGATGGTGGAACGGCGCCATCTTGAACAGCCGGTTGCGCGTGGTGCGGAAGACCGCGACCTGCAGCACCACCGACGCCGTCTCGGCGACGAACAGCGCGCCGATGACGATCATCAGCAGCTCGGTGCGGGTGGTGATGGACAGGCCTGCCAGCAGGCCGCCCAGCGCGAGCGAACCGGTGTCGCCCATGAAGATCTTGGCCGGTGCGGCGTTCCACCACAGGAACCCGACGCACGCCGCCGCGCCCGCGGCGCAGACCAGCGCGAGATCCAGCGGATCGCGCACGTTGTAGCAGCCGGTCTCGGGCTTGGTCTCGCAGGCGTGGTAGTACTGCCAGAACGTGATGATCACGTATCCGCCCAGCACCAGGCTCATCGATCCGGCGGCCAGCCCGTCCAGGCCGTCGGTGAGGTTCACCGCGTTGGACCAGGCGACCACCACGAAGCAGACGAACACCAGGAACACGACCACGCCCATGGTCACCGTGCTGATGTCGCGCACGTAGGACAGGTGCCTGCTGGCGGGCGTCAGCCCGCTGCCGCCGCGGAACTGCAAGGCGAGGATGCCGAAGATCACGGCCGAGGACAGCTGGCCGAGATACTTGCCCGCCGCGGTCAGGCCCAGGTTGCGCTGCTTGCGGATCTTGATGAAATCGTCGACGAAACCCACCGCGCCCAGCGCCGTGGCCAGCCCGAGCACGAGCAACGCCGAGGCCGACGGCCCGTCGGCGTCGTAACCGATGCCGATCAGGTGGGAGCCCAGGTAACCGGCCCACATGCCGACCAGGATGGCGACGCCGCCCATCGTCGGCGTACCGCGCTTGGCCTGATGGCTGGCGGGACCGTCGACCCGGATCTCCTGCCCGAAGCCCTGCTTGGCGAACAACCGGATCAGCAGCGGGGTGAGCAGGATCGAGACCGTCAGCGCGATCGCCGCGGCGAAGAGAATCTGTCTCATCCTGCTGCCTCCGTGTCCTGTCCCACCCCGTTGTCCGCCGCGCCGCCGCGTGCGGCCACGGCGGCCGGGTCGGTCAGATGCTCGGCGACCTCCCACAGGCCGACCGACTTCGATGCCTTGACCAGCACCACGTCGCCGGGGGCCACTTCCTGCTCGAGCAGCGCGATCGCGGCCGCGATGTCGGGCACGAGGACCGATTCCTCGCCCCAGGAGCCTTCCATCACCGCGCCCTGGTGCAGCGCGCGGGCGGGCCTGCCGGTGCCGACGGCGACCACCCGGCTGACGTCCAACCGCACCGCGAGCCGCCCGATGGCGTCGTGCTCCAGGACGGATTCCTCGCCGAGTTCGCCCATTTCGCCGAGCACCGCCCAGCTGCGCCGCGGCGTCTCGGCCGCGCGCGCCATGCTCACCAGCGCTTTGAGCGCGGCGCGGACCGAGTCCGGATTGGCGTTGTAGGAGTCGTTGACGACGGTGATCCCGTCCGCGGTGGTCCGCACGTCCATCCGGCGGGCGGACGCGGCGCGCGCGTCGGACAGCGCGGCGACGGCGGTGTCCAGATCGGCGCCGCATTCCAGCGCGACCGCGATCGCCGACAGCGCGTTGCCCACGTGGTGCTCGCCGTGCACGGCCAGGCGCACCTGGGCGCTGCCCGCGGACGTGTGCACGGTGAACGCGGCCCTGGCCTGGTCATCGAGCCGGATGTCGGTGGCCCGCACGTCGGCGGTCGCGGCCTGCCCGACGGTCACCACCCGCGCCGATGTGCGCGAGGCCATCGCGGCGACCTGGGGATCGTCGGCGTTGAGCACGGCGAGCCCGGTGGGCGGCAGCGCCTCGACCAGCTCGCCCTTGGTCTTGGCGATGGCCTCGCGGCTGCCGAACTCGCCGAGATGCGCGGTGCCGACGTTGAGCACCACGCCGATGCTCGGCGGCGCCACCTCGGCCAGCGCCGCGATGTGCCCGGGCCCGCGCGCGGACAGCTCCAGCACCAGGAAGCGGGTGCCCGCGTCGGCGCGCAACGCCGTCCACGGGTGGCCGAGTTCGTTGTTGAACGACCCAGGCGGGGCCACCACCGTGCCCAGCGGCGCCAGGACGGCGGCCAGCAGGTCCTTGGTGGAGGTCTTGCCGGACGAGCCGGTGACGCCGACGACGGTGAGCCCGCCGTCGGCGGCGAGACGCGACACGCTGGCGCGGGCGAGCGCGGCGAGCGCGGTCAGCACGGCGGCGCCGGATCCGTCCGCATCGTGGCTGAGCGCGACCGAACTCGACGGCACGTCGCCGCCGCCTGGCGTGACCACGATGGCGGGCACGCCCACCGGCCGCGCCGCCAGCACCGCCACCGCGCCCGCGGCGACGGCCGCGCCCGCGTAGTCGTGGCCGTCGGAGCGCTCACCCGGCAGCGCCAGGAACAGATCGCCGGAACCGATTCGGCGCGAGTCGAATTCGACCGCGCCGGTCACTCGCACCTCCGGGTCTGCGACGTCGTGCAGCGTGCCGCCGACGACCTCCGCGATCTCCCGCAGTGTCATCTCGATCATGAAACCGTCAAGTCCTCCGCGTGGTTACCTTGCGGACTGCGTCTTTCCAATGCGGCCGCGAGTACGTCGCGGTCGTCGAACGGGTGCTTCACGCCCTGGATCTCCTGCCCTGCCTCATGTCCCTTGCCCGCGATCAGCACCACGTCACCGGGGCGCGCCCACGCCACCGCCGCGGCGATGGCCTCCGCTCGGTCTCCGATCTCCCGCACCTCGCCGCGTTCGGCTTCCGGGACCTCCAGTGCACCGGAGCCGAGGGCGGCGCGGATGGCCGCCGGATCCTCGGTGCGCGGGTTGTCGTCGGTGATGATCAGCAGATCGGCGCCCCGCGCGCCTACGGCGCCCATCAGCGGCCGCTTCGCCGCGTCCCGGTCGCCGCCCGCGCCGACCACCACCGCGAGCCGTCCCGCGGTGTCGGCCGCGAGATGACCACGCAGCGTGGCGATCACGGACTCCAACGCCGCGGGCTTGTGCGCGTAGTCGACGATCGCCAAGAAGTCCTGTCCGCGCTCCACCCGCTGCATGCGGCCGGGCACGTCCACGGTCGCCAGCGCCGGAGCCGCGATCGACGGCTCGACGCCCGCCGCGGCGCACACCGCCACCGCGAGCAGGCCATTGGCGACGTTGTAGCGGCCGGGAAGCCGAAGGCGTACGGGAGTTTCGCCCTGCGGACCGGCCGCGGTGAAGTCTTGTTCGCCGCCGTGCGCCGACACCGCGCCGGTGACGCTCCAGGCGGCGGTCCTGGTGGTCGAGACGGTGACCGGGTTCGGCAGGCCGGCGGCCAGCCGCCGCCCCCACTCGTCGTCCACGCAGACGACGGCGGTGCGGGCCGCGACCGGCGAATCGGGTTCGAACAGCTTGCGTTTGGCGGCGAAGTAGTCCTCGAAGTCGGCGTGGAAGTCGAGGTGGTCCTGGGACAGATTGGTGAACGCGCCCACCGCGAACCGCACTCCGTCCACCCGACCCAGCGTCAGCGCATGGCTGGATACCTCCATCACCACCGCGTCCACGCCCTGCTCGACCATCAGCGCGAACATCGCGTGCAGCTGCGGCGCCTCCGGAGTGGTCAGCGCGCTCGGCACCCGCCTGCCGCCGATCCTGGTCTCGATCGTGCCGATCAGCGCGGTGGACAGCCCCGCGGCGGCCAGGCCCGCCTCCACCAGGTAGGAGGTCGTGGTCTTGCCCGAGGTTCCGGTGATCCCGACGATGCGCAGCCGCTCGGACGGATTGCCGTAGATCGTGGCCGACAGCTCGCCGAGCACCGCCCTCGGATTCTCCCGCACCAGCACCGGCACCTCGAGCGGACCGGCCAGTTCCGCACCCGCCGCGTCGGTCAGTACCGCGACCGCGCCGCGGGCGACGGCGTCGCGCGCGAAACGCGCCCCGTGCGCGCGGGCCCCGGGCAGCGCGGCGAACAGGTCACCGGGCAGCACGGCATCCGAGCGCTGCTCGATGCCGGTGACCGCCACGTCCGATTCGGAGCTCGTCGTGGCCCCGATGACGGCGGCCAGCGACGCCAGCGGCGTTGACGGCGAATGCTCTGGCCGCAATGCGCGCGGTTGACCGGACTGCACAGAAACCAGGCTCCTTTCGGGGGCGGCGATCGACGTGTCAGGTTACCGGCGACCGGTCACGGCGGGACCATGCGCCCCGTCGCAACGCCGGGGAGGTCGCCCACCGCACCCTACGGGTTCGCCCGCCCGGCCCGGACCGCGCCACGCGGCACTCGGACGCCGCCGGGCGAGGACGCGGCGCGCACGGCGGGCCGTCGTCGGCCTATGCCCCTCGAACACCGCACTCACCCGCTGCTTCCTCCACACCGATCCGATGTCTTCGCTACCGACCGCACATCCCCGGAACGGATCGATCACCCTGCCTGCAAGACGAATTGCCTGGACGGCTGGACGGACGGCGGGATGCGGTCGCGCTGCAGGGCCCACGAGGCGATGTTGTGGAACAGCGGAGCCACCGAACCGCCCCCGGAGCCATCCGAACTGCGCACGGGCGCGTCGAGCATGAGGCCGATCACGTACCGAGGATTCTCCGCGGGAACCATGCCCGCGAACGTGATCCAGAACGACGACGTGGAGTAGCACCGGCAATTGCGATCGACCTTCTGCGCGGTACCGGTCTTGCCCGCCACCTGGTAGCCCGTGATGGCCGCTGGCCATCCGGTGCCGTTCTGGTTGGCGTTCATGGGGTCACGCTGCACCACCGCCTGGAACATCGTCCGCAAGGTGGCGGCGGTCTGCTTGCTCACCACCCGCACGCCGTCCGGCTGGGTCTCCTCGGTGCGGGCGCCGTCCGGCGCGATCCTCGCCCGCACGATCCGCGGCGGAATGCGGACACCGTCGTTGGCGATCGCCTGATACATCCCGGCCATCTGCAGCGTCGTCATCGAAAGACCTTGGCCGATAGGAAGATTGGCGAAGGTGCCGCCGGACCACTGATCCCGGTCCGGCATCAGGCCCGCGCTCTCGCCCGGCAGGCCGATGCCCGTGCGCTGCCCGAGCCCGAACCGGTGCGCCATGTCGGCGAAGCGATCCTCGCCCACGCGCTGCGCGAGCATCAGCGTGCCCACATTGGAAGAGCGGCCGAAGATTCCGGTGGTCGTGTAGGGCTCGACGCCGTGCGACCACGCGTCGTGCACCGTGACACCCGCCATCTGGATCGCGCCGGGCACCTGGTGCACCTCGTCGGGATCGGTCAGGCCGTAGTCGATGGCCGCGGCCGCCGTGACGATCTTGTTCACCGAGCCGGGCTCGAACACGTCCGTGACCGACGGGTTGCTCAGCTGGGCATTGGCCCACTTCTGCGGTCCCAGGTCGGGATTGAAGGTGTTGTCGTTGGCCATCGCCAGGACCTGCCCGGTCTTGGCGTCCAGGACGACGGCCGAAGCGGAACCCGCACCGGAGACGTCTTTGGCCTGCTGCACCTGCTGCTGCACGTAGTACTGCAGGTCGGAGTCCAAGGTGAGCTCCACGGCGGACCCGTTGACCGCGGGCTGCTCGTCGCGCCAACTGCCGGGAATGACCGCGCCGTCCGAGCCGCGATCGTAGGTGTGCGATCCGTCGGTACCGGCCAGCGCCGAGTCGAGCGACGACTCCAGCCCGATCTGCCCGTGACCGTCCCAACCGACAGCGCCGACGACATTCGCCGCCAGCGACCCGCCGGGGTAGACCCGTGGGCTCTGCTGGTCGGAGCCCACCTGCGGATATTTATCGGTGATCTCGTCCGCGATGCGCGGATCGACATTTTGGGCGAGGAACACGAACTGCTCGTCGCTGTTCAGCTTGGCCAGCAGGTCCGCTTCCGCGGGCGCGTCTTTGCCGAGCTTCTCGTGGATGGTGCGCGCGATGTCGCGCAGCCGCTGATCCGGATCGGGCGCCTTGTCGTTCTTGGCCTTGGCGTCCGCCAGTTCCTTCCGGACCGCGACCGGCCGGAAATGCAGCGCCTTGGCCGACACGGTGAAGGCCAGCGCCTTGCCGTAGCGGTCGGTGATCGGCCCGCGGATGGCCGGATCGGGCTGATGGGTGGTGCGCTGGCTGGCCGCTTGGGCCGACAGTCCCGGCGCGGCGACGCTCTGCACCCACAGCAGTTGCAGCGCGACGACCGCGAGCGCGACGAACATGACCACTCGTCCGACGCCGAGGCGCAACCGGAGCGGGCCGTCCGAGACAGCTGAGCGCGGTGGCCGCGGCCCGCCCGTGGTGCGGGGCGCCGAGGGCCCGCGCCTGCGCGGCGCGGGCCTGGGATGCGTCACTGCGAGGCTCCGTCGGGCACCGCCTCCGGGGCCTGCGCGGCTTCCTGCTGCGGCGACGCTTCCGCGGGCGGCTGGGGCGAAGTGGCCTGCGGTGTGACCGAAGCCGCGGGGACCCCGGGCTGCGGCGGGTTGATCGCCGAAGTCGCGGCCGGGGGCGCCGGGTTCACTTGCGCGTTGTTCTGCGATCCCGTGTTCGGCTGACCCGGCACCGGAGCACCGGGCGTGGTGGTGACCGGCACCACCCGCTCCCCTCGCGGCGACCGCGCGGAAGGCGAGGCGTTCAGCGGCGGCACGGGAGTGCCCTCGGCCGGGGCGGGCTTGCCGATCACCGTGACCGAGCCGTCCGGACCGACCAGCAGGCGAGCCGGGTCCTTGGCCGGGATCATGCCCAGTTCACGCGCCCGCAGGGCCAGCTCGGGGGCCGAATCGGCGACCTCGACCTCGCGCTGCAGGGCCGCGCGCTCGTCGGCCAGCCGCCGGTTCGTCGCTCGCGCGTCGCCGAGCTGATAGCTGTCCTCGGCGGCACGGGTGGTCAGCAGCAAGGTCAGCGCGAGGCCGCAACCGAGCAGGGCGATGATCGCCGTGACGAACGGGATGCGCGCCGCCATCGCCGAGCGCCGCACGGTGGGCAGGAACGCGCTGTCCGAACCACTTTCGCGCATTCGCCGCCGGGCGTAGGCGCGTTGCGCCGCGCCCGACTTCACCCGCTCGGCGTCCTGGACCCGCCGGGCGACCCGGCCCGGCGCTTCGACGGTCCGCGTCCGCACGCTCATGGATTCCCCTCCTCTGTCCTCCGGGGATGCCGGGCGAGCACAGCGCTCCGCTGTCTCATCCGGCCTCCGCTACCGCTGCGGGACATCCGCACCCGGCGGGCGCGATGTGGGCACTGCTCGCTCACCGCGCCTCCTGGATCCGCTCGGCGGCGCGCATGCGTACCGGGGCCGCCCGCGGGTTGTCCTCGACCTCCTGCTCGGTCGCCTTCTCCGCGCCACGGGTCAGCATCCGGAACTCCGGTCCCATGCCGGGAAGCTCGACCGGCAGGCCCACCGGCGTCCTGGACGCGGTATGGGCGGCGAGCTCGTGCTTGACCACCTTGTCCTCCAGCGATTGGTAGGACATGACGACGATGCGGCCGCCCACCCGCAGCGCGGCGAGCGCGGCGGGCAGCGCGGCCCGCAACGAGTCGAGCTCCCCGTTGACCTCCACCCGCAGCGCTTGGAACGTGCGCTTGGCCGGATGCCCGCCGGTGCGGCGCGTCGCCGCGGGAATCGTGGCGTACAGCAGCTCCACCAGCTCGGCGCTGGTGCGGAACGGTTTGCTCTGGCGACGCCGGATCACCTCGGCGGCGATCCGGCTCGCGAAGCGTTCCTCTCCGTAGGTCCGCAGTACCCGGGTCAGATCGCCGTGACTGTAGGTGTTGAGCACATCGGCGGCGGTGGGCCCGCTGGTCGGGTCCATCCGCATGTCCAGCGGGGCGTCGACGGAATACGCGAAGCCGCGGTCGGCCTCGTCCAACTGCATGGAGGAGACGCCCAGGTCCATCAGGATCGCCGAGACCGAACCGGTGGCGGGCAAGCCGGCCTCCGCCAACGCGTCGACGATGCCGTCGTAGCGGGTGTGCACCAACGTGATTCGGTCCGCGAACGGCTCGAGCCGCTCGCCCGCCAGCTTCAACGCGGTGGTGTCGCGGTCGAGCCCGACGAGACGGAGCCCCGGGTAGGTGCTCAGGAAATGCTCGGCGTGACCGCCGAGGCCGAGTGTCGCGTCGACGTAGACCGCGCCCGGCTCGGCCAAGGCCGGACCGAGCAGCGCGTCGGCTCGCTCCAGCAGAACCGGAACATGGCGGGGACCGCGCTGTTCACGGTTCACCTAGACCTCCCGGAGTCTGCCTCGCGTCGTCGCGCACCGCACACGGGTCGCCTTGATACACAGTGCTTTCCATACGGACACGAATGCCCCGTGGTCTCTGACCGAACTTTCGGCACCTGGCGTCGGGGAAGTACGTCAGGGTCCGCGTCCGGGCAGAGACCGCGTGGCACTCGCGCGCCCGCGGCTAGAAGATTCCGCCCAGCGACTCGTCTCTGGCTTGCGAGAAGTCCTCCTCGTGCTCGGCGAGGTAGGACTCCCACGCCTGCTTGTCCCAAATCTCCAGGAAGTCGACCGAACCGATCACCACGCAATCCCTGTTCAGGTTGGCGTAGCGACGATGGTCGGCGGACAACACGATCCGGCCCTGCGCGTCCGGACGTTGCTCGTCCGTTCCGGCCGCGAGTGCCCGGACGAACGCACGGGCCTGCGGATTGCTTCGAGACGCGGCCGCGGCCCGCCGGGCGAGCGCGGTGAACTCCTCTTTCGGGTACACGGCAAGGCTGTGGTCCTGCCCCTTCGTGACCATCAACCCTCCCGCCAGATCGTCTCGAAACTTCGCAGGCAACGTGAGTCGCCCCTTGTCGTCCAAGCGAGGTGTGTAGGTACCGAGAAACATCTCGATACCTCCCTATTCGATCACCTCGATGGTCGGCCCTTCAGTACTGCGCGCTCCACATTACCCCACTTTCCCCCACTTTCAATCGAAACAAGCGGTGATCTGGCTCCCGACTCAGACGATTCCGCAGGTCATGTCAGCTATCACCGACGTGGAGAACTTTCGCGAGTTCTGCCGACACGCGCCGCCCCAGGCGACAAACGCCCGAAAACACCCAGCAAACCCCCTGGTGTGGCACCGGAGGGGGCGAAGTGGGGGAAGTTCGTGGGGAGGTGTGGGGCGAGGGGGAAGTCGGACCCGAAGATCATTCGCGGCGTGATCGGTTGCACACACGAACCGGCGACGCCGCACCATCGCGGTGCGGCGTCGCCGGTCGTGCTGAAGTTGTCAGGCTACGGGCGAGCTACTCCTGCTCGAACCGCCGCCGGAAGCGATCCTCCATACGCTCGGAGAAACCGCCGGACTTGCGCTGGCGCCCTCGCCCGCCGCCGGAGGACGCCTGCCCGCCGGACCGGTCGTTCTTGGCGATGCTCTTGGAAGTGCCCAGCAGCAGGAGCACGCCTGCACCGAACATCACGATGAACCCGATCAGGCTGATGATCGGAAAGCCGCCGGGCTTCACGGGCGCTGCGATGCCTGCGACGAGGAGAAAGAGGCCGAGGACGAACAACGCCGCGGCCTGGAGTCTGCGACGACTCGAGGTCGAACGTAGCCGTCCGCCGCGGACGGACGAGGCGAACTTGGGATCCTCAGCATAGAGAGCGCTCTCGATCTGTTCGAGCATGCGCTGCTCGTGCTCGGAGAGTGGCACGGTACCTCCCCCGGCACTAGGACGTGGCTGTCGCCTCCGGGTAGACGACAGATAGCCGACCTTGGCGGCCATCTGTCACCAATGATACGAGTTCGATCAGGGCCAGACCACCTAATGGGCACAGTCGGACGTAGTCCGTCATCAGCCCGCGCATGGCCGCAGCGAAGGCGAAGGTACGCCTAATGGGCACAGTCGGACGTAGTCCGTCATCAGCCCGCGCATGGCCGCAGCGAAGGCGAAGGTACGCCTAATGGGCACAGTCGGACCTCGTCCGTAACCAGCCCGCCCGTCGCCGGGGCGAAGGTGAAGGTAGGCCAACACGCCGATAACTAAGCGGTCATACCGCCGGTCATTCCAGGGGCGGGCCGCAACCGGGCCGATGCCGCGAGGAGATCTTCCACGTCGTGGAGGAATGCCGCCACCCGCGAAGAGAACTCGTCCGCCTCGTGTTCGTCGACATTCCGGTCCAGGCCCGCCTCCAGTGCCGCCCGGATCTCCGAGCGCGCGCTGAAGTAGTCCGCCCACATCACGAATTCCGGCGCGGCGCGCTGCATCAGCACCCACGCGTTGCGCGAGCGCGCCCTCGGCGCGGTGTCGGCGCCCGTGAGCGCGATCACCGCGCCCGCCCCGCGCAGCGCCGCCAGGTAGGCGGTGCGGAACCGTTCCCGCGGATCTCGTTCCCCAGCCGCCTGCATGAGCAACCCGTCCGCGCGCTCCAGCAACTTGCCGGCCCGGCCGGGCCGGCCCGGATGTTCCACTCGACCAGACATCGCCGTCCCTCCACCCTCGCGTACCTTGGCCCGTATGCGGCGCTGGAGACGGCGTGCCCCACCGCTTTCCAGCACCGCCCGGACCGAACAGGTATTCGAACGTTTGAATTGAGCTTCAATATAGAGAC
Organism: Nocardia sp. NPDC059691; assembly: GCF_042733915.1. NCBI lineage: Bacteria > Bacillati > Actinomycetota > Actinomycetes > Mycobacteriales > Nocardiaceae > Nocardia > Nocardia sp. NPDC059691. The sequence goes on along the minus strand of NZ_JBHWFB010000008.1, from coordinate 329,879 downwards.
GCCCACCGACAACTTTCCGCGTCCGCGCGACCGACGAGAGCCATGACCGCCGTCAAGCCCAATCACACTCCCGCACCCGCCGTCATCGATCTCTCGGTGGCGGCCCTGCGCTCCCGGCTGCACGACGCGCTGGCGGTCTACGTGGCCGCCATGGACTATCCGCGCGGGACCGAGAACCATCGCGCGCCGATGTGGACCGAGCACACCACCCGGCCCGGCTGGCAGGCGGTCGCCGCGGTGCTGCCCGACGACTCCGGCCGGATCGATTTGCGCCACGCGCCGATCGTGGCGATCGCCTACGGCTATCGCGGCGCCGCGCACCAGTGGTGGCATCAGCAGGTGCACAGCGGAATGCGGCGTTCGGGTTGGCCGGAACATTCCGCGCGCGAACTGCTCTCGGACTACTTCGAGCTCACCGAGCTGCATGTGCATCCAGCCGCGCAGGGCCGCGGCATCGGCGGCACGCTGCTGGAACGGCTGCTGCGCGACCGCACCGAGCGGGCGGTGCTGCTGTCGACGCCCGAGGTCGCCGGTGAGGACAACCGCGCCTGGCGGTTGTATCGCAGGCAGGGATTCACCGACGTGGTCCGCAATTTCGTCTTCGCGGGCGACAACCGGCCGTTCGCGATCCTCGGCAGGCGGCTGCCGCTGTGAGGATCACGTGACGGTGATCGTCGTCGGCTCGGGCCACAACGCCTTGGTGGCCGCGTGCTACCTCGCCCGCGCCGGGCACGAGGTCGAAGTGCTCGAACGCGACGAGGTCCTCGGCGGAGCGGTGTCGACGGTCGAGCGGTTCCCCGGCCACCGGGTCGATCGCGGCTCGTCGGCGCACATCATGATCCGCCACACCGGCATCGTCGAGGACCTCGAACTCGATCGTTTCGGCCTGCGGTACATCGACTGCGACCCATGGGGTTTCACGCCCGCGCACGCGAATCGCCCCGCCCTGGTGTTCCATCGCGACCTGGATGCGACCTGCGCCTCCATCGCCGTGGCCTGCGGCCCGCGGGACGCGGACGCCTACCGCCGGTTCGTCCGGGTGTGGGGTCCGCGCAGCGCCAGGGTGATGCGGGCGTTCGGCGGCGCACCGACGCCGGGCAGGCTGGTGCGGTCGTTCTGGGGACTGGACGCGAGGAACGGCGGCAGCGCACTCTCGCGGGAGTTCCTGCAATCCGGCGACGCCCTGTTGGACGCGCTCTTCGAGGACGAACGGTTGAAGGCGTCGCTGGCCTGGTTCGGCGCGCAGTCCGGGCCGCCGATGTCGGAGCCGGGCACGGCGCCGATGGTCGGCTTCGCCGCGCTCATGCACACGCTGCCGCCGGGACGCGCGGTCGGCGGCAGCGGGGCGCTGACCACCGCGCTGGTGGCGCGGCTGCGGTCCGACGGCGGGGTGGTGACCGCGGGCGACGCGGTGTCCGCCCTGCATCGCGACGGGGACCGCTGGCGGGTGCGCACCGCCTCGGGCCGAGAGTTGCGCGCGAGCACCGTGATCGCGGGCTGCCACGTGCTGACCACTCTGGATCTGCTCCGCGACGGCGGCTTCGACGGCGCGGTGCTCGACGACTGGCGCACGCGCATCCGCGTCGGTCCCGGGATCGGGATGGTGGTGCGGGCCGCCACTTCGGCGCTGCCCCGTTATCCCGGCAGTCCGATCGATCACTCCGCCCGCGGCCTGCAATTGCTGGTGTCCGATCGCGCGCAGTTGCGTCGCGCGCACGGCGCGGCGCTGGCGGGTGACCTCCCGCCGCGACCGGTCGTGCTGGCCATGAGCTTCAGCGCCGTGGATCCGACCATCGCGCCGCCCGGCGAGCACCAGTTGTCGCTGTGGGCGCAATGGCACCCGTACCGACCGGCCTCCGGGGCGAACTGGGCCGGCCTCGCGCAGCGGGAAGGCGAACGGATCATCGCCGAAGTCGATTCCTACGCGCCCGGTTTCGCGGAGACGGTGCTGCGCAGACACGTACAGACACCCGTGGACCTCGAGCGCGAACTCGGGCTCGTCGGCGGCAACGTGATGCACGTGGAGATGTCGCTGGACCAGATGATGCTGTGGCGTCCGCTGCCCGAGCTGGCGGGGCAGCGGGTGCCCGGCGCGCCGGGACTGTATCTGACGGGCGCGTCCACCCATCCCGGCGGCGGCGTCTCCGGCGCCAGCGGACGGACGGCCGCAGCACTCGCGCTGCGCGACCTGAACCGGCCCAGGTTGTCGCGGTGGCTGCGACGATGACGGATTCGGGCGAACTGTCGCTCGAGGCGACAGAACGGTTCCGATACCGCTCGGCGCGTTTTCTGCTGCCACTCGCCTTGGTCGTGCTGACGATCGTCGCGCAGATCGGTTACCCACTCGCCGCGGGTGGTGCGCGCGACCGTGTCACCGTCGCGGTCGTGCTGCTCTCCGCCGCCGCCGCGCTGGCGCACGCGACCGCGACCAGGGGGTTCCGCTATGCCGTCGGTTTCCTGATCATCGTCTCCGGCGTCGGGCTCACCGCCGAGGTGATCGGTACCGCGACCGGCATACCGTTCGGCTGCTACGAGTACGCGACCGACCGGCTCGGGCCCGCTCTGCTCACGGTGCCGCTGCTCGTCCCGCTGGCCTGGACCGGCGGGATGTATCCGGTGTGGGTGGTGGCCGGGTTGTTGTCACGGCACACGGTCACGCGGGTCCTTGCGACGGCGGTGGGCGCGGTGGGCTGGGATCTTTTCCTGGATTCGCAGATGGTGACCGACGGGCAGTGGGCCTGGTGTGACACCCACTCCGGCCTGCCCGGGCTGGACCTGATTCCGGTGACCAACTACCTGGGCTGGTTCGCTGTCGCGCTCGTGATGGGCTGCTTGCTGGCGCTCTGGGAGCGAGCGGCTCCGGATCCCGTACGGGTAGCGCGACCGGGTGGCCGCGCGATCGCGGTCGCCGTACCGGTGGCCTTCTTCCTGTGGACCTGGCTGGGGTCGGCGCTGGCCCACGCGGTGTTCCTCGGTCTGCTGCCGTCGGCCGGATACGGTTTCGCCGGTATGGGTGTGCTCGGTGTTCCCCTGCTCGTCGTCCTGGCTCGCGCGCGCCGCTGACCCGGCGTGATTCCCCGCACTCGGCGCGCCGACGCGCGCGATGAGTGGCGCGTTTCATTCCGGGCGGACGGCCTGGCACGATGTCACCCGTGCAGCCGAGTCCCGTCACCACGAAGCTCGATACCCCGGATCGCCCGCCGCGGCGGGTCCCACGCCGTGCCGCGCGTGCCGCTTCGGTCGTCCTGCTCGCGGCGATGCTGGTCCCGATGCTCGCAGCGTGCCTGCGGGTGCAGGTTTCGATGGGGGTCTCGTCCAACGACCGGGTGTCCGGACGGATCGTCGCCGCCGTGGTGCCCGCCGACGCCGGGGACAAGGGCCCGCAGCTGAAGGCGCCCGAGACGCTGGCCGCCAAGGTGCGGGTGGAGCCGTACGCCCAGGACGGATATATGGGCAGCCAGGTCTTCTTCGAGGATCTGTCGTTCGGCGAGGTGCAGCAGCTCGGCGGGCTGTCCGAGCAGACCCAGGGCATGTTCCAGTTGCAATTCCAGCGCACCGGCGACCTGGTCAGCCTGAGCGGGCGGGTCGATCTGAAATCGGTGCCGCCGCACGGCTCGGACGTGCAGTTCACCATCGCGTTCCCGGCCCGCGTCGCCAAGACCAACGGCAGCCGCGAGGGCGACAACGTCGTCTCCTGGAAGCTGCCGCCCGGTGATGTCTCCACATTGCGCGCCGAGGTCAGTTACGCCGACCCGAACACCCGCTCGTTCGCGGGCTGGGCGGGCATCGCGGGCGGCATCACGCTCGCAGTGGCCGCCATCGTCGCGGCCATGGCGTACATGGACCGCAATCCCGCCGCGCCCGGCGCGCCGGAGGTCGGCTTCTCGCTCAGCCGCTGGTGGCGCTCGGTGACGCAGAATCGCTGAGCGACAGGTCGGTGTGCCGCGATAGCGTGGCCCGCATGGTGAGTGCCGACCTGCCGAAGACGTTGCGCGCGAACTCGATCCTGCCGTCCTTCGCCGCCGCGGTCGCCGTGTTGGGCGCGGGCATCGCGCTGTACAACCGGATCACCGTACGGCGGTTGACGAACACCCCGACGACGGTGATCGAACCGGTCACCGTCTGTATCCCGGCGCGTGACGAGGGCGACCGGCTACCCGAGCTGATCGGCGACCTGCGCGCCCAGGTGGGCGTGCCGCGCATGGCGGTACGCGTCCTCGACGACGCGTCCACCGACGACACCGGCGCCGCGGCCCGCGCGGCGATCGACGGCGACCCGCGTTTCACCTTGCTGCACAGTGAGTCCGATCCCGTCCCCGGCTGGACCGGAAAAGCCGCCGCCTGCGTCCGGCTGGCCGAGGAGGTGTCGACGCCGGTGCTGATCTTCTTGGACGCCGACGTGCGGCTGGCTCCGACGGCGCTCGCGGCGGCGGTCGGCGCGCTGCGCGAACGACGCGCCGCGTTGGTCTCCCCCTGGCCCCTGCAAGTGGCAGGCTCGGTGTCGGAGGCGCTGGTGCAGCCCCTGCTGTGCTGGTCGTGGGCCTCGACGCTGCCGGTCACCGCGGCCGACCGGAGCCTGCGGCCCGCCACGGCGGTGGCCTGCGGGCAGTTCCTCGTGTTCGACAACGCCGCGTACCGCTCGGTGGGCGGCCACACGGCGGTGGCCGGAAGCGTCACCGAAGACCTCGACATCGCCCGTACGCTGCGACGAGCCGGTCATTCCACGGTTCTGGTGGCCGCGGGACCGCTGGCCCGCACCAGGATGTATCGCGACGCCGCGGAATTGGACGCGGGCTACTCCCGCTGGCTCTGGTCGGCCTACGACGGCACGATAACGGGTGGAGCGGCGGTGGGACTGGTTGCCACCCTTGCCTATTGGGTGCCGCCCGCAGTGGCGGTGTTCGGCCGCGGGGCGCACCGCCGGGCGGGCCTGGTCGGCTGGCTCGCCGCCGTCGCCGGGCGACTGCTGGCCCGCTCGACCGAAACCGGCGGCCCGCTGAAACCTTCGGACCTGCCTGCCGCCGTCGCGCATCCGGTGTCGGTGGCGGTGTATCTGCTTTTGTGGGTGCGGTCACACCTGGCCCGGCGCCGCGGCACGGCGCGCTGGAAAGGTCGGCCGCTTCCCTGAGCAGCCGTGCCGCGGTGACGGAAATCTCATGGCACCGGGGTGATTCCCACCGTCGGCAGGAAGAAGCAGGACTTGGCGCCGTTCTGCACCGTGCCGAACATCGCGGCGAGCACGGTGCCCTTCCCGGTGTCCACCGGGACCGCGCGCACCCCGCCCATCGGGAGGGACGCGACGAGGAAGTCCCGGATCGCCTGCTCGGCCGCGGGCCGCTGGTCCGGCGGAACGGCCGCGGGAACCATCGAACGCGCGACCTCGGGCAGCGGCCCCATGGCGGCGGTGCCACTGCGACCGGTACTCAGGTTCAGCCAGCTCACCTGCATTCCGGCGGTATTCGGGCCGTCCGGTCCGAGCCCGTAGGGCACGAAGGTGAACATGGCCTGCCCGGCCTTGACGGCGCTGAGGTCCTGGCCGGGGATCTGGACGGTGGTCTTCGGCCACGGCCCCGGAATGGCGCCTGCCACGGCGGGCGCCAGACCGGCCGTGGTGTTGTCGAGGCAGAACGCCGACGCGCTCGGGTAGGCGAACGGCTGGATACCGAGCGCGCGCAACGCGTCGAGCGCGGCTTGATACGCGCCGAACAGGTCACCGGGGGCAGCGATCGGCACGGAGTCCTCGGGAAACGCGGGAATCGTGGCATCCGGAGCCGCGAACGCGGCCCCCGGCCCGGCGAGCACGAAGGCGATCGAACTGGTCGCGACAGCGGACAACTGGGTCAGACGGCGCAATATGGTCACGAAACCTCCTCATCGGCGGAACGATCGAGGGGGACAGTACTCCGGCAAACGCAATCAGCAGCCGAGATTGCACACAGCAATTTCGTGGCGAGTCCTGTTTGCCCGGAACGGACCTCCGCGTCGCCCACCGGCGTTCCCCAGCGTCGGCGATAGCCGTATGCTGCATCGGACCATCCCAGTCCGGCGCCACGCGCCCTGGATCGGCGAAGCGCGGAAACTCACCTCGCCCTCGGCAGAGCAGCGCACGCCCGGTTACTACAAAGATCCGATGAATCGGCGTCGACAAGATCTACGCTCACGGTGATTACTTCTCTTGTTCCAGGCTTCCCTTGCTGGGCATCATGATTCGGCTCGCCCCTGACATCCGTTGGAGGGGGGTCGGCGCCAACCATCCAGAGCGACCGAGAGACCTGGCTCGTCGACGTCGCAGCAACCCCCCGGTCACCGGGTGCGGGTGCTTCCGCCGGGACCGATGGAGGAACCGAAGTGATCATCGAGGACCCGTCATGAGCGCGTCCACCGCGCCGGACGCCGCCCCCGAGGCCGCCGCGCCGACCGAACCGGACCCGACCGGAACACCGGCCCCCGCCGAGACCGGCACGACGCCGACCGTCGCGAAGACCCGGCATCCCTGGCGCTGGGTGATCAGTGCCGTCGCGCTGATCCTGCTCGCCCAGTTCGTGCACGGGCTGGCCACCAATCCCGGCTGGGATTGGCCGACGTTCGCGCGGTACATCACGGCCGAGTCGGTGCTGTCGGCGCTGCGGGTCACCTTGGAGCTGACCGCGTGGGGCACGGCGCTGGGTTTTCTGCTCGGCACCGCGCTCGCGATCGCCCGGCTGTCGAACAATCCGGTGCTGCGGGTGATCGCGTGGGTCTACATCTGGGCATTCCGCTCGATCCCGCTGATCGTGCAGCTGCTGTTCTGGTTCAACATCGCCTACCTGTATCGGACCCTTTCGGTCGGCATCCCGTTCGGGCCCGCGCTGTTCACCTTCGAGGTGAACGGGGTGATCAGCGGTTTCACCGCCGCCGTGATCGGCTTGGCGCTGCATCAGGCGGCGTATTCGGCCGAGATCATCCGGGCCGGGTTCATCTCGGTGGACGCTGGTCAGCTGGAAGCCGCCGCCGCCCTGGGGATTCCACGGCTGCGGCAATTCCGCACGGTGGTGGTGCCGCAGGCGATGCGCTCGATCCTGCCGAACGCGGCCAACGAGGTGATCAGCCTGTTCAAGGGCACCTCGATCGTGTCGGTGATGGCGATCGCCGAGCTGTTCTACCAGGTCCAGGTCATCTACGGGCGCAACGGACGGGTGGTGCCGCTGCTGATGGTCGCGACGGTCTGGTACATCGTGCTCACCACGGTGCTCTCGGTGGCGCAGTACTACATCGAACGCCACTACGCCAAGGGCGCGCACCGCACGCCGCCGCCGACGCCGCTGCAACGCGCGTGGCGGAAGCTGCGCGAGGTCGCCGAGGCCGGTCCCGCCGCACCGCGCGGAGCGACCCGATGAACGCCACACCCGCCGTGCAGGTCCGCGGCGTCCGGAAATCCTTCGGCTCGCACGAAGTGTTGCGCGGCATCGATCTCACCGTGCGATCCGGCGAGGTGGTGGCCGTGATCGGCCCGTCCGGGTCGGGCAAGTCGACCCTGCTGCGCGTGGTGAACCATCTGGAGACGCTGGACGCGGGCACCGTGCACATCGACGGCGAGCTGATCGGATATCGGCTGCGCCGCGACCGCTTGCACGCGCTGCCCGACCACGCGGTGCGCAAGCAGCGCTCCCGGATCGGCTTCGTCTTCCAGCAGTTCAATCTGTTCCCGCATCTGACCGTGCTCGACAACGTCACGCTCGCACCGCTGTCCGCGCAGCGGCGCGATCGGACCGAGGTGGAGCGCGAGGCACGCCTGCTGCTGGATCGGGTCGGCATCGGACACCTGGCGGACGCGTATCCGCGCAGGCTGTCGGGCGGGCAGCAGCAGCGGGTGGCGATCGCCCGCGCGCTGGCGCTGCGCCCCCGCGTGATCCTGTTCGACGAGCCCACCTCCGCGCTGGACCCGGAACTGGTCGGCGAAGTGCTCGACGTGATCCGCGATCTGGCGCACGGCGGCACCGCGCTGGTGATCGTCACCCACGAGATCGGCTTCGCTCGTGAGGTCGCCGACACCGTGGTGTTCCTCGACGAGGGCGTCATCGTCGAGCAGGGCCCGCCCTCGGTCGTTCTCGATCATCCCGAACACCCGCGCACTCGCGCGTTCCTTTCCCGAGTCCGTTGACGAACAGGTATCCGATGAAGTTCTCCGCCCTGGTCACCGCCGCCGCGACCGCGGTCGTGCTGCTGCTGGCCACCGGCTGCACCGACCCCGAGGCGGACAGCGCCGCGCAGCCCGCCGGTTCGGTCACCTTCGACCTCTCCCCCGCCCAGTCCGGCCGCGTTCGCACCGCCAAGGTCGATGCCATCGCCGCCGAGGTGCCGAAGGCGATCCGCGACCGCGGCACGCTGGTCGTGACCGGCACGTCCGGGGCAGCGCCGCCGCTGCGGTTCTACGCCACCGACGACCGGACGGTGGTCGGCTCGGAGATCGACTTCGCCTCGCTGGTCGCCGACATCCTCGGCCTGAAACTCGACGCGCAGGTGGCCGATTGGTCGCAGAACTTCGTGCGGGTGGACTCCGGTGAGGTGGACGCGTTCATCTCCAACGTCACCGTCACCGAGGAACGCAAGGAGAAGTACGACTTCGCGACCTACCGCAAGGACAACGTCGCGCTGGAGGTGCCGATCCAGAGCAAGCTGGAATACAAGGATCGGACGAGCCTGGCGGGCAAGCGGATCGGCGTCGGCAGCGGCACCAACCAGGAGCAGCTGCTGGTGAAGTGGAACGAGCAGAACCGGGCCGAGGGCCTGCCCCCGATCGACATCGCCTACTTCCAGCAGACCACCGACTACTACCTGGCGCTGGCCTCGCAGCGGCTCGACGGCTACCTCGGCCCGAACCCGACGGCGATCTACCACGCGGCCACCGCGAAGCAGACCAGGATCGTGGGCACCTTCTCCGGCGCGGGCGAGGCGCTGCAAGGCGAGATCGCGGTGCTCACCAAGAAGGACAGCGGGCTGATCACCGCCGTGCAGCACGCGCTGGCCTACGCCATCGAGCACGGCACATATCAGCAGGTGATCGACCGTTGGGGCCTGCAGAGCGAGAAGGTCACCGAATCGCGGATCAACCCGCCCGGCCTGCCGAAGAAGCGCTGAGCCGATGACACAACCGCTCTCGACCCCGACGCTGCGCGTGCACCGCGTCGCCCAGGACGACCCCCTGGCCGCGCCCCTGCTCGCCGAACTCGCCCTCGAGTACAGCAGCCGCTACGGTCGCACGCCCGGCGAGGTGCACGCCTCGTTGCGCGAGCACCCGGCCACCGCGTTCGCGCCGCCGCACGGCGCGCTGCTGGTCGTCACCCGCGACGGAGAAGTGGTGGCGGGCGGTGCGTTCCAGCGCTACGACGCGCACACCGCGGAGCTGAAGCGGATCTGGACCTCGCGGGAGCACCGCAGGCAAGGGCTCGGGCTGTTCGTACTCGAGCAGCTGGAAGCCGAGATCGCGCGCCGCGGCTACCGGCGGATCTACCTGACCACCGGACCGCGTCAGCCCGAAGCGGTCGCCCTCTATCTCGCCGCCGGTTACCGCGCGCTCTACGACCCGGACCTGCCCGCGGAACAGATCGGGCCGCATCCCTTCGAGAAGCAGCTGCCCGCACTGGGAGCGATCGCGTGAAGTTCCTGCTGTTCACCTTGGTGACCCGGGTACCCGACCCGCGGACCGGCCGCCTGCCCGGCACCCGGGAACGCCTGCGCGACGTCGTCGGCCAGGCGCGACTGGCCGAGGAACTGGGCTACGACGGGTTCGCCGTCGGCGAGCGGCACGAGGAGCCGTTCCTGTCCGCCGCGCCGCCGGTCATCCTGTCCCACCTGGCCGCCCTCACCTCGCGGATCACGCTGTTCACCGCGGTGACCACGCTGAGCCTGCTCGACCCGGTGCGCGCCTTCGAGGACTACTCCACGCTGGACAACCTGTCCGGCGGGCGGCTCGAGCTGATCATCGGCAAGGGCAACGGCGCCGCACAGGCGCAGCTGTACCACGTCACGCCCGACGACCAGTGGGACCGCAATCGCGAAGGCTACGAACTGTTCCGCGCCCTGTGGGCCGGTGACAACGTGACCTGGTCGGGGCGCTTCCGTCCGCCGCTGCGCGAGGCCAAAGCACTGCCGCGGCCGTGGCAGCCGAAGATCCGGATCTGGCACGGCAGCGCCACCAGCCGGGAATCGGTGGAACTGGCCGCGCGCCACGGTGATCCGCTGTTCTCGGCGAACGTCACCAACCCGATCGAGCCGTATGCCGAGCTGGTGCGCCACTACCGGGAACGCTGGGCGTTCCACGGCCACGACCCCGCCGACGCGCTGGTCGGCGCGGGCACCGCCAGATTCCAGGTGTCGCGCACCTCGCAGGAGGCGCTCGCGGCCTACGCGCCGATCTTCGAAGCGCGGCTGGCGCTGGCGCGCGAACGGGGGCTGCCGGTGGTGTTCGAGACCCTCGACGACTACGTGGCCCGCAGTTCGGCGCTGATCGGCAGCCCGGAGCAGGTGATCGACAAGGTCGGCCGCCAGCACGAGCGCCTCGGCCACGAGGTGATCCACCTGTCCGCCGAACGCGACGGCCGCCCCGAGCGGCAGTACCTGGACGGCCTCGAGCTGTTCCAGGCCGAGGTGGCGCCCGAATTGCGCCGCCGCATCCCCAGCCGACCGTTGGCGACCGGTGTCGCCGATACCGACCCCGACCAGGGCGAGGAACTCGCCCGCCCCGAAGTATCTGGAGTTGCCCCGTGATCCGAACCCGTCACCGAATCGTCGCGCTGGCCGGCGCGCTCGCCGCGGCCACCACCGTGGCCGCCTGCGGCAGTGATTCGGCCGCGCCCGGCGGCGACGCGGGCCCGCCCCAGCCGGGCGGTGTACTGCGCTACGGCCTTTCCCAGGCGCCGACCTGCTCGGATCCCGCCCAGGCGGGCACCAATCAGACGCTCTACGTCGCCCGGCAGATCGTGGATTCGCTGACCGACCAGGACCCGGCCACCGGCGAGCTGAAGCCGTGGCTGGCGCAGAGCTGGGAGACGAGCCCCGACGCGAAAGTCTTCACCTTCCACCTCGTCGACGGCGTCACCTTCAGCGACGGCACGCCGCTCACCGCCGACTCGGTGCGCAACACGTTCGATTCGGTCGTGAAGATCGGCTCGGGCAAGGCGCCGCTGGGCAGCAGCTACCTCACCGGCTACGTCGGGACCACGGCCGTGGACCGGCTCACCGCCCGGGTCGAGTTCAGCAAGCCCAACGCACCATTCCTGCAAGCGTCCTCGACCGCGGCGCTCGGCATCCTGGCCGACGTGACCACGGCCAAGCCTGCCGAGCAGCGCTGCCTCGGCGACAACGTCGGCAGTGGACCGTTCACCTACGCGGCCTACCGCCAGGACGCCGCGGTGACGCTGGCCAAACGGACCGGCTACCACTGGGGTTCGGCGGTGTTCGCCCATCGGGGCGAGGCCTACCTGGACAAGATCGAGTTCACCGTGGTGCCCGAATCCGGCGTCCGCACCGGCAGTCTCGCCTCCGGGCAGCTGGACGCGATCAGCGACGCGCTGCCGCAGGACGCTCCGCAGATCGAGGCGGCGGGTGGCCGGGTGCTCAGCACCGCCAACCCGGGTGTGCCGTTCGGCTTGCAGCTCAACGTCACCAGAGGTCCGTTGCGCGATCCGGCGGTTCGCCGGGCCCTGCTGCCCGCCATCGATCGCAAGCAACTGGTCGACACCGTGCTCGGCCCCCAGTTCAAGCCCGCCACCAGCACACTCGCCAGCACCACACCCGGCTACACCGACCTCTCCGCGCGTCTGGCCTACGACCCGGCGAAGACGCGCACGCTCCTGGATCAGGCCGGGTGGCTGCCCGGCGCGGACGGCGTCCGGGCGAAAAACGGCGAGCGGTTGTCGTTCTCGGTGCTGTTCAGCCAGGTGTTCGCGGGCAACCAAGCGATTCTCGAACTGGTGCAGCAGCAGTTGCGGCAGGTCGGCGTCGAGCTGAAGCTGGACCTGGTGTCGTCGGCGGAGGCCACGGCGCGCCAGAGCAGCAAGGATTTCGATTCCTTCTACGGCAACACCACCCGCGCCGACGGTGACATTCTGCGCACCACCTTCGGCCTCGAAGGGCGCAATCTCAACGCGCGCGGCCCCGTCCCCGCGTTGGACGACGCGCTGAACGGGCAGGTCAGCACCGTCGACGCCGCGACACGCAACGGGCTCATCCGCACCGCGCAGGAACAGGTGCTCGACGCCGGACTGCAGCTCCCGACCGTCGAGCTGTCCCAGGCGATCGGCGCGAGCGCGAACACGCGCGATCTGAAGTTCGAAGCCTCCGCCCGATTGCAGTTCTTCGACACCTGGCTGAGCGGACGATAGTCATGGCGCGCTATCTGGCCCTGCGGGCACTGCAGGCGATCTGGGTGCTGTGGGCGGCGTTCACGCTGTCGTTCGTTGTGCTGTACCTGCTGCCCGCCGACCCGATCTCGATCGCGGCCGACGGCGGCGGCGCAGGCACGCCGGTGGACAAGGCCGCCATCGCCGAGATGCAGGCCCGCTACGGGCTGGATCGGCCGCTGTGGGAACAGTATTCGACCGCGCTCGGCCACGCCGTGCGCGGCGACCTCGGGCATTCCATCGCGACCGGGCAGCCGGTCACCGGCGCGATCGGTGACGCGCTGCCCGCCACGCTCGAATTGACCGGCACCGCATTGCTCTTCGCGGTCGTGGGCGGCGTCGCGCTGGCGTTCGCGGCCACCCAGACCCGGCGGCCGTGGCTGCGCAACGCCTTGGCCGCGCTGCCGTCACTCGGCGTCTCGGTGCCGACCTTCTGGACCGGACTGCTACTGCTGCAAGTGTTCTCGTTCCAATTGCGGCTGGCTCCGGCATTCGGCGGACACGGTTTCGCCGGCACGGTGCTGCCCGCCCTCACCCTGGCCCTGCCGATCGGCGCGGTCATCGCACAAGTGCTCACCGCCGGGTTGGAGACGACCTGGCGTCAGCCGTTCGTCGACGTGGCCCTGGCCAAGGGTGGGTCGCGCTGGTGGGTGCGGCGCACGCACGTGCTGCGCCCGGCCAGTGTGCCCGCGTTCACCATCGCGGGGGTCCTGGTCGGCAACATGCTCGCCGGATCGGTGGTGGTGGAGACGGTCTTCGCCCGCCAAGGCGTCGGGCGGCTGACCCAGACCGCGGTGCTGGCGCAGGACATCCCGGTGGTGCAGGGCATCGTGCTGCTCACCTCGGTGGTGTTCGTCAGCGTGAATCTGGCGGTGGACCTGCTGTATCCGCTGCTCGACCCGCGCATCGCCGCCCGCTCTCGCGGTGTGCGCGGCGAGTCCGAGCAGACCGCCGCCGACACCGCCGAGGAGGCGATCGTCCGTGCCTGACCCCGCTCCCGTCATTCGTACCGCCGGGCTCCTGCTCGGCGCACCACTCGCCGAGGGGGTACGGACTCGTGGTTGACGTCACCGAGGAACAGCGCGCAGCGGTGCTGACCGGTCTGCGACGACCGGCCGTGCGGTGGAAGACTTTGCGCGGCAACGCCGGACTGCTGGTGGCGGGCGCAGTCGCGCTGCTCGCCGTCGGGTGGGCGGTGGCGCCCTCGGTCTTCGCCGGTGGCGACCCGCTGACCGGCGTGCCCGCGCAGAAGTTGCAGAGCCCCAGCGCTCGACACTGGTTCGGCACCGACAATCTCGGGCGCGATCTGTACACCCGGATGGTGCACGGCGCCGGGCTCTCGCTGACCGCCACCCTGGCCGCGGTGGGCATCGCGCTGGTCGCCGGGGCGCTGCTCGGGCTGTTGTCCGGCGCGGTCGGCGGCGTGGTGGACGCCGTCGTCATGCGGCTGGTCGACGTGCTGCTGTCGGTGCCCTCGCTGCTGCTGTCGCTCGCGCTGGTCACCGCGCTCGGCTTCGGCACCCGCAACGTGGCGCTGGCGGTGGGCATTTCGCTGGTGGCCAACTTCGCCCGCGTGATGCGATCGGAAGTGCTGCGGGTGCGCCAGGCGGTGTACGTGGAGGCCGCCCACGCCGCGGGCGCGCGCTGGTACACGGTGCTGGCCAGGCACGTGCTGCCCAATTCCATCCAGCCCGTACTCGCCTTGGCCGCGGTGGAATTCGGCATGGCGGTGCTGGCCGTGTCGGCGCTGAGCTTCCTCGGCTACGGCGCGAAGCCGCCCACGCCCGAGTGGGGCACGCTGATCTCCGAGGGCCGCAACTATCTCGCGACCGCGTGGTGGATGACCACCCTCCCCGGTCTCGTCATCATCGCCGTCGTGCTCGCCGCGCAACGCCTCGGCCGCGCGATCGGGAAGGGAGAACGCGCGTGAGCGCCCCCGAATCTCCACTGCTGCACGTCGAGGACCTGCGGGTTCGTTACCGCTCGGACACCGGCCCGGTCACCGCGCTCGACGGTGTGTCACTCACCGTGGCCCGCGGCGAGGTGGTGGCGCTGGTCGGCGAGTCCGGTTCCGGCAAGTCGACGCTCGCCCACGCCGTGATCGGCCTGCTCGGCGCGAACGCCGAGATCGCGGGTGGCACCGTGACCTTCGACGGCGCCGTGGTCGACACGGGCTCCGAACGCGCGCTGCGGCGGCTGCGGGGAGCGCGCATCGGCTTCGTCCCGCAGGACCCCGGGCTGTCGCTGAATCCGGTCCGGCGAATCGGCGACCAAGTGGCCGAATCGCTGCTGGTACACGGACTGGCCGACCGCAAAGCGGCACGGGCGCGGGCGATCGAGCTGCTGACCGACGCCGGACTGGACCGGCCCGAACTACGGGCCACCCAGTACCCGCACGAGCTTTCCGGCGGGCAGCGCCAGCGGGTGCTGATCGCCTCGGCGCTGGCCTGCGCACCGGACCTGGTCATCGCCGACGAGCCGACCAGCGCGCTCGACGCGACCGTGGCGCGCCGGGTACTGGATCGGCTCGCCGAGCAGATCGCGGCGCGCGGCACGGCGGTGCTGCTGATCACCCACGATCTGGCCGTCGCCGCCGAACGCGCGGACCGTCTGGTCGTGCTCAACGGCGGCGAGGTGGTGGAAAGCGGCGCCACCGCCGAACTGCTGGCCACGCCGCACCACCCGTACACCAAGCGCCTGCTCGCCGCCTCACCCAGCCTCGCGCCCGCCGACGGCTACCGCGAGCCCAAGCCCAGGACGGGCGAGCCGCTACTGGTCTTGCGCGAGGTGCACAAGACCTTCCGGGCGCACGGGGGCGACAGCGTGACGGCGGTGGCCGGGGTCGGTTTCGAACTCGGTCGCGGCGAGACCCTCTCGCTGGTCGGTGAATCCGGATCGGGCAAGTCCACCACCGCGCGGATCGCGCTGCGGCTCACCGAACCCGACCGCGGCGAGGTCACCTTCGACGGGCAGTCGCTGTCGCGGGCACGCGGGTCGCGGCTGCGCGCACTGCGCAAACGCTTCCAGGTGGTGTACCAGAACCCCTACGCCTCACTGGATCCGCGTTGGCGGGTCGGTGCGATCGTCGAGGAACCGTTGCGCGCGTTCGGCGTCGGGAACCGCGCGCAGCGCCGCGACCGCGTGGCGGAACTGCTCGCGCAGGTCGCGCTCCCGCCCGGTTTCGCCCAGCGCAGGCCCGCCGAGTTGTCCGGAGGACAGCGTCAGCGCGTCGCCATCGCCCGGGCGCTGGCGCTGCATCCGGAACTGCTGGTGCTCGACGAACCGGTCTCCGCGCTGGACGCCTCGGTGCAGGCGCAGATTCTCGAATTGCTCGACCAGCTGCAGGCCGAGTTGTCGCTGAGCTACCTGTTCATCTCGCACGATCTGGCTGTGGTGCGCCGCATCAGCGATCACGTCGCGGTGCTGCGGCACGGCCGCATCGTCGAATCCGGCCGCACCGCCGAGATCTTCGGCGATCCGCGACACGAGTACACCCGTGAACTGTTGTCGGCCATACCGGCGCCCGCCCTGGCGAAAGGCGTGTCCTGATGCCGAATCCGACCTACCGCCACAGCCGCGTGCTGAACCGGCGGCGCTGGGCTCCGTGCCGCAGCCGCCCGGAACCCGCCGTCTCGTCCTCCGCGATTACCCCTCCCCGCTCACCGGAGCCCACTACCGGCCACAAGCCGAGCACGTGGTGGCACCGACCGAAAAGGATCGCCCTGATGGTGTACTCCGCCTTCAACCGGAAGCCCGACGCCGACGCCGAACCGGCCGCCGCGCCGGACGTTCCAGCCGACCCCGCCGCCTTCGAAGCCGACCCGGCCCGCTGGTGGCGCACCCGCCTGCGCGCCCCGCGCGCCGCCGAGATCGCCGGTAACGCGCGGGTACACGCGGTCGCACCGGTCCGCGCCGAGCGGGACCGCCGCGTCGTCCGCTCCTCGCCCGGCATACGCGCCGCGCTGTGGCAGCAGGCGTTGTTCTCGGCCCCCGACGTCGCGGGAGCGGGCACGCACCCGGCGCTGCGGCAGCAGATCGACGCGGAGGGCACGGCCTGATGACGGATTCCGGCCTCTTCCTCGCCGTCGAGGCGGCGGGGACCGGCGCGCACCCCGCGTCCTGGCGGCGTGCCGACTCACGCGCCGAAGACCTGTTCACCGGGCGGTACTGGGTCGATCTGATCGTCGCGGCCGAGCAGGCGGGCGTCGACGCGGTGTTCCTGCCCGACTCGTTCGGCTTGCAGCCCGGCGGCCCCGGCGCCACCCGGGGCAGGCTCGACGCGGTCGCGATCGCCGCCCGCGTAGCCGCCGCCACTCACCGCGTCGGCCTGATCCCGCAGGCGCCGGTCACCCACACCGAGCCGTTCCATCTGGCGAAGGCGTTCCAGAGCCTGGATTTCGCCACGCTCGGCCGGGCGGGCTGGGAGGTCACCGTTTCCGAAGGAGACGAGCAGGCGCGGGCGTTCGGACGCAAACCGGCACAGGAGGCGGCCGCGCTGTGGCACGAGGCCGACGAGGCGATCGAGGTCGTCACCCGGCTGTGGGACAGCTGGGAGGACGACGCGGAGATCCGCGACGCCGCGACCGGCCGCTTCGTCGACCGGGACAAACTGCACTACATCGACTTCACCGGCGACAACTTCGCGGTGAAGGGGCCATCGATCACTCCGCGCTCGCCCCAGGGTCAGCCGATCGTCGCGGTGCGCGCGGACGGCGCGGCCGACACCGAGGTCGCGCTGCGCCGCGCCGACCTGGTCCGGATCGACGCGGCGGATCTCGACGCGGCGCGAGCGCGGCGCACCGAAGTGCGTGCTGCGCTGACGGCCGCGGGACGCGACCCCGACAGCGTGCAGGTGCTGCTTGATCTGGACATTCATCTGGCGGACTCCCCGCACACGGCACGCGTGGACGTCCACACTCTGGACAGCTGGGCCGACCCGGTCCGCACCCCCGCGCCGACCGCCCTGCGCCACGTCGGGACCACCGCGACGCTGCGTGAACTGCTCGCGGACGTGGCCGCCGCCGAGGCCGCCGACGGCGTGGTCCTGCGCCCCCTCGCGCTTCCCTCCGCCGTGCGCCAGCTGTCCGCACTGGACCGGAAACCGCAGCCCGCCAGCACTTTACGCGCTCGCCTCGGCCTGCCCCGCCCGGCGAGCCGCTACGCCACCAGCACGGAAGGCACGCCGTCGTGACCGACAAGCCCCGCAAGCCCGTCCACCTCGCCGCCCACTTCCCCGGCGTGAACAACACCACCGTCTGGAGCGATCCCGAGTCGGGCAGCCAGATCGATTTCGCGTCGTTCGAGCATCTGGCGCGGACCGCCGAGCGCGGCCTGTTCGACTTCTTCTTCCTCGCCGAAGGACTGCGTCTGCGCGAACACCTCGGCCGCATCCACGATCTGGACGTCGTGGGCAGGCCGGACACCTTCACCGTGCTCAACGCGCTGGCCGGGGTGACCGAGAAGCTGGGGCTTGCGGGCACCATCAACAGCACCTACAACGAACCGTTCGAGCTGGCCAAGCAATTCGCCTCGCTCGACCACCTCTCCGGCGGGCGCGCGGCCTGGAACGTCGTGACCTCCTCCGACGCGTTCACCGGTGCGAACTTCCGGCGCGGCGGCTATCTCGAGCACGGGCAGCGCTACCGCCGCGCGGCCGAGACCGTCGAGGTGACCCGGGCGTTGTGGGACAGTTGGGCCGCGGACTCCCTGGTCGTCGATCGGGAGGCCGGGGTGTTCGCCCGCGACATCCCGGAAACCCGGCATCGCGGAACGCAATTCGACATCGCCGCCCGATTCGTGCTCCCGCCGAGCCCGCAAGGCCACCCGGTGCTGCTGCAGGCGGGCGACTCCGACGACGGCCGGGAATTCGGCGCGGCCACGGCCGACGCGATCTTCACCGGCCACGGCACACTGGCGGACGGGCAGCGCTTCTACGCCGATCTCAAGGGCCGCCTGGCCAAATACGGGCGCACCCCCGACGAGCTGAAGATCCTCCCGGCCGCGACCTTCGTCCTCGGAGACACCGAGGCCGAAGCCGAGGAGCGCGCCCGGCGCATCCGCCTGCAGCAGGTCGGTCCGCAGACCGCGATCGCCTTCCTCGAGCAGGTCTGGGGCCGCGACCTCTCCGGCTACGACCCGGACGGCCCGCTGCCGGACGTCGAGCCCGCCGACGACGTCACCGTCACCCGCGGCCGCGTACGGCACGCCAAGGACCCCCGGGCGGTCGCCGAGGCTTGGCGGGCCAAGGCGGAAGCGGGCGGGCTCAGCATCCGGGAGCTGATCATCGAGGTCACCGCGCGCCAGCAGTTCATCGGCACGCCCGCGTCGGTCGCCGAGCAGATCGACACCTACGTGCAATCCGACGCCGCCGACGGATTCATCCTGGTCCCGCACCTCACCCCGCACGGGCTCGACGAGTTCGTCGACCGGGTCGTCCCGGAACTCCAGGAGCGCGGCAGCTTCCGCACCGAGTACGCCGGAACCACCTTGCGCGACCACCTCGGCCTGCGCCATCCCCACCGTCGCACCACCGCCCACGAAGGAGCCATAGCGTCATGACCACCAGCATCACCAGCGTTTTCGAGACCGAGTGGGCGCGCTGGCACCACGCGCGCGAGGACCAGTTGCGCGACCCGCTCGGCTTTCTCAGCCTGACCGGGCTGCACTGGCTCACCGACCGCCCCGAGCGGCTGCCGGATGTCCCCGGCACCTGGTGGGTCACCGACGAGAAGGTGTTCATCACCGCCCAGCCCGCCGACCGGCTGGAGTACGACGGGCTCGGCATCGCCGGCGTGCAGATCGTCACCCCCGCCGAAGGCGCGCCCGGACTGCACGTCCGGCAGGAGCGCCGGGTGCTCGAGGTGATCCGCCGCACAGGTCGCTACGCCGTCCGGGTGCACGACCCGGCCTCCCCCGCCCTGCTCACCTTCGACGGCATCCCGTCGTATCGACCCGATCCACGCTGGGTGCTCTCCGGGCGGTTCACCCCGTTCGAGGAACAGCGGACCGTGGTCACCGGCGCGGTGATCGAGGGACTCGAACACCACCACAGCGCCGCGGGCACCATCGAATTCCGCATCGGCGAGGTGACCGAACGGGTCGTCGCGTTCGGCGACCGGAACGACCTGCGCGTGCTGTTCACCGACGCGACCAGCGGTGTGACGACCTACCCGGCCGCACGGTCACTGACCGTGGGCGCACCGGAGGCGGACGGCACGGTGGTGCTGGACTTCAACCGCGCGGCGAATCTGCCGTGCGCATTCACCGATTTCGCGACCTGCCCGGTGGCGCCCGCGCAGAATCGGCTGCGCGTGGCCATCGAAGCGGGCGAGCAGGATCCGCGGCAGGGGCGTGCGGCATGAGCGGGTCCGTTCCCCTATCGATCCTGGACCTGTCCCCGATCAGCGCGGGCTCCACCGCGCAGCAGGCGCTGCGCAACACCGTCGATCTGGCCCAGCACGCCGAACAGTGGGGCTACCACCGGTACTGGCTGGCCGAGCACCACTTCGTCAGGGTGGCAAGTTCCTCCTCGATCACCCTGATCGGCTTGGTCGCCGCGGCCACCAAGCGCATCCGCGTGGGTTCGGCGGCCGTGCAGGTGGGTCATCACACCTCGGCCTCGATCGTGGAAGCGTTCGGCACGATCGACGCGCTGTACCCGGGCCGGCTCGACCTGGGGCTGGGCCGGTCGGGTCATCGGCGCAGCCAGTTCGGGGCCGAAGCCGGGCGCAACAAGGGCGGTAAACCGGTGGTCGACGCGGTGACGGGGCGCACCGAGATCCGCGACGGCGTGGTCGTTCCGCCGCCGTTCGACCCGGGCCGCATCCTGGACCGATCGAAATTCATCGCCTCGGTGGGCGCGTTGCAGCAGCGCGGCGCGGAGCCGCTGGATTTCGCCGAGCAGATCGGCGAGGTGCGCGCCCTGTTGGCCGGTAGTTTCGTCAGCCCGGAAGGCGTTGCGCTGCACGCTGTTCCCGGTGAGAACGCACAGGTGCGGCTGTGGCTGTTCGGCAGTACCGGCGGCGAGAGCGCGGAGCTGGCCGGGCGGCTGGGGCTGCCGTTCGCCGCGGCCTATCACGTCTCGCCGGGCACCGCGCTGGACGCGATCGAGGCGTATCGCGCGGCGTTCCGCCCGTCCGCCGACTTGGCCGAGCCGTACGTGGTGATCTCCGCGGACGTGGTCGTGGCCGAGGACGACGCGACCGCACAGCGGCTGGCCGCCAGTTACGGTCACTGGGTGCACAGCATCCGCAGCGGGGCGGGCGCGGCCGACTATCCCGATCCGGCGACCATCGCGCCGCTCACCGCGGAGCAGCGGCGTCTGGTCGACGACCGCCTTGCCACCCAGTTCGTGGGATCACCCGGCACGGTCGCGGAACGGCTCGCCGCGCTGCAACGCGTCAGCGGGGCGGACGAGTTGCTCGTCACCACGATCACTCATCAGCACGCCGATCGCCTGGAATCGTATCGGCTGCTCGCCGAGGCATGGGGACTGCGCGCGGCTCGCGCCGCCTGACCGGGGCCCTAGCCGGTGCGTCCTCGTGCGCACCGGCAGACTCCGGGATCATTCGCCTGGGTTACATCGATCGGCGTCTGCCCGGGCCGCACCGGCACCGGAGCGCCGCACGCTACCGCTGAACGCGATTCGGCCCGACGCGTGTTCCGGACGACCGCCCGACCGGTGATCGCCGACTCGGCCCGACGCGTGTTCCGGACGACCACCCAACCGGTGATCGCCGACTCGGCCCGACGCGTGTTCCGGACGACCACCCAACCGGTGATGGGCCGTTCGACTCGACATGCGTTCCGGACGACCGCCCGTACGCACCGCTGAACACCGTCGGCTCGGCGCGCCCTGTTCAGAGGGCCCCGTGCGCGGTCAGGCGCTGACCGGAGTCGCCGTGACGCCGTAACCGAGGTTGGTCAGCACCTCGCTGGTCGCCTTGGCGAAATTGAGCGTGATGAAGTGCAGGCAGGGCGCGCCCTCGTCGATCAGCCGCTGCGCGATCTCGGTGGCGATCTCGATGCCCGCCGCGCGCACCGCCGCGGCGTTCTCCGCACCGTCGTCGCCCGCCGCCTTGCGCAGCCGGTCCAGCACGGCGGCGGGCAGCGGCCTGCCACACAGTTCCTCGGCGCGCTGCACCGTGCGCAGCGACGTGATGGGCATCAGCTCCGGAATGATCGGCTTCGCGCCCTCGATCGGGTCGAGCGCGACGAGGCGATCGCGCAGACGTAGATAGTGCTCGACGTCGAAGAACATCTGGGTGATCGAATACTCCGCTCCCGCTCGCAGTTTCGCGGCCAGGAACGCGGTGTCGGTCGCCAGGTCCGGCGAGCGGTGGTGGCCCTGCGGGAAGGAGGCCACGCCGACGTGGAAATCGCCGAGGTCGCGCACGATGCGCACCAGCTCCTCGGCGTAGGAGACGCCGTCGGGATGCTTGTGCCACTCGCCGAGCGGGTCACCGGGCGGGTCGCCGCGCAGCACCAGGATGTTGCGGATGCCCGAGTCGGCGTACGCGCCGACCAGCGAGCGCAGCTCCGCGACGCTGTGCTCCACCGCGGTCAGGTGCGCGACCGGCAGCAGCGTCGTCTCCTGCGCCAGCTGCCCGGTCACGCGGACAGTGCGGTCGCGAGTGGAACCGCCCGCGCCGTAGGTCATCGATACGAACGCGGGGTGCATGCACTCGAACTGCCGGACGGCGCGCCACAGCCGCGCTTCGGCGGCGGCGTCGCGCGGCGGATTGAACTCCACGGAGAACGGCACCGCGTGCCCCGCGTGCGCCCGCAGACTCTCCACGACCGACGGTGTGGCGGAGACGTTCGGGTGCGTCCGGGACGCCCGGCCAGGGGTCGAGCCGCCCCGCACGTTGTCGAAAGTCACCGGTTCAGTGTAGAGGTGGCCGGTGGCGGCCCTGTCGGGTCGCTCGGACCCTCCGCGTATTCTTCGCATCGGGCGAGTTGTTCGCCACGCCGAGCGACACGCGCGACCGCCCCTCGCTCGGCCCCGAATCATCCGCAGCGCCCGGGCACCCTCCGCGACCCCGTGCGTCCACCATCCGCACGACCTTGGAGGCTCCTCTGTCCGCCGCAACCGGTACTCAGACGCCGCGCCCAGCGGTGCCGCAGCCGGGCACCCCCGCCTTCGTCACCGCCGTGGAAGACGCCCTGACCCATTTCTTCACCACCCGCCGCGCGACGACCGAGCGCCTCGGCCCGGTCTTCGTCGAGGCCACCGACGCACTCGAGCAGTTCGTGCTCCGCGGCGGGAAACGCACCCGGCCCGCGTTCGCGTGGACCGGCTGGCTCGGAGCGGGCGGCGATCCGCACGCCCCCGACGCCGCCGCGGTGCTCACCGCGTGCTCCGCGCTCGAGCTCGTCCAGGCGTGCGCGCTGGTCCACGACGACATCATCGACTCCTCCCGCACCCGCCGCCGCTTCCCCACCGTGCACGTCGACTTCGAGCAGCGCCACCGCGACCGCGGATGGTACGGCGACTCGGCGCACTTCGGCGCCAGCGTAGCCATCCTGATCGGCGATCTGGCGCTGTCCTGGGCCGATGACATGGTGCACGCGTCCGGCCTCGCCCCGGCGGCCATCGCCCGGTTCGCGCCGGTGTGGGCCGACATGCGCACCGAGGTGCTCGGCGGCCAGCTGCTCGACATCAGCGGCGAGGCGGGCGGCGACGAATCGGTCGAGGCCGCGCTGCGGATCAACCGCTACAAGACCGCCGCCTACACCGTCGAACGCCCGCTGCATCTCGGCGCCGCGATCGCCGCAGCGGGTCAGGAGCTGATCGAGGCCTACCGCGAGTTCGGCACCGCGATCGGGATCGCCTTCCAGCTGCGCGACGACCTGCTCGGCGTGTTCGGCGATCCGGCGGTCACCGGCAAGCCCTCCGGCGACGACCTGCGCGAGGGCAAGCGCACCGTGCTGCTGGCCGAGGCGCTGCGGCGCGCCGACGACGCCGATCCCGCCGCGGCCGCGCTGCTGCGCTCGAGCGTCGGCACCGACCTGAGCGCGGAGCAGGTGCAGCGGCTGCGCGCGCTGCTGGTCGAACTCGGCGCGGTCGACGAAGTGGAGCGCCGCATCACCGAACTCACCGACACCGGCCTGGCGGCCATCGAGGCCAGCTCGGCGACGCCCGCGGCCAAGGAACGGCTGCGCGCCATGGCGCTGGCCGCCACCAAGCGTGCCGCGTGAGCGCCACGGCGAGGAGACTCCGATGAGAACCGTTGCGGGACCGACCGATCGCGTCGTGGTGGTCGGTGCGGGACTGGCCGGGCTTTCGGCCGCCCTGTATCTGACCGGTGCGGGTCGCACGGTGACGCTGCTCGAGCGGGCCGACCACCCCGGTGGCCGGGTCGGACGCTATCGGGGCGCCGACTACGACATCGATTCCGGCGCCACCGTCCTCACGCTGCCCGAACTGATCACCGACGCGCTCGCCGCCGTCGGCCGCGCCCCGGAGACCTGCGTGCCCCCGCTGCGCATCCACCGGCTGGCTCCTGGCTATCACGCCCGGTTCGCCGACGGCGCCGAGATCAGGGTCTTCGCCGATCCGGACGCGATGGCCGCTGAAGTCGAGCGGGCCTGCGGCCCGGCCGAGGCACGGGGATACCGGCGGCTGCGCGCCTGGCTGGCGCGGGTCTACGCGGCCGAGTTCACCGAGTTCATGGACACCAACTTCGACTCGCCGCTGGATATGGTGCGCGTCCCCGAGAAGCGCCGCGCCCTGGCCGAATTGGTGCGACTCGGCGGCTTCGGCAGGCTCGGTCCCCGGGTGCGCGGGTTCCTGCGGGACCCGCGCCTGGCGCGACTGTTCACCTTCCAGGCGCTCTACGCGGGCATGCCGCCCGCGCGGGCGCTCGCCGTGTACGGCGCGATCCCGCACATGGACACCTCGCTCGGCGTGTATTTCCCCGAGGGCGGGATGCGGGCGATCGCCGCCGCGCTGGCGCAGGCGTTCACCGAGGCGGGCGGCACGCTGGAACTGAACGCCGAAGTGGTCGGTATCGACTACGCGGACCGCCGCGCCCGGCGCGCTCGCACCGCCGACGGGCGTTCGTTCGACTGTGACGCGCTGGTGCTCACCGCGGATCTCGGCTCGCTCGACCGGCTCGGCGTGCGGCCCCGGCGCGGGCTGCGCGCTTCGCCGTCGGCGGTCGTCGCGCACGGCACCGTCCCCGCCGCCGTCGCGGCGGACTGGCCGGTGCAGGCACACCACACCATCGAGTTCGGGCAGGCCTGGGATCGGACATTCGCCGAGATCACGGCCCGCCGGGGCCGCGGCAGGCTGATGAGCGACCCCTCGCTGCTGCTGACCCGGCCCGCGCTGACCGATCCGAGCCTGTTCATCGAACGCGCCGACGGACGTCACGAGCCGTTCTCCCTGCTGGCGCCGTGCCCGAATCTTTCGGCGGCGCCGCTGGACTGGCCGCGTCTCGGCCCCGCCTATCTCCGCGAGCTGCTCGCCGTGCTGGAAGCGCGCGGTTATCGGGGCATCGCCGAGCATTTCGCCGTCGACCGGCTCGACACACCGCGGACGTGGCTCGACCGCGGCATGCTCGCGGGCACACCGTTCTCCGCCGCTCACCTCTTCCGCCAGACCGGTCCCTTCAGGCCGAGCAATTTCCCGCGTTCCAGCGACAACGTGGTTATCGCTGGTTGCGGCACCACTCCCGGTGTGGGCGTGCCGACCGCCCTGCTCTCCGGAAAACTGGCGGCAAACCGTATTGCCCGCGCGATCGCGCCCACTTCGCCTGGAACCCCGCGCACCAGCCGGATAGTGTTCGAGGCGACGCCGTAAACTAAGCGCCGACCTATTCGCTCGCGGTTGCGACCGCCGACCATTCGGGGGGACCGACACCAGATGGCATCCCCCGAAACGCGCACCGCAGAGGCCGCCTCCGCCGGTGACATCCACTCCTCGTCGCCCGCCTCCGCAGGTCGCGAATCGGCCACCCCCCGCGGTGTCCTGTGGTGGGTCCGCACCTCCGCCGACTTCGCCAGAAGCCCCGAGGGCCATGCCGCGCTGCTCGGCTTCTTCGGCGCGATCATGATCATGTTCGGCGGGTTCGGCGCGGGCAGCGTCCGCAAGCGGGACCCGCTGCTCGAGGCCATGCACCTGTCCTGGCTGCGGTTCGGGCACGGCTACGCGCTGTCGACCATCTGCATCTGGATCGGCGTGCTGCTCATGGTCACCGCGTGGGTGCGGCTCGGGCGCGCCACGATCGGCACGGGCGACCGGACCGACGCCGAGGTGACGCTGAACGAGTTGCGCGCCATCGTCGGCATCTGGATCGCGCCGCTGCTGTTCGCCGTGCCGATGTTCAGCCGCGACGCCTACTCCTACCTCGCGCAGGGCGCGCTGCTGCGCGACGGCTTCGACCCCTACCGGGTCGGTCCGGTGGCGAATCCCGGTGTGCTGCTGGACAACGTGAGCCCCGTGTGGACCACCACCACCGCGCCGTACGGCCCGGTGTTCCTGCTGCTCGGGCGCGCGATCACCGCCGTGACCGGCGACAACGTGGTGGCGGGCACCATCGCGATGCGGCTGGTCATGCTGCCCGGCCTGGCGCTGATGATGTGGGCGGTGCCGTATCTGACCAAGCACCTCGGCGGCAAGCCGACCGTCGCGCTGTGGCTGGCGGTGCTCAACCCGCTGGTACTCATCCACCTGATCGGCGGCGTGCACAACGAGATGCTGATGGTCGGCCTGATGTGCGCGGGCATCGCGCTGGTGCTGGAGCGCCACCATGTGGCGGGCATCGTCGTCGTCGCCATCGGCGTGGCCATCAAGGCCACCGCGGGCGTGGCGCTGCCGTTCCTGGTCTGGATCTGGATGCTGCACGAACGCGAACGCCGCGCCGCGCAGCGGGTCGGGCGCGACCCGGCGCACCTGCCCGCCAGCGAGCAACCCGGCGACGCCGCGGAGCCCACCGAGGACATGCCGCATCCCGCACTCATGTTCGGCAAGATCGCGGGGCTCGGTCTGAGCGTGTTCGCGGTCGTCTTCGTCGCCGCCTCGGCCATCGCGGGCGTCGGCATCGGCTGGCTGACGGCGTTGTCCGGGTCCAAGAAGATCATCAACTGGCTGTCGCTGCCGACCGTGATGGCGCACGCGGTCACCTGGATCACCCCGCTGCGGCTGGAATCGGTGCTCGAGGTGACCCGCGCGATGTGCGCGCTGGCCCTGGTCGCGGTGCTCGCGTGGACCTGGTGGCGGTTCCGGCACAGCGAGCGGGAGGCGGTGCTCGGCATCCTCATCGCGTTCGTCGCGATCGTCATCCTGTCGCCCGCCGCACTGCCCTGGTACTACTCGTGGCCGCTGGCGCTGGCCGCCGGGTTCGCGCTGTCCACCACGACACTGATGGCGCTGGTCGGCGTGTGCACCTGGCTCATGCTGGTCTTCCAGCCGGACGGTTCGATCGGCCTGTACAACTTCTGGCATGTCGTCGCCGCCACCTTCGCCGCGGTCGTGGCGGCGCTGTCGCTGCGCACAGTGGACCCGCTGCGCCTGCGCGCCACGCCGCCGGGCGATGTCGCGGCCACGCCCGGCGAGGCCACCGCTTCGCGCGCCGCCACCCCATGACCGAGGACCGCCTACCGGGTTCCGCGCTGCTGCCGCTCGCCTACCGCGAGTGCAGGCAGATCGCGGCCGCCCATGGCCGCACCTATTTCCTGGCCACCCGGCTGCTGTCGGCCGAACGACGACCCGCCGTGCACGCGCTGTACGCGTTCGCGCGCATGGTGGACGACGTCGTCGACCGGGCGGGCCGTTCCGCCGCGGCACACGATCGCGACCCGGCCGCGGAACTCGATCAGATCGAACGGGACCTGCGGGCCGCACTGGAATCGCGCCTCGGCAGCGCGAGCGCGGCAGCGCACGCTTCTTCCGCCGACCGGCAGAACGACCGGAGCTGGGAATCGGGCCCGCGGCCGCGCGCCCTCGTCCTGGCGGCGGTCACCCACACCATCCACCGTTACGACATTGCCGCGCAGCACTTCTGGACGTTCCTGGATTCCATGCGAATGGACGCGCCGGGCGCCCCGGCGTTCCGTAATCGCTACGCCACCATGGCGCAGCTGCGCGAATACATGCGCGGCTCGGCGGCCGCGATCGGCTTGCAGCTGCTGCCGGTGCTCGGCACGGTCGTCCCGGTGTCCGCGGCCGAGCCCGCCGCCGCCGCGCTGGGCGAGGCGTTCCAGCTGACCAACTTCCTGCGCGACGTCGCGGAGGATCTCGACCGCGACCGCGTCTACCTGCCCGCCGACGCCCTCGCCGCGTTCGGCGTCGACGACGCCCTGCTGTTCGAATGTCGCCGCACCGGCCGGACCGATCCGCGCGTCCGGCGTGCCCTCGCCCACCTCATCGCGGTCAACCGCGACCTCTACCGCCGCGCCGAACCCGGCATCGACCTGCTCGAACCGCGAGTACGCCCCGCCATCCGCACCGCGGCCACCCTCTACGCGGACATCCTGCACCACATCGAGCGCAGCGACTACGCCGTCTTCGACCACCGCGCGGTAGTCCCCCGCCACCACCGCCTCCGCATAGCCGCCACCGAATTCACCACCGCCACACTCCGTGGCCGCCTCACGCGCTGACCACGGCCCCGATTCTTTCGGCACTCGTCCGATCGCAGCTTCACGATCCATCCCTCCTCCGAGCGACGGCCCGGACAAGACGCCATCAGCGCCCCGCCACCGCCAACGAGGCCTCGCCCTGTCCAACGTAAGAGCACCAGCCCAACCTCCGAGCGCGGCCGAACCGACACGCCGCGCCGCGGTGCCCCCAGCGAGGACCTCCAGGCCGCTCGGCAACCGCGAAACCCCTGGTAGGGACGTCACCACCCGACACAACCACACACACCTCGACCACAGGATCCGAGCGACGCGACACCGAGCACCACCACGCAAGCTCAATAGAACCGGCACAGCAGCCGCACCGATGCCACCCCCACGGAAATCAGCCCTGCGACAACCGCGAAACCCCTGGTAGCGAGGTCACCACCCGACGCACACCAGCTCAACCACAGGATTCGAGCGCAGCGAGACCGAGCATGCGCCGCGCAAGCCCGGTAGAACCGGCACAACAGGGGCAGCAATCCCACCAGCGCGGACATCGGGCCCGCGGCAACAGCGAAACCCCTGGTAGCGAGGTCACACCGGACGCAAGCACACCACCTCGACCACAGGTTTCGAGCGAAGCGAGACCGAGCCTGTTCCGTTCGCCGCGCCCGCGCGGCCAAAAACTCAGAACGGATCCGCGGCGGCCCGGCGCAGGACTTCACGGGCAAGGGGCCCGTGCAGGGCGTCGACCGGCTTGCCGGGCAGGGTGTCGTCGTCGGTGAAGATCCACTCCAGGATCTCCTCGTCGGTGTACTTGGCGTCGCGCATCACGGTGATCAGGCCGGGCAGCGGCTTCACGACCGCGCCGGTGTCGTCGAAGAACCGCTCGGGGACACCCGCCACGCCTTCTCTGCGGACGGCGATCAATTGATGGTCGCGCAACATCTGGTGCACCCGGGTTACCACAAGCCCGAGTCGCTCGGCCACCTCCGGCAGCGACACCAGGGTCACCGACTGCGGAAGGACGTCGTCACTGCAGGGAAATGCACTCACCCGGACAACGGTAGACGGTCGCGCGCCGCACGTCGTGAGACACCCGGGGTGGTGCGAGTCGATACCATCGTGGGGGCCGCACGGAGCGGCTGACTTTGTGAAAGCCGGAGGACTTCTCTTGATCGGCCAGATGCTGGAAGGGCGCTATCGGATCGATGCGCCGATCGCCCGCGGCGGAATGTCGATGGTCTTCCGCGGGGTCGACACCCGCCTGGACCGGCCGGTCGCCATCAAGGTGATGGATCCGAAGTTCGCGGGCGACCCCCAGTTCCTGTCCCGATTCGAGTTCGAGGCGCGCGCGGTCGCCAAACTCAAGCATCCTTCTCTGGTCGCGGTGTACGACCAGGGCATCGACGGCGATCACCCCTTCCTGATCATGGAGCTGGTCGAGGGCGGCACGCTGCGCGAGTTGCTGCGCGAACGCGGCCCGATGCCGCCGCACGCCGTGCGCGCTGTCGCCGAACCCGTGCTCGCGGCGATCGGCGTCGCGCACTCCGCGGGACTGGTGCACCGCGACATCAAGCCGGAGAACGTGTTGATCTCCGACGCGGGCGAGGTGAAGATCGCCGATTTCGGTCTGGTGCGCGCGGTGGCGGCGGCGAACACCACATCGGCGAGCGTCATCCTCGGCACCGCCGCCTATCTGTCGCCCGAGCAGGTCACCAGCGGCTCCGCCGACTCGCGCAGCGACGTCTACTCCTTCGGCGTGCTGATCTTCGAGTTGCTCACCGGCCGGGTTCCGTTCACCGGCGACACGTCGATCTCGGTGGCCTATCAACGCATCGAGAACGATGTGCCGAGTCCGAGCGCTTTCATCTCCGGGGTACCGCCCGAGTTCGACGAACTGGTCGCCAAGGCGACCGCGCGCGAACCCGCCCACCGGTTCGCGGACGCGAACGAGATGGCGGCCGCGCTGCGGCTGATCGGCGCCGAGCTGCGGCTACCCGCCTATCGGGTGCCCGCGCCGCAGGACTCCGCCGAGCATCTCAGCGCCGGCTACCGAGCCGTGCAGCCGGATCGCGACGACCAGCCTGGCTTCGCCGGGGCGTCTGCCCACCCGCCGCAGCCGGTGCAGCACACCCGAGTGGTCACCGCCCAGCGGCCCCGCATCGACCACGACGCGCCGGATGCCTACGACCGGCCGCAACCGGTGCGCCAAGCGCATCCCGCGGCGCCGTATCCGCCCTACTCCGACGACATCAACCGCTCGCGGCGGACGGTCTGGGTGTGGGTGGCCATCGTCGCGGTGCTCACCCTGCTGGTCGGCATCGGCGGCTGGTGGCTCGGTGTCGGTCGCTATTCTGCGGTGCCACCCATCGCGGGGCTGGACACCGACAAGGCGGTCGCCACCCTGCAGAATGCCGGCTTCGAGACCGAGATCCGCCAGAAGGCGTCGGACGCGATCCCGGTCGGCGGCGTGGTCGGCAGCGACCCTTCGGCCGGATCCAAGATCACCAAAGGGTCGACGGTCGCCGTCCTGGTCTCCAACGGCAAGCCGAAGGTACCGGACGTCAAAGCGGGTGACCAGGTGTCGAAGGTCAACCAGTTGATCAGGGACAACGGCCTGCAACCGGTCGACGCGGGCGAGGTGTCCAATACCGCGCCCAAGGGGACGGTCGCCCGGGTGGAACCGAACCCGGGGACCGTGCTGCCGCTCGGCGCGCAGGTGAAGGTGTACCGCAGCAAGGGTTCCCAGCCGGTGAAGGTTCCCGACGTGCGCGGCAAGTCGACCGACGAAGCCACCAAGATCCTCACCGCCGCCGGCATCGCGGTGCGTGAGACCAAACCTCAGTTCGACCGCAGCGTCGAGGCGGACAACGCCATCGGCACCCAGCCGGGCGCGGGCGCAACCATCCAATCGGGCGACGGCGTCGTCCTGCTGATCTCCAACGCTTTGAAGATGCCCGACGTCCGCGGGTGGACCGTGGCCAACGCCCGCGCCAAGCTGGAGAGCCTAGGTTTGCGGGTCGAGGTGAAGCAGTTGGCGCGCGCGGACAGCTCCCTGGTGGTCTCACAGACTCCGGCCATCGGGGTCAACCTGGAGGCGGGCGACACGGTCACCATCGTGGCCCTTCCCTAGCGGGAAGCGCACCGGCCGCGGGTCAGGGAAGACCGCGCGGCCGGGGATCGGACCTCAGCGCAGCATTTCGGCGACGAGGAACGCCAACTCCAGCGACTGCTGAGTGTTCAGCCTGGGGTCGCAGGCGGTCTCGTAGCGGCCGGACAGATCGAGGTCGGAGATGTCCTGGGCGCCGCCGAGGCATTCGGTGACGTCCTCTCCGGTGAGTTCGATGTGCATGCCGCCGGGATGCGTGCCGAGCGCGTGGTGCACCTCGAAGAAGCCCTGCACCTCGTCGACGATGCGGTCGAAGTGGCGGGTCTTGAAGCCGGTGGACGACTCGTGGGTGTTGCCGTGCATCGGGTCGCACTGCCAGATCACCTGGTGACCGGTGGCCTGCACCTTCTCGATGATCGGCGGCAGCACGTCGCGGACCTTGCTGTGGCCCATGCGGGACACGATGGTCAGCCGGCCCGGCTCGTTGTTCGGGTCGAGCCGCTCGACGTACTCCACGGCCTGCTCGGGCGTGGTGGACGGACCGATCTTCAGGCCGATCGGGTTGGCCAGCAGTTCCGCGAACGCGATGTGCGCGCCGTCGAGCTGGCGGGTGCGCTCGCCGATCCAGAGGAAGTGCGCCGACAGGTTGTAGAGCACCGGCTCGCCGATCGCGTTCTCGCTCAGGCGCAGCATGGCGCGCTCGTAGTCCAGCACGAGCGCTTCGTGGCTGGCGTAGATGCGGGCCGACTTCAGGCTCGGGTCGTTCACCCGGCACGCGGTCATGAACCTCAAGCCGCGGTCGATCTCCTCGGCCAGCGCCTCGTAGCGCGCGCCAGCGGGCGATTTGGCCACGAAGTCACGGTTCCAGTCGTGCACCTTGTGCAGGTCGGCCATGCCCGCGCCGGTCAGCGCGCGCACCAGGTTCATCGCGGCGCTCGCGTTGGCGTAGGCCCGGACCAAGCGCGACGGGTCGTGCTCGCGCAGCGCGGCGTCGGCGACCAGCGAGTTCACCATGTCGCCGCGGTAGGACTTGAGCCCGCGCGAATCGGTGTCCGAGGAGCGCGGTTTGGCGTACTGGCCCGCGATCCGCGCGACCTTCACCACCGGCAGGCTCGCGCCGTAGGTGAGCACCACCGCCATCTGCAGGAGAGTACGAATATTGCCGCGAATGTGCGGCTCGGTGTTGTCGGCGAAGGTCTCCGCGCAGTCGCCGCCTTGCAGGAGGAACGCTTCACCGCGGGCCACCTCGGCCAGCTGGCCACGCAGCTCCTCCACCTCGGCGGGCACGCAAATCGGCGGGACGCTCTCCAGCACTGTGCGCATGTTGGCCGCCTGCTCCGGATCCCAGGACGGCTGCTGCAGCGCGGGCCGCGCCAGCGCGTCGTCCAACCGCCTGCGCAGCTCGGTGGGCAGCGGCGGCAGTTCCGGCAGGCGATCGATGGGTACGTCGACGGTCCAGTTCACGATTTCAGAATACGGACCGCACGCCCCTTGGGGACACCCAGTCCCAGGGCTGGAATCGCTCCACCCAGGGTGAATGTGTTCTGCCCAGCGGGTGCCGCCGCGGAGCAAGACCGTGTGGTTCGATTTGTCGTCTTCAGCGCCATCGCGGAATTCGAGGATTTTCGGTTGCCCTACTCGATACCGGCGATATGGCGAAAATCCATTTCCGAAGGATTCTTCTATCCAGTTTCCAGGGCAGGATTCTCTCCTTGCCACACGCCCTCGCGCTCGTGCCCTCCGTGCACGACCTTCTACACTGCATACGAGAACACCAGCCATTCCGCACCCAATTGCTGCCGAAATCCCTGCCAGCGCAGATATCAGAGAGGCACAGTGCTTGAGATATTTTTATGACTGCGAATTCATCGAGGACGGAGTGACCATCGATCTGGTCTCCATCGGCGTCGTCTGCGAGGACGGCCGGGAGTACTACGCGGTGTCCACCGAATTCGATGCCGAACGTGCGGGGCCCTGGGTGCGCAAATTCGTACTGCCGCAGCTGCCTTCGCCCTCCTCTCCGCTGTGGCGCAGCCGCGACCGGATCCGCGACGAGCTGTACGCGTTCCTGGTGCCGCGGCCGACCGTGCAGCCGGAGTTGTGGGCCTGGGTGTCCGCCTACGATCACGTCGCCCTGTGCCAGTTGTGGGGCTCGATGGTCGATCTGCCCAACGCGCTGCCGCGCTACACCAACGAATTGCGCCAGCACTGGGAGTCGCACGGCCGTCCCGAACTTCCGCCGATCCCGCCGGACGCGCACGACGCGCTCGCCGACGCCCGGCACAACCTCGCCAAATTCGAGGCAATCGAGGCCGCACGCCGCGCGGCGCCACGCCTCTGACATAGGCGGCATAGACGCGAAAAGGCCCCGAGTCGTATTCGACTCGGGGCTTTCCGTGGCCGGGGCGTCAGTGGCCGTGCTTGCCGTTCGCCGCCTCCTGCGCCTGCTGCAGCACCTTCAGCTGCTTGTGCTCTTCGGCGTGCTCGATCTCGAAGTGCCGATCGCTCTCCTCCTGCGGATCCGCGCGCAGGAAGCTGCCGGTGCCGGGCTTGCCGGCCGAACCCAGCTTGCTCATCTTCTTCGGCACGGGCGCGCCCTGGTACTCCAGCGGGATCGGGTGGCCGTGGTCGTCGACCGGGCCGAGCGGCTGGTGCACCTCGATGTACTCGCCGTGCGGCAGGCGCTTGATCACACCGGTCTCGATACCGTGCTCGAGCACCGCCCGGTCGCTGCGCTGCAGGCCGAGGCAGAACCGGTAGGTGAGGTAGTACGCCACCGGCGGGGCGACGAGCAGTCCGATGCGGCCGATCCAGGTGGTCGCGTTCAGCGAGATGTCGAACTTCAGCGCGAGGATGTCGTTGACGCACGACAGCGTGAGCACCACATAGAACGCGATGGCCATCGCGCCGATCGCGGTCCGGACCGGGACGTCACGCGGACGCTGCAACAGGTTGTGATGCGCGGCGTTGTCGCCGGTGAGCCGCTTCTCGATCCACGGGTAGGCGATCAGCACCGTGAACACCAGACCCATGATCAGCGCGACCCAGAAGACGGCGGGCACGGTGTAGCGGCCCAGGTACAGCTCCCACGGCGGCATCAATCGCGCCATGCCGTCGGTCCACATCATGTAGAAGTCCGGCTGCGAACCCGCCGACACCTGTGACGGGTTGTACGGACCCAGGTTCCAGATCGGGTTGATCTGGAACACGCCACCCATGATGCCCACGATGCCGAGGGTGAAGGCGAAGAACGCGCCCTGGTCGGCGGCGAACACCGGCACGATCCGGGCGCCCACCACGTTGTTCTCCGTGCGGCCTGGCCCGGGGAACTGGGTGTGCTTCTGGTACCACACCAGCGCCACGTGCGCGGCGATCAACGCCAGGATGATGCCGGGGAACAGCAGCACGTGCGCGATGTAGAGCCGCGGAATGATGATCTCGCCGGGGAAGTCACCACCGAAGATCAGCCAGTGCATCCAGGTACCGACGATCGGGATGCTCATGGTGATACCGCCGAACGCGGCCCGCAGGCCGGTGCCGGAGAGCAGGTCGTCGGGCAGCGAGTAACCGAAGAAGCCCTCGAACATCGCCAGGATCAGCAGCAGCGAGCCGATCACCCAGTTCGCCTCACGCGGCTTGCGGAACGCGCCGGTGAAGAAGATACGGAACAGGTGGATGATGATCGACGCCGCGAACAGCAGGGCCGCCCAGTGGTGGACCTGGCGGACGAACAGACCGCCGCGGACCTCGAAGGTGATGTTCAGCGCGGTCTCGTAGGCGCGCGACATGGTCACGCCGCGCAGCGGCTGGTAGGCGCCGTTGTAGACGACCTCGCTCATCGAGGGATCGAAGAACAAGGTCAGGTAGACGCCCGACAGCAGCAGGATGATGAAGCTGTAGAGCGCGATCTCGCCGAGCAGGAACGACCAATGCGTCGGGAAGACCTTGTTGATCGACCGCTTCATGAACGCGGCGGCGCGGTAGCGCTCGTCCGCCTCGCTGGCTTGGGCTGCGACTGAAGGACTCATGAACGGCGCTCCCAGTAGGCCGGGCCGAGCGGCTCGATGAAGTCGCCGTTGGCGACCAGGAAGCCCTCAGCGTTGACGGTGATCGGCAGCTGCGGCAGCGCGCGAGCGGCGGGACCGAAGACCGGCTTGCCCCATTCGGTCGCGGAGAACTGCGACTGGTGGCAGGGGCACAGGATCCGGTTGGTCTGCTGCTCGAACAGCGAGGTCGGGCAGCCGAGGTGGGTGCAGATCTTCGAGTAGGCGAAGTAGTCGCCGTAGTTGAAGCTCTCCTGACCCTTGCGCTTGATCGCCTTCTGCGCGTCCTCGGTACGCAGGCGGATCAGCATGACGGCGTTGCGGATGCCGCGCAGCGACTGCAGGGTCGCGTGCTCGTCACCGCGCCACTTCTCCTTCCACGGGAACACCGTCTCCATGGCGCCCGCGTCCAGGTCCTCCGGACGCACCAGCACCACGTCCTCCGGGCGACCGGTGTCGCGGCGGATGTAGATGGTCTCGCCCGGGTAGTCCGGGGTCCAGCCGGAGACCCACAGCGGCGACTTGTCGCCCTTGGCCCACGGGTTCTTGATCAGACCGCCGACGAACACCAGCAGCGCGCCGACGCCGAGTACACCGACGCCCGCGCCCGCGGTGCGGGTGATCATCTTGCGGCGGCCGAGCGTGGAGGTGTCCAGCGCGTCCTGCAGCTCGGCGACCAGGGTGCGGCGCTCGACCTCCGGCGACGGACCGTCGTGCCGCTCCTGGATGGAGAGTTCGGCGGGGATGAACAGCTTGCGGATCAGCACCACCGCGACGCCGATGACCAGCACCGAGATGCCGAAGGTCAGGCCGACCAGCGGGGTGAACAGCGAGTAGAGCCCGTGGCCCTCCTCGTCCTTGGCCTTGAACTCCCACGGCCAGAACAGGAACACACCGACCAGCGCCGCGGCCGCGATGCCGGACACGGCGAACCAGAAGGTGACCGCGCGCTCGGCGCGCTTCTCCGCCCGGGTCCCGGGGATCGGGAAGCGCTCGCGGCGGTAGGCGACGTCGACGCCGTCGCGCTCGGTACCGAGCTTGACCAGCTCGTCGCGCGACATCTTGTCGAGGTCCGCCTCGGTGGGCTCCGCCGGGTTGGCGTTCACCGACTGCTCCTTCGACAGATGCGCGTCGTGGCCCTCATCCGGCCGACCCATGTCGTCTCGCTCCTTCTCGCTATTGCTCATGACCTGGATCCGATCCACATCGCGGCGCCGACGACGAGCGTGATGCCGACCACCCAGATGGCCAGGCCCTCGGTCGCGGGACCGAATCCGCCGAGATCCCAGCCGCCCGGGCTGTGCTCCTCGGTCGCGTTCTTGACGTAGGCGATGATGTCGCGCTTCTCCTCCGCGCTCAGCTGGCGATCGGAGAACTTCGGCATGTTCTGCGGGCCGGTGATCATCGCGGCGTAGATCTGCTGCTCGCTCGCCGGTTCCAGCGGCGGCGCGAACTTACCGGAGGACAGCGCGCCGCCGCGTCCGGTGAAGTTGTGGCAGGACGCGCAGTTCATGCGGAACAGCTCCGAGCCGCGGGCGATGTCGTCGCCGCGCATCGACTCCTGGGCGACCTCGCCGTTGGCGTCGCGGACCACGGTCGGACCGCCGCCGTGGGCAGCCACGAACGCGCTCAGCGCGTCGGTCTGGTGGGCGTCGAACTTCGGCGGCTTGCGCTGCGCCTGGGCCTCGTTACGGGCCATCGGCATGCGGCCGGAGGACACCTGGAAGTAGACCGCGGCCTCGCCGACGCCGATCAGGCTGGGACCACGGTCGGCCACACCCTGCAGGTTCGCGCCGTGGCAGGTGATGCAGGACGTGTCGTAGAGCTGCTCGCCCTCGCGGATGAGCGCGGACTGGTCCTCGTGCGCGGTGGCCCGCTGCGGGTCCGGCGTGAGGGCCGATGCCAGGAAGCCTGCTCCGACGAGGCCCACCAGCAGCGCAAGTCCGCCCGCGATGCGACGGCGAACGCGCCGCTGCCTGCGCGTCTTGCTGGCCTGGCCGTTCCCGGGGCTGGCGGGCTCTGGCGCTGACGGGGGAGATGAACTCATCTGTGTCCCTTTGGAGTAGACGGAACCGACTTGTGCGAAAGATCTCGGGTCGCGCCGCGCCCGCCGAGGCGGCGCGGCGACCACGATCAGCGGACGAAGTAGATCGTGGCGAACAACCCGATCCACACGATGTCGACGAAGTGCCAGTAGTAGGAGACGACGATCGCGGCGGTGGCCTGCGCGGGGGTGAACTTGCTGACCTTTGTGCGCATGAGCAGGAACACGAACGCGATCAGACCGCCGATGACGTGCAGACCGTGGAAGCCGGTGGTGATGAAGAACACCGAGCCGTAGGAGCTGCTGGAGATCGTGGTGCCCTCGTGCGCGAGGTTCATGTACTCGTAGCCCTGGCCGCCGACGAAGAACGCGCCCATGATCAGAGTGATGACGTACCAGCGGCGCAGGCCGAACACGTCGCCCTTCTCCGCGGCGAACACGCCCATCTGGCAGGTGAACGACGACGCGACCAGCACGGTCGTGACCGGCACTGCGAGCTTCAGGTTCAGCTCGGTCGGCTCCGGCGGCCAGTTACCGTGCGCCTGGGCGCGGGCGACGAAGTACATCGCGAACAGGCCGGCGAAGAACATCAGCTCGCTCGACAGCCAGATGATGGTACCGACGCTGACCATGTTGGGCCGGTTCAGCGAATGCACACGCTGGGTAATGGCCGATCCTGGGGTCCCTACTGCGGTCGTCACGGGGGTAAGTATGACTCGTCGTAGTACGACGGCAGTAGCCGGGTACGAAACTCGTTCCTCCGTGTCGGAAAACGCAGGGAGAGCGGGCTCTCGACCAGGCAGGGCCGGTACGAGCCGGATGCGCGAACCGGGAACGAGTCGGACGCGCGGACGAACGCCCGGCCAGCATGACAGGCGAGGGTAAGGAGAAGCTGAGATGAAGGTGAAGGCGACGCCGGGACTGTGGCGGCGACTGTTCCGGCGGGACCGGGTCACCGCTCTCGACCCGGACCGGGCGGACCTGGTCGTGGTCGCGTCGAGCTTCGACGACGCGGAGGCGTGTTCGGCCGCGCTGGCGCGCGCGACCGGACTGGCACCGGATGCTCCCGCCGTGCTGCGGCATCACCTGCGCATCCCGCCCCGGCACGTGCAGGCCGTCTGCGCGCTCGCCGCGCAGGAGGGCTACTCCCCCGCACCGCAGGTGAGCGGCCCGGGCACCGACGAGTTCGAGCCGCTGATCCTGCGGCGCGTGCAACTGCTCGACGCCCTGCACTGCTCCCAGGAGCGCTCCCGCATGGCCGGTCTCGCCCAACGTCACGACGGCCACGCCGACGGCTGGGACGCCCTGCAACCGAGCCCACAGCCGTAACAGCCCTGCCGACCCGGGTTCCCCGACGACTCCGGCAGCGACAACTCGCACGTGTGACGAAGCCGTGGCCGAGCGAACACAACTCCCGAACCGCGCGCCCCGCCCGACTTCGACCACCAACGCGCCCAGCGCACCCCAACCACGTCTTTCGAGCGAAGCGAGACCGAGCATCCGCCGTTCGCGGCCCGGCTCGCGTGTGCGCGGCCGCCGCGTAGGCGACGAAGGAGCAAGCGGCGGTCGCGCACACGCGAGCCATAAAGGGGCCGCGAACACCCAGCGCCGCAGGCGCTGGAAGAACTAACACAGCTAGGCTGCTTGCGGACAAACTGGTGCGCGAACCAGTGTGACGGGAGAAGTGTGGAATGAGCGTGCGCAGCTGGCCCCAGGTGCTCGGAACCCTCGCCGACGGTGGCGACCTGGCCGCGGACGACACGGCGTGGGCGATGAGCGAGATCATGTCCGACAACGCCACCCCCGCGCAGATCGCCGCGTTCGGCGTCGCCATGAAGATCAAGGGACCCACGCCCGCCGAGCTGACCGGCCTGGCCAGCGGCATGCTCGAGCACGCCCGGCTGGTGCGGATCGATGGCGACGCGGTCGACATCGTCGGCACCGGAGGCGACCGGTCCGGCTCGGTGAACATCTCCACCATGTCCTCGATCGTGGTGGCCGCGGCGGGGGTGCCCGTGGTCAAGCACGGGAACCGGGCCGCGTCGTCGAAGAGCGGCGGCGCCGATGTGCTGGAGGCGCTGGGCGTGAAGCTCGCCCTCGGTCCCGAGGCGGTGGCTCGCTGCGTGCGGGAAGTCGGCATCGGTTTCTGCTTCGCGGCCGTGTTCCATCCCGCCCTGAGGTACGCGGGCGCGGCGCGCAGCCAGATCGGCATCCCGACCGTCTTCAACGTGCTGGGGCCGCTGACCAACCCCGCGCAGCCGCGCGCCGGGCTGGTCGGCTGCGCGTTCGCCGACCTGCTGCCCGTGATCGCTGGCGTGTTCGCCGAACGCGGCGCGAGCGCGCTGGTGGTGCGCGGCAACGACGGCCTCGACGAGATCACCACCTCGGACACCACCGAGGCGTGGATCGTGTCGGGTGGACGAACGCGCCGGGCCACCATCGATCCGACCCGCATAGGCATCCCGCGGGTCGATCTGGACGCGCTGCGCGGCGGCGACAGCGAGGTGAACGCGGGCGTGGCCCGCGACGTGCTCGCCGGTCGTGGTGGCGCGGTCCGGGACGCGGTCCTGCTGAATTCGGCCGCCGCGATCCTGACCTACGACTGGTCGCGCGGCGTCGGCGATCCCGACTCCGACCTGCACGCCGCGCTCGCGGCGGGCGTCGAGCGCGCCGCCGAGGCGATCGACACGGGCGCCGCCACGGCGTTGCTGGAGCGCTGGGCGAAGCTGACGCAGACGCTCGGCGACAACTGACGCGGGCTGGCTCGGTGCCCGCAGCGATGCCCGGCTCGTGCACGCTGCCGCGGCTTCGGCGCCGACCTGGCCGTGCCGATGCTCTCCGACATCGCCGCTGGGAACACGCGCCGACACGCTGACCTGAGCGAGGGCCGCGGCCGCGATCGTCGCGGCCGGTAACGTCGGCCGGACAATTCGGCGCATGCCGAGTCGGGCACCGCGCCGATCGGTTCGACCGACGAGGAGCACCGACATGCGACTTTTCGTTCCGCTACTCGCCGTCCTCGCCACCGCAGGCATCGCCGCCGCCCCAGGAGCGAATGCGGCCGGAGGCGTTTTGTTCGCCGACGGCGTCGTGTACGAGAACCCGGTCGGCTGCGTCGAGGTCGGCGACGGGTCCGACGTGGAGATCCGCAACCGCACCGATGGAGTCGCGCACTTGTACGAGTCGCCGGACTGCTCGGGCGACGTCGTCGTGCTGCCACCGAACGACGGCGCCTATTTCGCCGTGCGCAGTGTCCGGGTGCGGGACTGAGGGACTATTCGCCGAGCGAGAACGCCGCCTCCACTTCGGCGCGCGAATACGACTTGAACGCGATATGGGTCGTGGTGCGCAGGACACCCGGTGTCTTGTCGATCCGGCCGGTCACCACATCGGCGATCTGCTCGTGGTCACGTACCCGCACGATCGCGATCAGGTCCACGTCACCCGCGCAGGAGTAGACCTCGGCGACGCCGTCGGTGTCCGCGACCGCCTGCGCGGTCTCCGGGATGCGGCCGTTGTCGGCGTGGATCAAGACGATCGCGGTAATCATGACGCTCAGCCTAAGCGGTCCAGATAACCTTCCTCGGTCGGTTGGGCGCGGACCGCCGCGTCGGCCAGTTCCGCCCAGCCCAGCCAGCGCGCCGCGCCGAAGAGCGGCTCGTGATACCCGTCCGTGGTCCGCACGATGCGGACGCCGGGCCGGGCCAGCCAGCGTACGACCAGCGCCACTTCCTCGGGGGACGCGCCGCGTAAAGGCGGGGGGTTCTCGACCGGAGACCTGGCGTGGTCCTGCACATGCGGTCCGGCGACCCCGGCCGGAACCACTGTTTCGGCGGCGGCCACGATCTGCTCCACGATGGGCATCGGCGGCACGCCCCTCTGGGCGGTACCGGAACCGGCCAGGCGGCCGTACCGGATGACCGCGAACTCCCACCCGCCGTCACCGTCGGGATGCGCGGCGATCAGCTCGGCGATGCGCGCCACCGCGGCCAGTCGCTGGGTGCGCCGCAGCGCGCGCACCACTCGCGCCGCGCGATCGCGCAGCCGCGCCGCCGCCTCGAAATGTTCCGCGCGCGAATGAGTTTCGATGCGGTCGAGCATGAACCGGATCGGCGCGTCGCTGCGCCCGGCGAACAACGCGCGCACGAGCGCGGGCGCGGGCGCGTACTGCGCCATGTTCAGCGGCTTTCCCTGGGAGCCCGCCGGACAGCCGCCGACCAGGGCGGGCGGGCACTCGTGCGCCGCGTTCCTTGACAGCCGTGCCGTGCAAGTGCGCAACCCGGTGAATTCGGCGATGATCACGCCCAGGTCGGCGGCGTCGTTGCGGGAGTGGAACGGCCCCAGCGCGTCCCGGCCGGGCTCGCGCACCACCGAGAACCGCGGGAACGGCTCGTCGGTGAGAGTGAGCCACCAGGCCCGTTTCGGGAATTTCGACCGGCGGTTGTAGGGCGGGGTGTGCGCAACCAACAGCCGCAGTTCGCGCACCCCCGCCTCGAGCGCGTGCGCGCACACCACGTGGTCGACCCGAATCGCCAGCGAGACCATCTCTTTCATCCGCCCTCTGGTCTCCGAACCGGTGAAGTAGTTACGGACGCGGCGGCGCAGGTTCACAGCCGTGCCTATATATAGGACTTCGTCCGAGGGACCGCGGAACAAATACACCCCCGGAGCGGCGGGGAGATCGGCCGCGAGGACGCGTTTGGAGCGCTGCCGGGGCGTGACGTCGGGCAAGTAGTCGAGCAGCTCGGTGAGACTGTGGACACCTTGGTTCCCGACCCGCGCGATCAGGGCGTGCAGCACGTCGACGGTCGCGCGCGCGTCTTGCAGTGCCCGGTGCGTCGGCTGCGTGGTGGCGCCGAGCAGCCGGGCCAGCGAACCCAGCCGCACGGAAGGCGCCTCGTCGCGCCCGAGCACCCGTCGCGCCAGTTTCACGGTGCACAGCACCTGCGCGGCCGGCCATGCGGTGTCGCACTGCGCCGCGGCGGCACGCAGGAACGCCATGTCGAACCGTGCGTTGTGCGCGACCAGCACCGCGCCCGCGGCGAACTCCAGGAAGCCGGGCAGCACCGCCTCGATGCGCGGCGCGGCGTACACCATCGCGGTGGTGATGCCCGTGACGTGCACGATCGCGGGCGGTATCGCTCGTCCCGGGTTGACCAGTGTCGCGAATTCGCCGAGCACCTCCCCGCCGCGCACCTTCACCGCTCCGATCTCGGTGATGCCGTCGGCCCCGGGACTGGTCCCGGTGGTCTCCAGGTCCACGACCACGAAAGTCGTGTCGTACAAGGGGGTGTCGAGCTCGTCGAAAGCCAGCTGCTGGACGGCCGGGCGCGGCACGGGATCGGACACGGCGAGCAGCGTAGGGCCACGGTCCGACAGGAACCGAGCACGCGAATACGCCGCGAAATGTCCGAATGACACCGTGGAGATTTCGGGGCGATACCCGGGAAATGATCTAGAAATGCGGAAAAGAGACTCAGATCACATACGGTTCAAAACTGTATCAAACATTGCGGCGAGTCCCGCGAAAAGCGATCTGCCGACCCCGGGCGTGTCGGCAACCCCCGGCTCTACGGTGTACGAACGACCGACCATATCGGAACCTATGGCACATTATCCGCCACTACCTGGGAAAACACTCCGCAGACCCACCCGGGGTAGCCGACCGGTCCACCCCGCCGCGCGACCCTGCTCGAAGGCGCGCTCTCGCACGATTACCCCGCCGTTATCTTTTCGTGATTCGGTGGGACGCATCTCACATCCATTAGCCGGTGAAATTGTTGAGCAACCCCATTTCGCTTCGTCGACGCTTTACAAACGACCGTGATGTGTTCGTAACCTTTTCGAGACCTCACGGAGTCCCGCCGCGCCGACCGGTGCGGCGCCGACGAAGTCCGCGGCACCACCGGGTGCGGCGTCGTGAGGCAGATTGGGAGTACCGCATCATGACGACCAACGCCGCCAAGCGTCAGGCGAAGCGCGCTGTTGCCGCCGGGGCCGTCGGCGCTGCCACCATCGGCGCGTTCCTGCTGCCCGCAGCCCCCGCGTCGGCCCAGCCGGTGACCGTCCCCGGCGTGGGAACCTTCGACGTTCCGAACGAGCTGCCGGTTCCGCCGGGCATTCCGGGCGTCGAGCTGCCCGGCCCCGCTCCCCTGCCCTTCGTCGCACCCAAGGCCTCCGGTGACATCGCGCTGGACGCCGCCCTGAGCAAGGTCGGCTCGCCGTACGTCTACGGCGCCGCGGGCCCGGACGCGTTCGACTGCTCCGGCCTGGTCCAGTGGTCCTACCGCCAAGCGGGCATCGAACTGCCCCGCACCAGCGGCGCCCAGCTCGCCGCGGGCAGCCCCGTGTCCCTGGACGATCTGCGCCCCGGCGACCTCGTCTCGTTCTACGGCGGCGGCCACTCCGGCCTCTACGCCGGTGACGGCAACGTCGTGCACGCGTCCACCTCGGGCCAGCCCGTGAAGGTGGCGCCGATCTCCTCCATGCCGATCGCAGGCGCTCGCCGCTTCTGAGCAGCAGCTGGTCGGGCCGCGAGATCGCGGCCCGACCGCACCACGGCCCTGTGATCAATTCGTTCTCTACTGGACATCGATGAGGGCCGTTCCGTAACCTAACCGAGACCTTCCACCGATTACCCCGGGTTCGCCCGGCGCAAACCTCGGGGTTCGTCGAAGGCTTCCGCGTCGGTTTCGCGAGAGATCGCTGCACGAGAGAACGGGGCACCGCGGGCTGTGGCTGAGCATCACCGGGGACAGCAGACCAAACGTCTGGTGGGAGGGACGCTGGCAGCGGGATTGCTGGCCGCCGGTCTCTACGGCGGCGGCCCGGCCGGAGCGGATCCGGTGGCGCTTCCCTCCACCGCCACGGAGGCGGTGCAGCGGATGATCGATCTGTCTCGTCAGTCCGAACAGCTCAACCAGCAAGCTCTGGGCGTGGAAGCCGAGTTGGACGCGAAGCTCGCCGTCCAGCGTGACGCCGACGCTCGGCTGGCCGCCAGCACCGACCTGGTGAACCAGGCCAGGGACGAGATCCGCCGGTATCGACCGGTCATCGACCGCACCGCGATCGCCGCCTACCAGGGCGCCCGCACCAACCGCCTGTTCGCCGTGCTGGTCAGCGACTCACCGCAGCAACTGCTCGACCAGATGTCCACGCTGGACGTGGTGTCCGCGCAGACCTCCGAGCAGCTCGACCACTACTCGAAGGCCACCGACGCCGCGACCGCCGCCGAATCGGCGGCCCGCACCGCCGCCGACGCCGCCCGTTCCGCCGCGCAGAAAGCCGAGGCGGTGCGCATCGAACTGGAGCACAAGCGCAGCGACCTCGGCGGCGCCATCGCCCAGGTGGTGCAGGCTTGGGGGTCGCTGTCGGCCAAGGACAAGTCGGCCCTCGCCGGATCGCCGTTCCCGCCCGGCTTCGACCGGGACAGTCTCTTGCAGGGCCTCGTCCCCGGCAGCGGGACCAGCGCGCTGGCGGCCGGTCTCACCCGGATCGGCGACCCTTACGTCTGGGGCGCCACCGGTCCGGACCAGTTCGACTGCTCCGGCCTCGTCCAGTGGGCGTTCAAGCAGGTCGGCAAGAACGTGCCCCGGACGAGCTCGCAGCAGGCCACCTACGGCACACCCGTGGCCAAGGAGGATCTGCAGCCCGGCGACGTCGTGTTCTTCTACTCCGACATC
Source organism: Nocardia sp. NPDC059691 (assembly GCF_042733915.1). Lineage (NCBI taxonomy): Bacteria > Bacillati > Actinomycetota > Actinomycetes > Mycobacteriales > Nocardiaceae > Nocardia > Nocardia sp. NPDC059691. The sequence goes on along the minus strand of NZ_JBHWFB010000008.1, from coordinate 285,051 downwards.
TCGCACGTCGGCATCTACGCGGGCAACGGGCTCATGCTGCACGCCTCCACCTTCGGCGTGCCCGTCGCGGTCGCACCCATGAGCTCGACGCCGTTCCATTCGGCTCGGCGATACTAGAGGCCGTGAGCGAGCCAACCAGCGGCACCGCAGTACTCGAAGCCCAGCCAACCCGCGACGGGCAACGGTGACCCACCCGGGCGGGCGGCGCGGCGCCTACCCCGTCGGCCGCACAGCCGTATCCCCCGCCAGGGCGCGCCGATGAACGGCATGCGGAGATTGCGCGCGTGGTGCTCGGCCCGGCGACGCTTCGAGTTCTGTCTCACCGTCGCGATGGTGGTGGCACTCACCGGCGTGTGCGTCGCGCTGATCATGTTGCCGAACACGGTGCTGCCGAAACTGCGGGCCGCGGAGCCGGGAGCGACCGAGGCGGTGGGTCAGGCGGCGGCCACCGATCCCCGGCTGGCCGAGGTGCGGCGCATCGTCGAACCGTTCGGGTCGATCATCGCCCGCCAAGTGCCGACCGGAGACGGGGGACGATCCCTGGTCGTCGGCCATCCCGACCAGCGGATCGAAATCGACGTGCTGGAACGTGAACTCGCCGAGGCCACCGCCGCGGTGACCGACGTCTGGGGTCCCGGCTGGGCGCAGTCCGCGCTGGTCGTCGTCGCCTCGTCGCCCTCCGAGTTCGCGGCCCTGCTGCGCTCACCCGGTCTCCTGCCGACCGAAGTCGCCGCCGCCTCCGTCGCCGATCCGTTCACGGCGGGCAGTCGGCCCACCGGCCAGCGCGTCGTCTTCGGCCCCGACACCGGACGCCGCCTCGATCCCGAGGGCATGGCCACCCTGCTGCGGCATGAACTCACCCACATCGCCGCTCGCGCCGACACCGTCGACGGCGCCCCGCTGTGGATGCTGGAGGGTTTCGCCGACTACACCGCGCACCACGGGGAGGACCAGCGGTTCTCCGACATCGCTCCCACGCTCACCGCGCATGCCCACGCGGGCCGGATCCCCGAGGATCTGCCGCCCGACACCGACTTCTCCGGCCCCGACGCCGCCTTCACATACGAAAAGGCCTGGTCGATCTGCGCCTTCGTCGCCGAGAAGTACGACCGAGCCCGCCTCGTCCAGCTCTACCACCGCATCGCGGCGGGCAAACAGGACCCCACCACCGAAGACGGCATCCTCCGCGAAGTCCTCGGCACCCCCCGCGCCGATTTCGTCGACGACTGGCGCGAGTGGCTCCGAACCCGAACCGCCTGACCCCTACCGACAGCCGCGAGCGCACCGGTACCGCACCCGTTACGCAGGGTCAGCGGACGTCGGCGCGGAATAGGAAGGCGTCGCGTGGCAACTGGAGCGAAGCGAGACCGAGCCTCTTCCGTTCGCGGCCACAAAGGGGCCGCGAACACGCAGCGCCGCAGGCGCTGCAAATCAGACCCAGTATTTTGTTGCGCATGGCTCGAACTCTGCTGGTTACCAATGATTTCCCGCCGCGGCCGGGCGGTATCCAGTCGTATCTGCAGGCGTTGGCTGGTGAGCTGCCGCCGGACGACCTGGTGGTCTACGCTCCGCGCTGGCGTGGCGACAGCCATCTGAAGTTCGATGCCCGGCAGAAGTTCCAGGTCATTCGCCATCCCACCACGCTGATGCTGCCGACTCCGCTGGTGCTGCGCAGAGCCGCGCGACTGTTGCGCAGCGAGCAGTGCGACACGGTGTGGTTCGGGGCCGCGGCGCCGCTGGCGCTGCTGTCGCCCGCGCTGCGTCGCGCGGGCGCGGAACGGATTCTGGCCAGTACCCACGGCCACGAGGTCGGCTGGTCGATGCTGCCGGGGGCCAGGCAGGCGCTGCGTGCCATCGGCGAGCACACCGATGTGGTCACCTACGTCAGCCGCTATACCCGCCGCCGGTTCGCGTCCGCGTTCGGCTCGAACGCGGCGCTCGAGTATCTGCCGCCCGGGGTGGACTCCGAGGTCTTCCGCCCGGATCCGGCCGCGCGGGCCGAACTGCGCGAACGATACGGCCTCGGCGACCGGCCGACCATTCTGTGCCTGTCCCGGCTGGTGCCGCGCAAGGGGCAGGACGCGCTGATCCTGGCGATGCGCGATATCCGTGAGCGTGTGCCGGGCGCGGTCCTGGTGATCGCGGGCGGCGGCCCCTTCGAGGACAAGCTGCGCGCCCTGGCGGTCGCCGCGGGCGTCACCGAGGACGTGGTGTTCACCGGCCGCGTCCCGTCCGGTGAGTTGGCCGCGCATCACACGCTGGCGGACGTCTTCGCGATGCCGTGCCGGACCAGGGGCGCGGGGCTGGATGTGGAGGGGCTCGGCATCGTCTACCTGGAGGCGTCGGCGTCCGGTGTCCCGGTGGTGGCGGGTAACTCCGGCGGCGCGCCGGAGACGGTGATCGAGGGCAAGACCGGTCGCGTGGTGGACGGGCGTTCCGTGCAGCAGATCGCCGACGCCCTGGTGGACATTCTGTCCGACCGGGATGCCGCCGCGCGGATGGGCGCGGCGGGCCGCGCGTTCGTCGAGCAGCAGTGGCGCTGGGACAGCTTGGGCGCGCGCCTGCGACAGCTGCTGCGGTGATCCGCGTCGCATCTACTACGCTCAGCGGAGTGAGCAGTATCCAGGTCGCAGATCAGACCTTCGTCGCCGCACCGGGGGCCGCCGTGGCCGAGCTGCTGGCGGGACCGAACAATTGGCGCCGTTGGTGGCCCGACCTGGCCCTGGATGTCCGTGAGGATCGAGCCGAGAAGGGTATCCGCTGGTCGGTGTCCGGTGGCCTGACGGGGACCATGGAGGTGTGGCTGGAGCCCGCGCTCGACGGGGTGATCCTGCACTACTTCCTGCACGCCGAGCCGGAGCCCGCGCTGCCCGCGGGCAAGCTCGCCGCCGCCAACCGGGCGCGCCGGGTCGCGGGCAAGAACATGTCGTTCGAGGTGAAGTCCCGGCTGGAGGCGGGCCGCCCCGCCGGTGTCAGTCCCGCGCTCCAGCCTTGATCTACCAGCACCGACGCTGAAAGGAACCGCTGTCCGCATGGCCGACCGGACCCAGAGATCGATCGTCATCGAGGCCCCGTCGCAGCAGGTGATGTCCGTCATCGCCGATCTGGAGTCCTATCCCGAGTGGGTATCCGCGGCGAAGTCGGTGGAGGTGCTGGAGGTGGGGCCGGACGGTCTGGCCAAGACCGCGCGGTTCGTGTTGGACGCCGGGGTGGTCAAGGACACCTACGTCCTGTCCTACGAGTGGCGCGCCGACCGTAAGGCGGTCAGCTGGCGGCTGCTCAGCGGCGAGTTGCAGAAGGCGCAGAACGGCACCTACGAGCTGATCGATCGGCCCGGCGGCACCGAGGTCGTCTACACGCTCACCGTCGACCTGAACATCCCGATGATCGGCATGTTCAAGCGCAAGGCCGAGAAAGTGATCACCGACACCGCGCTGAAGGAACTGAAGAAACGGGTCGAAGGCTGACCGCGCACAAGACCCGGGTCGAGCTGTTCATCGGCAAGGGTGGGGTGGGCAAGACCACGCTCGCGTGCGCCACCGCCATGGCCGAGGCCAGGTCGGGCCGTCGCGTGCTGATCGCCTCGCTGGATCAGGCGCATTCGCTCGGCGACGCGCTCGGCTTCCGCTTCCCGCACGATCCGGGCACCGTCACCGGCGTCGCCACCGTGCTGCCCGGACTGGACGTGATCGAGATCGATTCGCTCGCGCTGCTCGAGGACCGGTTCCGCGACGTGGTGCGGGTGATCTCGGCCGGCCGCGGGCACGAGCACGGTTTCGACCTCGCCGCGCTGGACCCGGCGGAACTGACCGGATTGCCCGGCGTGCAGGAACTGCTGATGCTGGTGGAGATCGCCCAGTTCGCCGCCGAGGACGACTGGGATCTGATCGTCGTCGACTGCCCGCCCTCGGCGGACATGCTGCGCATCGTCACCGCGCCCGGCACGCTGCTAGGTTACGTGGAACGGATGTGGCCACCGCACGCACGGGCGATGAGCGCCGTCGGCACCGACCTGCGGCGCGCCGTGCTCGCGGCAACGGTGGAACGAATCGTGCGGGCGGTCACGGAAGTTCGCGATCTGCTCGCCGACCACCGGCGCACGCGGGCGCGGCTGGTCACCCTCGCCGAGCGCGTCGCGGTGGCCGAGTCGCAGCGGGTGCGCTCCGCCGCGGCGCTGCTGGGCCTGCGGTTGGACGCCGTCGTGGTGAACAAGGTGCTGCCCGATCTCGCGACGCCCGACGGAGCCGAACATCCGGCGGTGCAGTGGTATTCGAACCGGCGCGGCGAGCAATCCGACGTCATCGCCGAGTTGCGGAGCACGATGCCGGGTATACCGGTGGTGATCGCGCGGCACACCGGCCCGGAGCCGATCGGGCTGAACTCGCTGGCCGCGCTGTCGTACGCGATGGACTCGGCGGGCGACACCGGGGACGCTGCGCTTATGCTGAGCGACAATCAGACGGAGGTCGACGCGAGTTCCGGCGAACCGCTGGTTCTCCTGGAATCCGGCACCGGATTGCAGTCGGTGTACGCGCTGCGCATGCACCTGCCGGTGGTCGACGCCGCCACATTGCGCCTTGGCCGAGTGGAGGACGATTTGATCGTGGGAGCGGACGGTGTCCGGCGCCGGGTTGGCCTGGCGCCGGTATTGCGGCGGTGCACGGTCGACGGCGCCGAACTCGATGACGGATACCTGGTGGTCCGCTTCCGGCCCGATCCGCGGGTCTGGGCGCACGCGTCCGAAAGTCGCGACCATGACCGGTGATCCGCACTCGCCCAGGGGCGAGGAGGTCGGCGGCCACACCGCGCCGGACGGTGTCGCCGAATTCGCCGAGGAATTGAAGCTGCTGGCCGAGGCGGTGCTGGAACGGGTCGAGCCGGTGCTGCGGCGCGCGGCCGACGGACAGGTCGAGTGGTCCAACTGCAGCTGGTGTCCGGTGTGCGCGGCCGCGGCGCTGGTGCGCGGGGAGCACCACGACGTGCTGGCCGCGGTCGCCGAGCACGGCACCGCGATCGTCACCGTGCTGCGCGAGGCGCTGGCCGGAGTGCCGGTCGAACCCGTCATGCCCACCGAAGCCGACCCGGAGACCGGCGCGCCGCATCGCCATGGCCGGCCCGGGGACGACGACGGTCCCCGTTACGTCGACATTCCCGTGACGATCAAGGTATGACGCACCAGATGGCCGGTACGCGACCGCTGACCGTCGGAATAGACGTCGGCGGCACCAACATTCGGGCGTCGGTGATCGATGACAGCGGCGAGGTGCTGGACACGGTCCAGGCGCCGACGCCGCATTCCGCGCGAGCGCTGGAGGACGCGCTGGACCGGGCCGTGCGCGACCTGTCCGGCAGGCATCCCATCGGCGCGGTCGGCCTCGCGGTCGCCGGGTTCATCAACGGCGATCGCTCCACCGTCCGGTTCGCCCCGCATCTACCCTGGCAGGACGCCCCGGTCGCCCAGCGTCTCACCGAACGGCTGGAACTGCCGGTGATCCTGGAACACGACGCCAACGCGGCGATGTGGGCCGAGTATCGGTTCGGCGCCGCCGCGGGCGGGCACAACGTGGTGCTGATCGCGATCGGCACCGGCATCGGCGCCGCCCTGCTGATCGACGGCCAGCTGTATCGGGGCACGCACGGCGTCGCACCCGAACTGGGTCATCTGCAAGTCGTTCCGCAGGGGCGGCCCTGTCCGTGCGGCAAACGCGGGTGCTGGGAGCGCTACTGCAGCGGAACCGCTTTGGCAGAGACCGCGATCGAGATGCTGGCCAGCGATACCCTGCGCTCCGTGCTGGCCAGGGATGTGGCACGCGATCCCGGCTCGCTGACCGGACGGCGGGTCGCGGGCGCCGCGCAGGACGGCGACCCGCTCGCCGTGCGGGTGATGGCCGACTTCGCGCGCTGGCTCGGGCTCGGGCTGGCGTTCGTCAGCGACATCTTCGATCCGGACCTGGTGGTCATCGCGGGCGGCGTGAGCAGTTCGGCGCCGTTGTTCCTGGACGAGGCGCGGGAAGAGTACGCGCGCGCGATCACGGGCGCGGGACACCGGCCGCTGGCCCGCATACGAACCACCCAACTGGGTGAGGCCGCGGGCATGATCGGCGCGGCCGACCTCGCGAGGGCGGCACTGCCCTCGGGCGCGCGTAAGTCCGCGCGCGTCGCGCGGACCAGTCGTTGACCACGCCGCCACGACCCCTCGTGGCCTGCCGCGACACGCCGGTCGTCGTCATCGCTCGGCGTCGGGGCCGAAGTGTGGTGAGATTCGCCGCTGCGGTTGGATGTGATCTTGCACCGGCGGTAAAGTCGGCAGTTGAAGCAGGTGCCCGCAACTATCCCGGTCCCGGGGGAAGGACGTCATGTTCTACTGGCTGCTGAAGTTCGTGCTGCTGGGACCGTTCATTCATCTCTACAACCGGCCTACGGTCGAAGGCGTAGAGAACATTCCGGCGGACGGGCCGGCCATCATGGCGGGTAACCATCTCTCCTTCGCCGACTGGCTGTTCGCTCCGTTGCTCAGCCCGCGGCGGATCAGCTACCTCGCCAAGGCCGAGTACTTCAACACCCCGGGCATCAAGGGCCGGCTCCAGAAGTTCTTCTTCAGCGCCTCGGGCCAGTACCCGATCGATCGCAGCGGCGCCGACGCCGCCGAGGACGCGCTCAACGCCGCCCGCAAGCTGCTCGACCAGGGCCGTCTGGTCGGCCTCTACCCCGAGGGCACCCGCTCCCCCGACGGCCGCCTGTACAAGGGCAAGACCGGCTTGGCCCGCCTGGCGCTGGAGACCGGCGTCCCCGTCATCCCGGTCGCCGTCATCGGCACCGACGAGGTGAGCCCGCCCGGACCGTTCCGCTGGCGCCGCAGGAAGGTGAAAGTCAAGTTCGGCGAGCCCATCGACTTCTCCCGCTACGACGGCATGGGCGGCAACCGCTTCGTCGAGCGCGCCGTCACCGACGAGGTCATGTACGAGCTCATGCAGCTCACCGGCCAGGAGTACGTCGACGTCTACGCCCACAGCCTGAAGAAGGGCGTCCCCAGCGGCAGCCACCCCGCCGCCGTCCCCGTCCGCATCCCGGACACCGCCGCAGGCTGATCACTCCATCCAGGACGATCAAGGTCCCCTCGAGCCGGCTGACGTGCGCCCGTCGACCGTACGGACGAAGATCTGTGGCATCCGATCGGAGGCCGACCTGCGCGCCGCCGTCGCCGCGGGCGCCGACGCGGTCGGATTCATCTCGGGCGTAACGCATGTCAGTGAAGACGCGCTCGACCGGCGTCGCGCTGCCACGCTGGCGGCGGCCACCCCGCCGTTCGTCACCCGGGTGCTGGTCACACATCTGGAGGACCCGGCGGCGATCATCGCACTGGCCGACCGGGTGGGTGTGGACGCGATCCAGGTCCACGGGCTGGTCTCCGCCGATGTGGTCGCCCGGGTACACGAACGCGCGGCCGGGCGGCCGGTTCTCGCCGCCGTACACGTGACCGGTCCGGAGGCCGTCGGCGCCGCACGCGCCATGGCTCCGTATTGCGATGCGGTGCTGCTCGATTCGCGCACCCCCGACCGGCTGGGCGGCACCGGACGCGCACACGATTGGTCGATCAGCGCCACCATCGTCGGCGCGATGGCCGAGTTCGACCGTCCCGTCGTACTGGCAGGCGGCCTCACGCCCGCGACGGTCGCCGCGGCCGTCGGGCAGGTCCACCCGTACGCCGTCGACGTCAACAGCGGCGTCGAATACCCCGGCGGCGACAAGGATCCCGCTGCTTGCGACGCCTTCGTCGCCGCCGCTCGATCGGCGCTGCCCTAGACTCGGCCGAGTCGTCCACAGCGACAAGGTAATGACAAGCCTTCGGTAAGACGGCGCGGCGAAAGTACGGGCATGTTCAAGAAGTTGCTGGCGGTGGCCGGGGTCGGTGGGGCCGAAGTGGAAACCGAGTTGTTCACGCCGGGTGTGCAGCCCGGGGGCACGGTGGAGGGCGTGATCCGTTTGCGGGGCGGAGCGGTCGCGCAGGAGATCACCCAGGTGGCCGTCGAGTTCGTGACCAGGGCCGAGCAGGAGTACGAGGATCACGAGGGCGTGCGCGACGTCGCGTTCGGACGTACCGGGGTGCACGGACCGTTGCATCTGCCCGAGGGGGCGCCGCTGGAGTTCCGGTTCGCGGCCCGCGCGCCGATGGAAACACCGATCACGTTCTACAACGGACGACACCTGCCCGGCACGGTGGTCTCGCTGCGCACGATCGTGGAGATCCACGGCGCGGTGGACGCCGCCGACACCGACCCGATCGGCGTCGGCGCCCTGCCCGCTCAGCACGTGCTGCTGGAAGCGGTGGAACGCTTGGGATTCCATTTGCGTAGCGCGGACGTGGAATCCGGCCGGGTGCACGACACGCCCCAGACGCTGCCGTTCTACCAGGAGATCGAGTTCGCGGGCGCACCGCACTACCCGGGCCTGAACCAGCTCGAGGTGACTTTCGTTCCGACCGAGACCGGCATGAGCGTGGTCCTGGAGGCGGACAAGCGCGGCGGTTGGCTCTCCGAGGGCCGCGACGTGTTCGACGCGCTGTGGGTGGACTACCAGCACCTGGCCGGCGTGGACTGGGCGGGCGAACTGCACCACCGTATAGCGCGCCTGGCGCACTGACTCTTGCTTGTTGTCCACACGGACCCGGCCCGTTCACGCGCCGTTGACGTAGTTGCGTCAGGGTTGCCTCATGACCGGCTCGGACTCGAGACCCTCCCGGCGCACCGTATTGCGCGCCTCCGCGCTCGGACTGGTGGCGGCCCCTGCACTGGCGGCATGCTCGCCGGACAACGGCCCCGCGCTGGTCCGCGGGCGGCCGGTGCTCACACACGGTGTCGCGGTGGGTGATCCGCGCGCGGACGGCGCACTGATCTGGGCCCGCGCCGATCGCCCCGCCACCTTGCTGGTGGAAACCGCCGCCACGGAATCGTTCACCGATCCCAAGCGTTTCACCGGACCGCTGCTCACACCCGACTCCGACGGCACCGGCCGGGTGCGGGTCAACGGCCTGCCCGCCGGAACGCAGGTGCACTACCGGGTGACGCTGCGCGGCGAGGACGGCGCCACCTCCGAACCGGTCACCGGCGTCTTCCGCACCGCGCCCACCGCCGCGTCGGACATCCGGCTCCAGTGGTCCGGCGACGTCGCGGGCCAGGGCTACGGCATCAACCCGGAGCTGGGCGGCATGAGGATCTTCGCCGTCATGGCCGCCCGCGACCCGCATCTGTTCCTGCACTCCGGCGACTCGATCTACGCCGACGGACCGCTGCGGGAATCGGTCGCCCTGCCCGACGGGCGGATCTGGCGCAATGTGGTGAGCGAGGCGAAAAGCGCTGTCGCGCAGACCCTCGACCAGTTCCGCGGCAACTACGCCTACAACCTGACCGACGAGAACTACCGCCGCTTCAACAGTTCGGTCGCCCAAGTGGTCCAGTGGGACGACCACGAGACGGTGAACAACTGGTACCCGGGCGGACTGGTCGGCGAGTCCAAGGGCTACACCGAACGCTCCATGGACACCCTGGCCACCCGTTCCTGGCAGGCCTTCCACGAGTGGATGCCGCTGGAGCCGAGGGAAGCGGTGGACGGCCGCCTGTATCGCAAGATCTCCTACGGTCCGCTGCTCGACGTCTTCGTGCTGGACATGCGCGCGAACAAGGACGCCAACAACGCGAACAACGGCCCCGACGGCCGCATCTTCGGTCCGGCGCAGACGAAGTGGCTCGTCGACAGCCTGCGCGAGTCCACCGCCACCTGGAAGATCATCGCCAACGACCTGCCGCTCGGCTTGGTCGTCCCGGACGGCGAACAGAAGAACACCACCGCCTTCGAGGGACCCGCCAACGGCGATCCCGGCGCGCCGTCGGGCCGGGAACGCGAGATCGCCCAGGTGCTGTCGTCGATCAAGGCGAACAAGGTGGCCAACGTCGTCTGGCTCACCGCCGACGTGCACTACACGGCGGCGCACCGTTATTCGCCCGAGCGGGCGGCCTTCACCGACTTCGACGAGTTCTGGGAGTTCGTCTCCGGTCCGCTCAACGCGGGCGCGTTCGGCCCGAACCAGCTCGACGGCACGTTCGGTCCGGAGGCGGTCTACGTGCACGCCCCGCCGGTGCAGAACAGCTCGCCACTGGACGCCTTCCAGCATTTCGGCGAGGTGCGCATCGACGGAAGGTCAAGGGAACTGACCGTAGATCTGTGCGACGCCGCCGGATCCGTCCTGTTCAGCAAGAGCCTTGCGCCGGCGTCGCGGTGACACCCCGCTTCGGGGGAGCGGCGCGGGCCGCGCTGTGGTTAGCTCTTCTGCCATGAGCACGCCGCACATTGTCTCCAACGCCGAGGAATACCTCCCCCGCGATACCGCCGATGTCGTTCGCACGGTGCGGGATTCACGTGGGCGATCGGAACGGCTGATGGTGCGCGGCGGCGAGCTGCTCGACGAGGGCCTCGCGCTGCCCGCTCAGCCGACCGTGGTGTCGCTGCGCCGGATGAATCAGGTGCTGGACATCAACCTGGGCCGGCGCACCGTCCGGGTGCAGGCGGGCGCCAAACTCTCCGATATCGACCGCAGGCTCGGCGCGCACGGCCTCGGCCTGCCCGTCGTCGGCGATCACCGCGACATCACCGCGGGCGGCTTCGCCTCGGTCGGCGGCGTCAGCGCGGCCTCGCACAAACACGGCCTGTTCATCGACCAGATCGTCGATCTGGAGTACGTGGACACCGACGGGCGCATCGGCACCTGCGGGCGCACCCACCACACCGAGCGGTTCCAGCGCATCCTGGGCGCGGGCGGCCGGGCGGGCATCATCACCGCGCTCACCCTGGACGCGATCGAGATCGACAAGGAACGCACCTGGCTGACCACCGACGCCGACCGGTTCCTGGACTTCGACTCCTTCGTCGAGCACGCCTATGCGGAGATCTTGCGGCCCGGCAACGCCGAACTGCAGGTCGGCCGCTGGGTCGATACCGCGCCGCTGAAGGTGGCGCGCCCGGTCGGCACCGGTCACGTACAGCTGGGCACCGTGCGCTTCGGGCAGTGGTCGAGCCTGTACCCCACCGCGCCCACCAGGGGACTGCGCGCCCGGCGCGAGGTCGGGTCGCGCGCGCGGAAATCGCTGGGCGCCATCGCCTCCGCCGCGCCCGGCAAGGCGGGCATGCCTGTGCGCAACGCGGCCGCGGGCGCGGTGCTGTTCGCGCCGAAGGTGCAAACCCTCCGCGATGCGGAGTATCTGGCCGATACGGCGCTCAGCTCGTCCGAGCGTGGTCCCGCCTACCGGGTGGGCATTTTCGCGCCCCTGTCGAGCTATACGTCGGTGTTCTACCGCCTCCACGATCTGTTCTCGGGACACCGGGAACGCACCGGCTGCTTCACGGTCATCTCCGCGATGACCTACGGCGTCCGCTCGCGCTACCTGCGCGCCGAATCCGCCGCCCGCGGCCTGCCCGCCGAAGACCACGGCCTGATCACCTTCACCTGCCGCCTGCGCCCTGCCGCGCTCCCGTCGGAACAGTTGCGCGACATCGTCTCCGGCATCGAGGAGATCTGCCGTTCGGAGAACTCGCTGCGGTACGAAGCGGAGTAGCGGTTCGGCCCGCACCATCCCTCGGTCGAGGGCCGCTGGTGCGCGTGCCGCCGGAAATCGCCGTGACCACCGATCAGGGCCAGCGCTAGCGTTGCGTTCATGTTCGTCGTGACCGTCACCTACACCGTTCCGCTCGCCGAAGTGGACCCCCTGCGCCCCGCTCACGGTCGCTGGCTGGAGCAGCTCATCACCGACCGGCGCCTCGTGCTGGCGGGACGCCGCGTTCCACTGGTGGGCGGCGTCTACCTGACCACCGATATGCCGCGCGATCGGCTCGACTCGATCCTTGCCACCGATCCGTACCTGCTCCACGGCGTCGCGACGCACGAGATCGTGGAGTTCACGCCACTACTCGGCGCGCCCGAGGTGATCGCGGCCTCCGACCGCAACGGAGCCTGAGGTGAGCCGGACACAGCGGGTCTGATTCGCGAGCACGCACCGCCGAATTCGCCACTCACACTCGGTGAAACTCCGACTGAGCGCTTCTCGGGCCCGAGGTAGTTCTCGAACACCGCCCTGCCGCGGCTGTCAGGATGCGGACGACGCCGATGCCGATCAGCGACTGCGGACCGAATTCCGGAAAACGCCACCGGTAGCGGGTTCTGATGCGACATAGTTGTAAACGCTCACGTTCCCTACTTATACGCGGGCGTACCTTACTCCATGTTCGTGATCGGATCAGAGACCTCATGAGGACGAGCACATCTGCCGCGGCGATCAGCGCATTCGCCATCTCAGCCCTGGTCGCGGGAGCCGTGGCCGGTTTTCCCGCAGCGGCCGACGCCGACACCTCACCCACCGCGGGTGCGCCGGGTGTGATAACGGTGGACTCCACGACGGACGACGTAGCGGCCGACCCAGGCAGCGGGCAATGCCGCACGATCTCCGGCGCCTGCACGCTGCGCGCCGCGGTGCAGACGGCCAATGCCCGTCCAGGCAGCACAATCGTGGTTCCCGCCGGTCGATACGTGTTGACGATCGCCCCCGACCAGCGGAAAGTACAGGGTCGCAACCCTGATCCGACCACGGGCGACCTGAACCTGACCGCCCCCACGACGCTGCGCGGCGCCGGCCGCGATCGAACAGTTCTGGACGCGGGCGGGATCGACCGGGTGCTCAGTGTCGCCGCGCCCGTGACGTTGGCGGGATTGACGGTGACCGGCGGAGTCGCCGCCCAGCACGAGATCCCGTTCTACGACACCGGCGGGGGCGGCATCGCGAATTCGTCGGATCTCGTTCTCGACGACGTCGTGGTCCAGGGCAACAGCGCCGGATACGGCGGCGGCATCTTCAACGTGCCCGGCTCGGACTTGAAGACGAGGAATACGGTCATCTCCGGCAATTCCGCGGGCGAGGCGGGTGGTGTGCGGTGCGACAACACCTGCACCTTCACCGACACCACCATCGCGGACAACCACGTGGTCGACCCCGGAGTCTGGTACCGCCCCGGCGGTTTCGCCGGACGCGGCGGCGGCGTCGACGTTCGGGGAAGGGGCGTGGTGACCTTCGATCGCGCGACGATCACCGGGAACACCGCATCCGACGGCGGCAGTGGCATCAACGTCGCGCCGGCCTACCTCGACACCCTTCCACGCCGGTTGACCGACCTGGTGGACGTCCCTCTCGGCACCGTCCTCCTGCGGGACTCCACGGTTCTCGGCAACAGGTCCGGGACAGCTGTGGTCAACTGCGCCGAGGTGTTCGCGAGAATTGCCTCGGAAGGTGGCAACACCAGCGACGACGCATCCTGCAACCTCACCGGGGCCGGCGACAGAGTTCTGTCCTAGTCGGCGGGCGTCGGCGGCCCGAGCAAGGCGCGGTGGATGTACACAACGGCTTCCTCGAGCTCGAGCAAGTCTCCTCCGGCACGGAGGGTTCGGCGGACGGCCTCGTTGGTCGCGTCGGTGACCGCCAGGTACGCGCAATCGGGAACGGTGGAGTCGACGGGGCCCGCTGCCGCACGCCAAGATCGGATGAATCCGGCGAACCACTGCTGGCATCGTTCGAACGACTCGATCGCGCGCGACCCGGCCACCGCGGTTTCCAGGTAGAAGGCACGGGCGAACGAAGGCTCGTCGCGCAGCAGCGTGAGGTACTCACGGATGCCGCGGCGGAGCGCTTCGAGTGGCGTCACCGGCTCGGACGAGATCTGCCTCATGACCTGCCGGAGATGATCGATCATCAGATCGCGGCCGGTCTCGGCCGCCGCGAGGAAGCAGGCTTCCTTGTCCGGAAAGTGCTGATAAAACGTCCGACGCGAAACCTTCGCGGCAGCGGCGATATCCGCGATCGTCGCATCGAGGTAGCCCCGGTCGGCGACGACGACCGTGACCCCGTACAGCAGGCGCTGCCGTTGCGAGCCCGTCACCAGGTCGCGAGCGAGGCCGTGCGGTCCGTGCGGTAACGCCTTCAAGGTCGGTTCCAGCAACTTCTCTCCCACCCGCACCTTCATAGCAGGTGCGGGCCCGGAGCTACCCGGACTCCGCCGCTTCGGCAGCTCGTCGCACACGCGAAACGGCCCCACCGGATTTTTCCGGTGGGGCCGTTTCGGCAGATCTTCGGCTCAGTGCTTCTCGGGGCCGAGGTAGTACTCGAACACCAGCCCGGCGGCGGCGGTCAGGACGCACACGACGCCGATGCCGATCAGCCAGAACTGGAAGAACGCCAGGCCGAGCGCGGTCACCGAACCGGCGGCGGCCAGCGTGATCGGCCAGAAGCTGCCGGGCGAGAAGAAGCCCAGGTCGCCCGCACCGTCGACGATCTCGGCGTCCTCGTAGTCCTCCGGGCGCAGGTCGAGACGACGGGCGACGAACCGGAAGTAGGTCCCGATGATCAGCGACAGACCCGCGGTCAACACCATGGCCGTGGTGCCCGCCCACTCGACACCCGTACGCGACTGACCGGTGAAGAAGCCGTAGACGCCCGCGATGATGATGAAGAACACCGTGAGCAGTTCGAAAATCCGCGCTTCGATCTTCATGTCAGATCAATCCTCACTTGCTCTCGGCCGAGGCCGCGCTCTTGGTGTCGCGCCTGGTGTTGAACGGCGCGGTGGACGTGGCGACCGGAGACTCCCCGATGGACGCGAGCGCCTCGGCGTTGGTCTTGCCCGCCTGACGCGCGTCCAGGTACTTGGTGAACTTCTCCGGCGTGACCGCGCGGACCTCGAAGTTCATCATCGAGTGGAAGGTGCCGCACATCTCGGCGCAGCGGCCGACGAACGCGCCTTCCTTCTCGATCTTGGAGATCTGGAAGACGTTGTCGGAGTGGTTTTCCTTCGGGTTGGGCATCACGTCGCGCTTGAACAGGAACTCCGGCACCCAGAAGGCGTGGATCACGTCGGCGGCGGCGAGCTGGAACTCGATGACCTTGCCGGTCGGCAGCACCAGGACCGGGATCTCGTTGCTCGAGCCGATCGTCTCGACCTTGTCGTAGTGCAGGTAGGAGAGGATGTCGTTCTCCGGCTTGCCGTGCACCGGGCCAGGCTGCGGGTGACCGTCCTTGGTCCGTTCCTTGTACCCCTCGAGCTGCTCCTGGTTCAGCGCCTCACGCGAGGCGTCGACGCCGTCGAACCGGTAGCCGCCCTTGAAGTCGACGTTGCGGTAGCCGAACTTCCAGTTCCACTGGAAGGCGGTCACGTCGACGGTGACGTCGGGGTTGTCCACCTTCTCGTGCACGTAGTTCTGCACGACCACGGTGAAGTAGAACAGCACGGCGATGATGACGAACGGAATCGCCGTGTAGGTCAGCTCCAGCGGCACGTTGTAGCCGGTCTGGCGCGGGAACTCCGGAGAGTCGGCCTTCTTGCGGTGGAACGCGATGGTCCAGAAGGTCAGACCCCAGACCAGCACGCCCATCGCCAGCGCGGCGATGACCGACCAGGTCCACAACTCCCGCATCCGGGTGGCCTGCGGCGTGATGCCGGACGGCCAGCCGAACCGCAGCCAAACAGTGTCGATCGAGCAGCCCGAGACGAGCAGCGCGGTGATCCCCAAGGACACCGCCAGCCCGGCCCGCCGAAGGATACGGCCCTGCCGACCCCGGGCGGGTCGTGCCCCGATCTCTTCGCTCGCCTTGTGCGCCACGCTCACGCCTTCCTGGTCGCCACACATTCCGACAGTGCATCGTCCGGGCTGCGATGGGCCCCGACGATACGTCCTAAGCTCGTATCAGGGCACTCCCCGGGCCGGCGCAGTCGCGCGCGGGTCGCCTGAGAGAGACCTGAGTACTACGCAGCGTAGACCAAACGCACCCCCCCTTTGTCGTCGGGTCGGCTTCGACACCTCACCGGGCCCGCCGGGATCATCGTCACCAGCGATTCCGCCCTGACGTGACGCGCGCGACGCGCGGACGCCCTAGGTGCGGCATACTCGGACACTAGATTTCGTCCCCTTGCGCCCCATCCGGTGCGCGCGTATCCCGACTGTGAGAAATGAGGTTGCCGACGCCGTGTGTGGACTGCTCGGATTCCTGGCATCTGACGAGGCGGCACCTGGCACGGTGGAGCAGGTCTACGAGGCCTTGCACTGCGTGCGCCACCGCGGCCCGGACGAGCGCGGCACCTGGCACGACGACCATGTGATCTTCGGGTTCAACCGCCTGTCGATCATCGACATCGAGCACTCGCACCAGCCGCTGCGCTGGGGCCCGCCCGAGCGGCCCGACCGCTACGCGCTCACCTTCAACGGCGAGATCTACAACTATCTCGAGCTGCGCGCGGAACTCGCCGAGGCGCACGCCGCCGAGTTCCCGGACGGCAAGATCTTCCAGACCGAGGGCGACAGCGAGGCCATCGTCGCGGCGTTCCACTACTGGGGTCCGGAGGCAGTGCGGCGGCTGCGCGGCATGTTCGCCTTCGCGATCTGGGACGCCGAGACCAAGGAGCTGTTCCTGGCCCGCGACCCGTTCGGCATCAAACCGCTGTTCCTGGCCACCGGGCCGGGCGGAACCGCGTTCGGCAGCGAGAAGAAGAGCCTGCTCGAACTGCTGCCCGCGCTGCGGCTGAGCGACGAGCTGGACCCGCGCGCGCTGGAGCACTACACGGTGCTGCAATACGTGCCCGAGCCGGAGACGCTGCACAAGGACGTCCGCAGGCTGGAATCGGGCAGCTACGCCACCGTGCGGCCCGGCGCGGCGCCGGTCGTCACCCGGTACTTCACCCCGAAGTTCCCGGTGCGCCCGTTCACCCCCGGCTCGGCGGCGTCCCGCTACCGGGAGATCGCCGCGGCGCTCGAGGACTCCGTCGCCAAGCACATGCGCGCCGACGTGACAGTCGGCTCGTTCCTGTCCGGCGGCATCGACTCCACCGCGGTCGCGGCGCTGGCCATGCGGCACAACCCGAAGCTGATCACGTTCACCACCGGGTTCGAGCGCGAGGGCTACTCGGAGGTGGACGTGGCCGCCGAGAGCGCCGAGGCGATCGGCGCGCGGCACGTGGTGAAGGTGGTCTCCCCCGCCGAGTTCGCCGCGGCGATCCCGGAGATCGTCTGGTACCTCGACGACCCGGTGGCCGACCCGGCGCTGGTCCCGCTGTACTTCGTCGCCAAGGAGGCCCGCAAGCACGTCAAGGTGGTGCTCTCGGGTGAGGGCGCCGACGAGCTGTTCGGCGGGTACACCATCTACCGCGAGCCGCTGTCGCTGAAGCCGTTCGAGAAGCTGCCCCGCGGCCTGCGCAGGCTGGCGGGCAAGCTGTCGGACCGGATTCCGGACGGCACGAGGGGCAAGAGCCTGTTGCACCGCGGCTCGCTCACGCTGGAGGAGCGCTACTACGGCAACGCGCGCAGCTTCAGCGACGCCCAGCTGCGCGCCGTGCTGCGCGAGTTCCGGCCGGAATGGACCCACCAGGACGTCACCGCGCCGCTCTACGCGCAGTCGCGCGGCTGGGATCCGGTGGCCCGGATGCAGCACCTGGACCTGTTCACCTGGTTGCGCGGCGACATCCTGGTCAAGGCCGACAAGATGACCATGGCCAACTCGCTGGAACTGCGCGTGCCGTTCCTGGACTCCGAGGTGCTGAAGGCGGCCGAGGGATTGCCGTTCGACCAGAAGATCACCAAGGAGACCACGAAGTACGCGCTGCGTCAGGCGCTGGAGGGCATCGTGCCGCCGCACGTGCTGCACCGCGCCAAACTCGGCTTCCCGGTCCCGCTGCGGCACTGGCTGCGCGGCACGGAACTCTACGACTGGGCGCAGCAGCAGATCGCGGAGTCGCAGACCGACCACCTGCTGAACAAGGCCGCGATCAGCGAGATGCTGGTCGCGCACCGGGCCGGGACCGCCGATCACAGCCGCAGGCTGTGGACACTGCTGGTGTTCATGGTGTGGCACGGCATCTTCGTCGAGGACCGGATCAAGCCGGAGATCCAGGAGCCGGTCTACCCGGTCTCGCTCTGACCCGGAAACGCGGGAAAGGCGCGCACCCGGCCGGGTGCGCGCCTTTCGTTCGCACGGTCTACAGCAGCGTCTTGATGTCCGCCGCGGCTTCGGGACCGTAGGCCTGGCTGAGGCGCTCGAGCGCGGACTCCTTGGTCAGCGTCCACTCCTGGGTGCCCATGGTCTCCAGCACGAGCACGGCGATCAGCGAGCCCAGCTGCGCGGAACGCTCCAGGCTCAGCCCGGCGGTGTGCGCGGTGAGGAAGCCTGCGCGGAAGGCGTCACCGACGCCGGTCGGCTCGACCTTCTCGATCTCGGGCACGACGCCGACGGTCACGTCGGTGCCGTCGCGATCGACGATCCGCACGCCGTCCGCGCCCAGGGTGGTGACGCGGACGCCGACCTTCTGGGCGACCTCTTCCTCGGTCAGGCCGGTCTTCTGCAGCAGCAGGCCCCACTCGTACTTGTTCGTGAAAAGATATGCGGCGCCGTCGATCAGCTGCACGGACTGGTCGCCGTCCAAGCGGGCCAGCTGCTGCGAGGGATCGGCGGCGAACGGGATCCCCAATTCGCGGCACTCGGCGGTGTGCCGCAGCATCGCCTCCGGGTCGTTGGCGCCGATCAGGACGAGGTCGAGGTCCCGCGTCTCGGCGAGTTCGGCGATGGAGATGTCGCGGGCCTCACTCATCGCGCCGGGGTAGAACGACGCGAGCTGGGCCATGTCGTCGTCGGTGGTGCAGACGAAACGCGCGGTGTGCGCGCGGTCGGACACCAGCACGGTGGAGCAGTCGACCCCGTGCTTCTCCAACCAGGCGCGGTACTCGCCGAAGTCGGCGCCGACGGCTCCGATCAGCAGGGGCGTCCGATTGAGCAGGCCCATGGCATAGGCGATGTTGCCACCGACGCCTCCGCGACGGATCTGCAGATCGTCGACGAGGAAGCTCAGCGACACGTGGTCGAGCTGATCGGCCAGCAGTACGTCGGCGAACCGTCCGGGAAAACGCATGAGGTGGTCGGTCGCAATGGACGCGGAAACGGCGATGGACACGTGGCTGAGCCCCTTCAACGGTAGGCGGCAGGCGGTGCAGACCGGGACGCGAGTCCCGATCTCACCGTAGCTGATGCCGCCTCTCCGGGTCTTCAGGCCGTACTAGTTGAGCGGCACCGGATTTGCGTTCAGGTCTTGCGCAAGTGCCGCTCGGGTCCTGGGCGTTCCCGACGAGTTACCCATGTCCTTACGAGATCAGTTGTTCCGATCGAACGCGGCCGATCTCCGCGACCGCGCCGGGACGCTACTACCTCAGTTGAAGGAGTCGCCGCAGGCGCAGGAGCCGGTGGCGTTCGGGTTGTCGATGGTGAAGCCCTGCTTCTCGATGGTGTCGACGAAGTCGATCGAGGCGCCCTGCACGTACGGCGCGCTCATCCGGTCGACGGCCAGCGTGACGCCACCGAAGTCGACGGTCAGGTCGCCGTCGAGCGAGCGGTCGTCGAAGAACAGCTGGTAACGCAGGCCGGCGCAACCACCCGGCTGCACCGCGATCCGCAGCGCCAGGTCGTCGCGGCCCTCCTGGTCGAGCAGGGCCTTCGCCTTCGTGGCGGCGGCGTCGGTCAGAGTCACACCGTGGGTGGCGGTCTCGTTCTGCACAGTCATGAACTCTCCTCGAGGAACCTGTGGTCGAACCCGTGGAACAGCGCACGGGTCGTGTCGGTAAACACCACTCGGCGGGCTGCTATTCCTCCATCTTGCCACCAGCCGGTCCGCGGTGACACGCAACCTCCGTGAGCCCGCACACTCCGGGCGAATCGGACCGCATTTCTCGCCGCGCCACCCATCGAATAGCCTGGTCGGTGTGAAATTGTTCCGTCGCGGCGAGTCCAGCACCACCGACGCGACCGCCGCATCGACGGTGGTCACGAACGGTGACTCGGCCGCAAGCAGCACCCGCGCGGCGGCCACGGCCACCGCGGGCAAGGGCCGTCCCACCCCGAAACGCCGTGACGCGCAAGGCAAGCGCCGCGGCCCGATAGCACCCGCTCCGCTCACCGCGAAGGAGGCCCGCGCCCGGCGCAAGGCCGCGCGGGGCACCAGAGCGGAGCGCAAGGCGGCGTCCGCGAAGCGGCGCGAGGCCGCCGCGGATCGACGGGAGCGCATGCTCGCGGGCGAGGACAAATACCTGCCGCCCCGCGACCAGGGCCCGGTCCGGGCCTTCGTCCGCGACATCGTCGACGCCCGGCGCAACCTGGTCGGCCTGTTCATGCCGATGGCGCTGGTGCTGATCTTCTCGATGTTCCTCGCGCCCGCGCTGCAGACCGTCGTCACCCTGGCCATGCTGGTGATGATGCTGTTCATGGGCATCGAGGGCGTCCTGCTCGGCCGCGTGGTGAACAACCGGGTCAGGGAGCGTTTCCCGGAGACCACCGACGGCGGCTACCGCCTCGGCTGGTACGCCTTCGTCCGCGCCTCGCAGATCCGCAAGATGCGCGCCCCGAAGCCGCGAGTAACCCCCGGCGAAGCTGTGTAGTTTTGCCAGCGCCTACGGCGCTGGCCGGTCAGCGGTGGTGGGTGTTGCGGCCGAGCATCGCCGTCAGCTCGGAGTGCAGCCGCTGTACGTCGCGGTCGATCACTTGCGCGGATCCCGCGCGGTCGGTGCCGCGGGCGATGAGTGTGGCGAAAGCCACGATGACCGCCAGGGTGATGAGAAAAGTAACCATGGCAGTAATTTTGCGGTCAGTGATTTACCGCCGAAAGTGGCGGTACTGACATTGTTCGCAAAAATACGGCCACTAGACTGGGCGCATGCTGTCGAAGGTCGCCGTGGTGCTGTCCGAACGCATGGCCATGTTCGAATTCGGGGTCATCTGTGAGGTTTTCGGCCTCGACCGCACGGCCGACGGACTGCCCGCCTTCGATTTCCGGGTGTGCGGGGCCGAGCCGGGTGTCCCGCTGCACTCGACCAGCCCTGGCATCACAGTCACACCGGAGTACGGGCTGGAGGAACTGGCGGCGGCCGATCTGGTGGCCATTCCCGCCGCCGCGGCCGACCACGGATTCGATCCGCGGGTCGTCACGGCCATCCGCGACGCTGCTGCCGCCGGGGCGACCGTGCTCACCGTGTGTTCCGGAGCGTTCCTGGCCGGGGCGGCCGGGTTGCTCGACGGCCGCAAATGCACCACGCACTGGCGCTACGTGGAGAAACTCGCGGCCGAGTACCCCGAGGCAACTGTCGATCCGGACGTGCTGTTCGTCGACGAGGGTGACCTGATCACCAGCGCAGGCACCGCCGCGGGCATCGATGCCTGCCTGCACCTGGTGCGGCGCGAACTCGGCAGTGGTGTGGCCAACGCGATCGCGCGGCGGATGGTGGTCCCCCCGCAGCGCGACGGCGGGCAGCGCCAGTTCATCGAACGCCCCGTCGCGGCCTGCACGTCCGACAGCCTCATCCCCACCTTGGAGTGGATGAACGAGCACCTCGACCTGCCGCACACAGTGGAAGACCTGGCCGCCCGCGCCAACATGTCCACCCGCACCTTCGCGCGCCGATTCGCCGCCGAGACCGGAACCACCCCCGTGAAGTGGCTCACCAACCAGCGCGTGCTGCTGGCCAAGCAACTGCTCGAGGAAACCGACCTCGGGCTGGAACACATCGCCGACCGCTCCGGCTTCGGCTCCGGCGCCCTCCTGCGCCACCACTTCCAGCGTCTCGTCGGCATCGCCCCCACCGAGTACCGCCGCCGCTTCGGTCGCAGCTCGGACACTCCCGCCTGATGACGGAACGGCGATGGGACCCGGCGGAATCTGCCGGACCGCGGCACTCACCCAACTGCACCGAGTCCGCGCGCTGAAAGGCACCGCATGAACCGCGGACATCGAACACGTATGTGGATCGCTACGGCCGACCTGGCGAGCATGACCGGCTGACTGGCCTGCGACATCGAAGAACACGACTCGCGTCCGATACGCAGTGCCTCGACGACCCCCTAGCCCGTAAGGTGCCCGACGATCCCGCCTGGGACCGGACCCGCCGCCACCATCTGTTCGGGCCTACCGCCGCGCCCGCTCGGCACGTCTCGCCGCAGGCCGCATTCCGAAGTTCGCCGGAGCACGGCACACGCCGGGCGGGCATCGGCAGTCACGCGGCAATCCGCCGTTCGATTGATACCGTGCACTCGTGTCGGAAAGTCCCTCGCCCGCGGCGGCGCGCAGCATCCTTGTTCTGGGTGGCGCGCGGTCCGGAAAGTCGGCGTTCGCGGAGGACCTCGCGCTTCGGGCCGGCGGCCCGGTGCGCTATCTCGCCACCGCCGTGCCCGATCCCGCCGACCACGATTTCGCCGAGCGCATCGCCAAGCATCGCGGCCGACGCCCGGCGGGCTGGTCGACCATCGAAAGCGCCGACCCGACAGCGATTCTCACCGCGTTCATGCCCACGCCGCCCGACGTGACCCTGATCGACGACATCGGTACCTGGCTGACCGCCCGCATCGACGCGCGCGAGGCTTGGGAGGCTCCGCGCGGCACGGTCTCCCCCGACACCGACGCACTGGTCGCGGCCGTCGCCGCCTACACCGGTGATCTCGTGATCGTCAGCCCGGAGGTAGGCATGGGCGTCATCCCGGCCACGCGTTCGGGCCGCCTCTTCCGCGACGAGATCGGCACCCTCAACCAGCGCTTGGCCCAGGTCTGCGACGAGGCTTTCTTGGTCGTAGCGGGCCTTCCCCTCCGTCTCAAGTAGCCCGCGCGACGACGAGCGACGACCGGCGGTGAACCGCGCGGATCGGTCGCACCGCCCACCGCCGGAGATCAGGTCACGGACCCACGGCGCGAAGGGGCAATGGCAAGATTGGGCGGCGTAGTCGGCGGAACCGCCATGACCGAAAGGCTCGATAGTGACGCACGGATTCGGACCGGTAGCGCCTCCGGACACACAGTTTCGTGCGGCGGCCGAGCAACGGCAGGCGCAGCTGACCAAACCCGCTGGTGCACTGGGCCGATTGGAGCAACTCGGCAACTGGGTGGCGGCCTGCCAGGGCACGTGCCCGCCGAAGCAGTTCGAGCGCGCCAGGGTCGTGGTCTTCGCCGGGGATCACGGCATCGCGCGGCACGGGGTGTCGGCGTATCCGAGTGAGGTCACCGCGCAGATGGTCGCGAACTTCCTGGGTGGCGGCGCCGCGGTGAACGCGCTGGCGGCGGTGGCGGGCGCGACGGTTCGGGTGGCGGACATCTCCGTCGACGCCGACACCGATCCGCAGGTGTCCGAGCACAAGGTGCGCCGCTCCAGCGGGGCGATCGATCGCGAGGACGCGCTCACCGCCGAGGAGGTCCGAGCGGCGATCGAAGCAGGCCGTGCCATCGCCGACGAGGAGATCGACGCGGGCGCCGACCTGCTGATCGCGGGTGACATGGGCATCGGCAACACCACTCCGGCCACCGTGCTCGTCGCGAGCCTGACCGATACCGAGCCGGTCGCGGCGGTCGGCCGCGGCACCGGCGTCGACGACGCCGGATGGATCCGCAAGGTCGCCGCGATCCGCGACGCGATGCGCCGCGCCCGCCCGGTGGTGAAGGACCCGGTCGAACTTCTCCGCGTGGCCGCGGGCGCCGACTTCGCCGCGATGGCGGCGTTCCTCGCCCAGGCCGCCACCCGTCGTACGCCCGTCGTCCTGGACGGCGTCGTCGTCACGGCCGCGGCGATGATCGCCGAGGATCTCGCCGCGGGCGCGAGCGCCTGGTGGCTGGCCGGTCACCGCTCCACCGAACCGGCACACGAACTCGCGCTGCGGCACCTGCGCCTGGATCCGCTGCTCGACCTGACCATGCGCCTCGGCGAAGGCTCCGGCGCGCTGACCGCCCTTCCGATCCTCCGCTCGGCGGTGGCCGCGCTCGCGGAGATGTCCACCTTCGCCGAAGCGGGCGTCAGCACCTCCGACGCCGAACCGGCGAGCGCCCCGCCGAACCTGCGCAAGTGAAGTCCGCCCTGCCGCGAGGCCGCCGCCTGCCTCCGACTCGGCGCGGCTGCCGTGACCTGGTTCCTGCGGGACAGTTCAGTGCTTCGAGCGGTGATCCGCAGGCGTCGGCAGTCCGCCCGCGGCACCCGGCCCCCAGGGAAGCGCCGCCCGTCCGCGGAGGACCGGCGTGAACGGGGTTCGGCTGGCGATCTCCTGGCTCACGGTGCTCCCGGTGCGCGGGCCGGATGCCGTGGACCGCGCGGCGGCGGGGCGGGCGATTCTGCTGGCGCCGCTGGTCGGCGCCCTGCTCGGGGCCGGGGCGGCGGGCCTGCTCTGGGCGCTGACCAGGGCCGGGGCGAGCGCCGCGCTGTCCGGGCTGCTGGTGGTCGGCGCGCTGGCGTTGATCACCAGGGGTATGCATCTCGACGGCCTGGCCGACACCTTGGACGGGCTCGGCAGCTATGGGCCGCCGGAGCGGGCAAGGCAGATCATGAAAACCGGCGGGGCCGGACCATTCGGCGTCGCCGGGCTGGCGTTCGTCATCGGCATACAGGCGTTCTCGTTCGCGTCCTTGGCCGATTCGGGCCGGTGGTTCGCCGCCGCTCTCGCCGTGGTGACCGGCCGTGTCGCGGTGATCCTCGCTTGCCGGGGTGTCCCGGCCGCGCCGGGCACCGGGTTCGGTGTTCTGGTGGCAGGCACGCAATCGGCCGCCGCCGCGGTCATGTGGCCGGTGACCGCGGCGGGTCTCGCCGTGTTCGCCGTGCCGGGCCGCCCGTGGCTCGGCCCGCTGGCCGTGACGCTCGGACTGGCCGCGTCGAGGGTTCTGGTCCGGCACTGCGCGCGCCGTTTCGGCGGGCTCTCCGGTGACGTCCTCGGCGCCGCGATCGAGACCACGGTGGCCCTCACCGCGGCCGTGCTGTCCCTCACGATCCAGCCCGGCTGACCGTCTCCGGCGGGCCTTTGGGGGCGAGAGTCTGGGTCACTGGAATTTTTCCGGCGGTGGCGCGCGGATCGTCTGGGTCGGGCAATAAGGTGGGCGGTATGTCTTCTGAGCGCCTGTACTTTCGCCAGCTGTTGTCGGGACGCGACTACGCCGTGGGCGATCCGATCGCGACGCAGATGCGCAACTTCGCGTATCTGATCGGCGATCGGGAAACGGGCGACTGCGTGGTGATCGATCCGGCCTACGCCGCGGGTGATCTGGTGGACATCGCCGAGGGCGACGGCCTGCGGCTGAGCGGGGTGCTCGCCACCCACCACCACCCCGATCACGTGGGCGGCACGATGCTCGGCTTCACCCTGCGCGGTGTGCGCGAGCTGCTCGAAAAGACAAGCGTCCCAGTGCATGTCAACGCCAAAGAACTGCCGTGGGTGGCCAACGTCACCGGGATCGCCGAGAGCGAGTTCACCGGCCACGAGCACGGCGACAAGGTCACCGTCGGAGCTTTCGACATCGAGTTACTACACACGCCCGGCCACACGCCGGGCAGTCAGTGCTTCCTGTTCGACAACCGCCTCATCGCGGGCGACACCCTGTTCGTCGACGGCTGTGGCCGCACCGATTTCCCCGGCGGCGATTCGGACGAAATGTTCCGCAGCCTGCGCTACCTGGCCGGACTCGCCGGCGACCCGGTCGTCTATCCGGGCCACTGGTACTCGCAGGAACCCAGCGCCGCGCTGTCTACTGTCCGGGACAAAAACTACGTCATGCGTCCGCAGACGCTGGAGCAGTGGCACATGCTGATGCCGGGCTGAGTCACATCCGCCGCATCCACCCGTGCTTGTCGGCGAAGGTGCCGCGCTGGATGCCGGTGAGGGTGTCGCGCAGGGCCATGGTGACCGCGCCGGGCTCGCCACCGCCGATGGTGAATTCGCCCTCACCGGAGCGAACCCAGCCGACCGGCGTGATCACCGCGGCGGTGCCGCACGCGAAAACCTCGGTGATCTCACCGGATTCGGCGCCCTTGCGCCATTCCTCGACCGAGATCTTGCGCTCCTCGACCGGGAAGCCGGAATCGGCGGCGAGGGTGAGCAGCGAGTCGCGGGTGATGCCGGGCAACAGCGAGCCGGACAGTTCCGGGGTGACCAGCCGCGCGTCGGAGCCCGAACCGAAGACGAAGAACAGGTTGTTGGTACCCATCTCCTCGACGTAGCGGCGCTCACACGCGTCCAGCCACACCACCTGGTCGCAGCCCTTGGCCGACGCCTCGGCCTGGGCCAGCAGCGAAGCCGCGTAGTTGCCGGCGACCTTCGCCTCGCCGGTGCCGCCCGGCGCGGCGCGCACGTATTCGGTGGACAGCCAGACCCGCACCGGCTTGACGCCACGCGGGAAGTACGCCCCCGCCGGGGAACCGAGCAGCAGGTACTTGTACGCCGCGGCGGGCTTCACGCCGAGTCCGGCCTCGGTCGCGAACATGAACGGCCGCAGGTACAGCGATTCCTCGCCGCCCGCCGCGGGCACCCACTCGCGGTCCACCTCGAGCAGTTGGCGCACCGACTCGATGAACAGCTCGTCGGGCAGCTCGGCCATCGCCATCCGGCGAGACGACCGGCGGAAACGCGCGGCGTTGGCGTCGATGCGGAAGCAGGAGACGCTGCCGTCACCGTGCCGGTAGGCCTTGAGTCCCTCGAAGATGGCCTGGCCGTAGTGGAACACCATGGTGGCGGGGTCCAGCGCCAGCGGCCCGTACGGCTCCACCCGCGCGTTCGTCCACGTGCCGCCGACGTAATCGATCGAGACCATGTGATCGGTGAAGTACCGCCCGAACCCCGGCTCCGCCAGTACCTCCTGTCGCCGCTGCGCCGGAAGCGGCGCGGGGTGCGGAATACGGGTGAACTGTGCGGCAGCGGTCATGGCGACGATCCTATCCGGCCCGATTCCGCCCATTTCGCCTTGGTCCACACCCCTCAGCGCGGCGCCGCCCGCAGCCGATCGCCCATGCGTCCGGGAGAAGGACGGGTCACTTGGTGCTGGTCCGCACGAACGGCGGGCGCACGATTTCGCAGCGCACGCGGCGGCCGCGCACGTCGACCTCGACCTCGGCGCCGGGTTGGATGTCCGCCGCGGTGTCGAGCAATGCCAGCGCGATGCCGACCTTGAGGGTGGGCGAGAAGGTGCCGGAAGTGGTTTCGCCGACGGGCTCGCCATCACGCAGCACGGTCTGCCCTTGCCGGAGCACACCCCGGTCGAGTGCTTTCAGCCCCAGCAGGATTCGGCGCGGACCGGCCGACTTCTCCTGTTCCAGAGCGGCCTTCCCCCAGAACTCCGGCTTCTGCCAGCCGACCGCCCACCCGCAGCGCGCCTGCACCGGGGAGATGTCCAGGGAGAGTTCGTGCCCGTGCAGCGGATAGCCCATCTCCGTACGCAGGGTGTCGCGGGCCCCGAGCCCGGCCACCTGCCCCTCGGCGGCGCGCACCCGCTCGACCAAGGCGCGGAACAGCGATTCGGCGTCGGCCCAGCGCGGCAGCAATTCGTAGCCGTGCTCGCCGGTGTATCCGGTGCGGCAGACCCGGACGGGACGGCCGTCCCACTCGGCGTCGGCGTAGGCCATGTACTCGAGGTCGGTGGGCAGCCCGAGCGCGCTCAGCACCTCGCCGGAGCGCGGGCCCTGCACGGCGAAGACGGCGTAGTCGCGGTGCTCGTCGGTCACCGTGATGCCCTCGGGCGCGACCTTGCTCAGTTCCGCGACGACCGCCGCGGTGTTGGCGGCGTTCGGCACCAGGAAGATCTCCTCGTCGCCGACGTAGTAGGCGATCAGGTCGTCGATCACTCCGCCGTCCGGGGCGCAGCACAGTGTGTACTGCGCCTTGCCCGCCCGGATCCGGCCGAGATCGTTGGTCAGGGCCGAGTTCACGAACGCCGCCGCGCCCTGGCCGCGCACCGTCGCCTTGCCGAGATGGCTGACGTCGAACAGCCCCACCGTCGTGCGAACCGCTTGGTGCTCGGTCACCGTGCCCGCATAGGACACCGGCATCTCCCAGCCGCCGAACGGCGCGAAGGTCGCCCCCAGCTCGACGTGCACGGCGTGGATGGGTCCTTGCAGCAGGTTCGTCTCGGTCACCAGCCGAGCTTATCCGGGACCAGGGCGTCCGACGCTCGCACGCGCTAACGCCGGAACCACATCGGGATGAGCGTCGGGCCGTTCTGCGGCAAAGTGTGCGTCGTTCCGGTCGGCGCGAATCCGCAGCGGCTGTAGAGCCGAGCGGATCGTTCGGTGCTGGCTTCCAGGAACGCCGGGACGTCCGCTTCGGACGCCGCCTTCAAGCGATCGGCGAGAATCGCCGCTCCGGCTCCCTTTCCGCGATGCTCCGGCACCGTGACGATCACCTGCAGGTACCGATGCGGGAACTCCCGGGGGTGTTCGCGGGCGAGCAGGTCGGTGACGATCACCAGCCGCTGCGCCACGCGCAGATCGGGAGCCTGCTCGAGCATGGTCCGCGCCTCGGCGGCTTCGTCGGCGAATCGTTCGACCGAGGTGACGTGCTGCCAGATCGACATCGACCAGATCTCCTCGCCCGCGCCCGCGACCCAGATCTCGTCGTCGCGCAACGCTCGATCGACCAGACCGGGCACGAACGCGGTACGGAAACCCGTATCGGGCTGTCCTTCGAGCACCCACGCGGTCACCACCTCGTCCGCGCTGGCGATGCCGAACGCCTCGATCAGCGCGTCACGGTCCTGGACACCCGCCTGGCGAGCGGTGATCTCCATCCGCCTCCCCCTTTCCCTGCGAACACCGTACTCACGCATGAATCTAGGCAGGTCGAAGCCGTATCACTACCATTTCGTCACACCTGTTCGTGTGTCGAAACGGAATCCGGATGACCTGCGCTATCTGCCACGGCGACCTCGCCCAGCCCAGCCGGGGCCGACGGCGCAAGTACTGCTCGCGCTCCTGCCAGGCCCGCGCCTATCGCGCCCGCCGCGCGGCGATTCCGGTGCGCCGCCCCACCCGTCCGGCGCGGCTCACCACCGTCGGCATCGCACGCGCGGCGGTGGAGCTGGCCGACCGCGACGGGCTCGACGGTCTCACCATGCGCCGCCTGGCCGGCGCGCTCGGCGTCGCGACCGCCACCCTCTACCGCCACTTCCCCGACCGCGAAGCGCTCCTGGCGAGCATGGCGGAGCTGGCGCTCGACGAGATCCCGCCGCCCGGGACGGAGTGCGGCGGCTGGCGTCCCCGGCTACGGCACGAAGCGCACGAGGAGTGGCGCCTCTACCGCAGGCATCCGTGGATGCTGCCGCTGCTGGCGCGCGTCCGTCCGCCCCTGGGCCCGGCGCTGCTGGACGTCCTGGAGCGCAACTTCGCCGCCCTCGACCATCCCGGCCTGACCCGGCAGACCGGATTCGCGATCTACCTCGCACTGTCGGGCCTGGTCCAAGGGCTCGCGCTGTTGTGGAGTTCCGAGCGCGCCGACCGCCTCGGCGATCCGCGCGACGCCGCCGAGACGGCCGCGCCGCGCGATCTCGCCGAACTGCTCGACCCGGCGCTGCGTCCCGTCCTGCACCGTTACTTCACCGACCTCTCCACCTTCGAGATGGACTTCGACGACCTGCTCGCGACCTCGGTGGAACTCCTGCTCGACGGCGTCGCGGTGCGCCATCCGGAACGAAGCGAATAGCCTGTGCCAATGACCGCTGTTGCAGATCGCTCGCTCGGACCGGAACTGGCACGCACCGAGACCATCGGCGCGGACACCGATGTGCTCGTCATCGGGTTGACCTCCTCGGAGGACGGTCCCGCCATCGTGCCCGAGGACCTGTTCGGCGACGTGCTCACCGCCGACGTGCGCGCGGAACTGCTCGATCAGCTCGGCGTGGTGGGCGCCAAGGGCAAAGCCGAGGAGCTGACCCGCATCCCGGCGCCGGTCGGGCTGGACGGCGTGAGCAGCGTCCTGGCCGTCGGCCTCGGCTCCGCCGAGAAGCTCGACGCCGAGCAGATCCGCCGTTCGGCCGGTGTGGCAGCCCGCTCGCTGTCCGGCACCGAACTGGTGGTGACCACGCTGTCCGGGCTGGATATCGGCGCCGCCGCCGAGGGCTTCTACCTGGGCGCCTACTCGTTCACCCCGTTCCGCTCGGACAAGTCGGCGCCCAAGCCGGACGAGCGGCCCGTGGCCCGCGTCGAGTTGCTCGTGCCCGAGCCGGGATTCGGCGAAGAAGCCTTGTTCCGCGCGCAGGTCACCGCCGAGGCCGTCGCCACCGCACGGGATTTCGTGAACACCCCGCCCAGCCATCTGTTCCCGGCCGAGTTCGCGTCGCGTGCTCAGGAACTCGCCGAGGCCGCGGGCCTCACCGTGCAGGTGCTGGATGAGAAAGCGCTGGAAGCGGGCGGTTACGGCGGCGTGCTCGGCGTGGGCAAGGGTTCCTCGCGCCCGCCGCGCCTGATCCGGATCACCTACGCGGGCGGCCCGAAGAAGGTCGCCCTGGTCGGCAAGGGCATCACCTTCGACACCGGCGGCATCTCCATCAAGCCCGCGCAGAACATGGAGAACATGACCTCCGACATGGCGGGCGCCGCCGCCGTGATCGCCACGACGCTGCTGGCCGCGCGGCTGAGCCTGCCGATCACCGTCACCGCGACCGTGCCGATGGCGGAGAACATGCCGTCGGCCACCGCGCAGCGCCCCGGCGACGTGCTCACCCAGTACGGCGGCATCACCGTCGAGGTGCTCAACACCGACGCCGAGGGCCGGTTGATCCTCGCCGACGCGATCGTGCGCGCGAGCGAGGACGACCCGGAGTACCTGATCGACGTGGCCACCCTGACCGGGGCGCAGATGGTCGCGCTCGGCACCCGCACGCCCGGCGTGATGGGCACCGACGAGTTCCGCGACCGGGTTGCCCGCATCTCCCGCGAGGTCGGGGAGAACGGCTGGGCCATGCCGCTTCCCGCCGAACTGCGCGGCGACCTGAACTCCAAGATCGCCGACCTGGCCAATGTCGCGCCGCACCGCTGGGGCGGCATGCTGTCGGCCGGGCTGTTCCTCAAGGAGTTCGTCCCGGAGAACGTGCAGTGGGCCCACCTCGACGTGGCGGGCCCGGCCTATAACACCGGCGGTCCGTTCGGCTACATCGGCAAGGGCGGCACCGGCGTCCCCGTTCGCACGCTGATCGCCGTGCTCCAGGACATCGCCGGGGAGTGAGCGCGACGCGCGTCGTCCGGGACGACTCCCGGACGACGCGCACAGGCCACCCCGCCCGACCGCATCACGTGTTCCATGCTCCTGGCCGGACTCCGGACCGACATTCCGGCGCGTCCGGCTCGCGTCACTGACGGCAAGCGAGACGGCTCCGCGGCACCCCCACGGGTCCGGCGGGAATCGGGCGCAACGGACAATCCGACGGCTCAGAGGTCGTACAGATCCCGCTCCATTTCGCGCTGCCGCTCCACTCGCTTACGCGCGTCGTAGTCGCGCATGCGTTGCGGATACCCGGTCTTGCGGACGTCGTAGACGGGGATGTGCAAATCCTTGGCAAGCCGTTGCGCCCCGCGCTCGCCGACGATCCGGCGTGTCCATTCACCATCCGCGGCAATAAGGACAACTGTGACATCTGTCACCGTGGTCTTCGGTTCGATGTAGCCCTCGACGCCCACATGCGTGCGCACCCAGTCGGCCAGATGACGAGCGTCCGGCCCGGACACCGAACCCCCACGTGAAGTGCCGCCACCCCGGGCAGCGCCGCCGCGGAAACGATCCAGCAAACCCAACGACGCCGACCTCCTTTCCTGCACCGGAGAATGTTCACCGCCGGTCTTCCCATACTGCCAGCTCCGCGCAGTACGCCGCCCTGTGCTACATGGCTTGCGCGCGAGTGCAAGGATGGACCGCGGTACAAGAACCACACGGATCTCCGGTGCCACGCACAATGATCGGTGGCTTCCGGACTCCCGTCGCGACCCGCGCCGGGCGTCCGCAGTGAGATCAACTGTTGTAGAACCCCGTCGAGCAGTCAGAGGAGTCAACGGACATGGCCTTCTCCGTCCAGATGCCCGCTCTTGGTGAGAGCGTCACCGAGGGAACGGTGACCAGGTGGCTGAAGCAGGAAGGAGACACGGTCGAGGTCGACGAGCCGCTGCTCGAAGTCTCCACCGACAAGGTCGACACCGAAATCCCGTCCCCCGCGGCGGGTGTGCTGTCGAAGATCGTCGCGAACGAAGACGACGTGGTCGAGGTCGGCGGCGAGCTCGGCGTGATCAGCGAGCCCGGTGAGGCGGCTTCTTCCGCTCCCGCGCCCGCTCCCGAAGCCGCGGCGCCCGCGCAGGAGACCCCGGTCCCTTCGGAGGAAGCGCCTGCCGCCGAGCCCCAGCCCGCTCCCGCCGAGCAGCCCGCGCCCGCCGCCCAGGCCGCTCCCGCGTCGTCGGGTGACGGCACGCCGGTGAAGATGCCGGAACTCGGCGAGTCGGTCACCGAGGGCACCGTCACCCGCTGGCTGAAGGCGGTCGGTGACGAGGTCGCCGTCGACGAGCCGTTGCTCGAGGTCTCCACCGACAAGGTCGACACCGAGATCCCCTCGCCCGTCGCGGGCACCCTGCTGGAGATCTCCGCCCAGGAAGACGACATCGTGGCCGTCGGTGGGCAGCTCGGCGTCATCGGCAGCGGAGCACCGGCGGCCGCCGCCCCGGCTCCCGCGCCCGCCCCGGCACCTGCTCCGAAGCCCGAACCGGCCCCGAAGCCCGAACCGGCCCCGGTCGCCGCCGCCCCGGCTCCCGCACCCGCCCAGGCTCCCGCTCCGGCTCCGGCGCCCAAGCCCGAACCGGCTCCCGCGCCCGCCGCCGCGGCGGCCGCCGAATCCTCCAACGGCGCAACCCCGTACGTCACTCCGCTGGTCCGCAAGCTGGCCGACGAGCACAACGTCGACCTCGCCGCGATCACCGGTTCCGGTGTCGGGGGCCGCATTCGCAAGCAGGACGTGCTCGCCGCCGCCGAGGCCAAGAAGGCTCCTGCTCCGGCGGCTGCTCCCGCCGCGGCCGCGCCCGCCGCACAGGCGCCCGCCGCGCCCGCCGCCGCCCGTTCCCAGCTGGCCCACCTGGTCGGCACGGTGCAGAAGGCCAACCGCATCCGCCAGATCACCGCGACCAAGACCCGCGAGTCGCTGCAGACCACCGCGCAGCTGACCCAGGTGCACGAGGCCGACGTCACCAAGATCGCGGCGCTGCGCAAGCAGGCCAAGGCCGCGTTCAAGGAGCGCGAAGGCGTCAACCTGACGTTCCTGCCCTTCTTCGCCAAGGCCGTGGTCGAGGCGCTGGGCGTGCACCCGAACGTCAACGCCAGCTACGACGAGTCCAGCAAGGAGATCACCTACCACGCCTCGGTGCACCTCGGCATCGCCGTCGACACCGAGCAGGGCCTGCTGTCCCCGGTGATCCACAACGCCAGCGACCTGTCGCTGGCCGGGCTGGCGCGCGCCATCGCCGACATCGCCAACCGGGCCCGCAACGGCGGACTCAAGCCCGACGAGCTGGCCGGCGGCACCTTCACCATCACCAACATCGGCAGCCAGGGCGCGCTGTTCGACACCCCGATCCTGGTTCCGCCGCAGGCGGCCATGCTGGGCACGGGCGCGATCGTCAAGCGTCCGGTCGTCGTGACCGACGAGACCGGCAACGAGTCCATCGGCGTCCGCTCGATGTGCTACCTGCCGCTCACCTACGACCACCGCCTGATCGACGGCGCCGACGCCGGGCGCTTCCTGACCACGATCCGTCACCGGCTCGAGGAAGCGGCGTTCGAGGCCGATCTCGGCCTGTGAGGAAGGTCCCGCGGCACGTATGAAGGTCGTGATCGCCGGCTCGTCCGGGTTGATCGGGACGGCGCTCGTCGCGGCTCTGCGCCGCGACGGGCACGAGGTCGCCAGGCTGGTGCGCAGGAAAACCGCGGGTCCGGACGAATTCGCCTGGAACCCGGCCCGCGCCCACCTGGACGAGCGGGCGCTTCGCGGCGCCGACGCCGTGGTCAACCTGTGCGGCGCGGGCGTCGGACGGCGCCGCTGGAACGGCAGCTTCAAACAAGAGCTGCGGGACAGCCGGATCACGCCCACCGACGTGCTGGCCGGGGCGGTGGCCGACGCGGGTGTCCCCGTGCTGCTCAACGCCAGCGGCGTGCACTACTACGGCGGCGCGACCGGCGATCGGGTAGTGGACGAGTCATCGCCCGCCGGTTCCGGATTCCTGGCCGCGCTGTGCCGTGACTGGGAGAAGGCGACCGAACCCGCCACGGCGGCCGGGGCGCGCACCGTGCTGTTGCGCAGCGCCGTGGTGCTGTCCCGGGCCGGTGGCCTGCTCGGCATGCTGCACCCGCTCTATGCGGTCGGCTTGGGCGGGCGGCTGGGCAACGGTCGCCAGTACACGCCGTGGATCTCGATGGCCGACGAGATCGGCGCGATCGTCTTCGCGCTCACCCATGACACGATGTCCGGTCCGATCAACGTGGTCGGTCCCGCACCGGTCACCAACGCCGAGTTCAGCCGCGCGCTGGGCCGGGCGCTGCATCGCCCGACTCCGCTCGTCATCCCGGCATTCGCGCTGCACGCGCTGGTCGGCGAGATGGCGCGGGAGGCGATCCTGCACGGCCCGAGGGCCATTCCCACCGCGCTCGAGGAAGCGGGCTACCAGTTCCACCACCCCACCATCGGCGCCGCGCTCGCGGCCGCGGTGGGACGACCCGGAGATGTTCGATGACCGACCGACTCGACACCAGGCCCGCCACCGTCATCCGCGACGCCACCACCGACGATCTTCCGGCGATCCTCGACATCCACAACGCGAATATCGCCACGTCCACCGCGATCTGGGACACCGAGCGCGTCGGCTTGGACGAACGCCTCGGCTGGTTCCGTGCCCGCACCGGCGCGAGCCTGCCCGTGCTGGTCGCCGAGATCGGCGGGGAGCTGGCCGGTTACGCGAGCTACGGGCCTTGGCGAGCCAAATCGGGATACCGCTACACGGTCGAGAACTCCGTGTACGTCGACGAACGCTTCCAGCGTCGCGGCATCGCCACCGCCCTGCTCACCGAGTTGATCGACCGTGCGCGCCGCGCGGGCGCCGTGCACGCCATGATCGCCGCCATCGAATCGTCCAACACCGGTTCGATCGTGCTGCACGAACGCTTCGGCTTCCGCACCGTCGGCGTGCTGCCCGAGGTGGGCCACAAATTCGGCCGCTGGATGGACCTGACCCTCATGCAGCTGACCTTGCCGGTCGAGGTCGACTGACCCGCATCTTCGCACCTCACCTGCCGAATCTCGCGCGGAATACCAGTTGTTCGCGCGGCAATGCGCTCGTCTACGCAGGGCGGCCGGTCCGTAGTCGAGCCTCGGCGTCGCTGCGCGCGCGTCTTTCAGATCCTGCGGTCTCGGCACCTGCCCGCGAGACCCCATCGCATGGACCTGGCGACAGCCTCCGGGATGCGAGATCGCCTGTCTGGGATCAGGCCGAACAAGGACCGGGAACCTCCTCCGGTCAGCATAAGGGCAACCCTCCAGCTCTCCACCTGGCAACCCCGCCACGACTGTGGGGGTTCCCACATCGAGGTGCTGGAACCGGCCGTCCCCGTGGGCGTACCGTCGTCGCTGTGATCAACCCGCGCACCACCCGGTCCGCCCGATTCGATACGACCCCGATCGTGGTCGAGGATCTCGGACTCATCGACTATCACGCCGCCTGGGACCTGCAACGCGGCATCGCCGAGCAGCGCGCCGACGGCAACGGATCCGATCATCTGCTGCTGCTCGAACATCCGTCGGTGTACACCGCGGGCCGCCGCACCGAGGCCGACGACCTGCCCATCGACGGCAGTCCGGTGGTGCAGGTCGACCGCGGTGGCAAGATCACCTGGCACGGTCCGGGCCAACTGGTCGGCTACCCCATCGTGCGGCTCGCCGAGCCGGTCGACGTCGTCGACTACGTGCGCCGCCTCGAGGAGGCGTTGATCACCGTGTGCACCGGCCTCGGTCTGGTCTGTGGCCGCGTCGAGGGCCGCTCGGGCGTCTGGCTGCCCGCCACCGAGCTGTACGCCGAACGCAAGATCGCCGCGATCGGGGTGCGCGTGCAGCGTGGCGTGGCCCTGCACGGCGTCTCGTTCAACTGCAACGCCGCCATGGACGGGTTCCAGGCCATCGTCCCCTGCGGCATCCGCGACGCGGGCGTCACCACGTTGACCCGCGAACTCGGTCGAGAAGTGACCGTCGCCGAGATCAAGCCGCTGGTGGCCGACGCCATCATCCGCGCGCTCGACGGCGACCTGCCGGTCGGCGAGCACGATATCTCCCGCGTCACTCCTGGTGACACCACCCCGCGTACCACGAACGCGACGGCGTAAGGTCGATCAAGTGACCTCAGTCGATACCCCGACACCACACAACGCGTCCGCACCCAACGGCCGCAAGCTCTTGCGCATCGAAGCCCGCAACGCGGAAACCCCCATCGAGCGCAAACCCAAGTGGATTCGCACCCGCGCCACCATGGGGCCCGAGTACTCCGAACTCAAGGGTTTGGTGAAGCGCGAAGGCCTGCACACTGTTTGCGAGGAAGCGGGCTGCCCCAACATCTTCGAATGCTGGGAAGACCGCGAGGCCACCTTCCTGATCGGCGGCGAACAGTGCACGCGCCGCTGTGATTTCTGCCAGATCGACACCGGCAAGCCCGCTGCCCTGGACCGCGACGAGCCCCGCCGCGTCGCCGAGAGCGTCCAGGCCATGGGCCTGCGCTACTCGACCATCACCGGCGTCGCCCGCGACGACCTGGAAGACGGCGGCGCCTGGCTCTACGCCGAAACCGTCCGCACCATCAAGCGTCTGAACCCGCACACGGGCGTGGAACTGCTGATCCCCGACTTCAACGCGAACCCCGACCAGCTCGCCGAGGTCTTCTCCGCGCGCCCGGAAGTGCTGGCGCACAACCTCGAAACGGTTCCGCGCATCTTCAAGCGCATCCGCCCGGCCTTCCGTTACGAGCGCTCCCTCGCGGTCTTGACCGCCGCCCGCGAAGCCGGTCTGGTCACCAAGTCGAATCTCATCCTCGGCATGGGCGAAACCCCCGAGGAAGTCACCCAGGCCATGCGCGACCTGCACGAGGCAGGCTGCGACATCCTCACCATCAC
The DNA here is from genome assembly GCF_042733915.1 of Nocardia sp. NPDC059691. Taxonomy (NCBI): domain Bacteria; kingdom Bacillati; phylum Actinomycetota; class Actinomycetes; order Mycobacteriales; family Nocardiaceae; genus Nocardia; species Nocardia sp. NPDC059691. The sequence goes on along the minus strand of NZ_JBHWFB010000008.1, from coordinate 248,032 downwards.
CCAGTACCTGCGCCCCTCCCCCCGCCACCATCCCGTGGACCGCTGGGTGAAGCCGGAGGAATTCGTCGAGCACTCCGAGGCGGCCGAGGAAATCGGCTTCGCGGGCGTCATGGCAGGCCCCCTGGTCCGCTCCTCCTACCGGGCCGGGCGGCTGTATGCCCAGGCGATGGCCCACCATGGCCGCGAGATCGCTCCCGAGATGGCGCACCTCGCTGAGGAGGGCACCGCCTCCCAGGAAGCCAGCTCGGTGCTGGCCCGCTTCGGCAACTGATCCTTACCGTCGGCCCTCGCGCCCAGCCTTCGCGCGCGAGGCCCGACGCGTGTCCGAAGCAGACCACACTGTGCTTAAACTAAGATTGATTCTTAGTAAGTTGTCACCTTAGTTCAGGAGGCGGGTGTGGAGTTCACCGGAAGGTCCGCAGACCTCGACCTGCTCACTCGTCAACTGAACTCGGTGATCGAGGGCGCCGGCACCACCCGGGGCCGTGGTGTCATCGTGACCGGTCGCCGACGGGTCGGTAAATCGCGGCTCGTCCAGGAATTCTGCGATCGTTCCAACCACGGCTACCTGGTCTTTCAGGCAACGCGCGGGCGCAATCCCGTTGCCGAGCGGGAGGAGTTCACCGCTACGGTCGCCCAGTCCGGGTTCGGACGCGCGGAATTGGTCAGCGGCTTGCAAGCCGGCGACTGGAATCAAGCTCTCCGGTCCCTGGCGATCGCCTTACCCGATGACGCGCCCTGTATCGCGGTCATCGATGAGGTGCCGTGGCTGGTCGAACAGGATCCGGAGTTCGAAGGCGCGTTGCAGACGGTGTGGGATCGCCACCTGTCGGCCAAGCCGGTGCTACTGCTCCTGGTCGGCAGCGACATCTCCGTCATGGAGGCACTCGGATCACGCGACCGGCCGTTCTTCGGGCGCGCGACGAAAATGACCGTCGAACCGCTGCATTTGGCCGATGTGCAGGCCATGACCGGCCTCGACGCCGCCGACAGCGTCGACGCGGTGCTGATCACCGGCGGATTCCCCGAGATCGTGAGTTCGTGGCGCCCAGGAATGAGCCGTGCCGACTTCCTGCGTGACGCGGCCGCGAATCCACTGGCCCCTTTGCTCGTGGCAGGCGAGCTGTCGCTGCTGGGGGAGTTTCCGGAGGGAATGCGCTCGCGCGCGGTCCTGGAAGCCATCGGCAGCGGAGAACGAACCTTCAGTACCATCGCCGCCCAAGCCGGTGGAACGAACGCACTGCCCGCGGGCACCCTCAATCCGCTGCTGAACATGTTGCAGGACAAGCGAATCGTTGCTGGCGATCTTCCGCTGTCCACGAAGCCGGATACCAAGAACAAACGCTACCGAATCGCCGACCCCTATCTCCGGTTCTGGCTCGCCTTCCTGGAACGCGGCATTCCACTCATCGAGCGCGGCCGTGGCGATGTCGCACTGAACCGGATCGAACGTTCCTGGACCACCTGGCGCGGACGTGCTATCGAACCGCTGGTCCGCGAATCCCTCATGCGTCTGCTGCCCGATGCGAGGTGGCCGGACACCGAGGCGGTCGGTGGCTGGTGGAACCGGCAGAACAATCCCGAAATCGACTTGATCGGGGCCGATCGAGAACCGGTCGCCAGGGCGGTGCATTTCGTCGGCTCGATCAAGTGGCTCGAAGATCGCCCGTTCGACCGCCATGATTACGACAGTCTCGCCCGTTCGCTGTCCGCAGTGCCCGGAACCGATCACGGCACCGCACTCGTAGCCGTCTCGCGATCCGGCGTCGCGAAGAACTTGCCGCTGGCATTGCATTGGGGGCCAGAGGATCTCGTTCGAGCATGGGAGTGAATCTCGATCCGAATCGGCCTGTTCAGCCCCGAGCGGACGCCCGGATAATCTGCGTCCACGACTCGAGGATGCCGAGCGATGCGAACGGAATCGACTCAGGAGACGGGCGGAACTTTTCGCGGAGCGCGATCTTGCAAGCCGGTAGGACTGGTTGCGAGGTAGTCGCGAGGTAATTGCCCATGCCCGCTTCGAGTTGTCAGCACAAGGGTGGATACCGAGTTCCAGTAATCGGATCGAGACAAAGTTGGTCTCGTTACTGCAAAATGCGAATTTGTGGTCCAAATCACGTTTGCTAGCATAATGCCTGGTAGTGGCGTTGATAGGTATAGCCGATAGGCGCTTACAAGATCACTTATCCGGATCATTAACTGACTGTTTGCCGTGCGTTAACCAGCCGTGATCAAGCTGAGATCAGGTCTGAGAGGGACCTGGGAAACAGCTCCACAGCCCACGGCTTGTTTCTCTTCGGGTACGGCAGCGGCACCGACGGGCATCGCCCCCGAGTCGTGCACCGCGTCGCGCCGCCAGGAATTCGAACCCTGGCCTTCACAACGAAATCCGAAAACCGCACACGAGCCGAGATGGCGAACACCTTACCTGGTGCCCGCCGTGGATCCGCGCTGGGTTTTCCCGGCCGGATCGCCGCACGAACAAGGAACTGATTTCTCGATGTCTGACGCACGCCTTTCTTTTCTCCGCCGCCCGTCCCTTCGTAAGGGCGCTGCCCTCGCCGCCACCGTCGGCGTGATCGCCGTCGGCTTCTCCGCCGGTGTGGCGGTGGCCGACGACAGCGCTCCGGCGCCCGTTACGCCGGTCGCCGCGCCGTTCGACCTCCCGGCTCTGCCGGGACTGCCCGCGCTGCCCGCGTTGCCAGGGCTGCCCGCGCCCGCGCCCGAGGGTCTCGTGCCCGCCCCGCCGCAGGTCTACGAGAACAACCTCGACGGCTGGATCCGCCAGTCCCTCGACGTCATGCGCCTGCACGGCATTCCGGGGAGCTACGAGGGCATCCACCGCAACATCATGCGCGAATCCGGCGGCAACCCCAAGGCCATCAACCTGTCGGACTCCAACGCCGCCAAAGGGACCCCCTCCAAGGGCCTGCTCCAGGTGATCGACCCGACCTTCAACGCCTACCACGTCGACGGCACCGCCTTCGACATCTGGGACCCGGTCGCCAACATCACCGCCGCCTGCAACTACGCGGCTCATCGGTACGGCTCGATGGACAACGTCAACGGGGCCTACTGAGCCTCGAACTCGGATCCGGCAAGCGCCTCCTCGTCTCCTCGACGCGGAGGCCCTGCCGTTTCCGGGTGCGACCGCACCACCGCGGCACCGCTGTTTCAGCCCTGTCCCCACGACTCGGGCTGGACTTCCTCGACGCGGAGGACGTCGACGCTTGCGGACAGCTTTGCCGGGCCGGGCTCAGCCGACTACTTCACGAAGTCGCGCACGCCCTCGAAAACCGTCGACGAGGACAGCAGCGCGATATGGCCGAGGCACGCCGTCTGGGTGTTGGTGGCACCGCTGAGAATCGTGCTCTGATCGGGGTTGATGATCTCATCGCACGGCGACCACCAGGTGCCGTAGTTCACCCGGCCGGGGGTTTCGTCGGTGCTGTTGAGTTCGGCGAGGAAGGCTGAGCCAGGCAGCATCTCCACGCAGGAGGCGTCGAAGCATCCGTTGGCGACGTCGGTGCCGTGATTGGGGCCGGCGATGGAGACCCAGTCGTCGACGACATTCAGGCCGTCCAGCTTCTTCAGGTACCAGCGACTGTTGAGGCCGCCCATCGAGTGGGAGATGATGTCGACCTTGGCGGCGCCGGTTTTCGCGCGCAGCGCATCAGCCTGCGCTTTCACCTGTAGTGCGATGTCCTTGTTCGACTGTGTGGTGTCGTAGCTGAATCGTGCCATCTCTTCTGCGGAGTACCCCGCGTCCAGGAATCTGCTCCACATGTAATCCCAGTCCGCCGCCGATCCGTGCCAGCCGTGGACGAAAAGGATAGGATCCCGCGCCGGCGCCGCAGCCGCCTGTGGCGTGGCGATGCCGAGTGCGGCCGTAGCCGTCGTGACCAGGGTGATTGCGGCCATGCCTAGGCGGCGCGTGATCGATGTGATGCGCATGATTTGACTCCGATCTGCTCGCTGCACTGCGAGCAGACAGAAGGTAGCGCCTCGAGGCTCATCCGGGGCATTGTGAGATTTGGTTGTTTCAACTCGCCGCCGAGTCCTTGGATCTCTCACGACATTCCGCGCAGAAGGTCCTGGGCGAAGCTACGCCGCGCCGACGAGCTGACAGCAGAGGGCAGGTCGGGAGAGGAGTCCTCGGGAGAGGAGTCCAGTGCCTCGAACCCGTGCCCGTTGAAGTCGCGGGCCGCCTACCGTGCATACGATTCCGGATACTCGCGTCAGCTCGGCAAGGAATCCGACCGGCTGATGCTTGTGCCGACGCCATCACCACTGCCCGCTGAATCCGGACCAGCCGCTTGCCGCGCAGCGGGATATGGGCCAGCTTGCGGCTGCCACCCCGGACCGTGGGTACCGCATCAAATTCCGGACGCGGCACCAGGGACGGCGCACCGCGCCAAGACCCACCTTCGAGCTAGACCTCGATGCGGCGAGTCCTGGGTCGCGCTTCCCACGAGCTGGTCGATGCCGACGAACGGATACGAGGTATCAGGCTTGTGCCGCACGCCGGGCCAAGAAGTCTCGAACCTCTGGAACCCGGGAATGACCGCGAACCTTATTCGCGATGGCATCGATGCGTTGATGCAGGCGCGTGGACGCGAGTCCGGCGATGGTGTCGTAGTTTTCGGCGAGCAGTGAGCATGCTCGTGCGACGTCACCGGCGCTGACCAAGTTGCGCGCGAGGTTGAGCTGCCACGCTGCCCGCTCCCTCGGCCAAGCCGATGAGCCGTCGATGGCAGCTTGCATGTGTGTCGTTGCTGCCGCGTGCTCTCCGACCCACATTTGGGCTTTGCCGGTGATGAAGTTCAGTTCGGCCTCGGGCAGGAACACCCACTCCGGATCATGCCCCCGAGTAGATTCATACGCACGGAAGGCCCTGCTGATCGCCGTCGTCATCGCGGTCTTGTCTCCACGCGCACCGTGGGCTTCGGCTTCCCGAACTGCCATCAGCGCACGCAGTTTCGGCCCGCCTTGACGAAGGGATGCCTGTGAGGCCGCCTGCGCGTATTGCACCGCCAAAGGGTTCTTTCGCATATCTCCGGGAAGGCTGATCATCAGACAGCTGGCATTCCCCAGTGCATGCGCCGCAGCGACCCCGTCACCTGCCGCATTGGCGGCGTTCGCCGCGTCCGCGTAATACCGCCGAGCATCGTCGAGGCGCCCGGCGTCGTAGTGCACCCAACCGGCGGCGGTCATCATCTCGGCGGCGGCGCTGGTGAGCGCACGCCCGACCGCCTCGGTGTAACTCCCCTGGTCGAGAAGCTGCTCGACATAGCGGACCTGATTGGCCGCCACCCGGCACAAACGGTCGCCGCCGACCACGAGATCCAGTTCGTGGATCTGATTCACGCTGTCGATGATGGCTTCGACATCGCTCGCGCCGACTTTCCCTGCGGACGCCGACGCGGCGTTCGCGGGGGCGGAAACCGACATCATGGCGGCCCCCGCGCTTACTGATGCCCCTGCTTTGAAGAAGTTGCGACGGTCCACATCTGCCTCCCGGTCCGACTCCACTACCAGTATGGCAAGCGGAACGTCCAGTGCACGGGCTACGAGCCGCAGGACGCGAACATCGTGCGAGGCCGGGCCGCCGCGCTCCAGACCCGAGACAGCGGGCTGCGAGAAGTTGATGAGCGCACCTAATTCCGTCTGCGTCATGCCGACGGATTTCCTGATGCGCCGGATCACTTCGCCCGTGGTCATGTACATGGCCGAGCGTCCCCCGATCGTTTGTCGAATTTCCCCACAGCTTTTACCCCGAAAGCGATTGCACCGGCAGGATATACGGCCCTTCGCATAGCCGGAACGGAAATCGCGATCCGTGCTCCCACCTCGGTGTTCGCGCGACCTACGTTCGCTCGCGGATGCCCGGTACCGGGGCGACGCCGCACTCTGCGCGGCGCACCAGCCCGCCAGAGTGGCGGGCCGGTGGCGACAGCCCCCGGTACCGGGCACCGGTCGATCCGCGAGACAGAGAGGTTTCCCGTGTCCACGCATTCCCTCGCCATGTACCAACTCATCGCCCTGTGTGACGCGGCCGCCCACCAAGCGCCGATGCGGCCGCTCAGTATCCGCCAGGCCCATGAGGTGATGCAGATCCATGTGGCTTGCCGCGCAAAATACTGCGCACGCAAAGCGGCGGCGCGACAGGTGCTGGTCGACAGCGGACGGATGGTGCCGGACCCGAGCAGGCCGCAGTGACGGCAGCTGCTCCCGGGCCGCCGAACCGACGCCGCCACATCCGAATCGAAACCGGTCCGCTGCGCCTGGACTACCAGGCGAGCGCCGAACAGGCCGAAAGCGTCGCACGCGCACTGGCGCAACGGTTCCCGGAAATCACGGTGACTGTGGACGACGACCTGGACGACGATCTCCCGCACCTTCCTTGCGCACAGCTGTGGGACTGATCGCTCCGCCCCGCCACCTTTTCATCCTCGAAATGCGAACGGAGAGTGCAACGATGCGATCTGCCCAACTCGAACGAGGCCGACTCCACCCCGATTCGTGCTGACGGAGCGGCCATGAATACAGATCCCGCCTCCGATCCCACACTCACCCGCTGCCAGCGCTACCGGCACGTCTACGGCCTGCCGTGCTACGTACACGAGGAAACTCGGCGAATCACCCTGCGCGCGGGAGACGTAGGCGCGGTCACCGTGCCCGAACAGCTCGGCAGAATGGTCCACACCGACCTCGCCGGGCAATACTTGCTCGGCCCCGTCATCGCACACGGCTCCGGACGCTGGACGATCCTCGTCCGCCCCGACGACACCCACCAGCTCGCCAACGACACCGACATCTTCGTCGCACTGCTGCGCGCCTCCGCGACGATCGTCCCCGACGGCGGCGAGATCCTGCTGCCCTCCCCCGCCGACGAACGAACTGGATACCGCCGGTGGGTCGTCGCACCACGCGACGCGTTCCGCCCGCACATCAGCACCGTCGTCCAGTCGATCATCATCTGCGCGGACCGAACTGCACACCACCACTATGGGTTCCAAAAGCCCGACCAGCCGCGAGAACACCCCTAGCAACACCCACTCACCTGCGCGCCCGTCGATCAGATGACGCAACGACCCGAAGCTCCTGATCCGAACGAACCGAATCCGGTGGAACCGGAGACCCTGTATATGCGTCATAGACTTCAGGACGACTTTGACGGCCCGGATCGGGAGGCTTCGTGGGACGACGGACGACGGCGACAGTTGTAGCACTCGCTGGGATGGCGCTGGTCGCTTCGGGGTGCGATTCGGGCACGAACGGGACTGCCACGCCCAGCACGACCGATACCTCGGCGGCCACGGCCGCCCTGTGGGATCCGTGCACGCAGGTGTCGGATCAGCAACTGCAACGGATCGGCGTGGTCTCGTCTACGAAGAAGTCGGGCATCGCCGGTGTCGAGCAGCCGGGATGGAAGGTCTGCTCTTGGCATGATGCGGCTTCTCAGTGGAATTACTCGCTAGGAGTGTGGTCGACGATCTACTCCATCGACGATCTCAAGAAGAAGCCCGATAATACTGACTTCGTGAGCATCAATGTCGGCGGACGCGACGGATTTCGTTTCAGAAACACATCCGATGTCGACGGCGAAGATTGCGATCTGGCGTTCCCCGCTGGTCAGGGCGTATTACAGATCACTGTCTTCAATACATCACCTAAGAGCAACGTATCGCCATGCGATCGGGCCACGAACGCTGCGGCAGTTCTTGTTCCGACGTTTCCACGCTGATCCGGAGAATGCACTATGTCGATGAGCGAAGAGGTATCGCGGTGGCGATACCTTGCCGATGAGGCCAATGCTGGCAGGCTCTATCTTGACCGCGCGGTCGCAGAGAGTTGCCGGGATGCTTGTAACCGTCAGATCGATCTGTATGTCACTCTCCTCGAAGACCTGAAGATGATGGCCCGGGTAACCGGCCTCGGCGACTTCGACTGCTCCAACGATCTAGCGAACATGCTGGGGGCCAAGGCAATCGGCGGCGACGGGGATGTGGACTCCGCCCTCAAAGAGCACATCGAAGTACTGACCCTGATGCGTGATACGATCCAGATTTCCGTGGACCGTATCGGCGCGACGGACGACTCCAACGCGCAAGACACGAGCAATCTGCTGAACTGACCGGGGGGATAATCATGGGCCTGCCGTTCTTGGTAGCGATTGGCGCCGCGCTGTACGAGCAGTCGAAATCCGGCCCGCCGGACAGCGGTTCGCGCGACGAGAGCCCCGACGCGGCCATCGCGCGGAACCGCATCACCGAAATCATGCGCGCCGGTAGTGATTTGCAGACCCAGTCGCCGAAAGTTCCGGAGAGCGCGTACAAGAACCCGGACGGCATGGACGATCTCTATCAACGCGTGCAGGCGATGTCGATCGATGGAGTCGTCGCGCTGCACCAGCGGTGGGAGTCCATTCGCAACCGGCTCGAGCAGGGTTTGCAAGGTTTCGGCCCGGAGATCGGCAAGGCCATGGAAGGCAAATGGGAGGGGGCGGCGGCGAAGGCCGCGGCGGACGGGATCAAGGAATATGTCGACAAGTCCGGCGGACTGATCAGTTCGGTGCAGATCGTCGCCGAGAAGGTGAAGATCATCCGGTCGGGCATCGAGGTCACCCGGCCCGCCGTGCAAGAAGCGCCCGCCCATACGTGGACCAGCAACGTCGCGAGTTGGGTGCCGGGCCCGACCTGGAAGCTGAACCAGCATCGCGAGGACGCCGCGCACGACGCGTCCGTGAACGTCGTCAAGAACGTCTTCTACCCTGCCGTCCGGGAAGCCGATACCGGCGTTCCACTGGTGCCCAAGCCGTACAACCCGGTGCACAATTCGAGCGATCAGCCGTACACGCCGAACAACGGCTGGCAGCCGTCGTCGTCCGGCACCGGCACCGCCGACAAAGCCACCACGGCGGACCCAGCACAGCAACCGGGTACCGAGAACACGCCGGAGACCACCGTCCCGTCCAGCACGAATCCTGTTGCCGAGCAGAAAAGCACGACCGAACAGAGCGCGACCACACCCGCGAGCACGAACCCGTCGACCCAACCGGCGAGCACCAATCCCGGAACCGATCCATCGCTGACCCGCCCCGGAACACCGAGTCCCGGATCTCCCGGCACGCACAGCCCGGGCACACTCAACCCGAATGCTCCCGGCCTCGGCGCTCCCGCACCGGGTCGCAGCATCAACGGTGTCCCGGGCGGCGTTCCCGCCGCCGCTTCCGCGCGGCCCGGCACCGGTCGACCGGGAACGAGCGGCATGCCGGGCATGATGGCGCCGGGCACTCGCGGCAAGGGCGACGACGACAAGGAGCACCAGACGAAGGACTACCTGGTGAACCAGCGCAACGGTGAGGAACTCACCGGTCTCGGTGCGGAGAACAGTGTGAAATCGGTGCCACCGGTGATCGGCGAATGAGCCGGACCGGTCTCGACGCCACGCCACCACGCGCGGGGTCCATGACGAAGGAGCCGGTTGCATGAGCCGACGGGACTGGTCGTTCACCGCGCTCGGCTTCACGGTGCTGTGGCGGGCCGTCGAGCGCGACGTGCTGCCCTACCCCTTGCAGTACCGATCCACGGCGGAGACCGTCGCCGATTACGAGTCGGAGTGGAAGTCCGAAGCCGCCGGACTGCACCGTCGCCTCGACGAGTCCTTGTACAGCGCTCTGCGTGTGCTGGCCGAACCCGAGGCACGCATCGAGATGGCGGGATTCAGCGGGGAGGACAAACTGCGCGTCCACGCGGCCGTCCATTATCGGCATGCCGTGCTGCTCGTACAGGAGCCCACCGCATCGCCGGATCGCGGTGGAGCCGTGCACATGTCACTGATCGCTGCGGAGAGCGTGAGCCGTCGGGTCATCGACCACCTACCCGACGCCGCACGCGGCAGCGGCCCCGGCATCGAGATCTCCCGGCACGAACTCGACGCCGAGGACGAGGAACCGTACCGTGTGGGCGCACCGGCCCCGCCCCGGGCCCGAGCCGAGCAGTTCTTCGAACGCCCCCGCACCACCATCGCCCACGTCGCGGTCTACGCGGGCCCGGCCTGGGACAACCGCCCGGCGCCCGCCCGCGGCTTCCACGTGATGGACTACCCCGACGGCCGCTACCTCGTCCGCAGCGGAACCACCATCAAGGCCGTCCCCGCCGACACCACGGAAGTACGGTCCCAACTCGACCGGGTCGTACACGCAACGGTCGCGGCCTTCCGCGAGGAAAACGATCCCAGCTACACCTGACGCCACCCTCCACACACGCAACCGGGACCAGGCGGGTCAGAGAAGTGAGCCAACGATCCAGCGCCGCAGACGCACCGGAGTTCACCAGCCCGATTCTCCGGGGAGTCCGAGCGGTTTGCCCTTGTGGCACAGGGCACCGGCGCGGACGAGCGCGCCGAGTTCGGGCGCGTCGACCTTGTGGCAGCGCGCTCAGTGGGTGGATGTCTTCTGACGCCTCAGGACCAGCGCTAGCCCGATGACGACCAGCACAATCATGAGAACCGCGGTGGCGACGTTGTCGGGCATTCCCAGGAATTCGGGGCGATAGAGGGGATGGCTGTAGACGGGATCATCGACGAAGAAATACGAGGTGCCGGGCCAGCAACCCGCGGCGAGCACCGCGATCCAGAAGGCGCCGGCGAGGTAGGCGCCGGTTGCCATGCTGAAGCGATCGGTCACCGGGCGGCCGAGCAAGCATATCAGCGCACCTACGCCCAGGCCGATGGCGGCGAAGAAACCCATCGCGGTATGCAGCTTGGCGTGCGGCAGCCAAGCGGGATTGTTCATATGTCTGCTTGCCAGGATCACTCCGTCGAGCAGGACGGGGACAACGACCGTGGCGATGCCGACGACAACCAGCAGCACCCGCCCGACGTGGGGTACCTGGGTGCGTCTCGGTGGATCCGAGCGGACCGCGGCTCGTTCGGTGGTGGTGTGATCGGACATCGGTATCCTCCGAGTTCATGACAGGATATTATCTCAATCGAGATAGTATCAAGTGAGATACATCTGGTCGAGTGATCGACCAGAGAGGTAGCCTCCCGCCATGCCTATCCGTGACGCGACACCGGACTACGCCATCGGCCCTCTCCTGCAGCGAGCGCACCGGCATGCGGCTGACGCGTTCAACTCGGCGCTCACGGCACTGGACATACAGGGCAGGCATTTCGGAGTGCTGATGACCCTGCAGCGCCTCGGCCCGATGAATCAGACACGGCTGGTAGAACATCTCGGCGCGGACAAGTCCGCTATGGTCCGAATGATCGATGATCTCGAGTCCAGAGGATTCGTCAAACGCTGCGACGACCCTGCCGACCGGCGAGCGGTCGCCGTCACACTGACCGAGTCCGGCACGAAGGCGTTCAAACAGGCGGAAACGATCGCCAAGGCCGCCGCCGACGACCTGCTCGAGGGATTCGATGCCGCTGAGCGCGCGCAATTCAAACGACTCCTGGGAAAATTCGTGAACGTTGCACCCAGTGACGTCGCACCATTGCCCGGCCGCGGACAACAATGAGCATCAGCACTTCAGAATGGGCGCCCTCCTTGCAGTGCGGAGGTTGGTCACGTTCGGCCTGAAGCATCCTTCATTCCGCTCCTGAGCCGTTCCGGGCTGCGCGGGCGTATTGGACATGTCTGCGGCATTTAGGGCTGCAACGGGTTCGCTTTGCGGCCGCGCTTGTCCGCAGGCGGCGCGCAGCACATCCGGCCGGGACACACTGACACCAAACCTCGGGATATTCCTCAGGTTTCAAGATCGGACGCCGCAACGACGCCATTGCTCGGAGCAAGTTTGTCCAGGATGCGGGAAGGGCCACCACAGCGGCAGGCGCTTCGACGACTCGGCCGAGAATGTCCACCATCACCGCCGCGGTCACTGGGGCGAAGCAAGCCGAAGACGACCCACCGGTGCGAGTCCAGCTGGAACCGGAGCTTGCGGGGCACTCGCGCCTGGCGAAAGATGGCGGCCGCACACCTCGTGCGGCCTCGAATATCACCGGCACAATCCGCCAGACCCATACGAGCGGCCGTATTCCGCGCAACGGTGCTGTGGTCGATAAGCGACGTATGCTGCCCCACAGACGATTTCGGCATCAACCGCGGTGCCGATTGCGCCACGTAGTCGCCACGCGAACGGCCCATCGGCCCGACGACGGCCCATCGATGCAGGTCACACCGCTACTCCCGCCAGTGACAACAAACACAGCGCCGGGTGAACATAACCTTGCCCTATGCCTCGCTGGAGTACGCACCGACGGAAGCCGGCGGAGGTGGGCCGACTGGCACGAGTCGGCGGGGATCCCGAATCATTCTCGGCAGCAACACTTTCCAGATCGATAACCAGATCCATCACCGCCGCCGCGAGTGGGCCCGGCGCATCGTCGAACGCGCACAACCAAGCACCGCCGCAGCCACGAGTACATCCGGGCGCAGTCGCACCGAAGAGCGAATCCGATTCGCAGACCACAGTGATGGCGATGCCTCCGCTGCCACCACCACGTCAGGACGACGAGCCGCACCGGCTGCATCACTCGGGCGCGGCCGCTTTCGTCGGACTCTGCGTCGGTGTGGTGCTCCTGCTGGTGTCGGGGTGTCTACTGGTGAACCACCCGACGGGAACGTCGGCGTCATCCACGGCGCTGCGCACCAGCGCACCCAGCACTCCGGCACCTACGTCCACCGTGCGAACGACCGCGCCGGTAGCCGCTCCCCCGCCCGTCCGGACGGGCATCGGTGTCACCTTCGGAAAGGTCGTGGCCAATGACGGCACGACATTGGTGGTCAGAAACGCGTTCACCAGCAGCAGCGTCAAGGTCCGCGCCGACGCCAACACCAAGGTGAACGTCCTGGTTGCCAAACAGGCGACGGACATCCGCGTCGGCGCTATCGTCGCCGTCTACGGACGGCAGTATCCCGATCACACGATCGTCGCGGAGTTCATCACCGGCATTTCGATCGGGGCCCCGACCCGGTGAGCGGATCGCCGCGTCAATCACGCCCGCGCAATGCCGCTTCCACCGCCGCGTCGTCGACCGGCTCGGTCTGTCCCCACACGTCTCGCGCCAGCCGCAGCTTTCCGCACATGCTGGCCACCAACGCCGCCTCAGCCGCCGCGTCGGCCCCGCCCTGCCCGATTGCTTTGCGGTAGCGGACCGCATCGACGACAACCGATTTGACCCGCTCGTGTGCGAGGTAGGTCCGCAGGTCGCGACGCCATCGCCCGATCGCGGCCTCGGGCTCGGCGGCGACCCACGCGGCGAGGAACGCCTCCTGCTCTTCCGGCAGGTAGCCCATCTTGTGCAGATGCGTGGCCACGTCGTAGACCGGATCGCCGTACAGCGCGAATTCCCAATCCAGGAATACGACCCGATCGTTTCGCACGATCATGTTCTTCCGGTGCACGTCGGCGTGCAGCATTCGAAAAGGCCTGGCCTCGAGCGTGTCCCACGCCGCGAGGATGTGCTCGAGCGGCTGATCGGGCACACCCAAGCGGCGGTACAGCTCGCCGAACTCCGCACTGCTGTCACGGTGCACGCGGGCGGTGACGGCGGACAATCGGCGCGCGAACCCAGCGGGTTCGTCACCCCAGTCCGGCTCGACCGGCGGCAGTAGATCTCGGGGGATGCGCCGAAGTTCCCCGAACAGCGCCGCCACATCAGCCGGTACATGAGCCGGAACTCGAACCCCGCGCGGCGCGATGCGATCCAGCAGGTCGCCGTCGATGTAGTCGTGGATCTGATAGGCGGGGTGAACCGATTCCCAGCGCAGTCTCGGCGCCGCGGCGACGAAGGGCTCGATCGCGATCAGCACCGCGGGTTCGGGCCATTGCCGCAGGTCCATCACATCGGCGCCGGCTACCGGAATCCGCACGTTCACCGCACCGGCGACGCCGTCGACGCGGACGTTGTGGTTGTAGTACCCCGCAGCCGACTGCGATCGGGACAGCGCTTCGACGTACATCGCCTCGGCGTCGACACCGATCACCCGGGCGATCACGCGTGCCGCGTCGCGGTCCAATCCCGATCCGGGCGTCGGCGGCTGAATGCGCGACCGCGCGGCCGCCGCGGCTTCGGAGATGTCGGGTTCGGTCCAGCCGTACAGCGCCAGGACCGCTCGCGCGACGAGGACCAGCCCCGGATAGACGTTCGCCCCCTGGAATTCCGCGATGGCCCAGCGCGCACTGCGGACGGCATCGTCGCGCCTCCCGCGACGCGCGAAGACGCCCGCGCGGAACAGTTCGGCCCTGGCCCGACCGGAGCGGTACCCGGCCTGCTCGAGAATCTCGCACGCTTCGGCGAGCGCGTGCTCGGCGGCATCCAGTTCCCCGAGCGACAACCGCGCCAGACCCAATGCGGTGTAGGCCTTTCCGAGTTCGTGCAACGCGCCGAGCTCACGCTGCCGCACGATCGCCGCTCCGGCGGCCTCGATCGCCCCTGCCGGGTCCGTGAGCGCCAAGAGTTCCGCCAGGTTCGTCGCGACATTCGCCTGTCCGACAACGCTGCCCGCGGCTCGATAGTGGGTGTCGGCCTCCGTCAGATACCGGGCGGCGCGTTCGGTGTCGAACGCCAATCGGTAGGCGAGATGACGCAACCGGGCGATGTCGCCGAGGAACTCGTGGTCGTCCTCCGCCATCGCGACGAGCTCCTCGCACATGCTCAGGGCCTGACCGAATCGGCCCTGGCACATGTGCAAATCGGCCGCCCACTGCCCCGCGACGAGCCGGGCCCGCCCCGATCCGCGCGACCACACGTCGTGATAGATGGCCAACGCGTCGTCGGTGTCGCCGAGTATGCGGCGTGCGTTCGCCGCGGCGACTGCCAACCGCTCCGCGATCGGGCCGGTCCGGTCCAAAGCGACGTCCCGGGTGAGCCGATCGGCTTGTTTGGCGTCGCCGAGCAGCACCGCCGCTTCCGCTTCCAGGCACCGCGTGAGTTCCGACAGTTCCGCCATACCTGTCAGGTTCTCATGCGGATCGCTCAGATATCGGTCCAGATCGCTGATCACTCCGCCGATGCCCTGGCTGCCACCCGCCGCCTCGATCCGGTCGACGTATCCCAGCAACGTCACCGCGGACAGCAGCCCGGACCGGACACCGTGATATCCCGCCTCCCGCAAGGCCGCGACCCGGCCGAGCGACCGTTCGGCGCGTGCGAACCACAGGTCGTGCAGCACGCCGTGCAGAGTGCGCCGGACGTCCGGATCCAAACGCCACTGCAACGCGTCCACCATCAATTGGTGCAGCTGGAAGCGCTCACCCTCGTCGTTCTCGTCCGCCGCGTACACGAACGAGTACGCGACCAGGGACTTCCACGCGGCGATGTGGTGCGGTAGCTCGAACTGCCGGGCGACCGCGGTGAAGATCTCCCGATCGAAGGTGCGCGGCAGGCCCAGCAGTTCCAGCATGCGAACTTCGTCGGGGCGCACGTGCTGGAGGAAACGCTCGAGAATCGTTTCCGGAGAGACCAATTCGGCGGGCGTCACCCAACCCGCGCGGGTCCGGGCATCGATGGCCAGATGCAGATAGAACGGGACACCCGCGCTCGAAGCGGCGATCGCCGCGCGCTCGTCGGGATCCTCGATGCCGGAGGAGTCGAGCAATTCGAAGCGGGCGTCCATCGGCAGGTCGTCGACGGGCACGGCCCGGATGCGGGCCGACCACTCCGAGTCGTGCCGCTCCCAGCCCAGCGGCTCGCGGCTGGCGATCACCACCAACCCGGTGTCCAGCTGCGCGACCACATCGCGTAGCCAGGCATCGGACGCCGCCGCGCGGCCTTCACGATCGGCGCCGCCTATCAGCGCTTCGTAGGCGTCCAGGAAGACCACATACGGTTTCCCCTCCGTCCCACTCTTCAGATCCTCCGCGAACAGGTAGGAGACGGCTTCTTCCAGGCCCGCGAGACTCAACCGGTCGAGTTCCCCGAGGACCGGATCGTGGCGGATCCGGTGGGTGCGGATCACCTTGCGAGCGCCGAGTTCGAGCAACCGGGTCGCGGTGCCGAAGACCGGGATGCCGGTGGCGTCGTTGAGGATCTCGGTCAGGATCTCGCTGTGCTCGGCGAGCGCGAGCGCGTCCGAGGTCAGGCGCAGATGCGGGTGCATGCGCTGCCACAACACCGCGCGGGCGATGTCGAAGCGGTGGAACTTGATCTTCTGCGCGCCGAACTGCATGCGCAGCACGGCGAGTCCGTCCGCGGCCTGGCGATGACTCGGAACCTGCAGGTCGAGCACTGCCGCCGGATGTTTCTTGCCGACCCGCGACCGCAGTTCGGTGACCAGCCGGGACTTGCCGATCCCGCCGACACCGCCGAGCAGCATGACGCGGGGATGCCCTGCGGCCTCGGCGAGCAGTTCGTCGAACCGCGTCAGCACCGGCGCGCGGTCGACGAACGGACGGCTGGTCGATCCCGGCTGGAACCGCGCGGTCAACACCATGGCCTACCCCCTCCTGACGAGCCCGGCACGATTGTGCCAGAGCCGGCCACCGGCGATCTCGCACGCGCCGTCGAATGTCGGTGCCTCTTGCTAACTTTCGTCTCGTTCTGATCTGACGAAAACAGGCGAGGCGCTATGACTATCGGGGGAACCACCTATCTCGAACTGTCCGAGGACAGTGGTACCGCGCACAAGTTCTACGAGGTGATCGTCGCGGGTACGCAAGTGAGCGTCCGTTTCGGTCGCATCGGGGAACAAGGGCAGACGAAGGTGAGTTCGTTCGCCTCCGAGGAGAAGGCGCAGGCGGCCGCGTCGAAGAAGATCGGCGAGAAGGTGCGCAAGGGCTACGCGCCCGCCGTGCTGGGCGCGCGGGCCAGGCGTCCGGTGACCAGGCGCGCGATCAGCAGCGGCCGCTCCACGGCGAAGGCGGCGCCCGTGCTGTGGAGTTTCGACTCCGGCGCCGCCGCCTTCGGCATCTTCGTCGACGAGCGCCGCTGCTGGGTCGGCAACGAGAGCGGCGACGTGTTCACATTGACTCCCGACGGTGTGGTCACCGGCCGGTACCGCCTGCCGGATTCGGTCAAGTGCATCGTGGCCGACGACTTCTGGATCTACGCAGGCTGCGACGACGGGCGCGTCTACGACCTCTCGGGCAAGGTGCCGCGGGCGGCCTACGACATCGCGGCCGATGTCGACATCTACTGGCTCGACATCCACGACGGCATCCTCGGCGTCTCCGACCGCCAAGGCGGGATCACCGTGATCGACTACGAGGAAGAGTCGCTGTGGACGCGGCGCAGCACCGGCGATTCGGGCTGGATGGTGCGCATCGACGCGAACGGCGTCTACCACGGGCATTCCGCCGGCGTCACCAAGTACGACCTGGACAGCGGAAGCACCCTGTGGCAGATGGGCACCGGCGGCGGCGTCCTGTTCGGCTGGCAGGAATCCGACGCCGTCTACGCGGGCACCGCCCGTAACCAGGTCCGCATGGTGGCCAAGAGCGGCCGGGCCGAGCGCGTCTATCAGTGCGACGCCGCGGTCTTCTCCTGCGCCACCTCGCCCGACGGCCGGTATGTCTTCGCCGGCGACAACTACTCCTCGGTGTACTGCTTCGACGCCGCCGGGAACCGCGTGTGGAAGCTCGCCACCGGCTGCGGCTCGGCGTATTCCATGCAGTATCACGACGAGAAGCTGTACTTGGTCACCACGACCGGCACGCTGGCCTGTCTCGATGTCGGCGAGGCCGCCATCCGCGACGCCGAGCAGGGTGTGCTGCCCGAAACGGTGTCGGTGAAGGCTCCCGAGATCTCGGCGGTGGTGCCCAGCGACACCGTCGAGATCACCTCCGAAGCGGGCAGCGGAATCGTCGTGGAGTGCGTGAGCCAGGGCAGTTCGCTGCGCGTGCGAGTCGTCTCGCCTGGATATCACCAGGGATGGAATGTGCAGTTCCCCAAGGATATTCGTCTGGCAGGGGCTCGTTACGTGGTCGACGGCATAGCGGAGTCGGCGCGCGGCGGCTTCTACCGCGTCCGTGGCGACATCCGCCGGTTGTCCTGAGCGGCAGACGTTCCCGAAGGAGGCGTTCCTCGCACGTCGGCGCGAGATGTGCGAGGGACGTCCCTGATGGGAACACGGCTGTTCGGTGGACCTGACACACTGACAAAAGCGCTATCGAACAGGGGGCTCGATGAGGGGACGATTCACATCGTTGTGTGCGGTCGCCGTGGCGCTGACGACGGTGGCCGCGCTGCTGGCCGGATGCGCGTCGGACGAGCGCGAGGAACGAGGCTTTCCAACCGAGGCAGCCGAGCAGATCGACCGCATCGTACGGCCGCAGATGGACGCGCGGCTGGCCCCCGGGGTACTGGTCGCGGTGCACGACCCGAAACGGGGTTCCTTCGTCAGGGCCTACGGCACAGCGGATCTCGCGACAGGTCGTCCGATGGATGTAGCGGATCATGTCCGGATCGGAAGCATCACCAAGACGTTCACCGCGACCGCGGTGCTGCGCGCGGCCGACGAGGGCAAGCTCTCTTTGGACGACGTGCTGGAACGATATGTGCCGGGAGTGCCCAACGGCGGCACCATCACTCTCCGCGACCTGCTCGGCATGCAGGGCGGCGTCTGGGATCTCCGGGACTATCCGGCCTTCGCCGAGCAGTTCGACGCGACGCCTTCGGCATCCGAATGGCACGACGGCGACCGGTTACGCGCGATCATCGCTCAGCCGGAGCGGGCGAAGCCACCGCGTACCCGCGTGGAGTACTCGAACTCCGAGTTCTACCTGCTGGGCCTGGTGCTCGAGAAGGTCTTCGGGAAGCCGGTGCCCCAAGTCATCGGTGAAGTCGTCGCCGCGCACGGGTTGCGCGCCACGACATATCCCACCGACGCCACCATGCCCGCGCCCGAGAGTCGCGGGTACTCCTACTTCGACGAAGCGCCCACCGACGTCACCGCGCGGACCACCCCGGCGCTCTTCGGTGCGGCGGGCACGATGGTGTCCACGATCTCCGACCTGGCCGACTACGCCCGCATGCTGGGCCGCGGCGATCTGCTGAAACCGGAGACCTTCCGGGCCAGGACCCAGTTCGCCGGAGACCTGCGCTACGGACTGGGCATGGTGGAGTCCGGCCGCTGGCTCGGCCACAGCGGCGCGGTGCTGGGCTACACCACCCACATGGGCTATCTCCCCGAGCAGGACGTCAGCGTCACCGTCGCGGTCAACGAATTCACTTCTCCACCCCTGCTCGGGGTGACCGCCTCGGTCATCTGGTTCGGCATCGTCCGTCAGCTGTATCCGGGCACGGTGCCCGACGCCCCGGCGAACACCCAGCCCGATCCACCGGTGCCCACGGTCACCGATCTCGACAGTCGACTACGTCAGACGCTGGACCCGGCGATTCCCACGGAGCGGAAACCGCTGCGGGTCGCGGACGACGACAAGGACCCGGAGTTGATCACCCGGGTCGCTCAGGCCTTCACCTCGATCACCACGACGGTCGGCAAAGTGACCGGCGCGGGCGGTTACCTCCTCGCGACCGTCGTTCTCACCGGACCGAACGGCCGCCGTCCGACGATCGTGCCGTTCGTCTCGCGCGACGGCTCCTGGCGTATCGACCGGTACTGGGCGTGCGAGAACACCGCCGGGACCGGGCCGCCCTCGCCCGCCTGCGAATGACGGGCTCCGCGCCCTGATCTGCCGATTCGTCGACGGAACGCAACGCCCGGTGGGAAGGTGGATGTACGGCAGGTGTCGGGCGAAGGAGCGAGACACATGGTGGACAAGACCAACGGAGCTGCCGCGGGCGACGGCGGCGTGATGACGGCGGACCGGCCCGAGCAGATTCGCAACGTGGTCCTGGTCGGGCACAGCGGGTCGGGAAAGACCACGCTGGTCGACGCCATGGCGCTCACCGCGCGGGCGGTCAATCGCGCCGGGCGGGTCGAGGACGGCACCTCGCTGTCGGACTACGACGAGATCGAGCATCGCCAGCACCGGTCCGTGCAGCTGTCGGTGGTGCCGGTGGCATGGGGCGGCATGAAGATCAACCTGATCGATACGCCCGGATACGCGGACTTCGTCGGCGAACTGCGGGCAGGGCTGCGCGCGGCGGATGCGGCGCTGTTCGTCATCTCGGCGGCCGAGGGCGTAGACGGGATCGCCGGAGCGACCAGGGCGCTGTGGGAGGAGTGCGCCGCGGTCGGGATGCCGCGTGCGATCGTGATCACCCATCTGGACACGGCGCGTGACGAGTACGACGTGATGACCGAGGCCTGCCGCACCGTGCTGGGCGGCGGCTCGTCGGAGAGCATCCTGCCGCTGCACCTGCCCGTGTACGGCCCGAAGAATCCGGACGGTCACCGGCCGGTCACCGGCATGGTGGAGCTGCTGCCGCACTGCGTGGGCGACTACTCCTCCGGCGAGGAGGTCCAGGGCGACCCTTCGCCCGATCAGGCGCCCGCGCTGGAGGAGGCGCGCAATCGCCTCATCGAGGGCATCATCGCCGAGAGCGAAGACGAGAGCCTGATGGAGCGCTACCTCGACGGCGAGGAGATCAGCCTGGCGACACTGGTCGCCGACCTGGAGCGCGCGGTCGCGCGGGGCAGCTTCCATCCGGTGCTGTTCGCCGCGCCCGCGCCCGAAGGGGCCAAGCAGGGCCTCGGCACGGTCGAGCTTCTCGACCTGATCACCGGCGGCTTTCCGACGCCCGCCGAACACCTCATCACCGCCAGCAACGGCGCCGAGCCGCACCCGCTGCGCTGCGACCCGGGCGCGGAGCTGGCCGCGGAGGTGATCCGCACCGCGTCCGACCCGTACGTGGGGCGAGTCTGCATGGTCCGTGTCTTCTCCGGCACCTTGCATGCCGACGACACGGTGCACGTCAGCGGACACGGCTTGGAGGATCGCGGCCACGAGAGCCACGAGCTGGACGAGCGGGTGGGCGCGATCTCGGCTCCGTTCGGCAAACAGCAACGCCCGCTACGCCAGGCCATCGCGGGCGACATCGCCTACGTCACCAAACTCGGTCACGCCGAAACCGGCGACACCCTCTCGTCCACCGACAGCCCCTTGCGGATCGAGCCGTGGCCGATGCCCGATCCCCTGCTGCCCATCGCCATCAGCGCGCACAGCAAAGCCGACGAGGACAAACTGTCGCAGAGCCTCGCCCGGCTCGCCGCCGAGGACCCGGCGCTGCGGCTGGAGCACAATGCGCAAACCCACCAGCTGGTGCTGTGGTGCCTCGGCGAAGCGCACCGCGACGTAGCGTTGGAACGATTGCGGACCCGGTTCGGCGTGCAGGTGGACGTGACCGATCACCAGGTGGCGTTGCGAGAGACTCTCGCGGGCAAGGCGACCGGGCGCGGCAGGCATGTGAAGCAGTCCGGCGGGCACGGCCAGTACGCCGTGTGCGAGATCGAAGTCGAACCGCTGCCCGAAGGGTCCGGGATCGAGTTCGTGGACAAGGTGGTCGGCGGAGTGGTCCCGCGCCAGTTCATTCCATCGGTGGAGAAGGGCGTCCGCGCGCAAGCCAACCGCGGATTGACCGCCGGATATCCGCTCGTGGACGTGCGCGTCACCCTGTTCGACGGCAAGGCCCATTCCGTCGACTCCTCCGACGCCGCCTTCCAGACCGCGGGTGCCCTCGCCCTGCGAGAGGCGGCGGCGACCGCGGGAATCAAAGTGCTGGAGCCACTCGCCGAGGTTTGGGTGCTGGTCACCGACGAATACGTCGGACCGGTGCTGAGCGACCTGTCCAGCCGCCGCGGTCGCGTCCTCGGCACCGAGCCGCACGGCTCCGGACGCACTCGGATCCACGCCGAAGTCCCCGAGCTGGAACTCAGCCGCTACGCCATCGACCTGCGCTCGATCTCCCACGGCACCGGCGATTTCACCCGTAGGTACGCACGCCACGAACCGATGCCGAACCAGGTCGCCGCCTCGGTGCGGGGCGAAAAGGCACGAGCGTAGTCCGCTTCTGTTGACCCACTCGGCCTCGCCGATGCACCAGGGCGCCAGCCACCGCCGCTGTCCGCGCACGTCCATCGCATCGTCCGGTGACGTCCGTCGGCAGATCAGCCTGTGAGAGGCGTCCGAAAGCTCGACCGGGGTGCACTACTCTGCCCGCCGGATGCCCTGAAGTCCCTCCTTCCCACAGAGTGTGGTTCTCCGGCCGCACAGTACAGTTGGCCCCGCATACGAGGCCCTTACCAGGTGGAGAAAATGGATCCTTCCCGCTGTGTCGTGCTGGTCCCGGTGCACGACTACATCGAGCCCGGATGCGCGGAAGGATTGGCGGAACTCGAACGACGCGGATATCCGGTCTGGCGCGTATACGGCTGTTCCGCGATCGACCAAGCGCGCAGCCAAATCGCCACGGATGCTTTGGCACAGGGCTTCGAAGAGTTGATGTGGATCGATGCGGACGTTCGCTTCGAACCGAAATCCGTCGAGATGTTGCGATCGCACGACTTGCCGGTGGTGGGCGGTATCTATGCCAAGAAAATGGCGCGCGAACTGGTCTGCAGTCTTCTGCCCGGCACCACGAAAATCACATTCGGCGAAGGCGGCGGCGTCATCGAGATCCGCTATGCGGCCTGCGGGTTCCTGCTCACCAGAAGAAATGTCTACGAGAAGATCCTGCAACGAGAAAAGCTTCCGGTCTGCAATACACAGTTCGGCCGTGCCAACATCCCGTTCTTCCTGCCCATGATCATTCCCGACGGCGAGAACCACTGGTACCTCGGCGAGGATTACTCCTTCTGCGAACGCGCGCGAAAAAGCGGCTTCGCCATCCACGCCGACACTCGAATCCGCCTGGAACATATCGGCAAGTACGGCTTCACCTGGGAAGATGCCGGGAACGGTCGCGATCGTTACAGCAGCTTCGACTTCACCATCCGGCAACGTTCCGTGGCTGCTGACGATCTGGCCGACGGGGACCCGATAATCGATAAGGCGAGCTGACGGCTCATCCGCCCGCGCTACCTGGCCGACCCGGCTTCACTCTCGGTCGACGCGCCGCCGAATCCATCTTCTGGTCTGCGGAATACAGTGGTATCGCTGATCTATCCCGAGGCACCCCGAAGCTTCGGGCGACATCCGAGACCGACGCGCCGTCGGCATCCCCGAGGACGCGAACCAGGGCTGCTCGAGAAGAACCCGGCCTCCGCACAGGAGTAGACCGCACTTCGGCCGAAAACGCCCGTTTCCATTCGGGCACCCGATCGTATTGATGCACGATCGGATACAACTTGCCCGTGGACGTACGCACGTCCGCTCCGGACCAGATCGGCTCGGGCTCGAGGAGAAACGGGCGCAGCACTCCGACCCGGTTCGGATCCGCCAACGTCCCAGCCTGACAGGCGAATCCGTCGTCGGATGTCACCAACTGCACCGCGGAACGAAACGGTTCCATGTCGAGCAGGACGTTGTACCCGCTCTGATCCGCGACCGGCACTCCAGACGAGGCGGCGACACGGGAAATGGCCACACACAGATTGGATATGGCATCGGCTCGACCGGCAAGGACACCGACGTTGCAGACCACCTTCGACCACACGCGCTCGGCGAGTTCGGGGAAGCCATGGCGCAGATTGTCCCGGTTCCACCCTTCGTCGCAGTACCGCACCCCCTCGCTGACAGCGACGAAGGTGCGGCTCAAGTGGTTTTCCAACCACTGGATCGGGTCCGCCTGAAAGTACACATCACGCACGTCGGTGACCACGGCGAATCGAAGCGAATGCCTGAATGTCCGCAATACCTGGGCGACATCTTCGAACCGCTGATTGTAGATACTGCCGCGAAGCAACATGCGTATCGGATACAACCCCAGTGATTCCAGGTTATCGGCGATGGCGTCGCCGCGGACATCGCGGTCGTACACGATGACCGCACCCACACCGGCGAAATCGCTCGCGGCGAGGCTCCTTGCCCACGGCTCGACATCGGGCCACCCATAGCCGGTCGCCGCCGCGATGACGATGTCCTTCTGTGCGGCCATGCTGTCCGGCCGCTCAGGTCTGTTGCGGTGGTGGCCCTACGGGCGGTGGAGCGGTCGGCTGCTGTGCCTGGCTCGTGGTGGGCGGCGGTGCCGCCGCGGCACCCAGATTGGCGTTGCCGGCATCCAAACCGGTTGGATGCACGTATCCCGTGAAATCACCGTACTTTTCTTTCAACGGTGGATTGTTGGGATCCAGTGGAACGAGATGGCCGCCGTCCAGGACGTACAACCGGTTTTGCTCCTGATCCCGCACGATCAACGCGCTGTGTCGCTCCCACTGAAGAATATCGCCCGTTTTCAACTCGCCGGGGCCGTTGACCACTGCGGGCGGATGGTCCGCTGTCAACTCACCCGCAGTCCCCTTGTACGCGGATACCGCGTCGAGGGCGACGTTCTGCACCTGCTTCTGCAAGGCCTCCGCGACCGGCGGGGCTGCCTTGACATTCGTGTTGTCGATGGGGACATCCACCGTGGTGCCCGGCGTCGTCACCGGCGGCGGAGTGCCCGCGTAGGTCGGCGCGGTCACACCGGCAGGAGAGGGCTGAGCGGTTTGCTGGGTGGTCGACGCCTGCGTGGCGCGCTCTCGTTCCCGCCGGTCGCGCTCATGCCGAGAATCGCGGTCGTCGTCGTAGCGGCTGTCGTCGCCGGTGGGCTGACGGGTCTGGTTGCCCTGCAGGGCATTCATCAGGGCCATCTGTGTCATCAGACTGGACATATCGTTTCCGGTGCTGGCCGGAGTGGCAGTGGCGGCCGGTGTGGCCGTGGTGCCGCCCGACCCCGATCCCGATCCTGTTCCGCCTTGCATCGCCGTGGTCGGCACAGCGGTGACCGCGCTCGACCCGGTGGTGCCGCCCGTACCGGTGTTGTCGAGGGCGGTCTGGGTGGTGTCCGCCGTGCCCGTGGTGTCCGTCCCGAGCAGGTCGTCGTAGGTGGAACTGAAGTCCTCGTTCTGACTGGCCTGCTGTGCGTTGGTGCCCGCGGTGCCCTGAGTGCCGTTGTTGGCGCCGCCGTTGTACCCACCGTTATAGCCGCCGTTGTAACCGCCGTTGTTCACACCGCCGTTGTTGGTCGCGCCGTTGTTGTTCGCGTTGTTGTTGCCCTTGTCGCCCTTGTCGCCTTTATCGCCCTTGTCGTCGCCTTTATCGCCCTTGTCGTCGCCTTTATCGCCCTTGTCACCCTTGTCGGTGGGAAATCCCGGGAAATCGCCGTATTTCTTCCCCGCGCTCTCGGCTCGAGTCGCGTAATCGGCGACCTGATCTACACAGAACTGAACGGTCTCACGGACGATTCCGTAGACCGGCTCCTCTTCCACTACATTCTGAATACCGGGAGCTGTGAAGTTGCTGTCACTGAAAGTACTTCCGCCGAAGTATCCCGCATGAGGTTTCTTGAGTGCCGCCCAGATGTCCTCATGCGCCGATTGAACTTTGTCGTACATCTTCCGATATGTACGATCGTTGTCGGCGGTGAGCTTCAGATTCTCCGTCTTGAAGTCGTCGTCCCTGGCCGACCACTGGGCGTCCAACTCGTCGAGGAATGCGGAAGCCGATTTGTAAGCATCGACTGCTTCGCCCTTTCCCCCGGCTTGCGCCTCCGCGCCTTTGCCCATCGAATCCGTGAACGATTTACTGAGGTTGTTGTCCCAAATAAGAGTATCTTTGCCCTTTTCTGGGGAAGTCAAGGCGATCGGCTTCTTCTTGTCGCCCATTTGTTTCTCGAGGTACTTGAGCTGGTGGTTCGCCAAACTGATATAGGTCGTCAGGTCGTCCGAAGGGCTACCGGGAGGGAGTTTGATCTTCAGCGGAAAGTCATCGAATTTATCGCCCTCTTCTGGATCTTTCTCCAGACCCTCCATGTACTTTTTCTTCTCGTCCGCCTCCCTCTGCTCTGCCGAGGGACCGGTGTCGGCGGGCTTGTGATCATGTTTTTCGTCGCGCTTGTCCGGGTCGGCACGATATACACCGTCGACCAGCTTGACTTTGTATGCGGTACCATCCGGGGTGACCACGTAATCCATGTCCCGGGCGTGGTCCCAAGAGTCGATTTTCTTGGGTTCCCCACCTGGTTTTGCCTCATACAGGGTTACTGCGCCACCGGGCTCTTCCTGCGCGGTGTAGAAGCCAGACTCAGGACGGCTCGTCGATTTTGTATAGTTGCCGTTCTTGTCATAAGTGAAGTAGTTGGTCATGCGTCCTCCTAGACGGGCGGTTCACCGCGGCGCCTGTCGCGAGAGCCCTGTGCCGTTGCCTCGATCGCCGATCAGGGGAAGTGCCGCCGCCAACCCGCATCACGGGCATCACGGGCATTGGACCCGGCCGACGAAGCCCGGATCGTTTCGCACACCCTTCAGCAGAACCCACGATCAGAATCGTGGTTCCGAACGGTCGCGAGCCGATTGCAGCCATTCTGAATCCGCCCGCCGGATACCTGCCGGCCGTTGAAGCTCAGACCTCCGCCGACGCACTCCGAACCGCCGCGCCACCCGCTCCGTCGGTGTCCTCGATCGCCCCCGCGGTCGTGTTGGAATTATCGCTCGTGCCCTGACGACCATCGGCCACCGAGGTCCAGCCGACCGCACGATCACGCCGGTACGGTCGACCGTAATTCTCCAGGAACCCGTAGGCCGCCCAACCATTCGTCGCGATGAAATTGGGTTCGTAATCAGGATCGTTCTTCGCGCGTTCCCGCAGGCCGGGGACCATGTCTTGGTTGACGTCGCGAACTCGGCGCCACTCTTGTGAATCCTGATCGAACTCGCTGGTCATATCGACGAACCTCTCCATTCCGACCGACTTCCCCATTCTTCAGCATCCCCATCTCTGGGGATATCGAGAGCAAGTCTGGACGGGTTCAGTACCCGGCGCCGAACTCCGTCTTCTCCATGAGGTTGTAGTCGGCCTCGGTGGGCAAACCCAACGAGTCGGCCAGGCGCGGCAACGCGCCGTTGTACAGCAACTCCGCACGCCGCCCCACCCGAGACTTCTGGTAGGCCAGGCGAGCAACTCGAACGATTTCGGCCGCGAGCCAGCTGTCGGTGTTCTCCCACACCTCGTCGCCGAGGTGCAAACCGACGATCGTGCCGCTTCGATCGCAGGCGACGCCGACGGAATAGTCGGGATTGAACACCTCGTAGATCAAATTCAGCCAATCGGGCGGCGCTTCGCCCTCGACGGCCCCCGAGATGCCCAGCTCTACCACGGCAACACTCCTGGGTATCGTCTAGAGTTTCGGTTCCGGCAGCGATACCGCTGGAGGCCACGCCGTCTGCTGGATGGCGAGCCGGTGCTGCCGGAGGGCGTCTTCGGTGCTGTCCCGAATCGCCGCCATGATGTCGGCCACCAATTCCTGGCTACTCGACGAATGCGCGATCGTTCCCTCGGCGATGTACAGGTCGGTGAGGCGACCTTCCCCGTCGACCTCCGGAATCACTCTGGCGCTGGGCGAGGGCCGTCGAGCGCGGACGGCCTTGATCCGCTCCATCATGTCATCGACGGTATGCACGAACTCGCGGCCGGATTCCAGCGCCGCCGCAGTGTATGGATGCATCATGCGGACCTCCCACCAGGAACGCCGTGCAGGCGGAAATCACTCCCCGCTACAACGCGGAGACCTAGCAGCATCCGAGCGGGCCATATGGTCGCCCGACACCCGATCCGACCGGAGCCCAGCTCTCTCCGCATGCCACCTCCTGCCATGGACGATACGTATCCATTCTTCACACTCCGAGCCGACTTCCCACGCATGAGAAGGAGCAACAGAGCTTGCCGATGACAGTCGGAGTGCGAGTTTCGACGCAGAACACGAACGAGCCCATCCGATCGCAACCATTGGATGATCACGAAACAGATGGGCTCGTCTACCGTGCGCACTGCCTACGAAGCGCCTGGCACAGGCGCTCCGTCACAGGTCGGCGGAACTTACCACTTACACGTCGAAGTACAGCTCGAACTCGTACGGGTGCGGCCGCAGGTTCACCGGGGCGATCTCGCCCTCGCGCTTGAGGGTGATCCAGGTCTCGATCAGGTCCTCGGTGAAGACGTTGCCTTCGGTGAGGTAGTCGTGGTCCTGCTCGAGGCGGTCGATGACCGACGAGAGGCTGGTGGGGGCCTGCGGGATGTTCTTGGCCTCCTCCGGCGGGAGCTCGTAGAGGTCCTTGTCGACCGGGGCCAGCGGCTCGATCTTCTTCTTGATGCCGTCCAGGCCGGCCATCATCATGGCGGCGAAGGCCAGGTACGGGTTGCCCGAGGAGTCCGGCGCGCGGAACTCGAGGCGCTTGGCCTTCGGGTTGTTGCCGGTGACCGGGATGCGGACCGCGGCGGAGCGGTTGCGCTGCGAGTACACCAGGTTGATCGGGGCCTCGTAGCCGGGGACCAGGCGGTGGTAGGAGTTCACCGTCGGGTTGGTGAACGCCAGCAGCGACGGCGCGTGGTGCAGGATGCCGCCGATGTAGTGGCGGGCCAGGTCGGACAGGCCGCCGTAGCCGGCCTCGTCGTGGAACAGCGGCTTGCCGTCCTTCCACAGCGACTGGTGCACGTGCATGCCCGAGCCGTTGTCACCGAAGAGCGGCTTCGGCATGAAGGTGACGGTCTTGCCTTCCTGCCACGCGGTGTTCTTGACGATGTACTTGAACAGCTGCAGGTCGTCGGCCGCGGCGAGCAGGGTGTTGAACTTGTAGTTGATCTCGGCCTGACCGGCGGTGCCGACCTCGTGGTGGCCGCGCTCCAGCTCGAAGCCGGAGTTCTGCAGGTTGGTCGAGATCTTGTCGCGCAGGTCGACGTAGTGGTCGTAGGGCGCGACCGGGAAGTAGCCGCCCTTGTTGCGGACCTTGTAGCCGCGGTTGCGGGTGCCGTCCGGGTTGAACTCCGCGCCGGTGTTCCAGGAACCCGAGACCGACTCGATCTCGTAGAAGGCGCCGTTCATGGCCGAGTCGTAGCGGATCGAGTCGAAGATGTAGAACTCCGCCTCGGGGCCGAAGTACGCGGTGTCGGCGATGCCGGTGGAACGCAGGTACTCCTCCGCCTTGCGCGCGACGTTACGCGGGTCGCGGCTGTAGGCCTCCCGGGTGAACGGGTCGTGCACGAAGAAGTTGAGGTTCAGCGTCTTGGCGGCGCGGAACGGGTCGACACGCGCGGTGGAGAAGTCGGGCAGCAGCAGCATGTCCGACTCGTCGATGGACTGGAACCCACGGACTGAGGAGCCGTCGAACGCTAGCCCTTCTTCGGCGAGGTCGGTGGTGAAGGCCTTCCCGGGGATCGAGAAGTGCTGCTGCACACCGGGCAGGTCGCTGAACCGGATGTCGACGTACTCGATGTCCTCGTCAGCGATGAATTTGATGACCTCGTCGGCCGTGCTGAACGTCACTTGTTCTCCTTACGGATCGGTTCCCAGCCAGTGTCGCTTGCATGGGTTCGTCGCGACCAGACGCTATGGATGCCGTGTTTCCCGGCAGTCAAGGATTTGTTTCGCCGGTGTTACACGTGCGTCCGGCAGCGTGGTACTGACCACCATGACTCGAAATGCATGGTAGTCCTGCCCGCGCCGCGGTGCGCGGGGAGGCTGAACTCCGCTTATGCGGTACCGGGCGCCGGTCCGGGCGCGCCTATTCTGGGGTGCATGGCACGCATCACCGGCTCCTGGCTCTCCGGACCTCCTGCCGACTCCGGTGGCCCGGCAACCACCGAGTTCCCCGGGGCGCAACTCGGCCTGCCGAAGGCCGGAGCGGGCTCGCTGGCCGGTATGGGCCGCCGCATCGCCGCCCTGTTCGTGGACTGGCTGATCGCCCTCGGCATCGCGGCGCTGATCACGCGCAGCGGTTCGGCGTCGAGCTTGACGCTGCTGATCTGGTTCGTCATCGGCGTCGGCGCCGTCACGCTCTTCGGGTTCACGCCGGGGCAGTATTTCCTGCGGCTGCGCACGGTGCGCATCGACGCGGCTGCGCCGGTCGGCTTCGTACGGGCGCTGGCCAGGCAGGTACTGCTGGTGTTCGTGGTGCCCGCGCTGTTCACCGACGCCGACGGGCGCGGCATGCACGACCGCGCGACCGGAACGGCGCTGGTGCGTTCACGCTGATCTTCCGACCCGCGCGGTGACGACCGGAAAGGCCCGCACCCCGGGCGGAGCGGCGGGCCTTTCGAGCGAGCAGGTCAGCGGCGGCGGATGGTGCGCTGCACGCCGCGCATCTTGGCGCCCGCGGGCATCGGCCCCTTCGGCAGGGCGGGCCCGCTGCGCGCACTGAGGGCGGCCAGCCTGCCTTCGATGAGGTCCATCCGCTTGGTGTCGATGTTGCGCGGCAGCCTGGTGAGGTAACGCTGCAGGTCCTTGAGCGGAATCTGACCTTCGTCGTTGCCGATGACGACGTCGTAGATCGGGGTGTCGCCGATCAGCCGAGCCGTGCGCTTCTTCTCCTGGGCGAGCAGCGACTTGACCCGTTGCGGTGAGCCCTCGGCGACCAGCACCACGCCGGGCAGGCCGATCACCCGGTGCACCGCGTCCAACTGCGTGGTGGCGGCGATGCCGTTGCTCACCCGCCATTTGCCCTGGAGGTTGTCCAGCACCCAGGCCGCGGCGCCCGCCTGCCCCTCGGCCTTGCGGTAGACGCTCTTCTGTACCCGCCTGCCGAAGATGATGAACGCCACCAGCGCGCCGAGCACCACGCCAAGCGGGATCAGGAACCAGGTCAGCCCGAAGATCAGGCCGATGACGGCGAAGACGGCGGTGATGCCGACCAGGGCGCCGATCATCAGCGGCAGCAGCAGCTTGTCTTCCTTGCGCTGCATCTGGAACGCCTGCCACAACTGCTTGCGGCGTTCTCTCGACTGCTGCTTGCGGGCCGCCTTCGCCGCGGCCTTCGCTTCCTTGGTGGGCTTACCTGCTGCCATGACTCTCAGGATAGTGCCCAGGTAGTCGCGGCTTCGCCGTGGGACAGCGGCCCGACCGGGCGCTACCCGCGGCGCGCGATCGATCCGAGCACGGTGAGATCCAGGTCACCCGAGGCCTCGGTCCAGCCCATCGCGCGCAACTCGACCGGCGCCGCCACACCCAGGGCGTCGCGCAGGCCGACGGCGACCGAGCGCGCGAACTCGAGCAAGCCGCTCGGCGCGATGGGCCAGAAGAGGATCCTGGTCCAGTTGTCCGCGTCCTGCCGATCCGCGGGCTCGTGCCAGCCCAGTGCGCGCAACTCCTGCGCGGCGGTCTCCGGGATCGGGTTGCTCAGGTAATTGTTCCCGGCCAGTTCGGCGGACAATTTGATGTCGTATTGGACAAATTGGACATAGCGATTTCCGGGGGCGGCGATGATCAGGGTTGCCCGCGAGGGCAGCTCCGAGAGGCAGTGCGCCAGCGATTGCACGAACCGTTCCCAGTCCGCTGTCGCCGGCTCGCTCATTCTTCCCCCGGGTATTCGCACTGGCCTGATCATACGCCGACCCGGCCGGGACACCAGACGAAACTCGTTGCGACGTTGCGTAGTTCATTCGGGCTATAGCCGTTTGCCATATCCCGTATCGGCTCTCGGCCGAGCACCAGCCGGACCTGCGGCGTCTCCACCGGCGACACCGAGTCGGGCCGGTGCGGCGCGCACGGATCAGGCAGCGGAAACCCCCGAGCGCAATTGAGGTTTTCGTTTCCGCCCCGGCGTTTTCCGCCGACGCAGGAATGGGTCCGGCGGAATGCTTTCGATGGGAGACCGTAGCGTTCGGGTTCGCGCTTGGAATCGCGCTATGGATTTCGTCTCGGCGGCATGAAGTCCGGCGTGGGACGAGTAGGAGCGGTATCGGGTGGGAACCCAGTACCTGTTCACCTCGACCACGGGCCGAGTCGTCGCATGCCCGGGTTCCGGAAAACGCATAGGCGCCCCTGCTGGTGCAAGCGTTCCGTCGCCTTCGATCTGCCGGTGCGGCCCGCCTGGACGGACATCTGGTGATCGGCGGTACGCATCTTTCAGCCGAGTGCACCGCGCTGTTCAGCTGACGGCCACCGTGCGGTGTTAGCTTCCCCGACGTGTGTGCGCGGTTGGTGGTGAGCGTCCATGACGTCGCACCGGCGAGTGCGGCGGAGACGGCGCGCTGGTGCGCCGATGCCGATCGGTTCGGAATTCCCGTGTCGTTGTTGGTGATACCGGGGCCGTGGCGGGGCAGGCGGTTGGCCGACGAACCCGATTACGCGGCGTTCCTGCGGGAGCGCAGGCAGGCCGGTGACGACGTCTTGGTGCACGGGTGGTCGCACCGAGCGGGCCCCGAGGGTGATCGGCCGCGCCGCGCGGTAGCGCATGCGGTGGCGCGCGGCGCGGCCGAGTTCGCCGCCATCGACGTCGGCACGGCCACCGTGAAACTGCGCGCCGCCACCGAAGTGATGATCGAAGCCGGTCTGCCGACTACCGGTTTCACGCCGCCGGGCTGGCTCGCCTCGCCCGGCGCGAAACAGGCGTTGCGCGCGGCGGGGTTCACCTACACCACCTCCCACTTCGGCGCCGAGCAATTGCGCACCGGACGCCGGTTCCGCGGATTCGCGCTCTCGCACCGGCCGGGCGGCGGCTGGTCCGAGCGGTTCGGCGCGGCGCTGCTGGAGACGGCGGCGCGCCGCACCGCCGAACGCGGCGGGCTGGTCCGGCTGGCGCTGCATCCCGACGATCTGAGCAGACCGGGCCTGCGCGACACCACACTGCGCGCCATTGACGCGGTGCTGCGCACCGGCGCGCACGCGATCACCTATCGCGAGCTGGTCGGATCGGCGGTCGACTAGTGCGGATCGTGCAGATCGCCAACTTCTACACTCCCGCCTCCGGCGGTTTACGCACGTGCCTCGACGAGATGGGACGCGGCTATTCGGCGGCGGGTCACGACCGGGTCCTCGTCGTGCCCGGTCCGCGCGACGCCGACGAGCACACCGCGTCCGGGCATCGGATCACCGTGCGCAGCCCCAAGTTCGGCGATGCCGGCTATCACGTGCTCACCGCCCGGCGCACCCGTGCCGTGCTCGACCGGCTGGCCCCGGACGTGCTCGAGTGCAGCGACAAACTCAGCGTCCGCTGGCTGGCGCCGTGGGCGCGCGGGGCGGGCGTTCCGCTGGTGTTGTTCTCCCACGAACGCATCGACGCCATCCTGCGCTCGCGGGTGCCGCGCGGCTTCCCGCTCACCGCCGCGGCCGACCTGGCCAACCGGCGGCTGTGGGTGCGCGCCGAGAAGGTCGTGGTCACTTCGCGTTTCGCCACCGCCGAGTTCGACCGGGTCGGCGCGCGCAACGTGCGCAGGATCCCGCTCGGCGTCGACCTCACGACCTTTCGCCCGTCGACCGAGAACCGGCGCGACGACCGCTCCGACGATCCGGTGCGGCTGGTCCTGGTGAGCAGGTTGTCCCGGGAGAAACGAGCCGAACGCGCCATCCAGGCGGTCCGCGTCCTGGTCGAATCCGGTGTGCGCTGCGTGCTGTCTGTCATCGGGGACGGCCCGCTGCGTTCTCGCCTGGAGCAGCTGGCGGCAGGGCTTCCGGTCGTCTTCCACGGCCATCTCACCGACCGGACCGCGATGGCCACCCTGGTCGCCGAGGCCGACGTCGCCGTGTTTCCCTCCCCTGCCGAGACTTTCGGCCTCGCCGTGCTGGAGGCGCTCGCCTGCGGGACTCCGGTCGTCGTTCCCGCGGCGGGCGCGGCTCGCGAACTCGTCGGCGACCCCGGCTCCGGCCTCGTCTGCGACGGGACTCCGCGCGGCCTCGCCGACGGCGTGCGTGAACTGCTCGCCCTGCCCGCGGCCCAGCGTCGTCGCGCGGCCCGTGCCGCGGCGGAACGCTTTCCGTGGTCGGCGACGGTGCAGAGCATGCTCGCGCTCTACGCCGACTACGAGACTCCGGCCCGCTCGGCCTGAGGAACAACCTCGGCGTTTGGCACGATCGCGCTGACCCAACCGCTGAAGTCACCCACCCGGCGCGTCGGCCTGCGTGCCGCCGATTCCGCGCAGAACTCCCGGCGTCGACGAGCCGGGCAAAGGCACGTGCGCTGACCTCGATGGGGGAAGTGCGGGTCACCGCGCCTCGGCGTGCGAATGCCCGCTCACGGCGAATGATTCGCCGGTTCCAACCGCGCAGGATGCCCAGCGACCGGTGTCGCGCCGGATGCCCGCATCGGCCCGTGGTTCGCCCCGCTCGTGCCCGTCGGATCCCCTTCCTCCGGTCAGCGCCCCCGCATTGCGCCGGAGTTCACCCGGCCTTCGCCCGTACCGCCGGGCGGGTCGCTTCCGCCGACATCTCCCGCTCGTCGTGCAGCGTCGGCGAATTCGCCAGCAGTGCGACACCGACGATCACCGCGGTGGCCGCGCAGGCAAGCAGCGCGGGGCGCGGGTGGATCGTCGCCGTGAACAGCGTGAGACCGGCCAGGTAGCTCAGCACCGGGTCGGTGATCGTCATCGCGGTCAGCGCCGTGGGCAGTGACCCGCGTGCGTACGCCTCCTGGGTCAGGATGCCGCCGAGGACGGTGGACACCGGAATGCCCAGCAGTGCCCAGCTCGGGTCCGGCAGCGTCCTCGTCGCCACCACGACGAGGACCGCCGTAGTGGCGAAACAGCAGCCCGCCGCCACCGCCACCAGCGCGGACCTCACCTGGGTGGAGCGGACCGTCCGGGACAGACCGAACAACACGACGACCGTGCCGAACACCCCCGCGCACGCCCCCGGGAGCAGCTGCGTGCGCACCGCCGAATGCTCGGGAATCCCCGGCCCGACGAGCAGCATCAGCCCCGCGCACACCGCCGACGTCCCCGCCCAGTCTCTGGCGAGCAGCGCGCGACCACGCCGCAATGCCGCGAACGGCAGCGCGAACAACAACTGCACGACCAGCAGCGCCTGCACTACCGCGATGGCGCCGAAGCGCAACGCGACGGCGTGCACGACGAATCCGGCTACGTTCGCGCCCTGTCCGGCCAACCAGCGGCGGTCGGTGATCAGACGACGAGCGATCGCGGCGATCACCAGGAATCGTCCCTGCCCGGACGCGGTGGCCGCCTGCCTGGCAGCGCCTTGTTGCAGGAACGCCGACACCGCGAACAGGAACGCGGCCGACAACGCCGAACCGACCGTCCCTACCGAGTCGACGGACCCGAAACCGCGCTCCGGCATGGCCTCGATGCTCGCCGGTCCGGATGAACACCGGATGGCGTTCGCCTGGCTACTGGACGACCACCCCGGTTCCGGGGGCTGGACGGCCGTCCGGGCAGACTCGATAGTCCTATGGTGATCGAACGAGCCGTCCTGTCTCGTGCCCTATGCGGCCTGTTGTTGCTGTTGGCCGCGTTCACCCCGATGCGAGCGGCCGCCGAACCGCTGCCGGTGCCCTATCAGTGGAAGCAAGCGTTCATCGACGGCACGGACGGCACCCGGCTGCACGCGGACATCCTGCGCCCAGCCGGTGTCTCCGACGACAGCCGCACACCCGTCATCCTGACCGT
The DNA here is from genome assembly GCF_042733915.1 of Nocardia sp. NPDC059691. Classification (NCBI taxonomy): domain Bacteria; kingdom Bacillati; phylum Actinomycetota; class Actinomycetes; order Mycobacteriales; family Nocardiaceae; genus Nocardia; species Nocardia sp. NPDC059691. The sequence goes on along the minus strand of NZ_JBHWFB010000008.1, from coordinate 212,651 downwards.
CAGTCCGTATCGCGCGCACCTGGCCTACCTGAGCGAGCCGCGCCTGACCGGCGGCCCGTCCACCGACAACCTCACCGCCGACCTGTTCCTGAACGCGGGCTACACCTACGTCATCGTCGACCTGCGCGGGTTCGGCGGCTCCGACGGTTGCCCGGACTTCGGCGGGCCGGGGGAACGAGCCGACGTCGCCACGGCCGTGGAGTGGGCGGCGAGCCAGCCGTGGTCCACCGGCAGGGTCGGGCTGTTCGGCACGTCGTACGAAGCCTGGACCGGCCTGATGGGCCTGGCCGCCGCCCCGAAGGGCCTCGCGGCGGTGGGCGCGTTCGAGCCGGTCGTCGACCCGTACTCCTACCTGTACATGCAGGGCGTCTCGTGGAAGTTCTCCGGCAAACCGATCACCGAGAGCGGCGTGCGTCCCGCCGACTTCGCGGGACTCGAGCACCTGCTGATCGCCTCGACGCCACCGCGTCCGGAAGACTCCGGCGAATATCAGGCGAACGCGACGCAGTTGCCGTGGCAGTGCTACCAGCAGTACCTGACCCAGATCGGCGACCACAACCCCGACACCGCCTTCTGGCGTGATCGCGACCTCGTCGCGCGGCTGCGCGGCGCCACCATTCCGCTGTTCCTCGGTCAAGGCTTCGTCGACTACAACACCCGTGCCTACCGTGTGTTCGATCTGTGGAACGGCCTCGGGCCCGGCGAGCACCGCGCCTGGTTCGGCCAGTGGGGACACCGCACCTGCCACGACAAATGCGGCACGCCCCACTTCGACACCGAACTGCTCGCGTTCTTCGACGAGCACGTCGCCGCCCGCGACGTGCGGGTGCCCGGCCCGCGGATCACCGTCGGCCAGTTCGACGGCCGCTGGCGCGCGGAGAGCGCCTGGCCGCCCGCCGACGCCCGGCGGGTTCCGGTCGAGCTGCGGACCGGTGATTACACCGATCGCGGATTGATTCCCGGACCCGATCGCGAGATCTGGTCGGTCTCCGCGCCGCTGACCGGCGAGCAGCATCTGTCCGGCATTCCCACCGCCACCCTCCGGCTCAGCGGCCCGCCGAACGCGACGGTCGCGGTCGAGCTCTACGACATCGCGCCCGACCTGCGCGCGACCGTCATCACCCGAGGGATCGCCCCGGTGCGCGACACCGCCGAGGTCAGGCTGCTCGCGCAGGACTGGCCGATCGCCGCGGGCCACCGGATCGGCGTGCGGATCACCGACGTGGTCGACGACGTGTGGTCGCACTCCCCCGCCCTCGCCGCGGTCACGGTGACCTCCGCGAGCATCGAGTTGCCCTTGTTGACGGCGACGCGCCGTCCCGACCTGCCGGGCGAGCTCACCGAAGGCATCGTGAAGTGGCGAAACGAGAAGACCATCGCCCTCGACCCGAGCATGTTGAACAATGCAACGGTGTCCATGAATCTGCCCGACCGCGCCGGTGACCGATGACGGAGCCGGTCGACGACCTGACCGCCGAACGCCTCGCCACCGCGCTGCGGTGCGCGACGGTGTCCACCGACGACCCGCGCGACACCGACAGCGCGGCGTTCGACCGCCTCGACGCGCACCTGCGGACGTCGTTCCCCCGGGTGCACGCCGAACTCGAACTGCGGAAGTTCGCGCACAGCAGGCTCTACCGCTGGCCGGGCGCCGACCAGGACCGGGTGGCCGCGATCCTGCTCGCGCATCAGGACGTGGTCCCGGTGGACGACGCCAAGCGCTGGACCCACCCGCCGTTCGCGGGAGTGGTGGACGACGAGTTCATCTGGGGCCGCGGGGCGATCGACGACAAGAGCCGCGTGCTCGCCATCCTGGAGGCGGCCGAATCGGCGCTCGCCGCGGGCCTGCGCCCCCGGCACACCGTGTACCTGGCTTTCGGGCACGACGAGGAGGTCTTCGGCGGCGAGGGCGCCGAGCGCATGGCCGAGCATCTGCGGCAGGCGGGCGTGCGCGCGGATCTGCTGCTGGACGAGGGCGGGGTGATCACCGCGGGCGTCGTCGATGGCGTGCGGCAGCCGGTGGCGACGATCATGCTCGGGGAGAAGGGCTACGCGACGGTCCGGTTGTCGGTCACCGAGGTCGGCGGGCACTCGTCCATGCCGGGCAGGCAGACGGCGGTCGGACGGATCGCGCGGGCGGTGGGCCGCATCCAGGACCATCCGATGCCGCTGCGCCTGACCCCGGTGATCGCGGACATGCTGACCAGGGTGCGCGAGGTCATGCCCGCGCCGCGGCGACTGCTGCTGGGCCTGGCGAATCTCGCCGCACCGGTGGTCACCCGGGTGATGGCGGCCCAGCCGCAGACCGAAGCGATGGTGCGCACCACCACGGCGCCGACGGTGATCCGCGGCGGAGTGCGGGCGAACGTGTTGCCCCAGCGGGCCGAGGCCATGGTGAACTTCCGCATCCTGCCCGGCGACACCGTCGCCTCGGTGCTGGCGCACTGCCGGAAAGTCGTGCGCGACAAGGGGATTCGATTCGACCTGGTAGGCATGTCGTCGGAGCCGTCGCGGATCACGCGGCCCGGCCCCGCATTCGATCTGATCGCCGATCTCGCCCGCGCCGTCGTTCCCGGCATCGCGGTGACCACCGGCATCGTGCCCGGCGCCACCGACTCCAGGCACTACGACGACCTGGCGGGCACCCGGTGCAATTTCGCCCCGATCGTGCTGGACGAGCGCGACCTGGCCTCGATCCACGGAACCGACGAGCGCATCTCGCGAGTCAACTACGCTCGACTCATCGAGTTCAACCGGCGGCTGATCGAGCATTTCGCGACGGTCGGCGCGCCATCGACGTCAGGAGCGCAGGGATGACGACCGAGCCGACGGCGGGCGACACCGCGTCCACCGAGCCGACCGCGATCCGCACCGAGTCCGGTGAGTTCGACGGTGTCGGCAGCGGAGTCGCCTGGCGGGCGTGGCTGCCGGAGGGCGCGGCGCGGGGCGTGATCGTCCTGGTGCACGGCGTGGCGGAGCATTCCGGCCGCTATGCCCATGTGGGACAGCGTCTTGTCAGCGCCGGTTTCGCCGTCTACGCGCTCGATCACATCGGGCACGGGAAGTCCGCGGGCAGCAAGGCCAACATCGGCTCCATGGCGGGCGCCGCGGACAACGTCGCCGCCATGCTGGACATCGCGACCCGAGAGCAGCCCGGCGTGCCGCGCTTCCTGGTCGCGCACTCGATGGGCAGCCTGATCACCCTGTATCTGGCCACCCGCGCGCCGATCGACGTGGCGGGCATCGTGTTGTCCGCCCCGCCGCTGGACATCCCGGTGGGCAATCCGGTGCAGCGCATGCTCGCACCGGTGTTGAGCAGGCTCACCCCGAATCTGGGTGTGCTGAAACTGGATTCGTCGCAGATCAGCCGGGACCCGGCGGTCGTCGCGGCCTACGACAACGATCCGCTGGTCTATCGCGGCATGCTGCCCGCGCGCACCGGCGCCGAGATGCTGAGCGCGACGAATACGGTCAAGCAGCGGTTGGCGAAGGTCACCGTGCCGCTGCTGGTGCTGCACGGCACCGCCGACGCGATCGCCGCGCCGTCCAGCTCCGATCTCATCGAGCGGGGCGCCGGGTCGGAGGACCTCACGGTGATCCGCTACGAGGGCCTCTACCACGAGGTGTTCAACGAGCCCGAGCAGCAGAAGGTGCTCGACGACGTCGTCGGCTGGCTGGAAGCGCACCTTACCGAACAGTAGTATCTCTCCATGAGTACTACCGGATCCATCGCGTTCATCCGCGCCAGCTGGCACAGCTCGATCGTCGAGAAGGCGTACGAGGGCTTCCGCGCCGAATACGCCGACCTCGGTTTCGATCCCGCCGGCATCGACGTCTACGAGGTGCCGGGCGCCTTCGAGATCCCGCTGCACGCCAAGCGCCTGGCGCATTCCGGCCGGTACGCCGCGATCGTCGCGTCCGCGCTGGTGGTGGACGGCGGCATCTACCGGCACGATTTCGTCGCCTCGGCGGTGATCGACGGGCTGATGCGGGTCCAGCTGGACACGGACGTGCCGGTGTTCTCGGTCGTGCTCACCCCGCACCACTTCCACGAGCACAGCGAGCACGTCACGTACTTCACCGAGCATTTCGTCACCAAGGGCGCCGAGGCGGCCCGCGCGCTGGCGGGCACGCTCAGCTCGCTGCGATCGCTGCCGGTGTAGCGACTACCGGAACCTGGCCAGGCAGGCGCTCTCACCGTCCAGGACGCCGGTGCGGAACGCTTCGAGCCGCTGGTAGCCGCTCGGCACTACCTTTCCGTTCACGTCGGCGGCCGCCGCGCCGTCGGCGAGCAGGCCGGAGACCGCTTCGTCCAGATCGCCCGCGGACAGGTGCGGGTCGCTGCCCGGCTCGCTCAACTTGGTGGTCACCACGCCGCTGAGGCACGCGGTGCGCAGGCCCGCCGTCTCCGCGCCGGTCAGCGACAGCTTGCGATCCTGTTGCAGCGCGAGCACATAGCGCGAGACGAAGACGACGAACGCGTTGTAGTCGCCGTCCACGACCGCCGACAGCGGGTCGCCGTCGGTCATCGTTCCGCCGCGGCGGGCCAAGGCGGGCACGTCCGTGCCGATCCGGTTCGCGCTCGGGCAGTACGACACCGGCCGGGTGACGGTGCCGTCCGAGCAACCGCGGCCGACCCCGGAGTAGTCGAACTGCGGCGTCCGCGTGACCGGGAAGATCTTGGTCAGCGCCTGGCTCAGGCTGGTCAGCGCGGCGGCGTCCACCGGAAGTTGCGCCTGCTCCTCACCGGGCTCGAAGGTGGTGGGGAGATTGCCGCGGCGCTGGGCGATCTCCTTCCTGGTGATCTTCTTGCACCCGTCGGCGCCGTCGGTGTAACCGATTTGCACCGCCGTCACTCGCTCGAAGGCCGAGCCGTGCACGTTGTCCGGATCGTTCGGGTCCCGGTCGCGCACCGCCACCGTGGCGCCGAGCACGGCGTTGAGGCCGTCGGTGGTGTTGAGCGTGAAGTGCGCCGAATTCCCTTCGGCCACATGGCGCAGGAATACACCGCCGAGGCAGTCCGCCTGCTGTTCCTGCACGAGCGGCGGGGTCAGCAGGCCCGCGAGTCTGGCCTGCCCTTGGATGGCGTGCCCGTACTCATGGGCGAGCACCATCACCACCGCCATCTCGCCGTACTTCTGCACCAGTTTCGGCAGCAGGACACCCCGGTCCCAGCCGATGGTGTGGTCACCGCCGCAGTAGGCCGCGTTCACCACCTGGTAGGTGTCGGACTTGCAGAACTTGACCGACTGCGTTCTGGGCGCCTTGGCGTCCCAGGAGATGAACCTGGTCACCGGCTTGAACGTGCCGGGGAAGTGCGCGGGGTACTCCTTGGTCCAGAAGTCCTGCACGTCGGCGATGGTATTGAGGGCGAGCTTGTCGATGACGCCGCCATCACCGTTCTCCGCCGTGAGCGGCGCGTCCGGCACACCTTTGCGGGGACCGTTCGGGCCCGAAGCCGTCATCGACCCGGCCAGTTCCCAGGTGTCGGCGGGCGGCGAGACCTGCCGTGCGGCACGGTCGTTCGTGCCCTGCGCGCATCCGGCCGACACCAGCGCCACCACCGCGAGCACGGCCACACCGAATCGCCTGTACTTCCTCATCGAACTCGCCTCCCCGAGTACCGCGTCTCGGGCTCGCCGAGCGCTCACATCGTAATCGCCGCGAGCGCGCTGCGCGCATCACAGCGCCACGATCGTCTCCGGATCGGCAAGGCGCGCAGCACTTTCACACCTGGTCAAGCGCGCAGCAGGTCGGGTGCGGTCGATGATGGGAGCGGCCTCAGCGCGACAATCGAAGATCACCAGAAGCCGGCCGGGGCGCATCGCGACTTGCCGGCGGCGAAGTTCGATGTGGCGGCCGTCGCGCGTGGTCTGTGCGCGCCCGACAGTGTGGGGTCACTGAAGGTGGATGTGGGAGAGCAGCGCTCGATGATCGGAGCCGGGGACCGAGAGGGTGCGCACCTCTTCGGCGGTGGCGTCGGCGAGCAGGATGTGGTCGATGCCGATCACCGGTCCCCACGCGCGGTCGGCGGGGAAGGTGGGCAGCAGGCCTGCGCCTGCCTGGTCGGCCGCCGAGGCGAAGCTTCCGCGTAGCAGGTCGCGGAAGGCGGCGTGGTCACGGGTCGCGTTGAAATCCGCGCCCACGATGGCCGGGCCCCGTTGCGCGTCGAGGATTTCCCTGGTCTTGCGCATCTCCGTCTGCCACGCGGGAAAATCGAACGGCGGCGGGACCGGATGGAACGCGAAGACGGTGATCGGTCCCCGTTCGGGGTGATCCATCGTCGCGGAGATGTTGTTGAGGATGTATCCGTCGTATTTCTTGGTGTCGCGCAGCGGATATCGGCTGTAGATGCCGGTGCCGCCACCGCCGTCGCGGGTGGGCTCGGTGTAGTGGTAGGGCAGTTCACCCAGCAGGCCCGCGCCCGCCAACCGCTCCAGCGCGGCGTCGGTCAGTTCGTCCACGGTCAGCACGTCGACCCGGTCGTCCCGCACCGCGCGCACAACGGCGGCCGGGTCGGCGCCGCCGAACAGCAGATTCGACTGCATGACGGTCAGCTTCGGACCGTCGGCTGCCCGGCCCTGCGGCACGAACGCGGGCACCAGCGTCCACAGCGTCGCCGCCGCCAGCACCCCGGCGACAGCGGCGCTGCGCCATCCGCGCGCGATCAGCAAGAGCACCAGGCCCACGATCGCGCCGATCATGAAGTACGACGCCCCCGATGCGAGCAACACCAGCACTCGCCGCTGCCACGCAGCGAAGTGCAGCGCTATCCCGACGGCGCCTGCGGCTACTGCGCACCACCCCACACCGAACAATGCCCGGTCCATCCATCTACGCATGCGGTCGAGCCTAGGCAATGCCGGTGAAGCCCTTGATCCGGTGCAGCTCGAGACCGGCACAGAGGAAACCCGGCCACTTCGATGCCTGGCGATGTCCCTCGCCCGGGCGACGCACCTCGCGACTTCGCTGTCGGAGAATCAGCCCAGGTGGGCCGACAGCAGCCAGGCCGGAACCGACTTGCGGCCGCCGGGCTCGTCGCGTATCCCTTCGAAGCGGACAGGCGCGCCCTCGGGCAACTCCGCGGGCAAGTTGGCGTGAATTCGGGCCGGCCTGATCTCATCGATCGTCCAATACTTCGACACCACCTCCCGAAGCTCATCGGCGGTGACCGGCGATGGTCCCGGCTGGGGCACTTCGGGCAGGCCCGCCCGGTCGAACACGAGCGCGAAGTAGGACGCACCCGGCGCGGCGGCGCGTGCGATCGCCTGCTGGTAACCATCCCGCGACTCGACCGGGATCGAATGGAACAGCGTGCTGTCGACGATGGTGCCGAAGCGGCCGTCGTAGCCGGTGAAAGAAGTGATATCGGCGACCTCGAACGAAGCGCTCGTCAGGCCGCGCCGGGTTGCCTCGGCACGGGCCAGCTCGACCGCGGTCGGCGACAGATCCAATCCCACGATGGTGTAACCCCGCTCGGCCAGATACAGCGAGATCGCCGCCTCCCCGCAGCCGACGTCGAGCACGTCACCGTGGAATTTCCCTTCGTCGATCAGGGCGGCGAGTTCGGGTTGGGGTTCGCCGATACTCCACGGTGCTTTGACACCCGGACCGAACGGGCCGCCGGTGCCCCTATAGATGGCATCGAAATCGAAATCGAAATCCTCTGGCGTCGTCATAGCAAACGAATATCAGTGCATCTGCCCGATGTCGCGGACCCTCGCCCACGACGCGCTCGATCCGCTCGACGGGCGGGATGACACCGGGGCTGGGCGAGATCTCCCGCACCGCTCGACACGCCACTGATCGAGACCGGACCGTGGGCTGGGCGGCGGATCGTCGTCCATGACGAGGTCGGCCGGTCTACCCTTGGCCGAGAACTGATGGCGAGGTCACCGTCACGACCGCGAACGGGCTCGGCGACGAAGACCGGCTCGCCTTACGCCGGTTCGTCGATCGCTTCCAGACCTTGACCGGCGCCGCGAACACCCCACCGCAGGACGACCTGGCGTGCGGGAGTCCGTGACCCGGCCCGCGCAGTGGAGATCACCGCGCGGGCCTGGTGGTGATCCCACACCGAGCAGCGCCTCGTCCTGGCCGGTGGTCGACTTGGGCGCCGCTGGAGACCGCGCGCAGGAACGTGGATCGGCCGATTCGCTCCCTGCCGAGATATAGCGGCGCATTCGGCCGGGCGAGCAAGCTGAAGGCCACGAACCGGCACGCCGCGCGCACCGGTTCGGCGGCCGTAGCCTCAGTGGGCGTGCCGACTCATGGCCTCGGTCAGCGCGGCGGTGTCCGTGGTGAGCGATCCGCCGGTGAATTCGAGTGTGGCATGCGACCTTTCGGCCGCCGCCGGATGACCGGCGCCGCACGCGTCGGTGACGATGATCGGCAGATAACCCAGGTCCAGGCTGTGCCGAACCGTCGGCTCGATCCCCACCTCCATGGCGATGCCCGCCACGGCGTAGGTGTCGATGCCGCAGTCGCGCAGCGCGAAGTCCAGCGGGGTGGCCGCGAACGCCGACATGGTGATCTTGTCGAACACCACCTCGTCCGGACCCGGCGTCAACTCGGGCACCAAGTGGAATTGCGGCGAACCCTGCGGGAAGCTCGAACGCACGTCCGCCGGGTCGTCCACCCGCTGCCAGGACATCGCGGTGCGCAGCTGGGCGACGCCCGACGCCGCCACCGGCAAGGACATGTGCCGGGTGTAGAACACCCGGAAACCCCCCGCCCGGGCGGCGTCGCGCAGCCGCACGCACGCGCGCACGATCTCCTCGCCGCCGGGAATCTGCCGCACGATGCCGACCTGCATGTCGTAGATGAGCAGCGCCATCCGCGCCGGATCGCAGGCCTCCGGCACGGTCTGCGGGATGCTCAGGCCGAAGGCGTGGCGCATGCTCACGCGGTCCGGTCGTAGGGCTCGGCGACGTCCACGGCCGGATCCATCAGCGCCTCCAGCGGCAACGGCGCCTGCACCGGGACGAACGTCCATTCCAGGTATCCGGCCTTGGTGAGCGGGAAGTCCGCGACGTACTTCCGCGCCTCCTCGACGCTGTCGACCTCGAATACGATCACCACGCCGGGCTCGTCGGCGCGGGCGTAGTTCTCCCGGACGATGCCCGCCTTCCACAGCCGCCACACGTTGGCGACCTCCTCGGGCAGGTACGGGTTGATCGTCTCCAGGGTGACGCCTGGCTTGAAGCGGTCGAAAACGATGACCTTCACGATGTTTCGCTCCATGTCTGCGGTGGTCGATACGAACGGCATTCATGGAATCGCGATGATTACAGTGTTACAAGAACGCACTTTTCAGTGAGTACCCGGAGGACAGGTGCCCGACAAGCGCTACAACTGCGCCGTGGAGGTGACCGTCGACCTGATCGGCGGCAAGTGGAAGCCGGTGATCCTGGCCCACTTGAAGGAGGGTGTGCACCGCTACGGCGAGTTGCGCAGGCGGATGCCGACCACCAGCGAGAAGATGCTGGTCCAGCAGTTGCGCGAACTGGAGTCCGACGGCCTGGTCCGGCGCACCACCTTCGACACGGTGCCTCCGCAGGTCGAATACACCCTCACCGACGAGGGCCGCACCCTCGTCCCGGTCCTCACCGCGCTCTACGACTGGGGCGAACAGCGCGCGGCCCGCGCGGGTCTCACCGTCGGTCCTTGAGCCGGCCGCGGGCTCGATTTCGTCAGGCCGAAAGGGACGTGCGCGCGGACAGGAACCTCACGCGCCGAAGACTCGTTCGACGACCGCTTTGGCGCGCCGGGTGACGCGCATGTAGTGGTCGAGGAATTCGCTGCCGTCGTCGTTGGGCCACCCCGCGACGCGGGCGACGGCGGAAAGCAGCCGCCCCGGACCCGGTAGCTGATCGCTGGGTTTGCCGCGTACCAGGACCAAGGCGTTGCGGGCATTGGTGGCGGTCAGCCACGCGTCGCGCAGCAGCGCCACGTCCTGCGCGTCCAGCAGCTCGGTCCGCTCGATCACATCCAGCGCCTCGAGTGTGGAGGTGTTGTGCAAGCCGGGCACCTCGTGGGCGTGCCGCAGCTGCACCAGCTGAACCGTCCACTCGATGTCGGCCAGGCCCCCGCGCCCCAGTTTGGTGTGCGTGGCCGGATCGGCGCCGCGGGGCAGCCGCTCGGCGTCCACTCTGGCCTTGATCCGCCGGATCTCGCGCACCGCCTCGGCGGACACACCGCCCTCCGGGTACCGCACCTTGTCGATGACGTGCAGGAAACGCACCCCGAGTTCCTGGTCACCGGCCACTTGGTGCGCGCGCAGCAACGCCTGCACCTCCCAGGGTTGCGCCCACTGCTGGTAGTACGCCGCGTAGGCGGCCAACGTGCGCACCAGCGCGCCGTTGCGCCCCTCCGGACGCAGCCCGGCGTCCACGTGCAGCGGCGGGTCGGTGCTCGGCGCGCCGAGCAGCTGCTGCACCCGGTCGGCCACCCCGATCGCCCACTTCACCGCCTTGGTCTCGTCCTCGCCCGGCCGCGGGTCGCAGACGAACAGCACGTCCGCGTCCGAGCCGTACCCGAGCTCCATGCCACCGAGTCGGCCCATGCCGATAACCGCGATGTCGGCAGGCGCGGGCGCACCCCGCTCCGCTTCGCCCGCCCGGATCACCGCACGCAACGACGCCTCGAGCACCGCCACCCACACCGACGACAACGCCCGGCACACCTGCGGCACTTCGAGCATGCCCAGCAGATCGGCCGACGCCACCCGCGCGAGTTCGTGCCTGCGCAGCGAACGGGCCGCGGCGACGGCGCGTTTCGGGTCCTCGTAGCGCGCGGCGGCGGTGAGGATGCCGCGGGCCACCTCGTCGGGCTGCGGTCCGAGCAGCAGCGGGCCGCTCGGGCCGTCGGCGTACATCCGGATCGTCTCCGGCGCGTTGATCAGCAGATCGGGCAGGTACTCGGAGGAGCCGAGCACGATCATCAGCCGCTGGGCGATCGCCCCCTCGTCGCGCAGTTCGCGCAGGAACCAGATCTGGTCGGCGAGCCCCTCCGACACGCGGCGATAGGCCAGCAGGCCCGCGTCGGGATTCGGTGTCTCACCGAGCCATTCGAGCAGCGTCGGCAGCAGCAGGGCTTGGATGCGCCCTTTGCGCGACACGCCGCCGGTGAGGGCCTTCAGGTGGCCGAGGGCGTGTTCCGGCGCCGCGTAGCCGAGAGCGGCCAGCTGCCGGATTGCGGCTTCGGGGCTCAGGCGCAGCGCGTCGGGTTCCAGCCGCACCACCGAATCCAGCAGCGGCCGGTAGAACAGCTTGGCGTGCAAGCGCCGCACGCGCACCGCGTTCCGGCGGATCTCGCTGCCCAGCACACCCACCGCGTCCTGCCTGCCGTCGGGCCGGATGTGCGCCGCGCGGGCCAGCCAGCGCATGCCCTCCTCGTCGTCGTCGGCCGGCAGGGTGTGGGTGCGACGCAACCGCTGAAGCTGGAGCCGGTGTTCCAGCAGCCGCAGGAACTCGTAGGAAGCCGTGAGATTGGCCGCGTCGTCGCGACCGACGTAGCCGCCCGCGGCCAGCGCGGTCAGCGCCTCGACGGTGCCCTGCACGTGCAGCGTCTCGTCCACCCGCCCGTGCACCAATTGCAGGAGCTGCACGGCGAATTCGACGTCCCGGAGGCTGCCGCGCCCCAACTTGAGTTCGCGTTCGCGCAGATCGGCGGGCACCAGATCCTCCACGCGGCGGCGCATCGCCTGCACGTCGGCGACGAAATCGGGACGCTCCGACGCCGACCACACCATCGGCATGAGCGCGGCTCGGTACTGCTCGCCGAGCGCGATGTCACCGGTCGCCGGACGATTCTTCAGCAGCGCCTGGAACTCCCAGGTGCGTGCCCAGCGCTTGTAGTAAGCGATGTGCGAATCCAGCGTCCGCACCAGCGCACCGGCCTTGCCCTCCGGCCGCAGCGCCGCATCTACCTCGAAGAACGCCTGGCTCGCCACGCTCATCATCTCCGCGGCCAGACGCGTGGCGGTGGCGTCGGCGGGCTCGGCGACGAACACCACGTCGACGTCGCTGACATAGTTCAATTCGCGCGCGCCGCACTTGCCCATCGCGATCACGCCCAGCCGCACCGGCACCGGCTCGTCCTTGCAGACCCGCGCCACCGCCACCGCCAGCGCAGCGGTCAACGCGGCGTCGGCCAGGTCGGTGAGCTGCCTGCCGACCACCTGGTAGGGCAGCACGGGCTCGTTCTCCACCGTGGCCGCCAGATCCAGCGCGGCCAGCAGCATCAAGTGATCGCGGTACCGCTTGCGCAGCGACGCCGCCACTTCGGGCCCCGAGATCGCGGCGCGGAACAGCATCGGGGTCGCGTTCGGCCCCTCCTCCGGTGCCGCGTCGACCACGGCGAGCAGATCGGCGATCAGCTCGTCGCGTCCAGGTAACTCCTTGCGGCGCAAGCCTTCCCACGACTCCGGCGCCGCGACGAGATGATCGCCGAACGCGCTGGAGGAGCCGAGCAGCGCGAACAGCCTGCCCCGCAGCGACGTATCCGTACGGATGGCCGAATCGATCGCGTCCCAACCGTCCCCGATGCTCTCGCGCAATCGCATGAGCGTGCTCAACGCGAGATCGGCGTCCGGCGCGCGGGACAGCGACCACAGCACGGGAATGCTCTCGACGTTGTCCCAGCCCAATTCGCGCAGCGACGCGGCGGCGGACGGCTCGAGCAATCCGAGCCGACCGACACCGGGGACAGCGGAGCGCGCAGAGGGGGGCCGGACCATGGTTCTCAAATTACCTGGCCGCGATCGGGGGCACGCCGCCCCCGGGGCATCGCTCGGATTACAACCCCAGGTATTCCTTGAGCTCGAACGGCGTGACCTGGCTGCGGTAGTCCGCCCACTCCCGGCGCTTGTTGCGCAGGAAGAAGTCGAACACGTGCTCGCCCAGGGTCTCGGCGACCAACTCGGAGCGCTCCATCGCTTGCAGCGCCTCGTCCAGCGTGCCGGGCAGCTCGCGGAAGCCCATCGCGCGCCGCTCGGCGACGGTCAGCGACCACACGTCGTCCTCGGCCTCCGGCGGCAGCGTGTAGCCCTTCTCGATGCCACGCAGACCGGCCGCGAGCAGCACGGCGAAGGCCAGGTAGGGGTTGCACGCGGAATCGGGGCTGCGGATCTCGACGCGCCGCGAGGAGGCCTTGTTCGGTGTGTACATCGGCACACGGACCAGGGCGGAGCGGTTGGACCGGCCCCACGAGGCCGCCGTGGGCGCCTCGCCGCCGTGGATGAGGCGCTTGTAGGAGTTGACCCACTGGTTGGTGACCGCGCTGATCTCCGGGGCGTGCTCGAGGATGCCCGCGATGAACGCGCGCGCCGTCTCCGACAGGTTGATCGGGTCGTCGGGGTCGTGGAAGGCGTTGGTCTCGCCCTCGAACAGGCTCATGTGCGTGTGCATCGCCGAGCCCGGGTACTGGGCGAACGGCTTGGGCATGAAGGTCGCGCGCACGCCCTCGTCGATGGCCACTTCCTTGATCAGGTAGCGGAAAGTCATCACGTTGTCTGCCATGGACAACGCGTCGGCATAGCGCAGGTCGATCTCCTGCTGACCCGGAGCGCCCTCGTGGTGGCTGAACTCCACGGAGATGCCCATGGACTCCAGCGCGTCGATGGCGTGGCGGCGGAAGTTCGGCGCCGAATCGTGCACGGCCTGGTCGAAGAAGCCGCCGGTGTCGGCGGGGACCGGGACGCCGTCACGCGTGCCGTTCTCCAGCAGGAAGAACTCGATCTCGGGGTGCACGTAGCAGCTGAAGCCGACGTCGCCCGCCTTGTTCAGCTGACGGCGCAGCACGTGGCGCGGGTCGGCCCAGGACGGCGAGCCGTCCGGCATGGTGATGTCGCAGAACATGCGCGCGGAGTGCTGATGGCCCTTGCTCGTGGCCCACGGCAGCACCTGGAAGGTCGACGGATCCGGCCGGGCGACCATGTCGGCCTCCGAGACACGGGCGAAGCCCTCGATGGCCGAGCCGTCGAAACCGATACCCTCTTCGAACGCGCCCTCCAGCTCGGCGGGCGCGATCGCGACGGACTTCAGGTAACCCAAGACGTCGGTGAACCAGAGACGTACGAAGCGGATGTCCCGCTCTTCGAGCGTCCGCAGCACGAATTCCTTCTGGCGATCCATGTCCGCGAGCGTAAGCATCCGGCGTTAAATCTGTGTTACATACACGCTTAAGATTGCTGACCTGGTTTTTTCGGAAGACTCCGCACAGTCGGATCGTCCGGTTTGTGAGATTCTTCCGGACCGGGCAGCATCGCGTGACCGATCAGCAACCGCGCGCGCCCGGCTCAGCAGGTGAGGCCGGAGGCGGGCTCGGTCAGGTCGACCAGATAGGCGATCACCGCGTCGTCGACGCAGGGGACGCCGCCCGCCAGCGCCACCGTGTGCCGGTTGCCCTGATAGGTGATCAGCGCGGCGCCCAACTGGTCGGCCAGGTCGACTCCGGCCTGGTACGGCGTCGCCGGGTCCTCGGTGGTCGACACCACCACCGTCTTCGGCAGACCGGTCACCGAGATGCGATGCGGTTCACTCGTGTTCGGCACCGGCCAGGCGGTGCACAGCTCCAGCGGCGCCGCGCCGGTGCCGCGCCCGTCGTCCAGGAACGGGGCCGCTTTCCGGTATTCGGCGTCCTGGCGTCCGGCGACCCCGCGATCGGTGATGCGCGGATCGTCCACGCAGCGGATCGCGTTGAACGCGTCGCTGGTGTTGGCGTAAGTGCCGTCGTCGCGACGTCCGTCGTACAGGTCGGCCAGGGCCAGCAGCGTATCGCCGCGCCCGTCGCGCAGCTCGGACAGCCCGAGCGTGAGCACCTTCCACAATTCGTCGGTGTAGAGCGCCTGGCGCACGCCGGTGAGCGCGTCGCCGTAGGTCAGACCCCGCGGATCGGTGGTCGGCGCCGGCTTGTCCCACAGCGGGTTCACCAACGCGCGGAACCGCGGCACCGCCTGCGCCGGGTCGGCGCCAAGCGGGCAGTCGGGCTGCCGCGCGCAGTCGGCGGCGTAGGCGTCGAACACCTTCTGGAAGCCCGCCGCCTGGCGCAGCGACTCCTGCACCGGATCCTGCGAGGAGTCGATGGCGCCGTCCAGCACCATGGCGCGCACGTGGTCGGGGAACCGCTCCGCGTACGCCGAACCGATCTTGGTGCCGTAGGAGTAGCCGACGTAGGTCAGCTTCGCGTCGCCGAGCGCGGCGCGCATGATGTCGAGGTCCTGCACGACCTCGCGGGTGCCGACGTGGGCGAGGAACTCCTTCCCGGTCCGATCGGCGCAGCGGCCCGCGTACCGGCGGTTGTCGGCCTCGGCGTCGGCGATGCCCGCCGGGGTGTAGTCGTCCTCCGGCTCGGCGCGCTCGGAGTCCTGCTCCTGGGGTGTCTGGCAGACGATCGAGGGGGTGGAAGAACCGACGCCGCGCGGGTCGAAGCCGATCCGGTCGAAGCGCTCGGCCAATTCCGTCTTGTTGCCGAGCGACGACAGGCCGAGACCTGACTCCCCCGGGCCACCCGGGTTCATCACCAGCGAACCGACCCGCCGCCCGGTCGCCCGCGTCCGGGAGATCGCGATCTGGGCGGTCGGCCCGTCGGGCGCCGCGTAGTCCACCGGCACGGTGATCCGGGCGCACTCGGTGCTCGGCGGCAGCCGGTCGTCCGGCCCGCCGAATCCGGTGCAGTCACCCCACTGCACCGCCTGGCCGTAGAACTTCTCCAGCCCGGTGGGCGGCGTGGGCGCAGGCTGCCCCGTTTCGGTGCGGGTCACGGCGCACCCCGCAACCAGCACAGCCAGCGACGCCAGCACCGCCACCGGGAGTGCACCGCGCCCATTCCGCACCATCGACATGCTGTCGATACTGCCATCGGGCGAACGCGGTGGCCGCCCCGGGCAAACCCGCGCCGTGCTGTGACCAATCGCACCGGTCATCGGCCTTAATCCGCCTCGGTGGCGGGTGGCACACTGAAATCGTCAGACACTCCCGGGGACCCGGACGGGCCCCGAGGCGACACAGACGAAAGGGACGATGATGTCCGTATCCGACTCGGAAACCCCTGCCTACGGTGCGGCGCCCGCCGAGCCCAAGAAGATGCGCAAGACCCGGGTGCACCACCTGCAGCAGATGAAAGCCGACGGTGAACGCTGGGCGATGCTGACCGCCTACGACTATTCCTCGGCGCGGCTGTTCGAAGAAGCGGGCATTCCCGTGCTGCTGGTCGGCGATTCCGCGGCCAACGTGGTGTACGGCTACGACACCACCGTGCCGATCACTGTCGACGAGCTCATCCCGCTGGTGCGCGGGGTGGTGCGCGGCGCGCCGCACGCGCTGGTCGTGGCCGACCTGCCGTTCGGCACCTACGAGTCCTCCCCGCAGCAGGCGCTGGCGACGGCGACCCGGTTCATGAAGGAGGGCGGGGCGCACGCGGTGAAGCTGGAAGGCGGCGAGCGGGTCGCCGAGCAGATCGCGCTGATCACCGCGGCGGGCATCCCGGTCATGGCGCACATCGGCTTCACCCCGCAGAGCGTGAACACCCTCGGCGGATTCCGCGTGCAGGGTCGTGGCGACGGCGCCGAGCAACTGATCGCCGACGCCATCGCCGTTCAGGAGGCGGGCGCGTTCTCCGTGGTGATGGAGATGGTCCCGGCCGAACTGGCGGGGCAGGTCACCCGCAAGCTGACCATTCCGACCGTCGGCATCGGCGCGGGCGCCGACACCGACGCGCAGGTGCTGGTCTGGCAGGACATGGCAGGCTACACCAGCGGCAAGACCGCGAAGTTCGTCAAGCGCTTCGGCAACGTCGGCGACGAATTGCGTGCCGCCGCCGCTGCCTACGCCGACGAAGTGCGCCGGGGCACCTTCCCCGCGGCGGAGCACAGCTTCTGAACGGCGATTCCGTAGAGATGACGGGTCGGGCGGCGCGCGCACCGGTCGCGCTGCTCGGCCAACCGCTGGACCCTATGGTCAGCTGGGCGCACACCGTGCTGCACGCCCGGAACATCGAGATCACCGGTACAGCGGTCGAGACCAAGCGGCGCGCTTGGTCGCTGCTGGCCCGCATCCCCACCGACGCGGGCACGATGTGGGTGAAGGCGAACGCTCGCGCCTTCGCCCACGAGGGTCCGCTGTTGCGGCTACTCGCCCGCCTCCGTCCCGGTAGCGTGCTGCAACCGCTTGCGGTGCATGCGGAAAACGGCTGGCTGCTCAGTCCGGACGGCGGCGCGACCGCTGACGGCTTCGGTGACGGCTGGCCCGCGCTTGTCCGCCATTACGCCGATCTCCAGCACTCGCTCGCCGCGCACGTGGAGGACATGCGCGCCACCGGCATCCCCTACTTGCCACCGGGCGAACTGATCGGCATCTACCGGCATTTCGAGTCGCGGGCACCCGGGCTCGGCGACCGCATCGAAGCGGCCGCCGCCGCTCTGGCCGAATCCGGCAGACTCAGCATCGAACACAACGACCTGCACCCAGGCAATGTTTTCGCGCGCGAGCCTGGACCTGGTCTGCTGTTCGACTGGGGTGACGCGGTGATCACCCATCCGTTCCTATCCCACCGCGTGTTGCACAGCCCTTATCGCGCGGAGTACTTCGCCCACTGGCGACAGTTGGAGCACGTATCCGAAGCCGAGATCGCCACGGCCGAACGCCTGGCCCCTTTGGTCGCGCTGCATCCGTGGCGCACCGTGGAAAGCGCCGAGCCTGCCTTCGACCGCGTCCGCCAGGACCTGCTCGACGAGCTGCGCGCGCACTTCGGCTGAACTCTTCCCACCGAAAACGGCCGGTTCGGGCCGGTCGGCGGAATCAATGGCAGACTCGATGCCGACAATACCGACACGACCAGAGGTACCCATGCCGTACAGCCGTTGGATTTCACGCAGCACCCTGCTGGTGGCGGGCGCTCTCACCGCCGCCGCGCTGACCGCTTGCGGCAGCGACTCGGGCCCGGCGCCCACCGGCAGCTCGAGTTCCACCACGGTGTCGGCCACCGCCGCTCCCGGCACGACCTCCGGCCGCGTCACGCCGACGAGCCCGGAGATCTCAGACGCGGCCGCGATCCAGCTGTGCGACATGATCCGGCCGGAGCTGTCCAATTGGCGGATCCAAGGCGGGACGCTGGGCAAGATCGGGCTGAACGCCCTGGTGCACGAGTGGGCGCTGCGCAACGGCGGCATCAACGGCGCGGTACTGGCCGACAAGCCGATCGTCGACCGCGCCACCGTCAAGAGCTGCCCGGATGTCCGTCAGCAGGCCGTGGAGGCGCTGGGCATCCCGGATCTGGCCTCGGGCCTGGCGTTCTGAGCCGGGCGGCCGGATGCGCACCCTCTATCCCGAGATCGAGCCGCATGACTCCGGCATGCTCGCGGTCGGCGACGGCCAGTCGGTCTACTGGGAAGTCAGCGGCAATCCGGCCGGTAAGCCGGTCGTCTTCCTGCACGGTGGGCCCGGCGGCGGCACCGCGCCGTTCCATCGGCGCTTCTTCGATCCGGCCGCCTACCGGATCGTCCTGTTCGACCAGCGTGGTTGCGGCCGCTCCACCCCGCACCTGGCCGACGGCGCGAGTCTGGAACACAACACCACCGGCCACCTGATCTCCGACATCGAGGCGCTGCGCGAACATCTCGGCATCGATCGCTGGCAGGTGTTCGGCGGCTCATGGGGCTCCACGCTCGCGCTGGCCTACGCGCAGCGACACCCCGACCGGGTGACCGAACTGGTGTTGCGCGGCATCTTCCTGTTGCGCCGCAAGGAGATCGACTGGTACTACAACGGCGCGGCGGGCTACGTCTATCCGGACGAGTGGGAGAAGTTCCTCGCGCCGGTGCCCGAAGACGAACGCGATCAGGACCTGGTCGAGGTCTATCACCGCCTGCTGCACTCGGCCGACGAAGACCTCGCCCGCGAGGCCGCGATCGCCTGGTCCAGCTGGGAGGGCGCGACGAGTTCGCTGCTGCCGCATCCGGATCGGGTGGCCGAGACGTCGGAGCCGCGATTCGCGCTGGCGTTCGCGAGGATCGAGAATCACTACTTCCGGCACGGCGGGTTCCTCGAAGAGGGCCAGCTGCTGCGTGACATCGACGCCATCGCGCACATCCCGGCCGTGCTCGTGCAGGGCCGCCACGACATCGTCTGTCCCGCGGTCAGCGCGTGGGAGTTGCACCGAGCCTGGCCCGGGTCGGTCCTGCATATCGTCGACGACGCGGGGCACGCGGCGAACGAGCCCGGCATCACACATCACCTGGTCGAGGCCACCGACCGATTCGCGAAAGCGCGGACCAGCACGGTGATCACGGCGGGGTCCGCTCTGGTGGACGCGTTGCGCGAGGACATCGACCGGCTCGCGGCCGCCGAACCCGAAGTCCGCGCGGACGCGGAGGACTCGGTCCATCAGATGCGGGTGGCCACCCGCAGGCTGCGCAGCGTGTTGCGGTCCTACGGCAAACTGCTCGCCAAGAAGCCCGCCGCCGCGATGGGCGCGGAACTCAAGTGGCTGGCCGGGTTGCTCGGTGAAGCGCGGGACGCGGAGGTGCGCGCCGATCGGTTCGCCACGCTGCTGGCCGATCATGCCGAGCGAGCCGACCCGGCGGAGCTCGACGCGGTCACCGCGCGGCTGGTCGACGCCGAGCGGGAGCGCTATCGCGCGGCGCACGACGAGGTGCTGACCGCGTTGGACGGCGCCCGCTACCGCGAGCTGCGCGACGAGCTGTCCCGATGGCGCACCGACCCGCCGCTGCGCCACTCACGCGCCGACGCGGCGGCGCCGGACGTCTTCCGGGAGGTGCTGCAGCGCGACCTCGACCGAGTGGAATCCCTGATCCGCGCCGAGCCCACCGTCGATCCGCTCGAACGGGTGGAACTGCTGCACGACATCCGCAAGAGCGCCAAGCGGCTGCGGTATTCGTGCGAGGCGGCGCAGCAGGTCCTCGGCGACGACGCCGCCGAGCGCGGCGTCCGGGCGAAGAAGCTGCAAACCGTGCTCGGCGACCATCGGGACGCGGTGGAGTCGCACGGCGCGATCCTGCACCGGGCGGCCGAGGCCGCGGCGGCGGGCGAGCACGCCGGCCTGTACGAGGCCCTCGCGGCCACGGAGGACGCCGCGGCGGGCCGTGAACTGAGCCGCTATCCGGCCACCGCCGCGGCGCTGTTCGGAGCGGCCGTCATCACGGGGTGATCCGGCGTCCCGGCGTGGAGCCGGTCGAGCCGATCACCGCGTTCGCCGACCAGCAGCGCCGCGGGCGGTGCCGTGACCGGTAGCGGTCGTCCGCAGCCGGCATACGACGCCGGCGCGCGTCCGGAGTCGGCAACTCGGGCCGCCTCGCGTCCGTCGGCAACGCGGCCACCCGCCCGCGGTCGATCAACCCAGCTCGCTGGCTCATAGTCGACAACACGGCCGCCGCGGTGCAAACCTCTGCTCACCGGCACGCTTGCGAGACGAGGTCGTGCACGGCGCGTCCGCCGCTGTCGTTCACGCAGGGTAGGTGAAGGACACCTTCCGCTCCCTCGGGTCGGCCGACAGCAGCCGCACCCGCACGGTCTCGCCTTCCGGCGGTCTCCCCTCACACGGGCCCAGCACCGGCGGGTCGGCGACGAAGACAACGGCGGGCCGGTTGCCGTTGGCCTCGCGCACCACGACGGCGTCGAACGTCGCGCCGGTACGTTGCGCGAGCAGGGTCGATTCGGTCAGGTCGATGCAGGCGCGTTCGATCTTGCCCGCGACGCTGTCGCTGCGCCGCATGGTCTCGGCGGCGCTCCCCAGCCCCTCCCGCACCCAGCGCGGCACCTCGGCCCCCGCGCACCGGGCCAGGCAGATCTCGGTCGCGAACCGGTCCGACAACCGCCGCAGCGGAGCGGTGACGTGCGCGTACGGCGCGCCGATCGCGCTGTGCCGCAGAGCTTCCGGCGCGTGCGGCACTCCTGCCGCGCCGTCGACGACGGTGTAGGAGGCGCCGCGCAGCAAGCTCGTCGCCTCGGACATCAGGACCAGTGCCGCGGGAGTGCCGGTGTCCAGCCGGGCCAGCATCCGGCCGACAGCTTCGCCGTCGGGCCAGGCCACGCCCAGCGCCTGCGCGGTCCGGCGCATCGACTGGATCGCGGATTCCGACGGTGGCGGCATGGTGCGCAGCAGCGCGACCCGGTCCAGCGCGGGCTCGTGCCCGTCCAGCATGATCCGCGCCGCGCACATGCCGGTCAGCAGCGAGACCTGCTCGTTCCAGTCGTCGGCGGCGGTGCGCGGTTCCACCACCAGTCGCCAGTGCCCGTCGGCGTGCTCGTCCTGGACCACGCTTTGCGCGGGCAACCGCAGCCCGATCGCGCCGCGCGCCAGCCCGGCCTCGATGCGCCGCGTGCCGAATTCCGGCAGGGCCGCGATCGAGGGATGCAGCCGACCCGACTCCGCGTCGGCCTGCACGCGGGAGTAGTCGAGCCGGGCACGGGAGCGCACCAGGGCGCGGACAACCGAGTACCGCACCGGTTCGGCCTGCTCGTCGAGTTCGATCGTCCAGAGCGCGGCCGGGCGCGTCCGGTCCGGAAGCAGGCTGGCGGACCCTTCCGACAACGCGGGTGGGTGCAGCGGCACGGTGCCGTCGGGAAGATAGAAGGTCTGGCCCCTGGCGCCGGACTCTTTGGCGAGCGCGCCGTCGGGGAAGATCACGGCGCCCACGTCGGCGATGGCGTAATGCACGAGGAAGCCGCCGGGGCCGCGTTCGATATGCAGGGCCTGGTCCAGATCCATGGCCCCGGGTGGGTCGATCGTCACGAACGGGATGTCCGTGCGATCGACCCGGTTACTCGCGAACGCGTCGACCGCGTCGCGGGCCTCGGCACTGGCCTCGGCAGGGTACGCCGAGGCCAGGCCGAACTCGGACCGGATGGCGCCGAAATCGACCGGCGCCGACACGATCCGCTGGTGGAGTTCCACGCTGCGGCGCCGAGTCCTACTGCAGCGCCAGCATGGAGCCGTTCAACTGGTCGAACGGCCCGTAGACGGTGAACGTGACCCGGCCGTTCGGCACCGAGGACGACACCTGAGCCGCCGCGTCCAGCGCCTCGCCGAAGGAGGCGGCGGACGGATGCGGCAGCCCGGCGATAGCCAGACCGACATGATTCTGGTGCACCCATACCGTGTCGGCGGGACTCAGGTCGACCTGAACCCCGCCCGGCAGCGGGGTGACCGCGACCGCGCCGGCCGACCCCGCACCCAGCACCGCGAAAACCGAAGCGGCGCCTGCGACCAATGCGCCGGCGACCATGGAGCGAACTACTCGCATATGTGTTGAGACCTGCTTTCCCGCGATCGAAGTATGAATGGCCCGGTGCTGCCCCGCACCGGCCCTTACCAACGGCGACTACTTTATGACGTCGATCACGATCAGGGCCAGTTCCGCACGAATCGGACAGCGGAAATTCTCGCCCCGCGACACGACCCGGGCGGCGCTGCTAACGTGGCCCGCCGTGACGGGCGTGGGTTCGCCCGCACGTTTGGAAATGTTCCGCACGTCGACAATTTGGGAGCTCCGCACCTATGTCATCGATTTTGTTCGACTACCTCTTGCCGCTGCTGGGCCCGGAGCAGGCCGCGTACTGGGCGCAGGTTTTCGTGATCAACCCGATCTGACCGCGCGATTCTTTTTCCCACTGCTCGTCGCCTCCCGTTAACCTGACGGGAGGCGGCGGTGGTTATAGGCGGCTAGCATGCCGCTCCGTGACAAGAACTACCGCCGCCATCGCGGCCAGCGCCACCCTCTTCGCCCTGCTCCTCACCGGGTGCGGGGACGACAAGACCAGCAATGCCACCTCGTCCGCCACCACCACGGCACAGGCCGCCGCCCAGGTCGACAGCGTGAAGGCGGGCGCGTTCCTCGTCAGCTTCCGCGGCGCGTTCCCCAAGCTGGCCGAGGGCAAGGACGACGCGAAGATCGCGAGCATCCTGACCGAAACCTGCGGGGACATCAAAGCGGGCAAATCCGAGGACGACGTCGTCAAGAACATCACCAAGCGCGCGGGCGGCGCCACCCAGCCCAGCGCCGAGGAAGCCAAGGCGATCTACCAAATGGCCAAACTGATGTGCTGACCCCCGCGCTATCCCGGCGTGCTTCGCACACCCGCCGAGCTCGCGGAACGCGACCTCGCGCGGAGTCGAGCCGGAGTGCGGAGCACGCGCCGGCGGGCGGACGAGTTGGTCTGTAAGCCGGATCCTGTCCCCGGCCTGAGCCGGGAGGCGGCCATCCATCTGGGCACTCCGTTGCCGGGTACCTCGAGCGGTCCACCCGCAGGCTCGGGCGAGCAGCCCTCGAGCGCCTGCGCAGCCGCACCGTAACCGGTGCGGCCTTCGACCTTGCTCCGGGCGGGGTTTACCGAGCCGCCCCGGTCACCCGGGGCGCTGGTGCGCTCTTACCGCACCGTTTCACCCTCACCGCACGACCGCTAGGCCGTGGGCGGTCTCTTTTCTGTGGCACTTTCCCGCGGGTCACCCCGGGTTGCCGTTAACAACCGCCCTGCTCTGTGGAGTCCGGACTTTCCTCGGCGCCGGGCGGCGGCACAGCCGTGCCCGTTCCCAGCGCCGCGGCCGCCCGACCAACTCGTCCGCCAGAACAGGATACTGGGTACGGTTGATGGCCATGGAACGTGTCGAGGTCGGCTTCCCATCCGGAAGCGAACAGTGCGCGGCGTGGCTATATCGCCCGGACGGCGCACCCAAACCCCGCCCGCTAGTGGTGATGGGACACGGCCTGGGGGCCAATCGGGAAATGGGACTGGATCGGTACGCGCGGCGTTTCGCCGCCGCGGGAATGGCGGTCCTGGTATTCGACTATCGGCATTTCGGCGCCAGCCAGGGCACGCCGCGCCAGTTGCTGAACATCGCGCGCCAGCGCGCGGACTGGCATGCCGCCATCGCGTTCGCGCGCACGCTGCGCGGCATCGACGCGACCCGGATCGCGTTGTGGGGCACGTCGTTCGGCGGCGGCCACGTGCTTTCGGTCGCACCGGACGATGCCTACATCGCGGCCGTGGTCGCGCAGGTGCCGTTCACCAGCGGCCTGTCCTCGGCGTTGGCCAAGGGGCCGATCAGCCTGGTCAAGGTCACCACCATCGCGGCCACCGACCTGCTGCTCGGAACGCTCCGGCGCAAGCCGGTCGGCATTCGGCTGGCCGGACGCCGCGGCGCCGCGGCGCTGATGAGCGCGCCCGACGTACCGGACGGCTTCCGCAGGCTGACCGACGAGAGCGAGACCTACGAGCCGAAAGTGGCCGCGCGAGTGGCGTTCTCGGCACTCTTCGACGCACCCGCGCGGCGCGCGAAGGCATTGAAGATGCCGGTGCTGTACGCGCTGTGCGATGACGATTCCGTCGCGCCGGTGAAATCGGCGCTGCGCGCCGCCGAACGCACCAAGCACGCGGTGGTGAAACGTTATCCCGCCAAGCATTTCGACATCTATTTCGACGAGGTCTTCGAGAAGACCGTGTACGACCAAACCGAATTCTTGGTGTCGGTGCTGCGACCATAGGGCGTTCGCGGCCCGGCCCGGCGGCCGGGCCGCACATCGGTGCCGCGCTCGGTAGATTGCGAAAGAGCACGCGTCGATCGAAACGAGGCACCGATGATCGATCCCTTGATCCTGGAACAACGGCGCGGCCGATTGCTGCACCGGGTACGCGAGTTGCGGCGCGACCTCGCGGCGCTGGCGGACGACTACGGCGCGTTGCCGGATTCCGGGCTGCTGATCGACACCGACGGGATCGGCGCGCTCACCACCCCCGGCTACTGCGTCGCCGGGGCACGCGAAGTCTTCGAAGAAGCGCTGATCGAACTCGCGGCGGCCGCCGACGCGCTCGACCGCGCCGCGGCGTACACGGCCCGGCTGAAACCCGTTGTGCTGGACGGCTGAACCTGTCGGTGCCCGGCGCTACAGTCCGTGCCATGCAGCCCTCCACCGCCGCGATCGCCGAGATCGTGCGTCGGATCGCGCCCCTCGACGAGCTCGAGCGACGGCACATCGACACGACGCTGGCCTGGCTCGCGTCGACCGACGACATCTTCCGGCGGGCCAGACCGGCGACCCCGCCGCGGCACCTGGTCTGCTATGTCGTGCTGGTCGATCCGGCGGCACGGGCGGTGCTGCTGGGCAAGCATCGCCTCGCCGGGTTGTGGTTGCCGACCGGAGGGCACGTCGATCCGGGCGAGCATCCGCTCGATACCGCGCGGCGTGAAGCGGCCGAGGAGATCGGCGTCGAGGCCCGATTCGACGTCAGCGGGCCCGACCCGCTGTTCCTCACCGTCACCACCACGGTCGGCTCGGACTCCGGTCACGAGGACGTCAGCCTCTGGTATGTCATCCGCGGTGACCGCGCCGACGACCATGCCCTGGATCCGCGCGAGTTCGACGGTGAACGATGGTGGGAACTGGACGAATTCACCCTCCACGACACCGACCCCCACTTCGGACGTTTCCGCACCAAGCTCGACATCGCTCTGCGACCCGCCGCCGACTGAGGTCCCTTCGAGTCGACGGCGGCGGCCGATGGTGTCACGATGGCGCGGATGATTGTCAGGCTTGCGCGCGAGGACGACCTCGCCGGTTTTCTCGAACTGGCGGGGCAGGTCGAGCACTGGTTCGGCGCGTCCGCCGACGATGCCGGATTTCGCGCCGCGGTGCTGCGGCACGTGCGGCGCGGTACGGCGCTCGTCGCCCGGTCCGCGGGGGCGGAAGTGCTCGGCGGCATCCTGTTCGGCTCGAACCCGCCGACCTACCGGGTGCATTGGCTGGTCGTCGCGGAACAGGCGCGCGGGCACGGGATCGGCCGGGCGCTGACCACGGACGCGATCCGCCGTTACGTGCCGACTCCCGGCACGCTCGAAGTGGTCACCTTCGGGCCCGACCATCCCGGCGCGGTCGCCAGTGGTGCGCGCGCGTTCTACGAGAACCTGGGCTTCCATCCCGCGGAGGAGGCGGATCCCGGGCCAGAGGGCGGATCTCGGCAGTTCTACCGGCGGCGCGTGTAAGGGGTCAGCCTCGACGGAACGCGCGCCAGAAAATGAAAGCCAGGACCGAGGCGGGAATCGCAGCGAGGACGGGCTTGTCGCGGAGCGTCTCCAACAGGGTGCGGCCCGGGTGCGCCACCGGGCCGGGAATTCCCGCCGCGCCGCGTTCGGCGGCGGTGGCGGCGTCCGCCTGGACTCGTTCGGCGCGCTCGGCCGCGCGTCGAACCGACTCCCCGACCGGCGTCTGCTCACGACTCCCGGCTCCGGCCGCGTGCCTCCCGGTGGATTCCGGCTTTTCCGCCGCACCAGGAGCGCTACTCGCCTGCGCAGCCGCATCGGCCGGAGTCACCGGCTCCGCCGCACCAGTCGTGCGGCCCTCCTGCGCAGCCGCCGCCGCAGACACCGCCGCCGCATCGGCGGTACCGCCAGTCTGCGGGGCCGCACCGGTCGCAATCTCCGCCGAAGACACCGTCTCCGCCGCACCGGGCGCGTTGTCCGCCTGCGGGGCCGCGCCGGTACTCACGGACTCGCCCGCATCAGGCGTGCCGCCCGCCTGCGGGGCCGTGCCGGTCGGAACCTCCCCCGAAGACAGCGGCTCCCCCGCACCAGACGCGCTGCCCGCCTGCGAAGCCGTACCGGCAGTCACGGACTCCTCCGCATCAGGCGTGCCGCCCGCCTGCGGGGCCGTGCCGGTCGGAACCTTCCCCGAGGTCACCGTCGCCGCCGCGTCGGCGGCGACGGTGACCTGCACGGACGCGTCTTCCGAGACCTGCGCCGCACTCCCCGTGGCCGGTGCTCCCGCGCCGCCTTCGTCGGAGTCGCCGGGCGTGCCTGCCGCGCGCCGAGTGGCGCCCGGCTCCGGCTCCCGGCCCCCGTGCGCCGCACCCTCGGCCGGTTGCCCGGTTCCGGCCGACCGGTTACCGGAGACGTCGGCGGTGTCCTGCACGTCGTCGGGTCCCTTGTCCGTGGGCTTGCGCTTGTTCATGGCTGTCTCCTGTGCTCGGCGTCGCGGTGCGGGACGGGCGTCTCGGATGCCGTCGCGGCCCGGATACCCTGCGAAGGGGCGGACAAACGGGACGGCCGCCACGCCATCTCGAATTCCCGTCGCGGGTCGCCAGGGGCCATCGGCCCGCTCACCCCGGTCCGCACGAAGCCATTGCGCAGATACAGCCGCTCCGCGAAGGCATTGTGCTCGGCGAACTCCAAACGGACGACGTCGTGTCCGCCCGCGACCGCCCAGTCGAGCACCGCGCCGACCAGCCGGTCGGACACGCCGGTCCCCCGTGCCCGCGGCGCCACCCACATCGAGATCAGGTGCACGCCACCGTGTTCCGGGTCGAGCATGCCCGCGACGGTGCCCACTTCGGTCCCGCCCGACTCAGCCACGAACTGCGCCCGGTCCGACAGGGCGCGCCGCCAGTCGCTTTCGGTGCGGGCCCGCGCCTCGGCCAGGGTGGTACCGAAGAACTGCGGCGCGTCGGTCAGCGCCGCGAGCCGGACGCGCCGGAACACCGCCCAGTCATCGGGCGCGAGCAATCTGATCCCGAATATCGAAACGTCCATCCGCACGTCTCTACCCGGTCCACGGTTCGTGCACAACGGAATTCGACCACGGCGAGGCGCTGTCACCGCGACATCGGCGACGAGCAACCCGATCCTCGTAACCTCGAACCGGCAAGGGTGTCCGGAGCAGCCGCGCGGGTCGCTTCGTCGGCGCGGCGGGACCGGTCGTCATCGAGCACGGCGCTCATCCGAGCCTGCGCAGTCCGGCGAACTCCAGCCCGGCGAAGGTCGCCACCGCCGCCGCTCCGACGAGTAGGAATGCGACGCCGAGCCCGGTCAACGCGAAGAATCCCGAACCGGCCAGCCCGATCATCCCCGCCGCGGAGAGCGCGTTGACCGTGACCACCGCCCCCGCGTAGCGCGCGGCGACCGCCGGGCGCCGGGCGATCGACAGCAACGCGAGCGCGCCGCCGAGCATGACGACGCCGAACGCGAGGCACCAGCCCGTCGGTACCCCCAGCGGGTCGCGCAGCAGTCCGGCTCCGGCGAGCAACACCCCGCCGAAGATCCCGGTGCTCCAGCCGTCCACGCGCAATGCGGAGCACAGGAACGCGGCGCCGCCGTCGCGGCGAGCCAGGGTGGTGGGTCTCATGTCGTACTCCCGTGGTCGATCCGGCGGGGCCGATCGGCTCCCGGCACCAACCCTGCTGCCCGGAGATGGGCGTCTCAATAACCTCCGAGGTCATGGCCGCACCGCGCGCCGGGATGCTTAGCTGACCGGGTGACTTCGGTGCGGACACAGTCGAGAGCGGGCATCCTGCTGCGGGAATGGCGGCAACGGCGCAGGCTGAGCCAGCTCGACCTGGCGCTGGCCGCGGACACCTCGGCGCGGCACCTGTCCTACGTGGAGACCGGCCGAGCCGCGCCCAGCCGGGCGATGGTGCTGCGGCTGTGCGACACGCTGGAGGTGCCGCTGCGCGAACGCAACACCCTGCTCGTCGCGGCCGGTTTCGCGCCCGCCTACC
This sequence comes from Nocardia sp. NPDC059691, assembly GCF_042733915.1. Lineage (NCBI taxonomy): Bacteria > Bacillati > Actinomycetota > Actinomycetes > Mycobacteriales > Nocardiaceae > Nocardia > Nocardia sp. NPDC059691. The sequence goes on along the minus strand of NZ_JBHWFB010000008.1, from coordinate 184,149 downwards.
GGGAGAGCAGCCTCGAAGACGCCCATCTCGCGTCGGTCCGCTCCGCGCTGGACACCATGCTGACCGCCCACGAACCGTATCCGGCGGTGGTCATCGATCGGCTGTGGAACGTGGTGGTGGGCAACGCGGCGATGCGCGTGCTGATGGACGGCGTCCCCGAGCACGTCCGCGCGCCCCGGCCCAACGTCTACCGGCTGGTGCTGCACCCGGACGGGCTCTCGGCCCGGTTGGCCAACCGCACCCAGGTGCGCGAGCTGTTCCTGGAGCGGCTGGCCAGGCAGGTCAGCGCGAGCGGTGACGCGGAACTGACCGCACTCTACGACGAGGTCTCCGGCTACCCCGATCCGCCGGGGACGGAGGCGGAGGCGCGGACCGGCTTACCGTCCAGCCCGTTCGAGGTGCCGATCCGGATCAGCACCCCGGCGGGCGAACTGTCGATGTTCAGCACGATGGCGACCTTCGGCGCTCCGGCCGACGTGACGCTGTCGGAGCTGGCCATCGAATTGTTCTATCCCCTGGACGACTTCACCGCGGCCGCGCTGCGCGGGGCGGCGGCCGCGGCGAAGTCGTGAGCGGACCTCAGGCGTCCAGCATGGACTCGTCCCACTCGCGGTCCAGGTCGGGATCGGCGGCCGACAGCACCTCGTCCAACCGCAGCCCCAGCTCGCCGATGTTCGGCTCGGTCATCATGTTCAGGTGATCGCCCGGCACATCGATCACCGTGAACCTGCGCGCCGCGTACAGCTTCCAGCCGTTGTCGGCGCTGTCGAACATGCTGCCGACGGTCTTGTGCGCCAGGTCGACGCCCGGCGGCAGACCCTCGGTGGCGCGCAGCAGCGTGATGTCGCGCTGGTACGGCTCGAGCTTGTAGTCCAGCATGGCCGAGTAGTTGGCGAAGAACACCTCGTAGAGCCGCCGGATCGCCTGCGGCGAACTGTCGGCGGGCAGGATGCCCGACCGCACCGACTCCGCCAGCATCGCCGCGAACAGATCCTCGGAATTGTGCACGCCGGGCTCGAAATCGACCAGGGCGGAGCGGCTTCCCCGCGCGTACCACAGCAGCTCGAGGAAGAACCACCGGATGAGCTTCTCCTCCGGAATCGGGGTCCGGGTGCGTGCGCGCAGCGCCATGGTGTCCAGCAGCGTCACACTCGAGACCTCGTGCTCGGGCAGCTGGCGGGCCATCTCCAACGCGACGTAGCCGCCGAACGACCAACCCGCCAAGTGATACGGCCCCTTCGGATGCACCCGCCGCACCGCCTGCAGGTACGACTCCGTCATCGCGGGAATGGTCTTCTCCGGGGCGCTACCGGAATCCGCGCCTGCCGCCTGCAACCCGTAGATCGGGCGATCCGGATCCAGATAACGCGCGAGGGCCAGGTAGCACAGCACGTTTCCGCCGATCGGGTGCACCAGGAACAGCGGTGGCTTGCTGCCGCCGACGCTGATCGGCACCAGCGGGTCGAATGTGCGTTGCACGGCGCCCGCCCGCACCAGGGTGGCGATCCCGGCGGCGGTGGGCGCGCCGATGAACGCGTCCAGCGGCACCTCGACGCCCCACCGGCGCGACAGCGCCATCACCACGCGCATCGCCCCGATCGAGGTGCCGCCCGCCGCGAAGAAGTCGTCGTCCACACCGATGGCGCGCAGTCCCGCGTACTCGGCGAGCAGTTCGACCGCCGACCGCTCGTACTCGTCGGCGGGCTCCCGCCGCGCCGACACGGTTTCCGTCGCGTCCTCGCCGTAGGCGCGCAGCGTCGCGTCGTCGCGCTTGCCGCTGGGCGTGCGGGGCAGCTCATCGAGCCAGGCGAACCGCGACGGCACCATGTGCGCGGGCAGCATCGAGCGCAGGTCGTGCCGCAACGCGGCGAGGTCGGTCTGCTCGGGCGCGCCGACCAGGAAGGCGATCAGCGAGCCGTCTATGCCGCCGAAACCGCGCGCCACCACTGCGGCCTCGGTGATGCCGGGGAACTTCTCGACCAAGCTCAGGATGCACAGCTCGACTTCGGCCGGCTCCACCCGGAACCCGCGGATCTTCACCTGGCTGTCGCTGCGTCCCAGGCAGACGATGTCGCCGGAGAACAGCCGGACGCCGAGATCGCCGGTGCGGTAGCGGATTCCGCCCGCGTGCGTCGCGACGAACCGCTGCGCGGTGAGCGCGGGCCTGCCCTCGTAGCCGCGGGCGATGCTGCGGCCGCCGAGATAGATCTCGCCGATCACGCCGTCCGGCACCGGCCGCAGGGCGCTGTCGAGTAGTTCGACGGTGTCGCCGTCGACGGCGCGCCCGATGGGCGGCAGCGCGGGGAACTCGTCGGCCGGACCCGTGAGCGTGAACTTGGTCGCGACGTGGGACTCGGTGGGACCGTATTGGTTTTCCAGCACCAGGCCGGGAACCACCTTGCACAGGGCGCGGATCTCGTCGGTGATGCGCAGCTGCTCGCCGGAGGAGATCAGCACCTTCAGTTCGGTCGGGAACATCCGGTGCGCCACGGCCGCCTCGGCGAAGGCCTGCAAGGCCACGTACGGCAGGAAGAGTCGTTCGATGCCCTCTTCCACCACCGTGGTCAGCAGTTGCTCGACGTTCGATCGCAGATCGGCCGAACTCACCCGCAGGGTGGACCCGGCCGCGAGGGTGGTGAAGATCTCCTGGAACGAGACGTCGAAACTCAACGGCGCCAACTGCAGTGTGCTCAGCAGGCCGGTGCCGGTGGCCGCGCGATTCTGCCAGTCCACGAGAGAGGTCAGGCCGCGATGCGGCATGGCGACGCCCTTGGGCTCGCCGGTCGACCCGGAGGTGAACAGCACGTAGGCCACCGCGTCGGGCGGGACGTGTTCGGGCAGCGCCACTTCCGCGTCGGGCACGGAGTCGTCGAAGAGCGCGGCGGTGTCCAGCACCAAGGCGGCGTCGTCGACGATGTCGCGATAGGCGGCGTCGGCGATCACCCGGTGCGGGCGAGCTCGGTCGATCATCAGATTGAGCCTGGCTCGCGGGTAGCTGACATCCAGCGGAACACACGCGGCCCCGATCCTGGTCAGCGCGAGCACGAGCAGCACCAGCCGCGGGCGGCGCCCCATCAGGATGCCGACCCGGTCGCCCTGCGACACCCCGAGCCCGACCAGACGCCGGGCCAGCCGGTCGGAGCGATCGATCAGCTCGTCGTAGGTGACCGATTCCTCGTCACCGGCCAGGGCGATGCGGGTGGGGTCGAGCGCGGCCGCCTCGGCCACCAGCGTGCCCACGTCGCGGGCGGTCGCGGGGCCGACGCCACGGTCGATCGCCGCGTCCGGGTCGGCGACGATTCCGGCCAGCATGCGCAACTGGGTGAGCGCCACGGTCTCGCACTGCTCGGGGGTCAGCGTGTGGTCGCCGTCCACCCGCAACCACATCCGGCCGTCGCGCGGGTCGGTGGCCGCGGTGACCAGCAGTTGGAAGTTGGTCTCCTCGCGGGCGTCGAAATCGAGCAGGCGCACGCCGTCCAGCACGAGCATGGGCTGGAAGACGTGGTAGTTGACGAAGTTGAACGCCGTCTCGAAGACCGGCCCGCCGTCGGCGAGGATCGACCGCAGCGGGTAGCGGCGGAACGGGTAGGCCTCGCGTTCGCGTCGCGCGATCTGCTCTACCGCCGCGCGCCATGTGGTCGCGGTGCCGTCCAACCGGATCGGCAGCGTGTTGAGGAACAGGCCCGCCACTCGTTCGGCGCCGGCCCGGTCCGGGCGACCGTGGCTCACCACGCCGGTGGTGACGTCCGTGCGGCCGGTCAGCGCCCGCAACGCCAGGCAGTGCGCGGCCAGATACACCGATTTCTCCGGCACCTGGTGGCGCGTGGCGAACGCGGAGACCCGTTCGGCCAGCCTGCGCGGCACCAGCGCCCGCGCTTGCGGCACGCCCGCCACCACCGGCTGGTGCACCCCCAGCGCGGTGAGCGCGGTGGGTTCGGCGCCTTCCAGGGCGGTCAGCCAGTACGCGCGGGCCGCGCTGTCGCGCGCGGCGCTCTGCTCGGCCCGCGCGTACTCGGCGAGCACGGTGGCCGGATGCGGGGTGGCCTCGACTCGGTTGCGAGTCATGCCGATGTGGTGGAGGTAGTCCAGCAGCAGTTCCAGCACCGACGTGGCGACACTCCAGCCGTCCAGGATGGCGTGGTGGAAGCTCAGCACCAGGTCCACCGTGCCGACCGGCTGCTGCGAGCCGGGACGGACGAACACCCGGATCGCGAACAGCGGAGCGCGTGAGATGTCGTACTGGGCGTGGGCCCGCTCCTGGAGATAGATCTCGATCAGATCCTCGCCGTCCGCCTCGTCCATCTCGCCGAGATCGATGATCTCCAGTTCGTAGGGCGGCGCGACATGCACGATCTGCAACGGAACCGAATACCTGCTCAGCTCGAACGACGAGCGCAGCGCGGGTTGACGCCGCACCAGCCGGTCCACGGCATCCCTGAATTGCGAAGCGTCCCAGGGTACTTCGAGCCGATAGCGGAACACGTCCTTGTAGGTGACCGAGTCGGCGCGCTCGATGCTGTGATACAGCATGCCCAGTTGCAGGGCCGTTGCCGGGAACGCGTCCTCGGCCTGGTGCAGCGCGGCGCGGTCGATCAGCGGCACCGTCTCCAGGGGCGCGGCGACGCGGCCACGCTCGTCGTGGCGGTCGTCGCGCACGACGCGGGCCAGCTCCGCGATGGTGGGCGCCTGGTAGAAGGCGTCCACGTCGAAGTAGAGCCCGGCGCGTTCGGCTGCGGTGCGCACGGCCAGCGCGAGGATGGAATCGCCGCCGTGGGTGAAGAAGTTGTCGTGCACGCCGACCGACTCGACGCCCAGCACGGTGCGCCAGACCTGCGCGAGCCTGGTCTCGACATCGGTGCGCGGCTCCGCGCCCGCGACCGGCTCGCCGCCGTGGCCGAGGACGAGCTGCTCGGCGAGGGCGCGCCGGTCCAGTTTCCCGTTGCGAGTCAGCGGAATCCGGTCCACCCGGATCAGTCGCGACGGCACCATGTAGCGGGGCAGCCGGGCCGCCAGCTGCGCGGCGATCTCCTCACCGGAGACATCGGCGCCGACGAAATAGCCGACCAGTTGCACGCCGTGCGCTTCCGAGACCTCGTCCACCACGGCCGCCGCACGCACCCCGGCGCAGCCGAGCATCGCGTTCTGCACCTCGCCGAGGGTGATCCGGTTGCCGCGGATCTTCACCTGATCGTCGAAGCGACCCAGGTATTCGAGATTGCCGTCCGGCAGCCAGCGCGCCAGGTCACCGGTGCGGTACCGGCGGCGCCCCGGCACCGCGCGATCGTCGACGAACGCCGCCGCGGTCAGCTCGGGCCTGCCGCGATAGCCGCGGGCCACGCCCACACCCGCGATGTTCAGCTCCCCCGGCACGCCGACCGGCACCCGGCGGCCGATGTGATCGAGCACGAGCAAGTCGATGTTGTCGATCGGGCGGCCGATCGGCACCACGTCGAGCGGATCGTCGGCGGGGCAGTCGAAATAGGAGACGTCGACGGTGGCCTCGGTGGGTCCGTAGAGATTCACCAGCTGCGGCGCCGACGCCCCGGCCGCGGCGAAGACCGCGTGGAACCGGCGCACGAGCGCCGGGGGTAGCGCCTCGCCGCTGCAGAAGACCCGTCGCACGCTGCCGATGCGGGCGACCGTGGCGGGGTCGGCCGCGAGTTCGTCGACGAACGCGGCCAGCATGGAGGGCACGAAGTGCAGCACCGTCACGCCGTGTGCGGCGATCGCGTCGGCGATGCGGCGCGGATCGCGCTCGCCGCCAGGTTCCAGCAGCGCCACTTTGGCGCCGGTGATCGCCCACCAGAACAGCTCCCACACCGAGACGTCGAAGGTCACCGGCGTCTTCTGCAGGATCACGTCCGAATCGTGTAGTGGGTAGCGTCGCTGCATCCAGGTCAGGCGGTTCACCACCGACCGGTGCTCGATCATCACGCCCTTGGGCACGCCCGTGGAACCGGACGTGTAGATGAGGTAGCTGAGATCCGCTGGATGCGAGACGTTTTCGATACCCCGCGCCGGGACGGTGTCGGCCACCGTGATCCTCGTGACGCCCAGCCTGTCGAAAACCGCTCGATGCTCCGGCCCCGCCACGACGAATCGTGCCCCGCAGTCGGCGAGCACGGTCTCGATACGAGCGGCCGGGAAGTCGGGGTCGAGCGGCACATAGGCGCAACCGGCCCGCAGCGCACCGAAGATCGCGACGAGCATCTCCGTCGAGCGGGGCAGTACCACCGGGACGCATTCGTTGCCGGTCGCGCCCAACGCGTGCAGCCTCGCGGCGAAACCGTCGGCCAGCGCGGACAATTCGGCGTAGCGCAGCGGCTGCTCCCCGGACCCGGCGACCGGTTCGATCGCGATCCGGTCCGGATGCCGCGCGGCCGCGTCGGCGATCAGCCGGTCGATCGTCGTGTACGGGAATTCCTCGCGCGGTCCGGATTCGAACGCGGCGACGGCCGCCTGCTCCCGCCGCGACATCAGCGGCAAGTCCGAGATCGGCGCCTCAGGCCGGTCCAGCGCCGCCACCACCAGCGCACCGACGCCGCGCACGACCGACTCGAACGGGAAATTCTCGTCGAAGACGTCCTTGTCGTAGTAGAGCTGGAGGTTCAGCGAGCCGTCGCGCGCGTGCTCGACGCCGAGGATGTTCAGTGCCTCGAGCACCGTGCCCGGGTTGACGATGTCGAGGGTGCCGAGAATCTTGTCGAGGTGATCCGACGGCGGCATCTTGATATAGGAGTACGCCACGTCGAACAGCGGCGGCGCCGTGGGATCGCTGCTGAGGGCACGTGCCAGGTCACCGTAGGGAAAACGCTCGTAGCGCTTGAGTTCCCGGATCTGCGCGGCCACTTCCGAGGCGACCGCCGACAGCGGCTCGGCGGGGTCGACCCGGATGCGCAGTGGCACCACATTCGTCCGGTGCCCGGCGGTGCGGAAGGTCTCCGCGCTGTGCCGGTTGAGCATCGGGACGCCGATCACCACCTCTTCGGAGCGGTGAATGGTGGTCAGGTAGGCGGCCAGCGCCGAAACCGTGAACGCGAAGACGGAGAAGCCGGTGGCGCGAATGCGGTCGAGAAACGCGGGTTCCACCACCACGCGCCGGCGTCCCCGGTCGACGTTGGGGGTGCTCGCACGTCCGGAGAACAGCGCGGGGACCACTCCCTCGAAGCGACGCACCAGCGCGTCGCGGTCCGCCACCCACTGCGGGGAGGACAGATACTCCTCGTGCTCGGCGGCGATCTCGCGATAGGTCGCCGCGCCGCGGTCGGTCTGCTCGGTGAACGGATCCGGCTCGGCGAGCTGCTCGAGCGAGAGGTCGGTGCGGCTGTAGTTGTCGACCAGGGCGCTCCAGAGCGCGTTCACGCCCCAGCCGTCGATCATCGCGTGGTGCATCGCCACGTAGAGATGGAAGTGGTCGGGCCCGTCGACCAGCGCGGCGATCCGGAACGGCTGCCGGGGCGGGGACGGCGTCACATTGGCCCGGTTCACCCAGTCGCGGCGCGCCGCGGCCGGGTCCGACGCCCAACTGAGATCGACCAGCTCGACCTCGGGTAGCTCGTCGGAGACCCACTGCCAGAAGCGGCCTTCGGAGAACTCGAACCGCAGGCGCAGCGCCTCGTCGGCGAGCAGCGCCCTGCGCACCACGGCCCGCAACCGGTCCATGTCGAACGGTTCGTCCATGAACGCGCAGTAGGCGTTTCGGGTGACCGGCGCCGGGGCATACCGGTAGGCGACCGACAAGACATCGCGTTGGTACGCGCTGACCGGCCAGGCTTCGGGGGGTCTCTCGGAAGTAGCACTCGGTTCGAATGTCACAGTCACTCCTATCGCGACAGTCGCGGCACCGGCCGTGCGCGGATCTACTCGAGCCCACCCTGATCGCTGACACGCAAAGCTGCTACCACACTTATCCAGTTATCGATATCGCGAATCACGGCATCGGCACTGCCGATGCCGCGACTCTGCTGTTGTTATCGCGGTGTATGCGGGCCGGTCAGCAAGCTGACAGCAGCGCGCGCACGCTTTCGTCGGCCAGACGGTCGGCGCGGTCACGTGATACCGCTGGCTCGACGTAGCCGATGTTGAGGGACAGCTCGTTGTGCGTCGCATTGGCGGTGGCCATGATGAAGCCGCTGACGGACATGCCGGAGACGAACTGCGCGCCCTCCAGCTGCCAGGAGCCGATCTTGGCCGGGAACGGGTAGTCGCCAAGGTAGGTCATACAGAGATGTCCCGGGCCGCGAGTGTCCATGAGTTTCACCGTGGACGCGCTGGCGGCCACCGACTTCGGCGCGGCCACCTTCAGCAGGTTCAACGCGGACAAGTGATCGCGCCGGTCCATCCGCGCACCGTACTCGCGCTCGATCTCTGTGGCGATCTCCCACAGCGAAGCCCACGGCGCGTACTTCGCCGGGGTGGCGATCATGCCCTGATAGGTGCCGACCTCGGTGTCGCCCGCGGCGCCGTCGAGATGGTCACGGAAGTTGACCGAGCTGCCGACGGTGTACCAGGCGGCCTTGTCGGTGCCCGCCTCCCTGGCCGCCGCGGTCAGCAGCGCGGCGGAGAGTGCGGCCTGCAGGCCGACGCCGTGGCGGGCGCAGCCCGCGGTGAGCGCCTCCAACTGGTCGCCGTCGAGGCTGCGGTGCACCACCCGGCTGCGCCGCTGTGCGGGCGGGGCGAGCCTGGTCGGCTCCAGCCTGCGCGGCTTGCGCAGCTGCGACTTCTGGTCGCGCAGGAAAGATCCCGCGGTGCGCAGCGCACCGCCCGCACCTTGGAAGCGCGGGGGGAACAGTTCTTCCGGGCCCGGCCGGACCGGCGCGGGCGAGAAGTCGCCCCCTTCCCCGGCGGCCACTTGGAGCACCTGCTTGGCCACCGACAACGCGCTCTCGCCGTCGGCGATGGCGTAGTGCAGCGTGACGATCAGCTCGTTGGTGCCGTCGGTCTCCTTGATCAGCACCGCCCTGGCCAGCGGGCCGGTGCGCCAGTCGAACGGCTCGCGCAGCTCCACCTCGTCGGCCTCGGTCAGCCAGTTCGTGCTGTCCTCGGATTCGATCACGCGCAGCGGGATCGGCGCTTGCACCGGCACGAAACGCGGTGCGGTGCCGTCCGGTTCGGCGGCGACGGCGACCCGCAAGAGCGGATGTCGGCGCTGTACTTCGTCCAAGCCCGCGCGAATCCGGTCGGCTTCGACGTGGCCACGAATGCGCACCCGCGACAGGATGTGCAGCGGTGCCAGCTGATCGGCGATCCAGTGCCAGCGCTCGACCGGCGAGAGCGGACGCGGCAGCCGCGCCGTCGGCCCGTCCGGCGCCGGGAACGACATCGGCTTGCCGAGTTCACGCAGGAAGAATTCGGTGGGCGCGTGGCGGAAGTAGGTGTCGCGCACCCGCACCAGGCGTGGGTCGGTGGTCTGCTCGATCTTCGCCAGCGAAGCCGATCCGTTCACGAACATGGCGGTGCGGTCGGCGCGCAACTTCTCGTAACGACGCAGGCCCGCGACCGGATCCAGGGAGTTGCGCAGCACACTGGCCAGCACCACCGCGTCCTCGATCGCGGCGTTGGCGCCCTGGCCGAGGCTGGGCAGCATCGGGTGCGCCGCGTCGCCGAGCAGCGTCACCCGGCCGCGGCCCCACTGCGCCAGCGGCGGGCGGTCCTGAGCGGGCACGGCCAGGATCGCCGCTTCGTCGGTCTGCTCGATGCAGGCGCGCACCTCCGGCGCCCAGTCGGCGTACAAGCGCAGTAGGTCTTCCTTGTCGCCCTGCCAGTTGGCGGCCTCGTCGGCGGGGAGCGTCTTGGTGCCCCACCAGTACACCCGGCCGTGACCGATGTCGTGGATGCCGAAACGCATTCCGGTGCCCCAGAAGTGCGCCGACAATCCGCGCGCGACATTGGGGTGCTCGAACGGGATGCAGGCCAGCCAGCAGACGAAATCGCCGGGCCGCGGCTCGGCGCGACCGTGCAACTGGGCGCGCACCACCGAGTGGATACCGTCGGCGCCCACGAGCAGATCGCCCTCGGCGACCCGGCCGTCGGCGAACTCGACGCGCACGTGCTCGCCGTCGTCGACGAAGCGGGTGGCCTGCGCGCCGACGAAAGTCGGCGTGTCGCCGATCGCGCTCAGCAGCACGTCGTGCAGGTCGGTGCGGTGCAGCGCCACGGCGGGTGCGCCGAGCTGGGCGTCGAGCCGATGCACCGGGAGCACCCGGATCGGGCTGCCGTCGGGGTTGCAGAAACGGAAGGTCTCGACCCGGCCGCCGCGGTCGAGCAGCTGCTCGTCGATGCCGAGACCCAACGTGCGCAGTGCGTTGATTCCGTTGGCCTGCACGGAAAGTCCGAAGCCCTGGGCCCGCAGTTCCGGGCCCGCTTCGTATAGTTCGACGCCGAATCCCGCATGCCGCAGGGCGGCCGCGGTGGTGAGTCCTCCGATCCCTGCCCCGAGAACGACAACCTTGATCGGACTGCTCATCGAACCTGCACTCTCATCGAACCACTCGACGGCACAGGTGGTTCCCGCCGCGACGCGGCCCGCGGGCCACTCTGCCCGCGCGAAACCGTCCCGCTGAGCAGCACTGACCGAGGTCACTGCGTCGACCCCGACCAGGCAGGCAGCTAGGACGCCTGTGCCTGACCGTCCGGAAGCCTACCGCTACTCGGCGCGCAAGGCCGAGTTGAAGTGAGATTCACCGCATCGCGCGATTGTGAAACGGAAATGTGTTGCAATGAGGCATAATTCGCCCTCCACGCACCGCGTTCGCCCTCGAATCGGGCTCGTCGTCGGCTTCAGAGGTAGGACGTATCGTTCACCAGACGCACCGAAGACCCGCCGTCGAGATAGAACTCGGCTATCGAGAGCGACGCCAGATCCAGATGCAAGCGATACAGCAGCGACGGGCCGGCATCGAGGGCCAGCCGCAGCAGCGTCTTGATCGGGGTCACATGACTGACCACGACCACATTGGCGCCGGGGTACCGCTCGAGCAGGTCGCGCAGAGCCGCGTCCACCCGCGCGCGGACCTCCTCGAAGTTCTCCCCGCCGGGCGCGGCGACGGTGGGGTCACCGATCCAGCGGGCGTGTAGATCCGGGTCGCGTTGCGCGGCCTCCGCGAAGGTCAATCCCTCCCACGCGCCGAAGTCGGTCTCGATCAGCCCGTCGTGGATCTCGACCGGGACCCCGAGCGCGGCGGCGGCCGCCTCGGCGGTCTCCCTGGCCCGGCCGAGCGGAGAGCTGACCACCGCGGCGATGCCGCCTTTGGCGGCCAGCATTTTCGCGGCGCGCGCGGCCTGCTCGCGGCCCAGCGCGGTGAGCGGCGGATTGCCGCGACCGGAATAGCGGCGTTGCACCGACAACTCGGTTTGACCGTGGCGAAGCAGCAGCAAACGCGTGGGCCGACCCGTGGCACGGGTCCAGCCGGGACCGTGCTGCGCGGGCTTCGACTGCTCGGCGTTCGCTTCCCTGGCTTCGTCGATCCAGCTCGGCAGATCGCGCTCGGTGTCCGCGAGAGCCGGATCGGCGGCCTCCACCGACCGGGTGGAGGCGGCCTGAGCACGGCCCTCGTCCACGTCGGCTCCGGCGTCCATAGCCTCGTTCGCGAGCCGGTCGGCATGCGAGTTCTGCGCGCGCGGGATCCAGCGGTAACTCACCCGGGCGAACCCGGCCGCGATCCTGCGGGCCTGGTCGGCGAGCGGGATCAGGGCCGCGTGCTTGATCTTCCAGCGACCGGACATCTGCTCGACGACCAGCTTGGAATCCATCCGCACCACGACCGATTCGGCGCCCAGCTCCGCGGCCGCCGCCAACCCGGCGATCAGTCCGCGATATTCGGCGACGTTGTTGGTGGCGATGCCGAGGAACTCCCGGCGCTCGGCGAGCACCCGGACGTGATCGGCGTCGTAGACCACCGCGCCGTACCCGGCCGGACCGGGATTGCCCCGCGAGCCGCCGTCGGCTTCGACGATCACCTCCGGGAAACTCATCGCACTTCCCGGTCAGTCGGTCGCGGCGAACTCACAGCCCCGATTCCCTGGTCCGGACCAGGATGGCGCCGCACTCCGGGCAGCGCACGACCACGTCGGGAGCGGTCTTGGCGATACGGGCGATCTCGCCGCGATCGAGTTCGATGCGGCACGCGCCGCAGCGACGCGCCTGCAACAGGGCGGCGCCGACACCGTGCTGTTCCCGCTGACGGTCGTAGATGGCCAGCAGTTCGCCGGGCAGCTTCGCGACCACGCCCGCGCGATCGGTTTCGCAGCGCGTCTGCGCCACGTCCAGGTCCGCGAGCGCCTCGTCCCGCTGTCGCCTGGCATCGCCGAGTTCCTCGTCGGTCTTGCTCAACCGCGCGCCCGCGTGCTCATGGTCGGCGGCGGAGGCTTCGCGCCGCTCCATCACCTCGAGCAGCTCGTCCTCCAGCACGGAGCGGCGGCGCTCCAGACTGCCCAGCTCGTGCTGGATCTCCGAAAGCTGTTTGGCGTTCACGGTTCCCGCGGTGAGCAGACTCTTGTCCCGCTCCTCGCGCTTGCGCACCGCCTCGACCTCGCCCTCCAGCTTGCGGATGTCGCGGTCGAGATCGTCCAGCACGATCTCCACGGCCACCGCGGCGTCGGAGTGCGCGTTGCGCTCGGCCTCCAGCCGCGCCACCTCCTGCTGCTCGGGCAGCACGGTGCGGCGGTGCGCGATCCGGGTCAGCTCGGCGTCGACGGCGGCGAGCCGCAGCAGCTCGGCCTGGATCGGGGGTTCGACATTCAACGCGGACAAACTCCTGGACGGGGTGGACGGGACTGGTGTTCAACCGTACCCCGCCGGATCGGCGGACCGGCGTCAGCCGCCGACCGTGCGAGTTTTGATGGCGTCGCGGGAGATGTAGACGTCGTATTCGCCGGGCACCGCGATCACCGCGTTGCCGTAGGCGGAGCGCACGAACGGCTGGGTCCACCAGCGGCCGGCGCGCATGTCGGCGAAGAAGTCGCGGTCGCCGTCGTTGAGGAAGATCTGGTTCTGTTTGGTCGCGACGCCGTCCAGACGCTGACCGTACAGGCGGCTGATCCGGTAGCCGGAGTGAAAGCCCAGCGCGTTCACCCACGGCTCCAACTCGACGATGCCCGCTTGCAGCACCCACATGTCGCCTTCGACCTGGTGGGTGAGACGCTGCTCGGGGTGGTCGTCGTCGCCGTACAGGGTGACATCGACGTCGAGCAGGTGTTCCTGTCCCGCCACCGGCTTGGCCACCACATGCGCCGCTTTGATCTCGCCGGTCAATCCGAGATAGGTCTGCAGCAGCGTCGCGATCCACAACAGCACCGCGGCGACCAGCAGCAGCGCGAGCCCGCCCGTTCCGCGTGCGAGCAGCGGCCGCATTCCCACCCGGCGCGCGGCGATCAGACCGGAGATGATCAGCGCTACACCGACGACCAGCAGCAGGATCAGCCCGATCTGCACGAGCCCGAAATCCACCGGGAAGTTCATGCGGTAGTTGTACCCCGCGCGAACTACTCGATTCACCCGAAACGCCCAACCCGTTCCGGCCCGGCGCGGACACGCCCCGACACGCCGTTGCCAGTTCGTCGCCGAGACAACGGGTTCGGACGCGGACGTGCGACGCTCAGCCGGGCGCGCGCACCGTCCACGGATCGGTGCGCAGCGTGGACACCCTGGTCTCCAAACCGGGAAGGGCGGTTCGCACGACCGCTTCCGCCTGCGCGCACCACGGGAATTCGGTCGCCCAGTGCGCGGCATCCACCAAGGCGGGGCCGCCCTTGCGCAGGTGCTCGTCGACCGGGTGATGGCGCAGGTCGGAGGTGAGATACACATCGACACCCAGCCCGCTGGCCCTGTTCAGGTAGGAGTCACCCGCGCCGCCACACACCGCGACCGTGTAGACGGTGCGATCCGGGTCGCCCGCGGCGCGTACGCCCCACGCGGTGGGCGGGAGGGCGCGGGCCACGCGATCGGTGAAGTCGCGCAAGGATTCCGGTTGCGGCAGGGTGCCGATCCGGCCGATGCCGAGCGACGACGGCAGCTGGGCGCGTTCGCCGATGTGATACACCGGGTCGTCACCGGGATGCGCGGCCCGCAGCGCGGCGAGCACGGCCGAGCGCGCGGCGGGCGGGGCGGCCACCTCGATCCGCTCCTCCTCGACGTACTGGAGTTCGGTCAGGGAGCCTTGTTCCGCGGCTTCGGGACGGAACTGGCCGGTCGCGGGCACACGCACCGCACGGTCGCAACAGTGCCCGCTCGCGCCAGCACCGGCGGCGAAGAGCGCGGCGAGCACCGCGTCGGTGTGCGTGCGCGGCACCTGGATCACCCAGTTGTCCACGGCTGCTTCGGGTTTGGAGTCCAGCGGGCCGGTCACGGTCAGGCCGATGGCCGCGGCGAGCGCGTCGGAGACGCCGGGATCGGCGGAGTCGGCGTTCGTGTGCGCGGTGAACAGCGCGCAGCCCGAACGGATCAGCCGATGCAGCAGCGCCCCTTTCGGCGTGCTCGCGGCGACGGTGTCGACGCCGCGCAGCAGCAACGGGTGGTGCACCACCAGCGCCTGCGCACGCCAGTCGATCGCCTCGTCGACGACCGCGGCGGTCGCGTCCACCGCGAACAACACCCGGGTCAGCTCCTCGGCCGGGTCACCGCAGACCAGGCCGACCGAGTCCCACGGCTCGGCCAGCGCGGGCGGGTAGGCCGCGTCGAGCGCCCCGATGAGATCCGCGAGCGTGGTCATCGTCCACCTTCCTTCGCTTCGGTTCCGCACTGTGCGGCAGTGGATTCACCGCCGGACGTGCCTGCGTGGCTGCGTGCGCTCGCCCGTCTCGTGCCGGTGATTCGCGTGGTCGGACGGTACGAAGGGCACAATCCAGCGCCACGAACACCGCGTCCGTCGTGGTGAGTGGGCCGGACCCTTTGTTCGCCCTGATGCCCGGTGCGGCGACCACCATGCGGCGGACGTGGAGATCGGCCACCGGCCGCGAGACGTCCGACAGGCGAAATCTCCGCCCGGCCAGTGCGCCTGCGCGCGGGATCGGATCTTTGATCGGCGTGGCACGGCCGGAGCCTCGTACTCATCGGACATCCGCCGACCGGATCGCCGCGACCAGCCGGTCGACTTCCGCGGGGCCACGGACCGCGACGCGCAGGTGATCCGGGCCCAGGCCTGGGAAGGTGTCCGCGCGCCGGACCGCGATCCCCTCCGCGGCCAAATGTTTGCGCAGCAATTCACCGTCCGCCACGCGCAGCAGCAGGAACGGGCCTTCCGCCGGAGTGTGGACCGCCACGCCGAGTCCGCTCAGGCGCTCGATCATCGCGGCACGATGCACGGCGAGCGTTTCGGCGCGGCGCTGCGAGTCGGCCACGGCGGCCGGGCTCGCGGTCGCGGTGATCGCCTCCAGCTGCAGGGTGCCCAGCGGCCAGTGCGGTCGCCCGTGGCCGAGGCGCGCCAGCACCTCGGGCGCGCCGAGGAAGTAACCGCAGCGCAGCCCCGCCAGCGCCCACGTCTTGGTGAGGCTGCGCAGGACGAGCAGGTCGGGTGCGGGGTCGGCGGCGAGGGATTCCGGCTCACCGGCCACCGCGTCGGCGAAGGCCTCGTCGACCACGATGACGCGCCCTGGCCTGCGCAGGGCGCGGATGGCGGCGGCCGAGTGCAGTACCGAGGTCGGGTTGGTGGGGTTCCCGAGCACCACCAGATCGGCTCCGGCGGGCACCGCGGCGGAATCGAGCCGGTAGGGCGGTTCGAGTACCACCCTGGTGACGGGAACGCCCGCTTCCCGGAGCGCGAGTTCGGGCTCGGTGAACGACGGATGCAACACCGCGGCCGACCGCGGCGCGAGGCGAGGCAGCATGGCGAAGCCTTCCGCCGCGCCGGCCAGCAGCAGCACCTCCCCGGGATCGCGGCCGTGCCGGGCCCCGATCGCGCGGCGGGCGGCTTCGGCGTCCTCGGCGCTGGGATAACGCCCCAGATCGGAGAGGCGCGCGGCCAACCGCCGCCGCAGCCATTCCGGCGGTGCGGCCCCCTGCACGTTCACCGCGAAATCGAGCATGCCCGGACGTACGTCCACGTCGCCGTGGTGGCGCAGTTTCGCTCGATCGACGGTGTCCTCGGCCACGAGACCACACCCTACGTGGCGGCCCCGGAGCGGGACCGGCCAGAATGGCAGGCGTGGGCCAGCTGCACGTCTCGTTCGTCTGTACCGGCAACATCTGCCGCTCTCCGATGGCGGAGAAGATCTTCGCCTCGCACCTGTACCGGGCCGGCCTGGCCAATCGGGTGCGGGTGAGCAGCGCGGGCACCGGTTCGTGGCACGTGGGCGACGACGCCGACCCGCGCACCAGCGCGACCCTGCGCAAATACGGGTACCCGACCGGCCACGTCGCCGCGGCGTTCGGCGCCGAGCACAGTGACGCGGACCTGGTGATCGCGCTGGACAGCTCGCACCAGCGCGACCTCGCCCGCCTGGGCATCCCGGCCGAGCGGCTGCGGTTGCTGCGCGCCTTCGACCCGGACGCCGACGGTCAGGACGTGGCCGATCCCTACTACGGCGACGCGGCGGACTTCGAACTCGTGCGCGCGCAGATCGAGGCCGCCGTCCCCGGCCTGCTCGACTGGGTGCGCGCCGAACTGGCCGCCGCCGAACCGCCCGACCCGCGCCTCGTCTCCGACGAGCGATCCTGATGCGCAGACTGACCTTCCTGCTTCGCCCCAGCTGGCTGATCCTGGCGGTGCTGGTCGCCGCGTTCGCCTACCTGTGCTTCACCGTGCTCGCGCCGTGGCAACTCGGCAAGAACACCGCCACGTCGCACCGCAACCAGTTGATCGCCGACTCGGTGAAGGCCGAGCCCGTCGATGTCACGACCGTGCTCTCCGGCGCAGGGAGCGAGCACACCGAGTGGCGGCGTGTCACCGCCTCCGGCAGTTATGTGCCGGACTCGACGGCGCTGGTGCGGCTGCGCCATCTCGACGGCGCTCCGGGGTACGCGGTGCTCGCGACGTTCCGGTTGGACGACGGGCGCGTGCTGCTCGTCGACCGCGGGCTGGTGGCGGCGGTCGACGGCACGCGCCCGCCGCAGATCCCCGAGCCCCCCGCCGGGCCACAGCGCATCGAGGCCAGGGTCCGGATGTCCGAAGGGGTCACGCCCGGCAAGGACCCGAGCGTCCAGGACGGCTATCGCCAGGTGTACTCCATCGACACCACCCAGGAGACGGCGGTCCTGCGACAGTCCCTGACCGCCGTTCCGACCGGCGGCGAGCGCGGCGGCTACCTGCAACTGAGTGAAAACCAACCGGGCGCGTTCACTCCGACGCCGCTCCCCCAGCTCGATGCGGGCCCCTATTTGTCCTATGGCCTGCAATGGCTGGCCTTCGGCATCATGGCTCCCCTCGGCCTCGGCTATTTCATTTACGCCGAGATCCGGGAACGAAGGAAAGAAAAGAGCTCCGCCGCAGAATCGCCCGAGGCCACGTCAGGCACCGAACCGGCCGGGTCCGAGCAGGCTCCGTCGGCGGCTCCCAGCGTGCCCGCCGCACCGACCACGGAGGCGCGCCTCGCCGACCGCTACGGCCGCGGCCGCGGTTGATCCCGGCATGGTCGCGGCCGGACTTGCTCGCCGCGACGCCGGACGATTCGCACTACGGCTGAGCCGGGCCGAGCAGATCCCACCGGTTCCCAGCGATGTCCAGGAAGACCGCCACCTGCCCGTATGGCTCGCTCCGTGGCGCGCCGACGAACTCGACACCGCGCGAGACCATTCGGTCGTACGCCGACCGAAAGTCCTCGACCTGCAAGAAGAATCCGACGCGGCCCGCGACCTGCTGTCCGATCACCGCGGCTTGCCGCGCACCGTCGGCGCGGGCCAGCAATATGCCGGTTTCGGCGCCGGGTGGCCGCACGACCACCCACCGTTTCGGGCGGCCGTCATTCGTGCGAGCCGCTGAGTCCTCGATCAGCTCGAATCCCAACGAGTCGACGAAGAAGTCGATCGCGGCGTCGTACTCCGCCACCACGATGGTCATGAGCCCGATTCGCACCCGCCGACCCTATCCGAGCCGGAACGCGGGTTCGGGCAGTCGGCGGCACAGTCGCCCGCCGATCGGTGCGCACGGTGGTGGCAGGTGACCGCCACCGCCGTGCGATCGCGAGCGGCCGCGGCCGCCGGTGCGCGGGCCGACCGCCCGCGGACTCCCGCCGTTCGCGGCTGCCCGGTGCGGCGGACGGCTCAACGCCTGATCGCGGCCACCCGCCGCGGCCAACCACTCAACGCCTGATCGCGGCCACCGCGGCGGCGATCACGGTGGCGGTGAGTTGCACCGCCTCCGAAAGGCGTACGGCGCGGCGCAAGTCGTGCACGGTCGGAGCTTGGCCGTCACCGAGCACCGGGCGCATCTCCACACCGTGCGGGTACTCGGTGCGGCCACCCAACCGGACGCCCAGCGCCCCGGCCATCGACGCTTCGACCACGCCCGCGTTGGGGCTGGGATGCCCGGCGGCGTCCCGGCGCCACGCGGCCAAGGCGGCAGCGGGCCTTCCGCCGATCGAGGGTGCGAGCACGGCGGTGAGCAAACCGGTGACGCGCGCCGGGATCAGGTTGGCCGCGTCGTCGACGCGCGCGGCGGCCCAGCCGAAATGCCGGTAGCGCTCGTTGCGGTAGCCGATCATCGCGTCCAGCGTGTTGACCGCGCGATATCCGAGCAAACCCGGAACGCCCGCCACCGCTCCCCACACCACCGGGGCGACGGCCGCGTCGGAGGTGTTCTCGGCGATGGACTCCAGGGCCGCGCGGGCGAGACCGTCCGCGTCGAGCGCCTGCGGGTCGCGGCCGCACAGCGAGGGCAGCAGCGCGCGGGCGCCGTCGAGATCGCCCCCCGCCAGGCGATCGGCCATCCGGCGACCGGCTCGGGCCAGACTCCGGCCCCCCAGCACGGTCCAGGTCGCGGCGGCGGTCGCGACCACGCCGCCGCGGCGTACGGCCGCGCCGAGTCCGACCACCGCGCCGACGGCCAGCGCCTCGTGCACCAGCCCCGCGGCGCGCCGGTCGGCATAGGTCACCGACTCCAAAGCCGCCACCGCCGAACCGAATCCGGCCACCGGGTGCCACCGCCGCGGATCACCGAACGCTCGATCGAGCGCGAATCCGAGCAGCAACCCGAGCGCGGTAGCGGTCCCCTTCTGCACTCGGCGACACTATCGGGCGGGCGGCGACCGTCCCGCACGGCCCGGCCGTGTCACACTCCGCGCCCCTGCGTCGTCGACCTGGTGAAGCATCCATAGACTCGCCCCGGCGGGGCCCGAACGACGAACGGCGAACAGACGTGACTTCCGAACAGCCTTCCCCCGAGCACCTCGATCAGGCCGAGCTGGCTCGGCGGTTCGAGGAGCACCGCCCATATCTGCGCAGGCTCGCCTACAGCACACTGGGCAGTCTCAGCGACGCCGACGACGTCGTGCAGGAGGCCTGGCTGCGGTTGCAGCGCCAGTACGAGACGGGCGCCGCCGGAGCGATCGACAATTTGCGGGCTTGGCTGTCCACCGTCACCGGCAGGCTCGCCCTCGACCACCTCGGCTCCGCTCGCGTGCGCCGCGAACAGTACGTGGGCGAATGGCTGCCGGAGCCGGAGGTGACCAGCTGGGACGACCCCGCCGACCGGATCACCCAGGACGAGCGGGTCACCACCGCGCTGCTGGTCGTGCTCGAGTCGCTGTCGCCCGCCGAGCGCACCGCGTTCGTACTCCAGGACGTCTTCGGCATGAGCGGCCCCGAAGTCGCCGAAGTGGTCGGCCGCACCCCGGCCGCCGTCCGCCAGCTGGCTTCCCGCGCACGCAAACACGTCGAGGAGGGCACCCCGCGCTTTCCCGCCTCCCCCGACGAGCAGAAGAAGGTGGTGTCGGCCTTCGCGCTGGCGTGGCGTTCCGGCGACCTCGGCGCCCTGCTCGGCGTCCTCGACACGAACGTCAGCCTGACCGCCGACGGCGGCGGCAAGGTGCCCGCGATCCGGCAGCCCGTGCACGGCGCCGAGCTCGTGGCCAAGCTGCTGCTCGGCTGGTACCAAGTGGCGGGCGGCTGGGGCCGCGCGGTGCTGGTCAACGGCCAGCCCGGACTCGTGGTCTTCGACGGCACCCACACGGGCGTCTTCTCCTTCACCGTCGACGACGGTCGCATCGTCGCGATCGACGTGGTCCGCAACCCCGACAAGTTGCGCGACCTGCCCACCACCGGTGAGCCCGACTGGCACCTGGGCGGAAGCCGCACCGAGCGGGAGTAGTCAGCCCGCGACGCCGAGCGGCCGCGAGTATCCGTGCGCGGCCGCGACTTCGGCCGACAGCAGCCGCCCGGCGTCCGCGGTGAGCCCGTGCGCGAGATCGGGGTGCCGGGCGCATGCCTCCTGCCAGCCGAGTTCGGCGATCGCCCGCACGTAGGGCAAGGTCGCGTTGGTGAGCGCGATGGTCGAGGTGTGCGGCACCGCGCCCGGCATGTTGGCGACGCAGTAGAACAGCGAATCCGCCACCCGGAAGGTCGGATTCGCGTGCGTCGTCGGGTGTGCCGAGGCGAAGCAGCCGCCCTGGTCGATGGAGATGTCCACCAGCACCGCGCCGGGGCGCATACCGCCGACGAGCTCATCGGAGACCAGCTCCGGCGCACGCGCGCCGGGAACCAGCACCGCGCCGATCACCAGATCCGCCGACAACACCGCGCGCCGGACCTCCGTGGCGTTCGACGCGACGGTGGCGATCCGCCCGTCGAAGCGAGCGTCGAGTTCGCGCAACCGATGCAGGTTGGTGTCCAGCACGCTGACGCGCGCCCCCATGCCGACGGCGACCGCGGCCGCGTTCGACCCCGCGACGCCGCCGCCGAGCACCACCACTTCCGCCGGGCGCACGCCGGGGACGCCGCCGGGCAGCAGTCCCGCGCCACCGAGCGGCGCCATCAGGTGATACGCGCCGACCTGAGCGCCGAGCTTGCCCGCGATCTCGCTCATCGGAGCCAGCAGGGGTAGCGACCCGTCGGCGGCGCGCACCATCTCGTAGGCGATGGCGGTGATGCCCGAGCGCAACACGGCGTCGGTGCATTCGCGCGACGCCGCCAAGTGCAGGAAGGTGAACAACACCTGCCCACGGCGCATCCGCTGATACTCCCGCGCGATCGGCTCCTTCACCTTCAACACCAGGTCGGCTTCCCGCCACACCTGGTCGGCGTCGGGGACCAGGCGGGCCCCCACCGCGGCGTAGTCGGCGTCGGGAAATCCCGATCCGACGCCCGCGCCCGCCTGCACCAGCACGTCGTGTCCGTGCCCGGTCAGCTCCCCGGCGCCCGCCGGAGTCAGGGCTACCCGGAACTCTTGATCCTTGACCTCCTGTGGAACTCCGATCCTCATACCGCCATCGTGGCCCCGGCGCGGGGCCGACGCCACGACCGACGCGCCGAACGCGCACGGCGACCACCCGAGCCGCGCGCGCCGGGTGAGTTTCTCGGCACGTTGCCCAGCTGAGTTCGGACGACCCGTCTCACACGGTGGTGGTGCGTCCCAGCGGCGGTATCCGCAACTGCTCGGTGCGGCCGCCGTAGCGGAAGACACGGCCCAGGTGGTCGAGCGTCTCGCTGAAGTGCGCCCAGCCTTCGGCGTGGACGGGCACGATCACCGCGTCGCCGAGCGCTTCGGCCGCCTCCAGCGCGGTGCGCGCGTTCAGGGTGACGTCGGTGTCGCCGAAACGGCCGACGTTCGCGGCGCCCACGTTGAGCACTGCGATGTCGATGCGGCCGATCCGCTCGACGATCTGCCGTACCAGGTCGACGGAGGCGTTGTCACCCGAGACGTACACCGTCGGTTCGCCTTCGGCGCGCAGCACGAACCCGGTGACGATACCGCTGAACGGCTCGCAGCCCTCGGGACCGTGCAGGGCCGGCACGCCGGTCACCTGCACGCCGTGCACCGTCACCGTCTCCCAGTTCGCCAGCCCGCGCACTCCTTCGATCCGAGTCGCCGCACCGGGCGTGGACAGCACGGTCGGCACCGTGGTCAGCAACTTCCGGCCGGAGTCGTCGAGGTTGTCGGCGTGTTCGTCGTGCGAGAGCAATACGACGTCCACGGGGCCGACTTCCTCCCGCGACACGGCGGGCCCGACGAGTTTGTGCAACGTGATGGGCCCCGGGTAATCGCCCGGCTCGTCGAAGGTGGGGTCGGTCAGCCAGGTGCGGCCCGCGTAGCGGAACCGCACCGTGGGACCGCCGATGTGCAGGAGTTCCAGGCCGGTGCGTTCGATCGTCTCGCTCATGCCGTTGATCTTGTCCCACCCGCCCGCCAAGAGATAGTGGCCCGCGAGCCGCTTACCGTTAAGATCGGGCCATGCGTACAGTGGCCGTTCTGGCGTTCGACGGAGTCAGTCCCTTCCATCTGTCGGTGCCCAGCCTCGTTTTCGGCCGGGTCGGCGTCGAAGGGCCCGCGCCGTATCAGGTGGACGTGTGCGCCGAGCGGCCCGGAACAGTGCGCACCCCGGCCGGATTCGACATCCACGTCCGGCACGGACTCGAGACGCTGACGCGGGCCGACACCGTCGTGATCCCGAGCTGGCGACTCGGCGCTCCGCTGTCCGCCGACGTGCGCGACGCCCTGCGCACCGCCCACGCCGGCGGCGCCAGGATCGTCGGGCTGTGCCTGGGTTCCTGGGCGGTGGCCGCCAGCGGACTGGCCGACGGCCGCGAGATCACCACGCATTGGGCCTCCGCCGCCGAGCTCGCCCGTGCGTTCCCCGCGGTCCGGGTCCGTGCCGACACGTTGTGGTCGGATCTGGGCGATATCGTGACCTCCGCCGGGGTGGCCGCGGCGCTGGACTGCTGCCTGCATCTGGTCCGCGGCGATCTCGGCAGCAAAGCCGCCACCGAGCTGGCCAGGTCGCTGGTCACCGCCCCGCATCGCAGCGGCTCCCAGGCGCAGTACATCCCCGTCGCGGTGCCCGACGCCGCCGACGACGATCCGATCGAGCGCGCCATGGTCTGGGCGCGCACCCATCTCGGCGACCCGGTCGACCTGGACGGCTGGGCCCGTGTCGCGCTCATGTCGCGGCGCACCTTCACCCGCCGCTTCCGCGACCGCACCGGCACCAGCCCCCAGCAGTGGCTGCTGCTCCAGCGCACCGATCGCGCGCGGCTACTGCTCGAATCCACCACCGACACTGTGGAACGCATCGCGGTCGACACCGGATTCGGCACGGCGGTGAGCCTGCGCCACCACTTCCACCGCATCCTCGGCACCAGCCCCGCCGCGCACCGCACCAGTTTCCAAGGACAGAACTGACCGGGACGGGCCGCGGGTGGCCGCACGGCCGAGCCCGCTAAGTTCATGGCCATGCGGATTCAGCTGGGCGAGCATGCGCCGGAGATCGATGAGAGCGCGTGGATCGCGCCGAACGCCACCGTGATCGGCCGTGTCCGGCTCGGCGCCGAGGTCAGTGTCTGGTACAGCGCGGTGCTGCGCGGCGACCTGGAGACCATCGAGGTCGGCGCGCGCAGCAATATCCAGGACGGCTGCGTGCTGCACGCCGACCCGGGCTTCCCGCTGACCGTCGGCGCGGGGGTCTCGGTAGGGCACAACGCGATCCTGCACGGGTGCACGATCGGCGACGACGTGCTCGTCGGCATGGGCGCCACCATCCTCAACGGCGCGGTGGTCGGACCCGGCAGCTTGATCGCGGCCAACGCGCTGATCCCGGAGGGCGCGCGGATTCCGCCCGGTTCGCTCGTGGCGGGCGTGCCGGGCAAGGTGCGCCGGGAACTCGGTGCCGAGGAGCAAGATCGCATTCGCCTGAATGCGACTGTCTACCTAGCAAATACAGCCCAACATCGCACGGCGAATGAGGTGTGAAACAGGACACACTGATCAAATGTCCATTAGAGATCGCTGATAGCATTCAGCCAGCGTGCCCGGCGACCCGGGCTCTCCTGTCGACACGGTTGTCGTGCGACTTGTAGCGCAGTGGTGAACCCACCCGGGTCGATGGGTGGGCGAGCGTGCAGGCAGGAGGTATCACGGTGTCGTACGTGCAGTCGGGTGTGCACGGGCCCAAGGGCCGGATCAGCGTCGCCGACATCGCGGCCCAACCGGGGGGAGTCGAGGCACTCCAGCGCCGGGTTCATGAATTACGTTCTCGCGGTGTGGATTTCGCCGCGAACGCGATCGAGAAGGAAATGGCCGAGCTGGATCTGCCGCGCCAATGACTTCGACGCCACGCTCACCGCGGATCACGATGCCGCGGTGAGCGTGGCGAGTCCGGCCGTGGTGTGCTGATCCAGCGCCATCAACGCGGCCCGAATGCGTACCGTTTGCCAGCCACCGTCGACCCGGCGCAGGCGCACCGTCCCCTCGGTACGATGCCGCGCCAGATCTCGCGACATGGTTCGCGCGGTCGCCAGATCATCCGGATGAATCTGCGGCCTCGGTTGCCCGGGGAGATCCGCCCAGGCGACGTCCGGCATGGGCGGCCCGATCCACCGGATCAGCCGCAACGAGCGCAGATTGACGATCGCGCGGTACTCGCCGGGTTCGGTGGCGGCCTCCAGCACCGCGTACTCCAGGATCGTCGGCGGTGGAGCGGCGGAGACGGCGGTGGACGCGCCGATGTCCTGGGTCACCCCGCGCAGCAGCACATGAGGCTCGCCCGCGTCGTCCGGCTCGGCGACGATCCGGCAGGCGAAATGCCCGGCGCGCAGAGCGTCGTCGTCGCGCCGGATGGTCCAGACCGCCTGATGCTCGGTGCCCGGCGCCGAGTTGACGATCTTGGCCAGCGCCTCGCTCTCGTCGCGGTTGGCGACCAGCCGGGTGAACGCGCCCGCGATGGCCAGCTCGGCGGCACGGTTCTCCGGCGCGACGCCGTACAGGTCCAACAGGTCGATACTGCGCACCGAGCGGTTGGCCGTGAGATCGAAGTACCACGCCCCCATCGGGTCGGCCGCCGCGACCGGCTCTTGCTGCGGGCCCACCCACAGTCGTACGGCATGCGCCCGCCCCGGCGCGATGAGCAGCGGCTCGGCCCGCACCGTGCGCCGCCCGTCGCCGGAGACGCACGCGACCGGCGCACCGGTGGCACATGCCCGCCGCAGCGCCGACTCCGCGTCGGCCCGCGACAGCGGATTGCGCACGATGTTGCTCAGCGGCACGAACGCCTTCGGCGCGGACCCCACGGCGATCACTCGCCCCGGCTGGCCCGAAAAGCACTCCAGCAGCAGCCATTTCGTCACCATCCGCGCCCCCGCACGCCATCATCGGCGGTCCACCGTAACTCGTAATATGCTCGGCCGGTTGTCATTTCGCCCTCCCCGTCCCTGACCGCGCATCCGGCGTGCGGTCAGGACCGGAATACCATGTCCAGCACCTTCTCGTGGTACGACCCCGCCATTCGTGTGACCAGGTCCACAGCGATGGCATCGATTCCGACCAGGACCTTCGCGTCGCCGCGCGCGGCGCCGCGCAGAATGGTCCGCGCAGCCGCTCCCGGGCTGGTCCGCGCCACATGTCCCTCGAATCGGCGCACCACCGCTTGCGCGTCGACGCCCGGCGCGACGCTCGCCGACCGGGCGATCCCGGTGAGCACGCCGCCCGGATACACCCCGGTGACCCGCACCGAGCCGCCCGCCGCACGCATGTCCTGGCGCAGCGAGTCGGTGAAACCGCGTACTGCGAACTTCGCCGCGTTGTACGGCGCGTGCCGCGCGACGGCCACCAGCCCGAACGCCGAGGACATATTGACGACATGCGCGCGATCGGCGGCCAGCAGATGGGGCAGGAACGCCTTGGTCCCGTTGACCACACCCCAGAAGTCGACGGCCATCACCCGTTCGAAGTCGCTGAAGGGCGACTCCAGCACGCCGCCGACGTGCAGGATGCCCGCGTTGTTGAACAGTGCTTCGACCCGCCCGAACCGGGCGACGGTCCGCTCCGCGTACGCGAACACCGCCGCCCGATCGGTGACGTCCACCGTGCTCACCGACGGCTCCCGGCCCACGGCCGCGCACAGCACCCCCGTCTCGGCCACGGCATCCGCCGACTTGTCCGACAGCGCCAGCGATGCCCCCGCGCCCGCCAATGCCACCGCCAGCGCCCGGCCGATGCCCGAACCCGCGCCGGTGACCGCCACCACACGATTCGCGAAATACCCCATGGCTCAACCCCTTTCCGGACCGTCCGGAGTCGCGGCCGGACACCGACCACAGGCTAGTCAGCCGAATCTGGACGCGCGACCCACTCCATCCGGCCGCTCCTCGGCAATGCCGGGTCACGCGGCGTCCACCCAATGAAATAATGGACGTTCCCGTCCGCACCCGTCGCGATGCCGCGCCCACCGGCCACGGCCCGGCGACCGCGCCGAACCTACTGGAGATCCGATGCCAACCCTCTCGCCCATGTTGCAGCGCATCCTCGAGAAGCCGGTCGCCGACGGCGAAAAGCTCCTGGAAAGCGCACTCTCGGCATTCCTGGACTTCGGTATCAAGCGGACCAGCATGGGCGAGATCGCCCGCCGCGCCGGGATCAGCCCGGCCACGCTGTACCGGCGCTACGAATCCAAGAACGACCTCGTCGAGGCGGTCAGCGTCCGGGAGGCACAGCGCTTCGTCGCCGCGATCGAGAAGCAGGTGCGCACCGTCTCGGGCAACGACGATCAGCTCGTCGAGATCTTCGTCGCGTTCATCAGCGCCATCGCGGGCAACGAACTGCTGCGCCGGCTGCTGCGCACCGAGCCCGACCTGATCCTGCCCCGGCTGACCACCGAGGCGGGGCCGATCCTCGCCGTCGGCCGCGACTACCTGGCCGAGAAGCTGCGCGAGCTACGGAATGCCGGTGGCACGCACGACTTCGACGCCGATCTGGTCGCCGAGATCATGGCCCGGCTGGCGCTGTCGCTCGCCCTCACCCCCGACGGCCTGATCCCGGTCAGCGATCAGAACGCGGCGCGCGAGTTCGCCCGCCGCACGCTGCTGCCGATGGTCGGCGTCCGGGTCAGCGCTTGATCGGCGCTGTCGGACGCAGTCCGTCTTCAGCCCGCGCATGGCCGGAGCGAAGGCGGAGGTACGCCTGATCGGCGCTGTCGGACACAGTCCGTCTTCAGCCCGCGCATGGCCGGAGCGAAGGCGGAGGTACGCGTAATCCGACGCCGAACGCGGCGTCCACCCGCTCGTCCAGCTCGGCCCGCGCCGCCGCATCCGGCGCCCGGCCCTCCACGAACTCGCGCACCAGATCGATGACTCCCGCCGACCGGGCCGCCGCCGGATCGGGCACCGGCAGCCGTGACACATATTGGGTGATCCACCGCCGCCTGCCCGAGTACAACCGATTGCCGCAGACCACGTCGTAGAACCGCAATCCGAGCGCCGAATTGGCCACCCCCATCAGCAGGTATGCCAAGCGCGTCGCCTCCGTGGGCGCAGCCGCCAGATCGGGCAGCGAGATCCAGTAGCAGTCGCCGTTGACCACCGCGCCCGAGCTGTCCAGCGCGAAACGCGGACGGTCGCTGATGTCCGGGAATACCAGCTTCGGCTGCTGCCACAGGTGCGGGCGCTGCGGCACCCAGATCTCGTACCAGGCGCGGCCGCTTTCGACGACATAGCGTCGCCCGGCCAGTGTGCGACGATGCGACCGTAGATACGCGGCGGCGGCAGGGTATTCGCCGAGATCAATCGGCGTGCGGCGGGCACAGGCCAGGTCGTAGGGATACAGCACGCGAACGTCGCGGGCGCGTGTGGCCCGCCACGGCGCCAGATCGTGATGGGTGATCAGCTCCAGCAACAGTTCGGGCTCGGGACACAGGTCGGCCTGTGCCCAGCGGTCGGAGATGAACACATGGTCGGCGGTCGTCTTGATGCCGACCCGGATGCGCGCCACCTCGCCGAAATTGCGCCAGGTCGCCGCCGCTATCCGCGCCAGCCAGGAATCGATCGCGTCGTGCGACATCCGCCACGCGGCCTCCGGCTCCCGCGCCGCGCCTCGGAAAGTCCTTCGTTCCGCCGTGACCTCCGGCGCGGCGTCACGGGTCGAACTCTCATCGCCACCCCGACCGGCTCCGGGCGGCCCGCACCCCGTTGCCAACGTGCCGACCTCGACGGCGAAGGTCCGGCCGTTGTACTCGACGATCGAGCCGCCCGGGTCGAGCAGCGCCTCGAACAGCGTCTTCGCACCTGGTGTTTCGCCGATGGCCTCGTAGGCGGAGACGTAGCGGCAACCGTCGCCGTGGATCGCGCGGCGCGCGATGGTGATCGCGGGCAGCACAGCGGCGGTGAACAGTTTGGTGTCCCCCAGGTCGTACAGCTCGACCGGAGCCAGATCGGTCAGCAACAGCCGCCGGATGTTCGCGCCGGCCTTGGTGGTCAGGAATCGGTTGGCGCACAGGAGGCCGAGCACACCTCCCGCGGCCAGCAGCCGGGGCAGCGTCGCCACGAACGGATGGGTCAGGTCGATCCGCCCGCGCAGACCGAACCGCTTGCTCAGCAACTGCGCGGTCGATCCTCCCAATTGCTGGGTGCGCACATACGGCGGGTTGGTGATCACCGCGTCGAACGCGCCGTCCGCGAGCCGCGCCTCGACCGCGAGGAAGTCCGCCTTGTGCCAGTGCGCGTCGATCCCCGCCGAGCGGGCGCGCTCACGGGCGACCGCGAGCGCGCGGGCGTCCAGGTCGTAACCGGTCAACACCAGACGGACACCGGGAAACCGGGCCGCGACCTCTTCGTGCACGGCGAACAGCAATTCGCCGTCGCCACAGGCCGGATCGAGCACACGCAGGACGCCCGCGTCCGAGGGCTCGGCATGGCGCAGCAGCCGTTGCGCCAGGAACCGCGCCAGCACGGGCGGCGTGTAATGCCTGCCGTGCCGTTTGCGGTCCCGCGCGGCGGGAGCTTCGGACGCCATATCGGGATTCTGCCTGGCGCGACCGCGCCCGTTGCCGCAACGCGGGCAACACTTTTGCGCCCCGCGCGCGTCGCGGCCGACTCGCCCGGCGCCCGGCGACGGCGTGGCGCCCGGCTTTCGCGTCGGAGCGTTCGATGCTAGCGTGCGGTCTCGAAATAAGACTACCAAAGGAGGCGGGGGAATGACCGTGACGACCGACGACTTCACAACCCTGACCCGAGTGCTCGACGAACGGTGGACCTGCAGGCAATTCCACTCGCAGCCCGTCGAGCGCGACACCATCCGCGCCCTGTTGCGGCTGGCCCAGCGAACGCCGTCGTGGTGCAACACCCAGC
The DNA here is from genome assembly GCF_042733915.1 of Nocardia sp. NPDC059691. NCBI lineage: Bacteria > Bacillati > Actinomycetota > Actinomycetes > Mycobacteriales > Nocardiaceae > Nocardia > Nocardia sp. NPDC059691. The sequence continues at coordinate 154,952 of NZ_JBHWFB010000008.1, read as the reverse complement.
CATGGCAGGTCGTGGTGACGGAGGGCGCCGGAACGGATCGTTTCCGGAAGGAACTGGTCGAACACATCGCGACAGCCACGCCCGCGTCGGATTTCGAGTTTCCCGCGCAATACACCGGTGCGTACCGGGACCGCAGGCGCGAATGCGGAAAGCAACTGTATGACAGCGTCGGCATCGCCAAAGGCGATCACGAGAAGACGATGCGGCAGGCGGTACGGAATTTCGAACTCTTCGACGCGCCGCATGTGGCGATCGTGACCAGCGAAGCCGATCTGGGCGTCTACGGAGCGGTGGACTGCGGTCTGTACATCGGCAGTTTCCTGCTGGGCGCGCAGAGCCTCGGTCTCGGCGCGGCGCCGCAGGCGGCACTCGCCTCGTACTCCCCTTTCGTCCGGGAGTACTTCGGCATCCCGGAGCATCGCAAGGTCGTCGCCGGAATCTCCTTCGGATATCCGGACCTCGATCATCCCGTCAACGGCTTCCGCACCACCCGGGCCGACGCCGACGAAGTCGCCACCTGGTTCGCCGACTGACACCCGAGGGCGTCAGCGCGCGCTACCCGCGGTCGCCTCGGCGCCGGTGACGCCCAGCAAGCCCGGTCCCGGCTTCGGGGTGACATCGCGTGCGGTGAGTTCGGCTCCGCACGAATCGCATTCGAGCCGGACGTGGGCCTCGCCCGCGCACTCGTGATGGGCGTAACGCACCGGAGGCCCTTCCGGCGCCATGTAAGCATCGCCCCAATCACGGATGGCCAGCAGAATCGGGTAGATGTCGTGCCCCTTGGGGGTGAGGCGGTACTCCTCGTGCGCACCCACGGCGGCCTTCTGCTTGACGAGGATGCCGTGCTCGATCAGGCGGTCCAGCCGATCCTGCAACCTGCTGCGCGAGATGCCCAGTGCGCTCTGGAAGGCGTTGAACCGCCGGACCCCGGAGAAGCAGGACTTGAGGATCAGCAGCGTCCAGCGATCACCGAAGATCACGAGCGGGCGCGTGATCGAGCACGGCACGTCGGCCAGTTCTTCGTAGCGCACCTCCCGATGCTACCGACCACCGAGCCGCTCCCGCCCCGTGAGACTTCACGACCTCACCCGCTCGAACTGCGTGCGACACACCAAACCACCGACTCCACAGCGCCGCACGAGCCCGTCGGTGCGAAATCCGGAAAACGCGAAGCGGGCCCCGGGAATACCGGAGCCCGCTTCGGTGCGTAGATCAGAGCGGAATGTTCTTGTGGTGGCTGGCGCGGGCCGGGGCCGCGGCGAGCGCCGCCGCGATAATGCTGCGGGTCTTCGCCGGGTCGATGACCTGGTCGACGACACCGATGGCGATAGCGCGCTCCACGCCGCCCGCGATGCGCTCGTGTTCGGCGGTGAGCCGCTCGTGCAGCGCCTCGCGCTCCTCCTCCGGCGCGGCCGCGAGGGCCTTCTTGTGCAGGATGCCGACCGCGGCCTTGGCGCCCATGACGGCCACCTCCGAGCCCGGCCACGCGTAGACCGCCGTCGCGCCGAGCGAGCGGGCGTTCATCGCGATGTAGGCGCCGCCGTAGATCTTTCGGGTGACCAGCGTGACCCGCGGAACGCGCGCCTCGGCGAACGCGTGCAGCAGCTTCGCGCCGCGCCGGACGACGCCTTCCCACTCCTGGCCGACGCCGGGCAGGTAACCCGGAACGTCGGTCACCACGATCAGCGGAATGCCGAACGCGTCGCACAGCCGCACGAAACGCGCCGCTTTCTCCGCGCTCTCGGAGTTCAGGCAGCCGCCGAGACGGATCGGGTTGTTCGCCAGCACACCGACGGTGCGCCCACCGAGACGGCCCAGACCGGTGACGATGCTGCGGGCGTACCCGCCCTGCAATTCCTCGAACGACGACTCGCCGTCGACGTTGTCGAGCAGCTCGTTGATGATCGGCTTCACGTCGTAGGCGCGCTTCGCCGACTCCGGCAGCATCGCCTTCAGGTCGACGTCGCCGTGCTCGGCCGCGACCAAGTCGAATTCACCCTGCTCGGCGAACATCGACACCAAGCGGCGAGCGCGGTGCAGCGCGTCGGACTCGTCGGCGGCCACGATGTGGGTGACGCCGGACTTCTTACCGTGCGTCTCCGGCCCGCCGAGGGTGGCCATGTCGACCTGCTCGCCGGTCACGCTGCGCACCACGTCCGGGCCGGTCACGAAGACGCGGCCTTCCGGAGCCATGATCACGATGTCGGTCAGCGCCGGGCCGTAGGCGGCGCCACCGGCCGCGAAGCCGAGCACCACGGAGATCTGCGGGACCAGGCCGGACGCGCGGACCATGGCCTCGAAGACCAGACCGACCGCGTGCAGCGCCTCGACGCCCTCGGCCAGGCGAGCGCCGCCGGAGTGCCACAGGCCGACCACGGGGACACCGGAGTCGATGGCGGTGTCGATGGCGTCGACGATGTGCTTGCAGCCCTCCACGCCCATCGCGCCGCCCATGACGGTGGCATCGGAGCAGTAGGCCACGGTGCGGACGCCGTCCACCTCGCCGATGGCGGCGAGCACGCCGGACTTGTCGCGCGGGTGTAGCGGAAGAATGGTGCCGGGATCGAAGAAACGCTGGAGCCGGCCGAGCGGATCGCGCGGGTCGGTCGTCGTCTCCTGATGCAACGCGGGAGCGATGATTGTCATCGCGTTGTCTCCTGACCTCGATAAGTGCGCCGCTGCCGCGGCTGCGTATGGCGAAACGCGGCGGGGCCGACCACGTCAGATGGCCGGCCCCGCCGGAATCGTTGTGCAGTCGATCGCGCGGCTATGCCCGACCGAAGGCGAGCGCTACGTTGTGCCCACCGAATCCGAAGGAATTGTTGATCGCGTACTCGATCTCCTGGCGGCGGGCTTCGCCCTTCACCACGTCGAGGTCGATCTCCGGGTCCTGGTTCTCCAGGTTCAGCGTCGGCGGAACGATGCCGTCGCGGATGGAGAGCACGGTCAGCACGGACTCCAGGGCGCCGACGGCGCCGATCGAGTGGCCGAGCGCCGACTTCGGCGCGTACACCGAGGCGTGGCTGCCCACGGCTTTGTTGATCGCGTTCGCCTCGGCGGTGTCACCGATCGGCGTCGCGGTCGCGTGCGCGTTGATGTGCGTGATGTCCTTCTTGGTCAGGCCAGCGGACTGCATCGCCCTGGTCATCGCCCGCGCGGCGCCGTCACCCGTCGGGTCGGGGGCGACGAGGTGGAAGCCGTCGGAGGTGATGCCTGCGCCGAGCAGGCGGGCGTGGATGGTCGCGCCCCGAGCCTTCGCGTGCTCCTCGGTCTCGATGACCATCAGCGCGCCCGCCTCGCCGAAGACGAAGCCGTCGCGATCCTTGTCGAAGGGACGCGAGGCGCCCTTCGGGTCCTCGTTGCGGGTGCTCATGGCGCGCATCATGGTGAACGCCGCGATGGGCACCGCGTCGATGAAGCCCTCGACGCCACCGGTGACGACCATGTCCGCGTCACCCATGACGATCATCCGCCAGGCGTTGGCGATGGCCTCGGAGCCGGACGAGCACGCCGAGACCGGAGTGACCACTCCTGCCCTGGCCTTCAATTCGAGGCCGACAACGGCCGAGGGGCCGTTCGGCATGACCATCTGCACAGCCAACGGCGAAATCTTGCGGTAGCCGCCGTTCTTCAGCTTGTCCACGGAATCGATGAGGGCGTCGCCGCCTCCCAATCCCGTGCCGATGGCCACACCCAGCCGCTCCGGGTCGACTTCCGGGCTGCCCGCGTTCCGCCAGACCTCGCGACCGAGCACGGTCGCGAGCTGCTCGACGTAGGCCATGCGCCGACATTCGACCCGGGTCAGCAGGGTGTCCGGCCGGACCTTCAGGTGACCGCCGATGCGGACCGGAAGGTCGTATTCCTCGACGAAGGAATCCTCGAGAACGTCGATGCCGCTCTCGCCGTTGAGGAGTCCCTTCCACGTCGCATCGACGTCACCCGCGATCGACGTGGTCGCCGCAAGGCTGGTTACGACGACGTTGGGGAAGTTCCCGTTCAAGGTGGAAGGAGTGGTCACAGTTTCGGCCCTACTCGGCGTTGTCGAACTTGGCCTTGAGCTCGGCCGCCGCCTCAGCGTTCTCGGCCTCGAGCTTCTGGATGTAGTTGACGGCGTCGCCAACGGTCTTCAGGCTGGCCAGATCCTCGTCGGGGATCTTCACGCCGTACTTGTCCTCGGTCTGAACCGCGATCTCGACCATGGACAGCGAGTCGATGTCCAGGTCATCGACGAAGGACTTCTCGATCGTCACTTCGGAGGGCTCGATGCCGGTCACCTCTTCGATGATCTTGCCGAGTTCCTCGACGATTTGTTCCTGGGTCAGAGCGGCCACTTCGTGGCTCCCTTCTTGATACTTTGTAGGGCTCTACTGGTTTTTTTCGGATCGAGCGCGGTAATAGTTACCGCCTCTCGGTCACGACCTCGCATCATGTGATGCATGGTCGCGGAGGAAAGCTAGCCGGACACGGTCAGCTCAGCCAACGCGGGGAGGTCTTGCGGGGTCTTCAGGGCCAGCGTGGGCGTGCCCTTCAGCTCCCTCTTGGCAATGCCGACGAGGGTGCCCGCCGGCGGCAGTTCCGCCACCGCCGAAACGGCGGCCTGCCGGACGGTCTCGGTGCACAGATCCCAGCGAACAGGCCGGGTGACCTGCGCGGCGAGCTTGTCGATCGCGTCCTGTCCGGACGCGACCGGCTTGCCGTCGAAGTTCGAGAGCAAGGTTCTGGTCGGCTCGTTCGGCGTGATCTTCGTTATGGCGTCGGTCACAGCATCCTGCGCGGGCGCCATGAACGCCGTGTGGAACGCGCCCGCGACGGGCAGCGCCCGAACCCTGGCCTTCTCCGGAGGGTTCGCGGCGAGCTCGGCGAGAGCGTCCAACCGACCCGCGGCCACGATCTGGCCCACCGCGTTGCGGTTGGCCGGGACGAGGTCGAGTTCGGTGAGCCGTTCGAGCACGGCGGCCTCGTCGCCGCCGAGCACCGCGGACATGCCGGTCGGTTCCAGTGCGCACGCCTTGGCCATCTCCGCTCCGCGGATGGCGGCCAACCGGACCGCGTCGTCGGCGGAGATGACTCCGGCGACCGCGGCGGCAGCGAGTTCACCGACCGAATGCCCGGCGACGATGGTAGCGGCGGGCAGCTCGTCCTGGGAGATCTCCGCGAACGCGAGTAGCGCGGCGGCGACCACCAACGGCTGGGTGACCGCGGTGTCGGTGATCTCCTCGGCCGTCGCGGTGGTGCCGAGACGGACCAAGTCCAGGCCGGAAGCCTTGGACCACAGCGTGAGGCGCTCGTTCGCGCCGGGAAGGTCGAGCCAAGGCGCGAGCATGCCGGGTGTCTGAGAGCCCTGTCCAGGGGCGAACAACGCGATCACGCCTCTAAGAAAACACTGTGAGGCGGGCCGCACGAGATGTCGACGCGGATGAAGCTTCGGAAGCGGTTTTGTGGGGGTTCCACAAAAGACCACGTGGGCTGTCCGAATCGACCGATTCCGCCGATGCGTTACAAGCCCTCGGGACCCAACGCGATCGAAGTGACTTCTGGGACAGGAGTTGACGATTCGTTACGGGTTCGTGTCAAACGACCCACTGTCGCGGCGATCCGGAGGACGTACGCGTCCCGTGGATTCATCGGATCCCGGCCGGTGATCTCGGCGATTCGCTTGAGGCGATACCGAACCGTATTTGGATGGACGTACAGCTGGCGCGCACACGTCTCGACCGCTCCACCGCAATCCAGATAGGCATCGAGCGTGTCCGCCAGCGACGACCCCGCCGCAGCCAACGGTAGGACAAGGTACTCGTTCAGCGCGTCGATCGCAGCTCGATCACCCAACAAAGCGCGCTCCGGCAGCAATTCCGCCGCGTGCACCGGTCGCGGCGCCCCCCGCCAACCCACCACGGCCTCCATCCCGGCCAGCGCCTCCACCGCGCTGGCGTGGGCCGCGCCCAGCGTGCGGGTGGTCGGACCGATCACCACCGGGCCGTCGGAGAACACCTCCGCGAGCAGGTCTGCCAAGAACGGTGAGATCTGAGCGGTCTCCCCCAGATGCCCGGAGACGACCATCACCAGCCTGGTGCCCTGCACCACCGCGAGCGCGGCCCGCCCGTGCCGCGCCGCGATGGAATGCACCGCCCCCACCGACGAGACACCCTGCTCCCCGGGCGGCGTGCCCACCAGCACCGTCGCCGGTGCGGTGGCGTCCCAGTTCAGCGTCGCGGCCCGGGAGAGCATGTCCGGGCCGGTGTCGCCGCGCACCACGGCGTCGACGACGAGCGCCTCCAACCGGGTGTCCCACGCGCCGCGCGACTCGGCGGCGCTGGCGTACACCGAGGCGGCTGCGAAGCCGAGCTCACGCCCGTAACGCAGCACCGCCTCGGTCAGCGCCACCAGCTGCCGGTCGTTGCGCGCGAGCGCGGGCAGCCACTGCTCGAAGAACTCCATGGCGACGCGCACCATGTCCACGGTCTGGCGCAGCGTCAACCGCCGCGCGAGATCCTGCGGGATCACCTGGAAGGCGTCCAGGCTGAAACGGATGTCGCTGTCCGGGTCCTGGAGCCATTCCAGGAAGTTCACCACCGCGGTCTGCACCAGCATCTGCACGCCCGCCCGCTGCGCGGCGTCCAGATCGGCGAAGAACGGCAACCGATCCTGCATCGACCCCACCGCCTCGGTGGAGAGGCGGCCGGAGAACTGCTTCACGCGTTTGAGCAGCGTGTCCGGAAGGGGGTCGCGGGTCTGCCGGTTCGGGGAGAGCGCGCCCGTCGGCAGATACACCTCGTGCTCGGAAGAGCCCTCGGAGATCCGTCGCGGCCGCGGCGGTTTACGGTCCACCATCCAATATTCCGCTATGCGAGGTCTTCGTCCGAACTCACCGCCGCCTTCGGCGCGGCGTCCACGTCGGCGATGCCGTATTTCGCCGCCGCCTCCGCGGCCTTGGCCGGGTCGAGCTTGCCGATCCGGCCGAGTCCGGCCAGCGCGGCGACCACGATGGACTGCGCGTCGACGTTGAACACCCGCCGCGCGGCCGGGCGGGTGTCGGAGAAGCCGAAACCGTCCGTGCCGAGCGTGGTGAAGTCGCCGGGCACCCACTTGCGGACCTGGTCGGGCACCGCGCGCATCCAGTCGGTCGCGGCCACATATGGGCCGTCGACCCGCGACAGCGCCTCGGTGACGTACGGAACCCCGGGCTCGGCGCCCGGGTCGCGCAGCGCGGCGATCTCCTTGTCGAGCGCCTCCTTACGGAGTTCGCCCCACGAGGTGACCGACCACACGTCCGCCTGCACGCCCCACTCCTGCGCGAGCAGCGCCTGCGCGCGCAGGCCGTCCGGCACGGTGACGCCGGAGACCAGGATCTGGGCGCGCACCGCGCCCTCACCGCCGCGCTTGCACAGGTAGATGCCCTTGAGCAGCCCCGCGACGTCGAGGTCCTCCGGCTCGGCCGGCTGCGGGTACGGCTCGTTGTAGAGGGTGATGTAGTAGAAGACGTCCTCACCGCCGAACTCGGTGGGGCTGCCGTGCGGATGGGTGCCGGGCAGCGGCGCGGAGCCCTGCGGCGGGGTGCCGCCGCCGTACATGCGGCGCAGGCCGTCGCGCACGATGTGGGCGATCTCGAACGCGAACGCCGGGTCGTAGGTCACCACGGCCGGGTTGGTCGAGGCCAGCAGCAGCGAGTGCCCGTCGTTGTGCTGGAGGCCCTCGCCGGTCAGCGTGGTGCGTCCGGCGGTCGCGCCGAGCACGAACCCGCGCGCGAGCTGGTCGGCGGCCGCCCACAGTCCGTCGCCGGTGCGCTGGAAGCCGAACATCGAGTAGAAGATGTACAGCGGGATCATCGGCTCGCCGTGCGTGGCGTACGAGGTGCCCGCCGCGGTGAACGACGCCGTCGACCCCGCCTCGTTGATGCCCTCGTGCAGGATCTGCCCGACGGCGCTCTCTTTGTAGGCAAGCATCAATTCCGCGTCGACGGATGTGTACAACTGCCCATTGCGGTTGTAGATCTTCAACGAAGGGAACCACGAGTCCATACCGAAGGTGCGGGCCTCGTCGGGGATGATCGGGACGATCCGCTTGCCGATCTCCTTGTCCCGCAGCAGCTCCTTCATCAGCCGCACCAGGGCCATCGTGGTGGCGACGTTCTGCTTGCCCGAACCCTTGCGGACCGAGCGGTAGGCCTCGTCGCCGGGCAGCTTCAGCGGCTTGGCCGCGGCGCGCCGCTCGGGCAGGAACCCGCCGAGCGCTTTGCGCCGGTCGAGCATGTACTGGACCTCGCGGGCCTCCATACCGGGGTGGTAGTACGGCGGCAGGTACGGATCCTTCTCCAACTCGGCGTCGCTGATCGGGATCCGCTGCAGGTCGCGGAAGTCCTTGAGATCCTGCAGGGTCAGCTTCTTCATCTGGTGCGTGGCGTTGCGGCCCTCGAAGTGCTTGCCGAGGGTGTAGCCCTTGATGGTCTTGGCCAGGATCACCGTCGGCTGGCCCTTGTGCGCCATCGCCGCCGCGTAGGCGGCGTACACCTTGCGGTAGTCGTGGCCGCCGCGCTTGAGGTTCCAGATCTCCTGGTCGGACAAGTCCTGCACCAGCGCCTTCGTGCGCGGGTCACGCCCGAAGAAGTGGTCGCGGACGTACGCGCCGTCGTTGGCCTTGTAGGTCTGGTAGTCACCGTCGGGGGTGCTGTTCATCAGGTTCACCAGCGCACCGTCGCGGTCGGCGCCGAGCAGCGCGTCCCACTCCCGGCCCCAGATCACCTTGATGACGTTCCAGCCCGCGCCGCGGAAGAACGACTCCAGCTCCTGGATGATCTTGCCGTTGCCGCGCACCGGGCCGTCCAGGCGCTGCAAATTGCAGTTGACGACGAAGGTCAGGTTGTCCAGACCCTCCATGGCAGCGACGTGCGCGAGACCGCGCGACTCCGGCTCGTCCATCTCGCCGTCGCCGAGGAACGCCCACACGTGCTGGTCGGAGGTGTCCTTGATACCGCGATCGTGCAGGTAGTGATTGAAGCGCGCCTGGTAGATGGCGTTCATCGGGCCCAGGCCCATGGACACCGTGGGGAACTCCCAGAAGTTGTTCAGCAGGCGCGGGTGCGGGTAGGACGGCAGCCCGCGGCCGGGGCCGCCGTTGCTGTACTCCTGACGGAACCCGTCGAGCTGATCGGTCGACAGCCTGCCCTCGAGGAACGCGCGGGCGTAGATGCCCGGCGATGCGTGGCCCTGGATGAAGATCGAGTCGCCGCCGCCCTGATGGTCCTTGCCGCGGAAGAAGTGGTTGAAGCCGACTTCGTAGAGCGCCGCCGAGGACGCGTAGGTCGAGATGTGGCCGCCGACGCCGATGCCGGGGCGCTGGGCGCGATGCACCATGATCGCGGCGTTCCAGCGGATCCAGGCGCGGAAGCGGCGCTCCACCTCCTCGTCGCCGGGGAACCACGGCTCGTTCTCGGTGGGAATGGTGTTGACGTAGTCGGTGGAGGTCAAGGACGGGATGGCGACCCGACGTTCACCGGCCCGCTCCAACAGACGGAGCATGAGGTAACGCGCACGGCCGGGACCCTCCCGGTCGAGCATCTCATCGAACGACTCGAGCCATTCGCTGGTTTCCTCCGGGTCGATGTCCGGTAGGTAGGACGCCACCCCTTCGCGGATCACCCGCACCCGTCCGGCCGGCTGCGGCGCGTGCGACCCGTTCGGATCGCGGCTCGCGGCGGGCGCGGGAGCGGAGCTGGTACCAGCGGATTTCGCCGGTGCGGAAGAGTGGATCAGGTCGGTCAAATCTGCTCCTCGTACAGGGGTGGACATGCTGATGGCGTCGGTATCCCCGGGCGGGTTCGCTGGTTGGCGGACCCCCCGTTCACGAAAGGTTCGGGCGCACCATCCATCCTTGCCGATGACGCGTCCCAAATCATCATCTCAGCCGGAAATCCAGTACCGTTCGACAGGCAAGGTGAGCATGTCGAGCGTGGCAGCCCTGAGGAGCGGGAGGACGATGAAGCTGCTGAACCCACGCGGGTTCGGAATGGTGTGTGCCACCGGCGCGGTCGCCATCGGATTGGTCGTCGCGGGGTGCGCCAACCGGGTGGAAGGCGTGGCGGGTCCGAACGCGAGCGATCTGGCGGCATACAAGACCGAGGCAGCGTCCTCGTCGGCGGCGGCGACCTCATCCAGGCGCGCCGCGGCCCAGGCCAAGGCCATCTCCGACAACTGCGGTCAGTTCCCCACCATCACCGGAGCGGGCGTCAGCAAATACAACGATTTCGTCGACGCGCACGATGCGAACGCACCGGACTACGTCGCCAAGCGCGACTCGGCGGCGCAGACTCTAGAGGACGCCGCGAACAAGGTGGAAAGCGGCGTGAACTCCGCCAAGGAGGCGCTACCCACGGACCTGGTGCCGCTGTTCACCGAATACGTGAACGCCGCCCGCGCGCTGGCCGCCGAGACGCGCAGGATGACCTACACCGCCCCGGTCGCGGCGCTCAACGACGCCAGCAAGCGGGTCAACGACGCGCGCAACGCCGTCCGCGACGCGTGCCCGAAGCGCTGAGAAAGCCCTTGACACACCATCGCAACGCGACATTCGGTAGCTATTTCGCCGGATCGGCTTGCGCTGAAGCCCATAACCATGTTCGCTTGCAACTACCTACTGTCGGGAGTTGAGGAGGACGCCACCGTGGTCGCCGCGGCGGACGCGCAGAACTACGCTCAGAAGCTTGGCATCTCACACGGCTTGGTTGTCCAGGAATTGGGCTGGGACGAGGACGTCGACGACGACCTGAGGGCCGATGTCGAGGAAGCGATCGGCGGTGAACTCGTCGACGAGGACTCCGACGAGGTGATCGACGTCGTGCTGCTGTGGTGGCGGGATGGGGACGGTGATCTGGTCGACGCCCTGATGGACGCCATCGCCCCGCTCGCCGACGACGGTTTCGTCTGGGTACTCACCCCCAAGACTGGACAACCCGGCCATGTCGAGCCGAGTGAAATCGCCGAATCCGCACCGACCGCAGGTCTGACCCAGACCTCGGCGATCAGCCTCGGCTCGTGGACCGGAAGCAGACTCGTGCAGCCCAAGGCGCCCTCGAAGCAGCGTTGAGCCACCGCGCTATGGTTTCCACCAGGGTGGTGTCGCACGCCCACCCGGTGGAGACCCGACACGATGGAGGATTCGCTATGCCGCTAGAGGTTGGCACTGTCGCGCCGGATTTCACGCTGAAGGACCAGAACAACCAGGAAGTCACCCTGTCGGCTTACCGGGGCAAGAAGAACGTCCTGATCGTGTTCTACCCGCTCGCCTTCACCGGCATCTGCCAGGGTGAGCTGTGCAAGGTGCGCGACGAGCTGCCCAAGTTCCAGAACGACAACGCGGAGATCCTCGCGATCTCGGTCGGCCCGCCGCCAACGCACAAGATCTGGGCCGCCGAGCAGGGCTACATCTTCCCCCTGCTGTCGGACTTCTGGCCGCACGGCGCGGTGGCCCAGGCCTACGGCGTCTTCAACGAGAAATCGGGCTACCCGAACCGAGGCACCTTCGTCGTCGACCGCGAGGGCTACATCCGCTTCGCCGAGATGAACGGCCCCGGAGAACCCCGTGACCAGGCGGCTTGGGAGAAAGCGCTCGCCGCGCTAGATTCATAAGCCGCCGGTAACGGCACGGGCGTATAGCTCAGCGGTAGAGCTCTGGTTTTACACACCAGCGGTCGGGGGTTCGATCCCCTCTGCGCCCACCGAGAAGATGCAGGAGAGAGGAATACCTGCCTGCATCCCATTCAGGCCAGCACCCCTCACCGGCCACCGTCCTGCGGCTGCTGCGCGAGCACGACCGGACCAGCGCGCCGACAGGTTGATCACCTCCGAGTTCCGACACGGGATTCCGGCACTCCGGTGCTGGTCCTCCACACGGGGCCTGGTTGTCGGCAAACGATCATTTACCGACGATGCGCCGGCTTCGGCCGCTCGATAAGCGGCATTTGAGGATGCTCGTCGGACCGCGCCTTCCTGACAGTTCCACTGCGGAGCTGTTCTTGGGCGCTGGTCAAGATAGCATCGGGGGCTGGCACTAGGTCGGGACTGGAGATGCCTCGTAACAGACGTCCGCAGGATCGGGAAGAGAAGCGCGCGGAGATCGTGGTGGCTGCTCGGCGGTTGTTCGTCGAGCAGGGATACGACGCGGCATCGATGTCGCGGATCGCCCGCGACGCCGGAGTCGTGTCGAACACGCTGTACTGGTACTTCCAGGACAAGGACGCGGTATTGATCGCGGTCCTGGACGCGGTACTGGCCGACTCGATGGCCTCCTACAGCGAAATGCTGGGCTCGGGGCTGGCTGATCGGCTGCTATGGCTGGTCCAGGAATTGGAGCAACTGGGCCGGTTGGTGAGCACGGTGCACATGCGCGCCGAGAAGTCCGCAGCCATTCACGAATGGCACGAGCAGTTCCACGCGCTGGCCGAGGGATTGTTCCGGGCAGAGCTGATCGAGCTCGGCGTGCCCGCCGACGAACTGGATCCGCTGGTCGCGATCGGCGTTTTCGTTGTCGAGGGCTTGCTGACGCATCCGACGGAGCAGCCCCAGCGGCGCGCGGTGATCGAGACGTTGCTCAACAGCGCTCGCAGTCTTGCCGCGGCCGCCGGCTGAGTGCCTGCTCTCCGCACGTCCACGGGGCAGCCTACTGTGTGCTGTGTGCGGTGTTGTCGAATTATGTTGCCAGGAAATCGATTTGGTCACGCACGGCGCGTTCGAAGTGCTCGCCCAAGTAGATGCCGAAGTGGTCGCACGGGTAGTTCTGGACGTGCACGTGTGCTAGGCCCTGCGCGCGCCGCTTCGTGGTCTTCGCGGGCGCGGCCGCGTCGTTGTCGCAGATACACAGCAGCGTCGGAGTGCTGAAGCGAGCCAGCGCGCGGCCGGGCCGATCGAGCGGAAGGTGCAGCACCAGCCGTGCGGCCAGGGCGTTGGCGGCGTCGAATTCACCGTCCGGGCCGCGCAATACACCCCACATGCTGTCGCGACCGACACCGGTCACGGGTTCTTCCCCACCGTCGATCTCGGTCAGCTCGATGTTCTTCGACACCTGAGCCCGTACCGACGGCAGCCGTTTCAACAACGTGCTGGTGCGCCGCGAGAGCCGGGTCCCCGCAGGCAGGAGCGCGGAAGCGCCGGCGAGCGCGTCGGGTGAGGCCACGAACGCGGGCATCCAGGACGTCCCCGCCATCGGCACCAGGATCGGCTTCGCGCCGAACCAGGAACCGACCGTGTCCAGGATGCCTGCCACTGTCAGCGCTACCACGCTCAGCGGGCCCGTCCGGATACGCGAGCGCAACGACGCCGGTCCGTCGGTGAAGGGGCACTGGGCCACGACCGCCGCGATACGGGTGTCTTCGGAGGCGACCTGGAGGACATGTCCGCCGCCGAACGAGCTGCCCCACAACGCGATCCGGTCGACATCGACCTCCGGCAGGGTGCGTACGAAGGCCAGGGCGGCATGCCAATCGGCGCGTTGCTTGCCGATATCGAGGAGTTGGCGCGGTGCTCCGCCGCTGGCCCCGAGGTGACGGTAGTCGAACACCAGCACCGACCACCCCGCGTCGGCGAACCGTTCCGCGTAGGAATCCAGGCGCATCTCCCGCACCGCCCCGAGCCCGTGCCCCATGATCACCATCGGACGCGGGCCGTTCACGTCGGGTGCGGCGTACAGCCAGGCCGCGCACTCGTCCTGGCCAGAGGCGAACGAAACCGCACGGCGCCGCACCGCTACCGCCTCGCGCCGATCGGCAGGCCCACTGAAGTCCATGACTCACGTCCTCTCGCTTACCATCGCCCTTCTTGGACGACATCCAAGAAGCAGGCCGCGCTTACGGTAAAGACTTCTTGGACGTCAGTCAAGAAGTTGGCCGAGTATGGCTCTGCGTTGGCGACGCCGAACGCGCCGAACTCCAGAAATGCGTGGAATATATGCGCTCCGGCGACACGCTCGTCGTGCCATCACTGGACCGGCTCGGCCGCTCCCTGATCGTCCAAGGCACCCACGAAGGCCTCGACGCCGCACGCGCCCGCGGGCAACGCCTCGACCGCCCACCGGCCATGACCACCGAGCAGATCCGCCAGGCCCGCGCCATCCTCACCCGACCGGAAGAGACCGTCTCCTCGGTCGCACGGCTGCTGGGTGTCTCGCGCAGCACGATCTACAAGTACCTGCCCGAACCGACCACCCAAACCAAGCCCGTGCTCGAGGAAAGCGCCTGACCGCCGGAAACGCTGGGACGCGGGCGTTATCAGGGGTCAGTCGCGCGTCTTGTACGTGATGAGGTTGCCATCCCACCATCGCCGAACCGGCGGAGCTGTTCGAGGTGTCGCGCCCGACGGTGTACCGGGTCCTCGACCGCGCCAGCATCACGACAGCCACAGCGGATGCGGCATGACCGCCGCAACCACGTACGCTACCCCGGCCTGAACACCCCATGGGAAGCGAGCACCACACCGTGTCGATCACCGCTGACAGAACCGCCCTCACCGACCCCGCCCGGCTAGCTGCGGTACGCCGTTACGAGATCCTCGACGCTCCAACCGACGGCCAGTTCGACACCATCGCGGCGACCGCCGCAGCGGTGTGCGGCACCCCGATCGCCACGGTCAGCATCGTCGACGCCGACCGGGTCTGGTTCGCCGCGGCCAAGGGACTGGATGGTGTCGCGCAGGTCGGCACGGAACCGGGACTGTGCGCGTCGGCGTTCTGCGCCGACGGCACGTACGTGGTCAACGACGCGGTCACGGATCCGCGCACCCTCGATCATCCGTTGGTACGCGGTGAGCTGGGGCTGCGGTTCTACGCCGCCGCCCCGATCGTCACCACCGACGGGCACCACCTCGGCACCGTTACCGCAATCGACGCCATGCCTCGGGAGTTGAGCGAGGTGCAGAGGACCGTGCTCGGCTATCTCGCCGACCAGGTCGCGCAGCACCTGGAGCTGCGCCTGGCCACCCTCGAGGCGGTACGCGCCGAACGCCAGTTGCGCGACGATGCCGAGCAACGCGCCGCTGCCGCCGCCGAGCTCGCCGCCCAGATACGAGCCGCGGCTGCCGTACAGGCCACCACGCCGCACCCTGAGCACTGCCAGCTCGGCGGCACCGCCGGCTGCACCGCGCCGGCCGAGCTGAAGATCGCCGATTCGTGGGGCGACTCGGCGTGGGGCTGCACCACCCACGTCGAAGAGGCCATCATCAACGTCCGTTCGGTGTTCATCGCCAACGAGGAACTCGGTGGCCTGGCCGCCTACCTCAACCGCTGACCGTCACCACGAACCAACCAACCTCCCGGCCCCCGTGCGGCACCGGCAGCCCGGGTGAACGCCCGCCACGCGCGCACCCGCAGCTACCGGCCTCGTGGTGCACTTGTTGTTTCCCCTGGGCGTCACTGCGTGGCAGCTTCGGGATCGCGCAACGGCCGCAATGTCTGCTCGGCGCTCAGGGCAGGGAAGCTGTAGCGGCCCAGTATGTCGATGTGCGCGTACCCGAGCGGGGAGAGCCGGGCGGCATCTTCGTCGCGGACCGGATAGGCGTTGACACACCCTCTGCACCATGCGTTATCGGCGGCCAGCACGCGGTTCGAGTCGGAGGCAATCGAGCGCAGCGGAGCTCAACAGTAGGTGCACATCATTACGATGCCAGCCACCACGGCCGCCCCACCTAGTACGCCTTCGGCGAAAAATCCGCCCGCGACGGCCGCCGCACCCAGCGCGCACCCCCATCCGTCATCGCTGCGTTCTCGCGGGTTCGCCAGCATCTCGAGACGGGTGGTCAGCACGGTGGCCATCTGGCCGTCGGCGGAGTCGAGCAGGGCGTCGAGCCGGTCACGGTAGGCCGGTGGGCAGGCGGCGTAGGTGTCCTCGCGCAGGTGGCGTTCTCCTAGGTCGGTCACCCCGGTGATGAGGGCTGCCACGTCCAGGCGTGCGGCATAGGCGTCGCGTTGATCGTGGAACTGCTGCAGTTCTTTCGGGTCGAGTTCGGCGCTGCGGGTGAGGTTGTAGTCGTTGGCGACGGCGAGGGTCGCGTGGGTCTCGGCGATGAGGCGCTCGTGTTCTTGGCGTGTGAGCTGACGGCGACCAACGGTCATGACTGCCTCCCAGAGTGAGGTGGTGCAGCCGGAACCCGCCGGGCAGGGCCATCACCGAACCCCACTACGAATCCTCCGCGGCCTGTGCGCGTCCTTTTCCTGAATTCGGACATGGTGAACCTCCTTGCTGCTGAATGACGCTGTATCCCCAGTGCATCAGCAAGCCCCTTGGAAGGCCCGAGTAGCTCGGTACCCGATTCTGGTACACCAGCCGTTCGGGACAGATGTCACCTACGGCCCGTCGAATGACATCCATATGGGTACTTGGACACGCCCGGGGTATCTGGCCGGTCAGCGCCCGGTTTCGCTGCCGGGCTCTGGCCACGCCGGCCCCACGGTTCCTGCGCAATCTCGGACCGGCGCACTGCAGGCACCAGTTCGGCCCGAGACAGATGCCGGTGGGTTCGTTGGCCTGCTTGCAGGCCGGCGGGCTGCACCGCCTCCACGTCTGCACTGGGTGCGGTCACGTCGTCTACACCCCGCCCGTCGGTGCGGACTGTGAGCACCCGACGACGCGGTCGACCTGATCGGATCAGCTGGCGAGATCCAGGAGGTAGACGGGCGGGTCCTCGTCTTCAGCGGCGCCGCAAAAGCAGGTTCCGGCGCAGTCGGTGCACGTCGAGCACCCCAGGCACCACGCCGACAGATGATGGCCGCACTCGGCGTTCCATTCCGCATCGAGGGTGACTGGGTGCGGGATGAGCGGACCGCCCTGATCGTATGAGCGAAACTGCATAACCTGAATGGTCACCCCGGGCACCGACACGAATCGAGCGACAGAGGCTGGCCCCCCTATTCCCCTACCCCCTATCAGTATGTGCTAGCACACCCATTGCGCCATGACTCAACGCCCAAAAATCCGCTGCATGCACCCTCCTGCGACCATCCCTTCCACCCCGGCCTTCCACCCTTCCGTCCGGCCTTCCAGGGGACGGCACGTGGGGTCCGCCGCCCCAACCGGCGCACCTGGGCCGCGTCCCATTCCGTTGTCGGCGACAAAGGTCGATCAATCCGAGCGCGTCCATTCCCCCGCCCCTCGCTGTCGGCGTTGGCATCCTCCGCGCCGAGGAGTCCGGCTCGACCCGGTGCGGGGGCTGAAAAGCACGCTAAGGGTGCGTAGTTCGCCGTCGATACAAAAGTGCGCGCGAGTGCGCAATTGGTTTCCTTTCCCCGGTTCAGGCTGTGACTATCGACACGGCACGCACTCCGTGCCACACCAGGGGACGGACATGCACGTGCGAGTTCGAATCATCGGCGGTGAATCCGGCGGCGACGGTTCGCCTGCTCTACGTCACCGAGACCGATCCGCCGCGCTACGCCGTGCAGGGCTGGAAGACCGGTGACCTCGGACGCGGCCACCGAGGATTTCTGGCTGTTCGATGAGCGGGCGGTGGCGTTCTCCCTGTTCGACGCGCGCGGATTATGGGTCGGCGCAGCGCTGACCGACGAAACCGTGATCGTCGCGCACGCGGTCGCGATCCGTGATCGGGTGTGGTCGGCGGCGATTCCGTTCGGGGAGTATGCCGCTCGATGAATGGCGCAGCGCGGGTGTTTCGGCGCGGTTTTACACACCAGCGGTCGGGGGTTCGATCCCCTCTGCGCCCACCACAGCAGTCGTGGTCGAACCGCTACACCCCACTGCGGCCGAGCGCGGGAGCGATTTCGCGGGCGGCGCGGTGGCCGGATTCGGCGGCTCCGTCCATGTAGCCGGCCCACCGGGTAGCGGTTTCGGTGCCTGCCCAGTGCAGCGGGCCGATGGGTGTGCGCAGGGCCGGACCGAAACGGGTCAGGGTGCCGGGCGTGGTGAACGCGCCGTAGCAGCCGCGGCTGAATTCCTCTTCGGCCCAATCACGTTCGATGTAGGCGATGGGGTTGCGGGCCCTTGGCCCGAAGTAGCCTGCGAGATCGTCGATCACCTGTGCACGACGATCGGTGAGGTCGAGGCGCGCGCCTCTGTCGGCGTGCCGTCCCTCGAGGAAGCCGACGAGCACGCCGGGTGAACCGTCGAGCGGAGTGTTGTCGAAGACGGTGCCCAGGGGCCGATGGTCGCTGTTGGCTTGGCCGCTCAGACCCGCTTCGCGCCAGAAGGGCTCGTCGTAGGCGACATTGACTTTGATGACCCGGCCCATCGGCATGCGCTGCACGAGTTGGTCACGATCGCCGGGCAGGCCAGGGGTGAAGCGGATGCGCGCCGCCAGTGGCGGCGGAACCGCGATCACGGCTCGACGAGCGCGAACGTTCGTGCCGCCCGCGACGACCCGGATACCCGAGACGGCCCACTCGACATCGGTCACCACGCTTTCCAGGACGACACGGTCACCGAGTTCTTGGGCCAGCGCCAACGCGATGGTCTGCGAACCGCCGACAACGCGGTCCTGCTGCGCACCGCCCGCGGTATTGATCAACGCGTCCAGCCCACCGGCGGCGCCGACGTAGTAGGCGGCCCACAGTGCCGACATATCCTCCGGCTCCGCGGAGAACACCGCCTCGGTGATCAGCTGCAAGAACGACCGACCCGCGGAGGTGTGGGCGGTCCGCCGCAGCCAGGTGGCGAAGGTTTGCGCGTCCAGCACTCCAGCCCGGTCGGCGAGCCACGGCTCCGTCGCCGCGACCCGGCGCGCCACTCGGTCGAGCCTCCACTGGATCTGCGCTACATCGGCCAATGCCAGCGGGTTCAGCTTGGGAATCCGGCCGGTGTATACCGAGCGGGCCGTGCCGAGTTCGGCGATATGACGGCCCGCGGTGTACGTGGGGAAGGTCTTCAGGCCGAGTTCATCGATCAGCGCGAGCACGTGCTGCTGGCCGGGCCCGACCCATTGACCACCCACCTCGATGGGCGCACCACCGGGGAGTTCACCGTTCAGCAGCCGCCCGCCGACCCGGTCGCGCGCCTCCAGCACGAGCACCTCCGCACCACTTCGCGCCAGGTCGCGGGCGGCTACCAGACCCGCTATCCCGGCTCCGACAACGACGACGTCCACTGATTCGCCCATTACGGCCCACCTTCATACAGCCTGTATCTGACATACATACTGTATGTGATATCCATACCGCATGGAGTCGTTTCGCGAGAAGTACGCGGAGAACACCCGCCAGGCGCTGCTGGAGACCGCGGGGCGGCTGTTCGCCGAACGCGAGTACGCGGATCTGTCGGCGGAAGAGCTGGTTCGCGCCACCGGCCTTACTCGCGGCGCGCTGTATCACCACTTCGACGGCAAGAAGGGGCTGTTCGAAGCGATCGTCGACGATCTGGAGACTCGAGCGGCGCAACGCATCCGCACCGCGATCGACTCGGCCTCGGACCCGTTCGACCGGGTCGACCGCGGTGTGCGGGAGTTTCTCGACGTCTGCGCCCAACCCGACTACCGGCACATCGTGCTCCTCCAGGGACCGATCGGCCTCGGCTGGCAGCGCTGGCGCGAACTCGACCAACGTCATCTCGGCGGCCTGGTCGTCGAGGCGGTGCAGAATCTGCTCGATGCGGCGCTCATCCGTCCCTACCCCGCCGCATTACTGGCGAGTGCCTTCTATGGGGCCCTGACCGAACTGTCGCTGACCATCGCCGAGACCGATGATCGGCAACGCGCTCACGAGCAGGCGGCAGGCCTTGTGCACGATCTCCTCGCAGGATTGGCGATCGGCGCGACTTCCTGACACTACGAACCCGCCGGGGAAAGGGGGAGCGATGTGGCACGAACGCCCGGTTCCAATCCCCGTCGCTCAGGAGCGGCGCGCGGTGACCAGGAGGTACTCCCACTCCATGCGCCCGTTGCCCAGGTCATGTCGGGCAGCAAGTTCCGCGAGTTCCCGGTCCAACTGTGCGACGCGGTCGGGCTCGGCAGCGATGGCCTTGTACACCGCGACCGCCGGGCCGTAACAGGACTTGAAGAAGTCGCGGAACTCGGTGCCGTCGGCGAAGCGGTCGATGACCGCGTTTTCGCGCCGCAGCTCCAGATCGGTGACGCGATCGCCCAACAGCGACCGCACGTGCGTCTCGTCGCCCCACAGCGGGGGCGGCTGGGCGCCGGGCGGGGGTGGCGGAGCGAACGGTTTCATCGTGGCGAACATCTGCCCGATGAATCCGGTCGGCGTCCAGTTGATCAGCCCGATCGTGCCGCCCGGCCTGGTCACGCGGAGCATTTCGTCCGCCGCCGCTTGGTGGAACGGCGCGAACATGACGCCGACGCAGGAGATCACGGCATCGAAGTCGGCATCCGCGTAGGGCAATGCCTCGGCATCGGCTTGCTGCCACCGCAGCTCGACTCCTCTCTCCGCGGCGAGACGCCGACCCGCCTCGAACAGCTCGGGCGTGAGGTCGCTCGCCACGACCTCCGCGCCGGTCTCGGCCGCCGGGATCGCGGCGTTGCCGGACCCTGCCGCGATGTCCAACACGTGCTGACCAGCGCCGATACGGCAGGCCTCGACCAGACGCCTGCCCAATCCGGAGATGACCTCGCTGGCGACGGACGGATAGTCGCCCAGTGCCCACATCGCGCGATGCCGCCGCTTCAGCTCAGCGGAGCCGGACTCGGTCATCTGACGCTCCCTAGGTGTTTTTGGTAGCCACACCCAAGATCAGCGGTCGAATGATCGGAGGCTCTCCCCGCCACGACGCTTCCTGTATGTCTTCGAGCTTCAGTTCGGACCCCTGAATGAGCTCGAGTGTGGCACGGTTGCAATGGCAACCCTCCGCGAACCGGCGCCACGGGCCGGCGAGGCGGTCTTGCCACTGGGCGAGTCGCGGCGACTCCGAACGCACATGCTCGATGAACAGCAGCTGGCCGCCAGGGCGCAACACACGCCCGATTTCGCGCAATACGGGTTCGGGGTGGTCGACAGTACACAGCACGAGCGTCGAGACGACCGTATCCACAGTTTGGTCCTCGAACGGCAGTTGTTCCGCCGACGCGTCGAGCACACGTGCCCGTCGTCCACTGCGATGCAGCTTCCGCGCCAGCCGCGTACGCATCGCGGCTTCCGGTTCGGTCAAGATCAGTTCTTCGAGGTCGTCAGGGTAGTACCCCATGTTGAGACCGGTACCGCTGCCAAGCTCGACAGTTCGCCCCCTCGCACGGCTGAGCAGATCTCGTCGGCGAGCGCCCATACCCGCCCTCTCGCCCATCCACAGCAGAGGGTCGTACAGCGCCGCGAAAACCCGGGCCCACGGATCCGAGCCCTTCACCGCTGCCCCCGACACGGCGCCACTGCTCACCAACTCGACGGTACGCCGGGTGGGCAGCATCGCCAATGCCCAGCCTGCGATCGATCGTCCGCACACTGCGGGGAGCGGCGGTGCGGGGTTACTGTCGGACCATGTCGAGCGATCCCTCGCCGCCTATCCCGTCGTTCCACGTGAACGCGATCCCGGACTCTTCCCACACCACCGACGACGACCCGATGGCCACGCTGGTCGGCATGCTCGACCTGCAAGCGGCGCTGCCCGGTATCCGGCGCATGCGTGCGTGGGGGCACGAGGTCTTGGCCGTCGAGCCGGGCGAGCGGGTACTGGACATAGGTTCCGGTACCGGCACCGAGGTGATCGAGTTGTCCGAGCGAGTCGGCCCCGATGGCGACGCGGTAGGAGCCGACCCGAATCCCGCGATGCTCGCCATAGCCCGTGGGCGAGCCGAGACCGCGGACTCTCGGGCCCGCTTCGTCGAAGCCACCGCCTATCAGCTGCCGTTCTCCGACGGCTACTTCGACGCGGTGCGCTGCGAGCGGGTCTACCAGCACCTGGACGACCCGGCGGCCGCGACCACCGAGATCGCCCGCGTCCTACGACAGGCCGGCCGTGTGCTGCTCATCGACACCGACTGGCACACCGTGATCGCGCATCCCGGCGACCCCGATGTACTCGCCCGCCTGTCGAAGGCGATGCTCACCACCACCCCCAACCCCGCGTCGGGCCGCCGCTTGCGCGGCCTGCTCACAGCCGCCGGTTTCACCATCGACGACATGGGTTCGGAGGCGGTGATCTGGAATCCGGACACCGCCCTCCCGCTGTACATGCAAATGATCTCGTCCGCGAGCACCAGCGGTGCCATCACCGAACAGGAAGGGCGCGACCTACTGGCCACCATGGACGCGGGCATCGCCAAAGGCGATTACCACCTGTCGGTGACCATGTTCGCTGTGCTCGCCCACCGAGCGGACTGAGCGACGACCTGGCTCCGACCGCTGCCGCGCACCGGAGTCGATGGCGTGTCGGCGTACGGTGAGGCTCGCGGTTGCGGGACCGTGAGCGGGACGCGTTGGGTGCTTCGCCGCGGAACGAGGAGTTTTTGAGCGAGCGATGGGGACCGATAACGCGGCTGCGGCCATAGCTGGTCTCGAAAGCCGTCGGCCCGAACCACAGCGGCGTCCACGACGTAGCGCAGACAAGCCGGTGCTGAGAACCCGCCGAAGCGGCAGCCCATCGATCCCCGGGCCATACTGACGATCGTGCGGTTCGGGATCCTGGGTCCGGTGGAGGTGCGACGGCCCGATGGGGGTCCGGTCGCGGTGGGTGGGCCGCAGGTGCGGGCGCTGCTGGCGGTGTTGGCATCGGAGGCCGGGCGGGTCGTCTCCCGCGAGCGGTTGATCGACGATCTCTACGGGGAGGATCCGCCGGGCGACGCCGGGCACGCGCTGCAGTCCCAGGTGTCGCGGCTGCGGCGGGCGCTGCGTTCGGCGAGCGCCGACGAGCTGGTGGAGTCCTCGACCGCGGGCTACCGGCTCGCGGTCGACCCGGGCACGGTGGACGCGCACCGGTTCGATCGGCTCGCAGAGGAGGGCCGGATCGCGTTGCGCGACGGGGATCCCGCTTCCGCGGCCGCGCTGCTGGACGAAGCCGCCGGGCTGTGGCGGGGTGCGGCGCTGGCCGACGTCCGCGATGCGCCGTTCGCCGCGACGGCGGTGACCCGCCTCACCGAAGCGTGGCTGGCGGCGCGGGAGGACCGGGCAGAAGCCGGTCTGGCGCTGCGCGACCATCGAGCGGTGGTCGCGATGCTGACCGAACTCGTCGCCGCACATCCGCTGCGGGAGCGGGCTCGAGCATTGCTGATGCGCGGGTTGTCCGGGACCGACCGGCAAGCGGAGGCGCTGGAGCTGTTCGAGCAGGGCCGTCGGCTGCTCGCCGATGAGCTGGGGGCGGATCCTTCGGCCGAGCTGGCCCGAGCCCACCTCGCGATCCTGCGCGGGGACACCGTCGCCGCGGCCTCGTTGCGCCGCCTACCTGCCCAGCTCACCAGTTTCGTCGGCCGCGACGACGAGTTGGCGCGGATCGCGTCGCTGCTGGCGCGGGCCCGCCTGGTCACCTTGACCGGTCCGGGGGGCACCGGCAAGACCCGGCTGGCGTTGGAGGCAGGCTCCCGGGCTCAGGGCGAGGTCTGTTTCGTGGATCTGTCGCCATTGGTGGACGGTGCGCAGATGGCGCAGGAGATCGCGGCGACGCTCGGCGGCCGCGCGACCGCCGGTGAGCACGAAGACGCGGAAAATCGGCTCCACGCGATGCTCGCAGGCCGGTCTCTGCTGATCATTCTCGACAACTGTGAGCATCTGGTGCTCGACGCCGCGCGGCTCGTCCACCGGTTGTTGCGCGAATGCCCGGGCCTTCGGGTGCTGGCGACCAGCAGGGAAGCCCTGCGCATCACCGGCGAGACCGTCCTGTCGATCGGGCAACTGCCGGTCGCGGCCGCCGAAGCGCCGCTGTCCGAGCAGCTCGGCTGCGCGGCGGTCCGCTTGTTCGCCGACCGCGCGGCCGCGGCGCGGCCCGGATTCACCGTCGACGCGGGCACGATCGCGGCCGTGCGGCGCATCTGCGCGCGATTGGACGGCTTGCCGCTGGCTTTGGAACTCGCCGCCGCCCGTCTGCGCAACCTCGAAGTGGACGACATCGACGGACGCCTCTCCGACCGGTTCCGGCTGCTGTCACGAGGAGACCGGACCGCGGAGCCCCGACATCAGACCTTGCAGGCGGTAGTCGAATGGAGCTGGGGTCTGCTGGAACCGGCCGAGCGCCTCATGGCGCGGCGCTTCGCGGTCTTCGCGGGCGGAGCGTCGGCCGCGACAGCCGCTTCGGTCTGCGAACTCGACGATGCCGACGAACTGCTCGACGGCCTGGCCGACAAATCGCTGGTGGAGGTGCACGGCGGCCGCTATCGGATGCTGGAGACCATCCGAGCCTACGGTCTGGCACGTTCGACCGACTCCGGCGAGCGTGAGCGGATGCAGCGTGCCCACGCCGGATTCTTCACCGCCCTGGCCGAGCGGGCCGATCCGCGACTGCGCGGCCCGGACCAGCTGGACTGGCTGGCACGACTGAGCGCCGAACACGACAACGTGCAGGTGGCGCTGCGCTGGGCGGTGGCCGCCGATCCGCCATTGGCACAACGACTCATCGCCGCGCACGCGTGGTGCTGGTGGCTGCGCGGTCATCCGGGCGGTGCCGTCGAGCTCGCGGGCAAGCTGCTGCCCGCACTCGATCCGGCGGCCGACGTCGAGGGATACGGCCTGTGCGCGGCGATCGCCGCGCGAGCGGGAAACGGACTGCCGGTCGCGGTCACCCGCGCGGTCACCGAGTTGTCCGGTGTCGAGCAACCCCTTCAACGCCCGCATCTGGTGTTCCTGCTGGCGACCGTCGGTGGGTTGCTGGACCTGCCGCCGCAGCGGCAGCGCCTGCTCTTCGGTGCCGACCCGTGGTCGCAGGCGTTCCTACGGCTGGGTGCGGGACTGCACCTGCTCATGTCCGGCGAGCCGGTGGCGGCCGAACCCGAGTTCCACTGTGCCCTCGAAGGTTTCCGCGCCACCCGCGACCGCTGGGCGATCGCCACCACCCTGGACAAACTCGCCGCCGTCGCCGACTGGCGCGGTGAGCGGGCGGTCGCGCTGGACCTGATCGACGAGGCCGTTGCCCTGCAAACGGAGTTGGGCGCGGGTGACGAGGCCGCCGACCTGCTCAACCGGCGTGGCGACCTCCTCGCCCGCCGGGACGCTTGCCACGACGCGGACGGAGCCCGCGCCGCCTATGAGCGTGCCGCCGAATCTGCCCGGGCGGCGGGCGCGACGGACATGTACGCCAATGCGATACGCGGACTCGGCGATCTGCGCCGTGCGGCGGGCGACCTCATCGGCGCCAGGGAGTACTACGGCACGGCCGTCGCCCTGCCCGACAACGGTTCGTTCGGCATGGCCGAGGCCCGTGCGCGCAGCCTCATCGGATTGGGCTGGGTCTCGCTCGCCGAAGCCGACAGCGAAGCCGGGCAGGCGGCGCACCGCGAGGCCTTCGAGCTGGCCCGTGACCGATCCCGGTCGGTGGCCGCGGCCGCGGTGGCCGGTCTGGCGGAGGCCGCCGCGGTGATCGGCGATCCGGCGCGGGCCGCGCTGCTGCTCGGCGCTGCCGATTCGCTGCGCGGGAGGCCCGCCGCGGGTGACGGTGAGGCGGCCGAGACCGCCGCGCGGTGCCGTGCCGAACTCGGCGAACACGAGTTCCGCGCCGCCTTTGACCGCGGCGTCGGGCGCTCGATCGAGGAGGTGGCGGCCCTGCTCGGTGCGGGGCGGTGAGCCGATTGTGAGCGCGTGGTGAGCGCCGCGGCCGACGCTGTTCCCATGACAACGACGCGACACTTCACCAACAAAACCGTTCTCATCTCCGGCGCGAGCGTCGCCGGTCCGGCACTGGCCTACTGGCTGACCCGCCACGGGTTCACCGTCACCGTCGTCGAACAGGCGCCCACGCTGAGGGAGGGCGGCTACAAGGTCGACATTCGAGGCGTGGCGATGGAGGTCATCGAGCGGATGGGGCTGCTGCCGGAAGTCCGCGCGGCCTCGACGGCGATGCGTGGCGGCGCGTGGGTCGACGACTCGGGTAAGGCGCTGGCCACCCTGGGTCCCGAGCTGATCGGACTGCGGTCGCCCGGCGACGACGAGGTGTTGCGCGGCGATCTCGCGCACATCCTGTTCGACGCCACCAAGGGCCGGGTCGAGTACCTGTTCGGCGACTCGATCACGGGGCTGGCCCAGCAGCCCGACGGCGTGACCGTGCGCTTCCGCAACGCAGAGCCGCGAGTCTTCGACCTGGTGATCGGCGCCGACGGCATACATTCGACGGTGCGCCGCCTCACGTTCGGGCCAGAGGAGCGATTCGCCCGGCACACCGGCATGGCGGCCTGCGTGATCTCGGTGCCGAACCACTTGGATCTCGACCATTGGGAACTGGTTCATCCGACTCCGGGGCGCGTGGTGCAGGTGTACAGCACCCGCCGTTCGTCGGCCAAAGCCCAATTCATCTTCCAGGCCCCGGAACAACTGCCGGACCGGCGCGACCGCGCCGCGCAGCAGCAGCTGGTGGCCGACGCTTTCGCCGATGCGGGCTGGGAGACACCGAACTTGGTACGCGCCATGCCCGAATCACCCGACTTCTATTTCGACTCGGTCAGCCAGATCCATCTCGACCAGTGGTCCGCGGGCCGCGTCGCACTGGTCGGCGACGCCGCCTACTGCCCCTCGCCGCTGTCCGGGCAGGGCACGAGCATGGCACTGGTCGGCGCGTATGTCCTCGCTGGCGAGCTGAAAGCGGCCGCAGGCGACCACGACGCCGCCTTCGATCGCTACCAGCGCGCCATGCAGGACTATGTCACCCGGAACCTGACGCTCGGCTGGAACAACGCCACTCAGATGGTGGCGTCCGACCAGCGCGCGATCCGGACCCAGACCACCATGCTGCGCATGCTGCGGCACATGCCGTGGAAGGGCCTGGCGCTGCGCCCGATCATCAAGCCGCTCGAGCGCGCGGCAAACGCCATCCACCTCGCCGACTACTGAACCGCACATTCATCTTGCGCCGTTCCGGCGAAAACACCCCATCCCTGAAGCACCTGAGGAGCACCAGAATGAGCATCGCATCCGGACCGATCTTCCAGTTGGCGTGGGTCGTCCACGACATCGAGGCGGCGGAACGAGAATTCACCGAAAGCTACGGAGTCGACAAATGGGTCCGCATGCCCCGCATGCGTTTCGGCCCGGACTCGTGCAGCTATCGCGGTGCGCCGGCCGACTACACGATCGACAGCTCGCTCGGCTACGCGGGCGGGCAGCAATTGGAATTGATCGCACCGGTCTCGGGGGCGAACCTGTACACCGAAGCGCTCGAGCGGTCCGGTCCCGGCCTGCACCATATCGCTTGGGTGCCAGACGATTTCGATGCCGCACTGGCGGAGGCGCTGGCAGGCGGCGCCGAGATCGTCCAACACTGCGCTATCGCGGAGATCGGCATGGAGTTCGTCTACCTCGCCGGGGGATCACTCGGCTCGTACGTCGAATTGCTGCGGCTGCCCGCGGATGCGCGCGCACTGTTCGACACCATGATTCCGGACGGCTACCGGAATCCGTGGTCACACGGCCAGGGTGCTTCCCGCGAATGACACGGCAGTGGCGACAGCTGGAGTCCTCACCCCACGTCCCGGCGCAGCCAGGTGACCTCCGCGCCGGATTCCGTTCCGTAGCGGTAGATTTCGAGGTCCTCGTCCCACGCGGTGCCGAGGGCGCGGTCGATTTCTTCGGCCAGGTCGTAGGCGGAGTACTTGCCGAGTTCCCGGGTGGCCTGCAGCATCGCGCGCAGGCGCATCTCGCCGAGCATGACGTCGCCGTTGGCGCTCGTCGAGCCGTGCCACAGGCCCAGGCCGGGAACGAAGCTGTAGCGCTCGCCGTCCACGCCGTCGCTGGGGTCCTCGGTCACCTCGAAGCGCAGAACCGGCCAGGAGCGCAACGATTGGGCGATCTTCGACGCCGTGCCGACGGGGCCGATCCACTCGCTGGTGGCGCGCAGTTGGCCGTCGGCCGGTTGGGCGGTCCAACGCAGTTTCGCGGGGGCGCCGAGGGCCGAGGTGAGCGCCCACTCGACATGCGGGCACAGCGCGGCAGGCGACGAGTGGATGTAGACCACACCCGCCGTCGCGTCCGCGAACTGACTCGATGCGCGCACCACCAACACCTCCAGCTTCGACGAGGAACGTCTTCCCCAACGACTCGTCGAACTGGCGTTGCCTGAGTGTACTGGAGTGCCCGAAGTTACACGTGTTACTTCGTGACCGTGTTGCGCGTGGCGGTCACCTCCGCGATGACGGCATCGCTCAGCGGTGGCCAGGCCGCGCGCGCCCAGTCGCCGAAATTCTCGTCGCTCAGGGCGAGACACGCCAACCCCGTTCTCGGGTCAACCCATAAAAATGTCCCGGATTGGCCGAAATGTCCATAGGTTTGTGGCGAATTCGTGCCACCGGTCCAGTGCGGAGTCTTGCCGTCCCGGATCTCGAAGCCCAATCCCCAGTCGTTGGGGCGCTGCGAACCGTAGCCGGGCAGGACGCCGTTCACGCCGGGGAACTGGACCGACGTGGCCTCGGCGTGCGTCTGCGCCGAGATCAACTGCGGGTGCAGCAATTCGGCGGCGAAGCGGGCCAGATCCGCCGCGGTGGACCGCGCCGC
Organism: Nocardia sp. NPDC059691; assembly: GCF_042733915.1. Classification (NCBI taxonomy): domain Bacteria; kingdom Bacillati; phylum Actinomycetota; class Actinomycetes; order Mycobacteriales; family Nocardiaceae; genus Nocardia; species Nocardia sp. NPDC059691. The sequence goes on along the minus strand of NZ_JBHWFB010000008.1, from coordinate 126,404 downwards.
GTGCCCGGCCGGACCGGCAAGCACCGAAGCGGTCATGCCCAGCGGCTCGAACACGGCGTCGCGCAGGTACTCGTCGAACGCGATCCCGGTCTGCGCGGTGACGAATTCGGCGAGCACCTCGAAACCCGCGCTGGAGTAGATCCGCCGGGTCCCCGGCGCGGCTTGGACGTCGGTGGTGTCGAACGCGAGGCCGGACGTGTGCGCCAGCAGATGACGCACCGTAGCGCCGGGCGGGCCCGCGGGCTGGTCGAGTTCGACCGCGCCCTCCTCCACCGCGACCAGCACCGCGTACGCCACCAAGGGCTTGGTCACCGACGCGAGCGGGAACACCCGCTGCACGTCGCCTTCGCTCGCGGCACCGCCGTCGGCGGTGACCACCGCGGCCGCCGCGTGGCGGACCGGCCATTCCCGGATCTGCTCGAGTGAACGCACACCGAAAGCCTACGAGAACCGCGTAGCTACCATCGATTCACCATGAGTGAAACGCCCACTGTTCACGGCGACGTCGCGCCCGGTTTCGAGCCGGTCGCCGACGCCTTCCGCCGCAATTTCGAGCGTCACGGCGAAATCGGCGCCGCCGTCGCGGTCTACGCGGGTGAGCGCCCCGTGGTGGACCTGTGGGCCGGGTTCCGCGATCGCAGGCGCACGCTGCCCTGGGAGCGGGACACGATCGTGCCGGTGTTCTCCTCGACCAAGGGCATGGCGGCGTTCACCGTCGCCGCCGCCGTGGCCGGGGGCCTGCTCGACTACGAGCAGCCGGTGGCGAAGTACTGGCCGGAGTTCGCCGCCCACGGCAAGGACGCGGTCACCGTGCGTCAGCTGATCGACCACCAGGCGGGGTTGTCCGGCTTGAGCGAGGTCGTGCGACTACCTCAGGTCGCCGACCTGGACGGGCTCGCGACCGTTCTGGCGGCACAGAAACCGGCTTGGCGGCCCGGCACCAGGCATGGCTATCACGCCATCACCCTCGGCCTGTACCAGGGCGAGCTGTTGCGCCGGGTGGACCCGCGCCGCCGCACGCTCGGGCGAATCTTCGCCGAGGACATCGCCGCACCGCTCGGCGTCGATTTCTTCATCGGGCTGCCCGCCGAGCAGAGCATGGACCGCATTGCCACGATGTCGGCCACCCAGGGGCTGGACGTGTTGCGCTACGAACGCGATCTTCCGCTGCGCATCGGCGCGGAGATCTATGCCAAACGCGGCCTGTCCTACGCGGCGCTGACCAATCCGCGCTGCGGAGCGCCGGCGCGGGCGACCCGGCGCGAGTTCCTCGAAGTGGAACTGCCGGGGTCCAACGGAGTGGGCAACGCCCGCGCGCTGGCGAAGGTCTACGGCGCGGCCGCCGCTCGCACCGGCGCGTTGCCGATCGACGACGCCGTGCTGGACCGGCTCGCCGCTGCCGAGACCGCCGACGACGTCCCCGCCGAGGATCTGGTGCTGCACACCAAGAGCCGCTATCACCTGGGCTTCCGCAAGTCGCGCGGCACTTTCCGCTTCGGCTCCGACAAACGCGCCTACGGCACCACGGGGCTGGGCGGCTCGTTCGGATTCGCCGATCCCGCATCGGGCCTCGGTTTCGGGTACACGATGAACCGGCTGGGTCTGGCCGTGCTCGACGACGTCCGCAGCCGCAACCTGCGCGAAGCCCTGCTGCGCTGCCGGATCTGAGCGCCTCGATCGCCGGCTCGGCGAAGCGGTGCCGTACGAGCTGATCGCACGGATCGCCACCGCGCTCGCCGAGCGGCGGTGCGGTCTACCAGTCGGCTTCGGTGTACTTGATGATCCCGCGGATGTTCTTGCCGTCCAGCATGTCCTGGTAGCCCTGGTTGATCTCCTCCAGGGAGTAGCTGCGGGTGACCATGTCGTCCAGGTTGAGCTGGCCGGACTTGTACAGCGACAGCAGGCGCGGCGCGTCCTGGCGGGCGTTGCCGCCGCCGAAGATGCAGCCCTTCACCGTCTTCTGCAGCATCGACAGCAGGAAGCTGTTCAGCTTGACGTCGCTCTCGTCCATCCGGCCCATCGAGGTGACCACCAGGGTGCCCGCCTTCGAGGTGAGGATCAGGCCCTCTTCGATGTACTCGCCGTGCATCTCGCCCATGGTCAGGATGACCTTCTCGGCCATCCGGCCCTCCGTGGCCTCCAACAGCGGCATGATCGCGGCGGCCATGCTCTCGTAGGTGTGCGTGGCGCCGAACTTCTGCGCCTGCTCGCGCTTCCACGGATTCGGGTCGATCGCCACCACCTTCGACGCGCCCGACAGCACCGCGCCCTGCAAGGCGCTCATGCCGACGCCGCCGATGCCCGCGATCACCACGGTCTCGCCCGGAGCGACCTGGGCGACGTGGGTGGACGAGCCGAAACCGGTGGGGACGCCGCAACCGACCAGGCAGGCCACCTCGAACGGAATGCTCGGATCGATCTTCACCACGGAGGTGTGGTGCACCGTCATGTACGGCGCGAAGGTGCCCAGCAGGCACATCGGGATGACGTTCTCGCCGCGGGCCTGGATGCGATAGGTGCCGTCGCTGATCGCCTGCCCCAGCAGGAGACCCGCGCCCAGGTCGCACAGCGCCATGTGTCCTGCCACGCAAGCCGGACAGCGGCCGCAGGCGGGGATGAACGACAGGATCACGTGGTCGCCGACCTGCAGATCGGCCGGGCAGTTCGGGCCGAGCTTGGTGATCACGCCCGCGCCCTCGTGCCCGCCCATGACGGGGAAGGACGGCATCGGGGTCGCGCCGGTCACGATGTGGTGGTCGGAGTGGCACATGCCCGCGGTTTCCATCCGGATCTGCACCTCGCCGGCGACCGGGTCACCGACCTCGATCTCCTCCACCGACCACGGCTGGTCGATCCCCCACAGGATCGCGCCCTTCGTCTTCATTCCTGTCGACCCTCTCGCATGCACGTGCTTATATGTGACTGCACCCACAGTACGAGAAAAATGTAACGCGTTCTAGTACCGCTCGAAAAAATCGTCGGTATAGCGTGACCCAATAACCGAACGCGTTACAGTTCCGCGACGCGTCAGCCCTGGACGTCGTGCACGTGGTGCAGCAGATCGTGCACGAAGTACCGCGCGAACGACTCCACCGTGAACTCCGCCCCGTCGCCGCGCGCGCCACGCAGACCACGGCGCTCGGGCGGCACCGAGGCGAAGGAGCGCGCCACCCGCTCGGCGGCATCGGCCAGCTCCGCGGCTACCCGAGCCGGGTCCTGCTCGTTGTAGCGGTCGGCCACCGCGGTCGCGTCCTGGTCCCAGTTCGGGAAGCGCGGCGGCTCGCCCCCGGGGTCACCGGCCAGCATCAGGCCGAGGCGAGTGTCGAACAGGCGGCAGACGTCACGCACATGTGCGCCGTATTCCAGGGCGGACCAGGTCGATTCGTCCGGCCGCAGGCGGACGCCGGGACGGTCGAGCACCGCGGCGAAGCGGACCGCGGTGTCCCTGGTCAGCGTCGGTACGGCTGCGTAGCTGGTCGCGGCGGCGTCGAAACCGCATTGCGCACAAGGGCGCTCGAGCACCCAGGTCCAGTCCTTGACATCGGGAACGATCGGCATGCGCTCAACCTAGGCGCGGCCGGATCGCGCCTTCCACCGATATCCGGCCAACTATCGAGCACATCCCGACAGTTCACTCCATCAGCCGGTGCGCCCGCTCGAAGAGTTCCAGCGTGATCGCGTGCAGGAAGTCGCCGACCTGCCTGGGGGCCTTACCGGCGAACGCGCGGGCATGCGTGCCCTCCAGGACGATGCCGAGCTTGAAGCAGGCCAGCACGGTGTACCAGGACATGGCGCTCAGGTCGCGGTCGGAGAACTGCCCGTAGTGCGCGATCATCTCCTCGGCCGTCGGCAGCCCGCCGACCGCGCCGAGCTTGCCCACCAGCGCCGCTCCCGTGGTGCCCGGCTCCGGGCGGGTGGCGATCTGCCAGCCGAGGTCCAGCAGCGGGTCGCCGATGGTGGACATCTCCCAGTCGACCATCGCCGCGACCTGCGGGCCGTCGAAGGAGAACATCATATTCGCCAGATGGCAGTCGCCGTGCAGGATGCCCGGGGTCCATTGGGCGGGGCGATTGCGGTCCAGCCACTCGCCCACCGCCGCCACACCGGGGATCTCCGGGCCGGGGTAGCCCTCGTTGGCCGAATAGGACTCGAGCTCACCCAGCCAGCGCGGCACCTGACGTTCCAGGAAACCCTCCGGCTTGCCGTAGTCGGCCAACCCGAGCGCCTGGTAGTCCAAGGCGCCGAGGCGCGCGATGGCCTCGACCGCGGACAGGCCCATCTGCCTGCGGATCTCCGGATCGCCCGCATGCAGTTCGGGCAGTTCGTTCTGCGGGTTGAAACCGCGGATCGGCTCCATCAGGTAGAAGACCGCGCCGAGGACCGACTCGTCGGCGCAGGCCGCGATCACCCTGGGCGCGCGGACCTCGGCGCCGCCCAGCGCGCCGAGCAGCCTGGCCTCACGCCGGATCACGTCGTTGCTCTTCGGGCGCAGATGTTTCGGGCCGCGACGCAGCACGTAGGTCCGGCCGCCGCGGGTGAAGCGGAGCATGATGTTCTGTGTCCCGCCGCCCAGCGCGGTCACGTCCTCGAACTCACCGCCGGACAGACCCTGCTCATCCATCCACTTTCCGACGACGGCGAAGTCGACGACCGCGGGATCCACATCGACCGGTTGCGCAACAGACATGCCCCACATTGTGCACCACCTGCCGACCCAAACTGAAGGCAGATGACAACAGTTGGCTACCACCGGCGCGGCGTAGGGTTTCGAGCACCATGCGCACGCTGTTGATCGACAACTACGACTCGTTCACCTACAACCTGTACCAGCTGATCAGCGAGGTGAACGGCGTCGAGCCGACAGTCGTGCGCAACGACGAGGCGCACACGGTCGCCGAACTCGATCTGGGACGCTACGACAACGTCGTCGTCTCGCCCGGGCCGGGGCGACCGGACGTGGCCCGCGACGTAGGGATCTCCACGGCGGTGATTCGCGAAAGCGACCTGCCGCTGCTCGGTGTGTGCCTGGGCCATCAGGGAATCGTGGTCGCGGCGGGCGGCGTGGTCGCCGAGGCGCCCGCGGCCCGGCATGGATATCTCGATCGCATCGAGCACGACGGCCAGGACCTGTTCGCGGGCGTTCCGCAGGGCTTCACCGCCGTGCGTTACCACTCGCTGTGCGCGCTGCGGCCGCTGCCGGACGATCTGGAGGTCACCGCGCTGTCCGGCGACGGCGTCGTGATGGGTGTGCGGCACCGCACGCGACCGCAATGGGGCGTGCAGTTCCATCCGGAATCGATCGCCAGTGAATTCGGCGCGGCTCTGCTGCGCAACTTCGCGAGACTCACCACGGCGCACCGGAGCAGGCGCGCCGTCCCTGCGGCGAGCCCATCGATCGACGCCGGGGGTGAGTTCGTCGCCGAGCCGGTCGCCGCAGGCCTTCCGCTTTCCGCCACACGCACCGCGGCCTCGCCGATGCCGCTCGCACCGGAGCAGTTCCCCGCCGCGGCAGCCCAACTCGAGCGTCCCGCCGGGCGCACGAGTTCCGATGGCACGGTGCCGCGGACCTTCCGGCTCCAGCGGGCCGTCCTCGAACGGCCGATCGATACCGAGAGCGCGTTCGTGCAGTTGTACGCCAACTCCCCCACCGCGTTCTGGCTGGACAGCGAGCACGTCGAACCGGGGGCCGACCGGTTCTCCTTCCTGGGCGACGCGAGCGGCCCGCTGGCCGAGGTGCTGCGCTACCGCGTGGGCGACGGCGAGGTGACCGTGGAATCGTCCGACGGGCACCGGCGCACCGCACCCGGCGGCATTCTCGAGTTCCTGGCCGCCGAGCTGCGCGCACGCAAGCTCGAACTGCCCGATCTCCCCTTCGATTTCGTCGGCGGCTACGTCGGCTATCTCGGCTACGAGGTCAAAGCCGACTGCGGCGGCAACGCGGCGCATCGCGCGGCGACCCCGGACGCGCAGTGGATCTTCGCCGACCGGATGGTGGTGGTCGACCACGTCGGCGAGCGGACCCATCTGCTGGCGCTGAGCGACGACGTGGAGACCGCCCGGTCCGCCGCCGACTGGCTGCGCGACACCCGCGAAACCCTCGACACCCTGCCGACCTGGACCAATCCACCGCCACTCGAATTGCCGCCGGACGGTGACGCCGTCGCGCCACTGCTCACCCGCGGCCGGGAGCGCTATCTCGCCGACATCGCGGTCTGCGGGCAGCGGTTGCGTGCCGGGGAGTCCTACGAGATCACTCTGACCGACAGCGCCACGATCCCCGCCACCGCGGCCGACGGCCTCGACTTCTACCGCACCCTGCGCCGGTGCAACCCCGCCCCGTATGCCGCCTACCTGCGCTTCGACGATCTCGACATCGCCTGCTCGTCCCCGGAGCGCTTCCTGAAGGTCGACCGCCGCCGCATCGTGGAGAGCAAGCCGATCAAGGGGACCGCCCCGCGCGGCGCGACGCCGGAGCAGGACGAGCGCCTGCGCCGCGAGCTGGCCGACAGCCCGAAGACCAGGGCGGAAAACCTCATGATCGTCGATCTGCTGCGCAACGATCTGGGCCGGGTCTGCGAGATCGGCAGTGTGTACGTCCCCAAACTGATGGCCACCGAGCAGTACGCGACCGTGCACCAACTGGTATCGACGGTACGTGGCAGGCTGCGGCCGGAGGTCGGCGTGGTCGATTGCCTGCGAGCCTGTTTTCCCGGGGGCTCGATGACCGGAGCGCCGAAGCTGCGCACCATGGAGATCATCGACGCGCTGGAAACCGAAGCGCGCGGGATCTATTCGGGCACCATCGGTTTCCTCGGTCTCGGCGGCACCGCGGACCTGAACATCGTGATCCGCACCGCCGTCCGCTACGGCGGGCGCTGGCGGATCGGCGCGGGCGGGGCCATCGTGCTCGACTCCGATCCCGCCGACGAGTATCACGAGGTTCTGCTCAAGGCGGCCGCCACGTTGCGCGCGGCCGCCGACCACGCGCACCGCTGAGTGTCCGACCTCGACTATTTGTGCCGCTTGCCGGACTTTCGGCGGGGCGGCTCCTCGGCGGGCGGTTCCGGCGCGCTCAAGCCGGTCAGCTTGGCGAGCAAGGCGAAGCCGGGCAGCTTCGCCAACCGCCCGAGCACGTCCTCCCCGAGCGAGATCATCGCCTCCAGCCGGGGCAGCAGGCGGTCGTAGGCGGCGAAGGCCGGATCGGCCAGGGCCAACGTGCGGTCGAGCCGATCGATGGTGGAGTTGAGCCGCTCGATCGCGGTCGACAGGCTCTCGATCAAGCCGGGTAGTTGCGCGGCCAGCTGAGCGGACGCGGGCGGCAGCCGCACCGCGGTGTCGAACGCCGATGTCGCGGTCAGCTGAGCGGCTTCCAGCGCCTGGCCCGCGGCCGTCTGCGCCGCCTCGACCGCCGCCTGGGCGGCGGCCAGCACGTCGGCCGGGCCGGGCACACGCCCACCGGGCAGTTTCGGGGTCGGCGGCTTACGACCCGGGCGTTTCGGGTTCGTCATGGGAACACTGTGCCGCACGCCCCGCCGAAGGACCGGCCCTCGCGCGTTCGGCGTGTCGGAGGCTCATGGCATAGTTCGAGCACCATGAAACTCAGCAAGGGCGCGAACGCAGCGGTACCGACATCCCTTCTAGCCGTGGTCGTTTCATGGCGATCGGAGCACACCGTGGACGCGCATGCCTTGCTGCTGGACGCGTCGGGCGCGGTGCGCTCGGATCGCGACCTGGTGTTCTACAACGCGCCGCGGCACGTTTCGCAGGCGGTCACCCTCGATCAGGAGCCCGCGCCGGGCACCGCGCGGCTGAGCGTCTCGCTGCCGCGCACGGAAGCCGACGTCGACCGCATCGTCGTCTCCGGCTCGCTGGAGGACGGCACCTTCGGCGACATCCACGGGCTCACCGTCGCCGTGCACTCGGTGGACGGGGCGGTCGTGACGTTCGAGATCGATGACGCGGAGGCGGTGTCGGCGCTGATGTTCGGCGAGTTCTACCGCCGCGACGGGCAGTGGCGGTTCCGCGCGATCGGCCAGGGCTGGTCCAGCGGACTGGCCGGGTTGGTCACCGAGTTCGGCGTCCAGGTCAACGATCCCTCGGCGCCCGCCCGCACCACGCATCCCGCCAACCCGTTCCGGGTGCGACGCCCGGCGGCGTATCCGTCCGCGCAAGAACGACTTTCTCCGGCCGGAGCGGAACCCGCCACCGAACGGTCCGCTCGGCGCGACCCGACCTCGGCCCGACGCTTCCCCCACGGATCGTTGCCCTCCGGCCACTCCGCGCGAAACGGGGAAACTCCCGCCGAAATCGGAACGGATCTCGCCGAAAACACGCCGGTCCAACGCGAACCCATCCGCACCGACGACTCGCCCGGGCAGCTCGAAGGGACCGAAGTACGCCCGGGCGTAGACACCCCCGCCCGGCCACGCACCGAAGTGCTCGACCGTGGCGATACATCTCCCCTGCCGCGCCCACACACCCACCGCACGGTCGACCTCCACCGGCACAGCCGCGACACCGCACCGCCCGCTCCTCCGCCGCCGCACCCCGAAGTCGCGGACTGGCACCCGGATCCGGACAACCCGCAGACCATGCGCTGGTGGGACGGCACCATATGGACCGAGGACCGGTATCTCCGACCCCCGCCCGGCGACCGCCACTGCGCACGCTGCGGAAACACGCTGCGCCGCAAGTTCTTCGGTGGGTTCGCGCCGTGCCAGCGATGCGCCCAGGAGATCGAGGAGTACCTCGTCCACTGGCACACCAGGGCGTGGCGGGTGCTCACCGGCCACGGGCCACACGGCCCCGAGTGGGCGGACCTGTGGGCATCACTGCGTTACCAGCGCATCGACGCCGAAGCGGGCCGCGCGGTCCTGCGCGACGCGGGGCTCAGCTACGTGGAGCGGCTGGTGACCTTCGCCTTCGCCGACGGTGAAGTACGGCACGCGGAACTGGAACTGTTCGAGCACGCGGTCACCGAACTCGCGCTCGGCGGACCGCTGATCGAGGATCTGCGCAGGCGAATGCATCGCGGGCACACCCTCTACCGGCTGCGTACGGGCGATCTGCCGATCGTCCGCACGCCCGGCCTGCACCTGGACCCAGAGGAGACGGTGCACCTCGATCTGCCCGCGACGCACGTGCGTCAGCTCGCACGCGGCCCGAAGTTCACCGAGGGCAGGCTGATCGGCAGCAACAAGAAGCTGCGTTTCGTCGGCGCCGACACCGGCATCGAGATGCCGTGGTCACGAGTGGTTTCCGTGCACGCGGAACAGGGAACGGTGGTACTAGCGGCCACGTCCGCGCGCGGCGGCGCGACCTTCGCCGTCGACGATCCGGATTATGTCTCGGCCGCGCTGGAAGGCGCGCTGCGCGTGGCCAAACGTCTCGTTCTCACGCCAGGCCAGCGCGACACCCGCAGCATCCCGCAAGAGGTGAAAGCGGAGGTGTGGCAGCGCGACGGTGGCCGCTGCGTCGAATGCGGCGACGGGCACTACCTGGAGTTCGACCACGTCATCCCGCTCAGCCGCGGCGGCGCGACCAGCGCCGCCAACCTCCAGATCCTGTGCCGCGCGTGCAACCGGGCCAAAGGCGCCCGCATCTGAACCCGGCTCACTCGCCGAGCAGGCCCGCAGTGCGGCCCAGATCGGCGAGCATCGCGTCGAACAGGATCTCCGGATTGTCCAGCGGTATCGGGTAGTTCCCGAACACCTCGAGCGTGACGTGGCCGTAGAGCCGCGCCCAGATCTGGATCATCAGGTACGTCACACCCAGATCCAGTTTCTCGGCGGGGAACTTCTGGCCCGACTCCGACAGCGCCGCCAGCAGTTCGGTCTGGAAGTGCACCAGATCCTCACGCAACTCCGGCGGGATGACGTCCGTCGATGGCGTGACGATGTCGTAGTTCGCCAGCAGCCTGCCCGCCGCGGCCAGGAAAACCCGGCCGAAGGGCTCGTCGAAGCGGCGCAGCGCGCGGGCCTGGCCCGCGCCGGGCGAGGCGAACACCAGGGTGAACTCCCTGGTGTGCGTCAGCGCCCAGCGCCGGAAGCCGCGGCAGATGGCGAAGAACTGCGCGGCGCCGTCGTCGGGCAGCGTGGCGATCTCGGCGGTCAGTTCCCCGGCCAGGTCGGCGCAGAAGTCCAGCCGCAGCCGCTCCAGCAGGTCTTCCAGCGAGTCGTAGTACCGGTACAGCGCGGGCGCGGTGACTCCTAGTTCGCGCGCGATGGCACGCAGGGTGACCGCATCGGGCCCGCGCTCGACCAGCAGCGCGCTGGCCACCCGCCGGATGTCGGTGTCGGTCACCACTGGCGCGCGCCCCCGTGGTCTGGACTGTTGCACTGATCGATTCAAGCGTATTCGACGTCCCAGCGCTTGATCCCGTTCAGCCAGCCCGACCGCAGCCGCACCGGCTCGGACACCTGGCGCAGGTTGGGCATCACGTCGGCGATGGCGTTGAACATCAGATCGATCTGCAACCGGGCCAGGTTCGCGCCGACACAGTAGTGCGTGCCGGTGCCGCCGAAGCCCACGTGCGGGTTCGGATCGCGCAGCACGTCGAAGGTGAACGGATCCGCGAACGCTTCCTCGTCGAAATTGGCCGAGCTGTAGAACAGTCCGAGCCGTTGGCCCTTCTTGATCTCCTGGCCGCCGAGCACGGTGTCCTGTGTGGCGGTGCGCTGGAAGGCCGTGACCGGGGTGGCCCATCGGACGATCTCGTCGGGCGCGGTGCGCGGACGCTGCTGCCGGTAGATCTCCCACTGCTCGGGATGGTCCACGAACGCTTTCATGCCGTGGGTGATCGAGTTGCGCGTGGTCTCGTTGCCCGCCACCGACAGCAGGATGACGAAGAACGCGAACTCGTCCGAGCCGAGGTGCTCGCCGTCGATATCGGCGTTCACCAACTGGGTGACGATGTCCTCGGCCGGGCAGGCGCGCCGCTGTTCGGCCATGTTCCAGGCGTAGCCCATCACCTCGGCGGTGGCGGCGTGGTGATCGCCCTCGAACTCGGGATCGTCGTAGGAGATCATCTGGTTGGACCAGTCGAAGATCTTCTTGCGGTCCTCCTGCGGGATGCCGATCAGCTCGGCGATGGCCTGCAACGGCAGTTCACAGGCGACCTGTTCGACGAAGTCGCCGCTGCCGGACTTTCTGGCCTCGTGCACGATCCGCGCGGCGCGTTCGGTCAGCGCGGCGCGCAGACTCTCCACCGCCCGCGGGGTGAAGCCCTTGGAGATGATGCGGCGGGTCTTGGTGTGCTTGGGCGGGTCTTGGTTGAGCAGCAGCATGTCGCCGAGCATGTCGATCTGCTCGCGCGTGGTCTCCTCGTTGAACCGGATGATCGCGGTGTTCTCGTGCGAGGAGAACACCTCGGGATTCTTGGAGATCTCCTTGATGTGCGCGAGCTTGGAGACGACCCAGTAGCCGCCGTCGTCGAATCCGCTGGCCCGATCGGACTGAGCGCACCACCACACCGGGGCGGTGCGGCGCAGTTCGGCGAACTCCTCGATGGGCAGGCGGGTGGCGAGTAGATCGGGGTCGGTGAAGTCGAACCCCGTCGGGATCGAGGGCGTGGTCACGGTCACGGCTAACTCCTACGGCGGTCTGGGCGCAGACCTGGCGAACACGGTCACCAGTGATGCAACCACAGAACCGAGCTTTGTGAACAGCGTTTAGTAAAACCCGTTTACTTTTCATGCCGCCGGTCCGCCCACCGGACCACGGACGGAGGTGGCAGGTATCGGCCATTACCCCGATTCACGTGTACACCGACGCGGCGGACCACCTCTAATGAGAGCAGCAGCCCTACTCCAGCCGGAGGTGCCATGCCCAGTCTCTACGACCACGTCGGCGGCGACGAGGTGCTCCATCGTGTCGAAGCGGCGTTCTACGACAAAGCGCTCAGCGACCCGGTGCTGAAGACGTTGTTCACCGAACGACTGCCGCAACACGTCGACCATCTCACCTGGTTCACCGCCGAATCGTTCGGCGGCCCGGATCGATTTACCCGGGAGCTCGGATTCGAATACATCATCGCGGTGCACCGCGGCCTGCGGATCACCGACGAGCAGCGGGAACGTTTTGTCGAGGTGTACATGCAGACCTTCGAGGAGGCCGGACTGCTGGAGAACGAAGAGTTCCGCACCGCGGTCTATGAGCACGTCGCATTCGGATCACAGGTGGCGCAGCAGAATTCGCATGCGGCCAGCGATTCGGAGTTGCACCCGATCCGCGAGGTCCCACGCTGGAGTTGGGCGGGCGACGACTGACTCAGCGCAGCGTGATCAGCGGCGGCGGCCGCCATCGCCTCTGCAACACCACCGGCTTGGGCGCGAACAACGCCAGGCTCGCCGAGAACGGATCGGATTCCGGGATGGGCAGCCAGTTGCCCCTGGGGACGCCGGGACCGGGATCGTGCTGCTGGAGTGTGAGATCGAGCGAACCGTCCGGATTGAGCACGACGGGTACATGGTGGCCCACCGAGTAGATCTCGGCCTCGTTGGGCACGAGATAGTCCTCGGCGTCATAGACGGCCAACGACCAGAACGCGTCGACCGGCCAGCGGTGCCTGTCACCCGATCGCCGAGAGCGGCGGCGGGACTTCGCGCGAATCGCGTCAGAGCGCCGGTAACAGCGGCGGGGGACGCCAGCGCCCCTGGACGGCCTCCGCCTTCGGCGCGTACAGGCGCAGGGTCAGCGAGAATTGTCCGGATTCGGGAATCGGCAGCCAGTTCCCGGCCGCGACGCCCGCCCTCGGGTCGGTGTACTGCAACGCGATGTCGGCGGACCCATCGGGGTTGACCGTCACCGGATCCGGATGGCCGACCGCGTAGATGCCGGCCGGATTGGGCACCAGATAGTTGTCGGCGGCATAGGCGGTCAGCGACCAGAACTCGTTCACGGGCGGCAACTGGCCGGGCGCGAAATGCAGCCGGAATCGGCCCGTGCCACCTCCGGCTTCCGTCGACGCGAACAGCGTCGGATAATAGGCGTTCTCGGTCATCAGGCTGGCGCCGAGCGCCACGTGGGCGATGGCGGCGCGCAGCAGATAGTTGGTGCCGAACCTGCCGACGTCGGGGTCGACCAGCCAGCCGTTCTCGTTGACCGTCCGCGCACCCAGGGACACCGGGATCTGCTGCCGTGCGGTCTCCACCGCCGCCGCAAGCTCGGTATCCGAGATGCCCTCGACTGTGCCACCCGGCCGGATCCCGATCTTCTCGAACCGCCGCATGGCGGGCGCGTCCTCGGGCGCGGTCGGGTTGGTCGACAGCAACGCGCACATCCGGTCGAAGAACACCCGCGGGTCCATCCCGGCGACCCACTCGGGTGGCGGCTGTACGCTCGCTTGCCCGGTCCCGGTGGGCGCAGGCGGCTCGGTGCCCGCCGCCCAAGCGCTCAACGGCACCAATCGCAATCCCTCTTGCGCGGCGCGCACCGCCGGGAGATCGCTCTCGCCGTCGACCTGGATCCGGATGACCAGCCACACCGTCGGCGTCGGCATCGGCAACGGCGTGAGACCTTTCGGCAGCGCACCCGACCAGCTGGGGCCGGTCACCGCATAGGTATACGGCGGCCCGGCCGACTCGGTCGCCGGCCGACGGCTGCTGGGGTTGTGCACATTGTTCGTCCAGGCGTCCGTCACCTTGGCCAGCCAGAACCGGCCCTCGCCCATCGCGGGGACGCTCAGCACCATCGGCTCGCTCGCCACATCGAGCCACGCGGTGGAACGCAGCGTGTCGCGGTCGAGCCGTACCACGTCTCGCTGCGCCGGGGTGGGCAGCGAGGCGGCGTGGTGGAAGCGGTTGATCGGCGTGACCATCTCCGCAGCCACCCGGGTGACGTCCAGCAGCACCAGAGGGTAGCCGAATATGTAGGCGTCTTTGGCGATCGTGGCGGCGTCACCTGGGACGGGATGCGGCCCGGAATCCTGGCCGAATCCGCCGCATGCCGCCGATCCGAGCGCGGCCACCGACGACACCGCGATGCCGAGCGCCGTGCGCCGCGACATCGTGGGCTTGCCCTCGGTCCTCTCGTCCATGATCCGCTCCGCCTCCGATCCTATCGGCACCGCACCGGAGCGCGACCGCACTCCGCGACGGAAATCGCAGCTCGAGGGCGTTTGCGGAGGTTCGCCGCGAGAACACGCGGGAAGGAGCGCCGCCCTCGCTCAGAATTCCAGGACGGTGTTCATGATGGTGCCCGCACTGGTGGCCACCACCCCGCCGATCATCGCGCCGGCGATCATCTTCGGCGACTGCAATCCGCCGCCGCTCCACTTCTCCCAGGCGAATCTGCCGCCCGCGTAGATGATGCTGACGATGCCCGACGCGAGCGCGAACCAGGTCAGGTACCGGACGAACTGTAAGAGCTTGTCCGCCAGGGGCGGCGCCTCCGGGGTCGGATTGCCGATCTGCGCCAACGTCGTGAACGAATCGCCGACCGACGCCAGAATGATGCTCACCGTCTACTCCCTCTACGCTCGAATACAACCCTGCCGCCGACCAGCCGCTTTGCGAAAGCCGTTCGACCACCGATGAATTCGGCCACGAACCAGGATACGGGCCCAGACGCCGCCGCGGTGTGCGCACTGCGCGGAACCTTCGCGCCCAGCGGCGGAACAGGCAGCAGGCTCAGAAGTTCGGCTACCCGGGCGCGGGCGAAGAAAACACGAACTTCCCTGCGCTACATGGACCTGACTGCATCGCGGCGAGCGAACGGATACGATCTTCTCAGCGAATCACTTGCCCCTGTCCCGAATCCAGAATGAGCGAACGACGATGATCCTGGCCGCCGCTTACGACACCCTGGCGCAGATCGGCAATCCCAGCCCCGAGGCACCGCCGATCTCCGACAAGTTCCTCCAACTGGTCCGCTACCTGACGTGGTTCGTGCTCCTGTCGGGCATCTGCGGCATCATCTACGCCGGTGGCCGCTTCGCCTGGGAGAAGTGGACCGGCGGCGGGCTCGAGTCACCGAAGATGGTGGCCGGAGCCATGATCGGCGGGGTGGTGGCCACCAGCGCGGGCACCATCATGAACGCCGTCATCGGCTGATCCGCCGCGGACGAATCGCGAACCGCTATAGCTTTTCGCTATGACAAGCGGGCGATGCGCGGTGAGCAGGGCAGGTTCGCGCTGTCAGCGCAGAATGCCCGCGTGTCGCGCTGCGCGCAGCCAGTCCGGGAACTCCCCGAGCAAACGGGCGTAGAGCTGCGCGTCGTCGACCTGATCGATGTCGTCGAGGGCGAAGAAACCCGCGTTGTCGACCGCCCGGTCGGGCAATTCGTCCAGAGCGCGCAGCAGACCGTAGTTGGCGCGACCGAGCCCGACGAACTGCCAGAAGGCGGGCAACCGCGCGGCTTCGCGCATGAGCGCCGTGATCTCGCGCTTCTTGGCGAAGCCGCCGTCGGTGAAGAACAACACGAGCGTGGGACGGCCACCAGGGCGCAACGAGTCGATGATGTCGCGCATGACCGGCAGTTCGTCGTTGCGGCCGCCGAGCCGGTCGTAATCGATGTCGCCGTGGGTTCCGCCGAGATGCAGATAGGTCCGTGCCCAGTCGTCACCGTGCTCGACGGTGATGTCGGGCAGCTTGGCGAACGAGAGGGCGTACAGGTACGCCTCCAGGGTGCCGTCGTCATCGAGCTGGGTGGCCACCGGAATCATCCGCTGCACGACGCGGTGCACCACCTGATCGCGGTACTGCCGTTGCATGCTGCCGGTCTTGTCGATGACCAGCACGACGCGGGCACGGATGCCGAAAGCGTTCCTGTCGATGAGGACCTTCGCGACCTCACGCTTGCGCAGGTCCAGTTTCGCGCGCTTTTCGAAGGAGAGCTTCGCCTCGCCGGGAACGGTGAACACGTCCGCCGCCGGGGCGAGATCAGGCACCGGCCGATCCGGAGAAGGAACGTTCGCACCGCTGGGTTCCTCGTCCACACTCACCCCGTGATCGGTGACCAGCGCGGCGAACCCACCCGCATAGCCTTGCCCGACCGCACGCACCTTCCACGCCCCATGGCGGCGGTACAGCTCGAGCGCGATCACCACGGATTCGCTGCTCAACCCTTCGATGCGGTACTCGTACAGAACGTTTCCCGCGGCGTCGGCGACCGTGACGACCGGCGGCGCGAACCGGCCGAAGGTCTGCGCCGGATCGTCGAGTGTGAGCACCGCACGCAACTGGGCGATGTCCGCGGGCAGATCACCCAGCGAAACCGACAGCGCTCCGGGCGTTCCCGCCGCCAGCGAGACACCGGGCGCGCTGGGCTGGTTGAAGAACACGAAATCCGCGTCGGATCGCACGCGCCCCACCTCGGTCACCAGTAGCGCCGACACATCGACCGCCGCCTCGGTGCGCACCGACACCAGTAGGTGAGCCAGGTCCAGCACACCGTTCTGCCCCTTGACCAATGCCGCGCCCATCGAAGCTCCCAGCCGTCGTCACTCCGCAATCGTCACCGGGATCAGGGTAAGGCCGGCCCGGGCCGGATGCGGAGTGTTCGCCGCGGCGATACCGGTTCACCCGCCGCCGAATTCGCTATCGCCGTCAGCGGATACCGGTGCCGCTCAGCGTGGCCATCGGCGGCCGATCGGCCGCGGGCGCCGCGCCCGGCACCGCATGCCAGCTCGAGCCGTCCGGGAGATACTGCGTCAGCGCGACGCCCGAATCGGGGATTCCGAACCGGTCGAGCAGCGTCGCGATCACCTGCCTGCTCATCTCGGCCAATTCGTGCAGCGGCCGATTGCGATGCACGCGGGCGCCGAGATCGACCTGCCCGATGGCGCCGGCCCCGTGCCTGCGCCAGGTGTCGATCAGGATGCCGATCTCGACGCCGTAGGCAGGTGCGAACGGCAACGACCGCAGCAGTTCCCGGGTGGCCGCGTACTCGCCGCCCAGCGGCTGGCGCAACTCGGCCAGCTCCGGCGCGAGCGCGGTGAGCAGCGGCCGGGCCACGAGTTGGGTGACGCGTCCGCCGCCGTCGGGAGCGTCGCCGAACGGGCGGCGGTAGAACCCTTTCACCAACCGCAGTCGGTCGTCGGACAGCAGTGGTGCGAGCAGCGACGGCACGAACCGCGGGTCGGGAGCGACGAGATCCGCGTCGACGAACACGATGAGATCACCGGACGCCACCGCCAGCGACCGCCACAGCACCTCCCCCTTGCCCGGACACGGCGGCACGGCGGGCAGCGCTTGCTCGCGGGAATAGACGGTCGCGCCCGCCGCTCGGGCACGGGCGGCGGTCCGGTCGGTGGAGCCGGAATCGAGCACGATCAGCTCGTCGACCAAGGTGCCGACCAGGTCACGGATCGAGGCCACCACATCCGCGACGGTGTCCTCCTCGTTCAGAGCGGGAACGACCACCGAGACGGTGCGGTGCCGCTTGCGTTCGAGTAGCTCGTCGTGCGACCACGCGCGGTCGTAGTGCACAACGCCGGTTGCCGTCACCGTGGCTCCCCGTTCCGCGACGGCAGCGCGAGACTGAGCACGACGAGCACCAGCGCGATCGCCGCGACCATCCACAGCACAGTGACGCAGGCGGCGAGGAAGGTGTGCGCGGCGGCGATCTGTCCGGCCACGTCGGCCCCCGCGCCGGGACAGGTGTGCGCGTCGAGGTGCGGGGTCGGCGAACGCAGCGCCGATTCGGCGCAGTCGGCGAACGACGTGACGACACCGTCGCGCTGGGCGGTCGTCGCCGGAGAGTTCGTCAGCGACGCCGCCAGAACGGCTTTCGCATGACCGACGCCGAGGTCGGTGTCGGCGTCGACCCGGCGGAAGAACAGCGCGCCGAGCACCGCCACGCCCAGCGAACTGCCGACCTGCTGCACGGTCGGCACCGTTCCGGACGCCGAACCGGTCGCCCGTTCCGCGACGCCCGCCATCATGGCCGCGGGCAGCGGCGCGGCGAACAGCCCCATCCCGGCTCCGGCGGCGAAGACCGGTACGGCGAGCCGCCCCAGATCGATCGCCGCGTCCTCGGGGTCGACGGTCAGCGCGATGACCCCGATGGCGACCGCGAACACCAGCACGCCGAGGGTGAGCCCGCGACTGCCGAGCCGCGCCACCAGGATCGGCGAGGCGAGCGCGCCACACGCGCCGCCGATCGCGAAGGGCAGCACCAGGATTCCGGTTCGCAAGGCGGTGAATCCCAGCCCGGATTGCGCCATCACCGACACGGTGAACAAGAACGCGGCGAAGATCCCGAAGAACAGCAGCGTGAGCACGGAGCCGACCGCGAAACCCCGGTCCGCGAAGAGATCGATCCGCAGCAGCGGGCTTTCCCCGGCCCGCAGCCGCCTGCGCTGATGCCAGACGAATACGACGAGCAGCCCGAGCCCGACGCCGAGCAGCCCGAACAGCTGCGGGGGCCAGTGTTGTTCCCGTCCGGCCGCGAGCGGATACAGCAGAGCGACCAGTCCGCTGCTCGCCAGCAGCGCGCCGGCGACATCCAGCCGTTCCCTGGTCGGGGGCCTGCCGACATGCAGATGCCGGTGCGCCAGCAGCAACCCCAGGACGCACAGCGGCACGTTCAGCAGGAAGATCGCGCGCCAGCCCAGGCCGAACGGATCGGAAGCGATGACCGCGCCGCCGAGCAACGGCCCCACGATGGCCGCCAGACCGGCGGCCGCGCCGTAGAACCCGAAGGCCAACGGCTGCTTGCCCTTCGGGAACACCGCGCTGATGATGGCGATGACCTGCGCGGACATCGCGGCGGCGGATAGGCCCTGGACAGCGCGCGCCGCGATCAGCTCGCCGGGCAGGTGGGCCAGGCCGCACCACACCGAGGCCATGGTAAACGCCGCCATGGCGCCGAGGAAGACGCGCCGCCGCCCGATCGACTCCCCGATCCGCGCGGCGGTCATCAGCGTGCCCGCGAAGGCCAGGCTGTAGCCCGCCACGACGAACACCTGCGCCGAACCGGGCGCCGCCAGGTCCTTGGCGATGCTCGGCAGCGCGGTGTTGACGATCGTCATGTCCAGCATCTGCATGAACACCGCGAGCAGGCACGCGCCCAGCGCGGCCCACTCCGCCGGGCCGACGACCACCGAAGGCGTGCCGGTGGCGATGCTCGCCCGCGTACTCATGGAAGGGCGCCGACCCGCACCGCGCGGTCGTCATTCGCGGCGACGTCGGCCACGATCGCCTGCATGGCGGTGACGTAGCGCCCGATCGCCTCGTGCGCCTGCGGCGTGTCGGGGAACAGCAGGCTGAGGGTGGTGACGTCGGTGAACCTGTTGATCCAGATGTAGACCTCGCGCGAACTGCCGCGGTTGGCGAACATGCCGCCGTCGATCTTGTCGAACATCTCGACGCCCGCCATCTTGCGAATGTCCAGGTAGGACAGCATGCGTGCGTTCCAACCCGGCCGAGTGCGGATACCGAGTTCGGGCGGCGCCAGTTGCAGTGCCCGGTGCAGGGACACGTCGGTCAGGTCTTTGCCCTGGTCATATGCCTGCTGCGCCGCGGCTACCACGTCCGCGAACGACTGCTCGGCGCCCACCGAGAAGGCCACCGGGATCAGATTCGTGTACCACCCCACCGAGGCGGCCTCGCCGTCGGTGCGGCGCGTGTTCACCGGCGTGAGACCGAAATACCAGTCGCCACCCGCCAATTCGATCTCCGCGAGCGCGGCCGCGGCGAACAGTCCGCCGGTGAACCGGCCGTCGTGCGCCCGGCAGGCCTCCTCGAAGCGCAGCGCACCCGGTTCGTCGATGAGGACGGTGGTCACCTGCGCGCCCCGGACGTGCTCGTCTCCGTCGACCCACAGGTCCACCGGGAAACCGGGCACGTCACCGCCGTTGCGCCGCAGCAGATCCAGCCAGACGGAGATCTGCGGTGAGTCGGCGGTCAGCTCGGCGCTGTGGCGGCGCTCGCGCTCGCAGTACGCGATGTGGCCGGTCACCGGCGCGGGAGTCAGGCTGCCGCCGGACAATTCGCTGCCGTAGAGCGTCAGCAGGTCCACGCACGACAGTGCCTGTGCCACACCGTCGGTGTGCAGGTGATCCACCGCCGCGTACATCGTGAACGACTCCGCGTGCTCGATGACGCCGAAACTGAAGCAGTCCCAGTCCAGCGGGCCGGGCGTCTCGGCGAAGACGTGCGCTCGGATGGTGTCGCTTTCGGTGTGGACGCCGTGTTCGGTCGGCGCCATCCGGATGTCCTCCGGGTCGAGTACCCGGCGCTCCACCCGGTCCTCCGGGGTGCGGACGAACCAGCTCCAGAACGTGTCGTGCCTGCGCAGGAAAGCGTCGACCGTGCGCGTGAGCGCGGCATGGTCCGGGACGCCGGGAATCGTGAACGCGAGCATGCACACCCGCGAAACGCGGAAACCCGCATCGGCATTGCGGTATGTGGTGCGCAGGTATTCCTCCTGCTGATGCGACGGCGGCGCCGGATGCGCCGGGGCACGGCGCGCCGCGGCGAGCGATTCCGGTGCCGCGCGCCAACTGGTGAGCTTTCCCGCGGCGGGATGCCATTCGTCGATGAAACCGAAATTGACCACAGGTGTTCTCGATTCGTGCCGGCGAGGAGAAATCCTCGGCTGAACCCCCATGAAAGTTAACGACTTCGATCATCCGACGACCATGGGTAGCACGGAATCTTGTGACCACCACCAGCAGACGGCGCGGGCGGGTCGTCGAGTTTCCCAAGAATGCCCGCGAGCGCTTGCCGGACAGCGTGACCGCGCCCTACTTTCGCCACCACTACGGTGCACGAAGCAGGTTCGGAGGTCTTGCGTGCGGGCACGAACGACAGGCAGGCCAGGCGCGATCATCACCTCGATCGCCGTCGCGCTCGCGCTCGCCGCTACACCGCTGTCACCGGCCTGGCCTGCGGCGACAGCGGAACCTACGGCCCGGCCACCGGACACGGTGACCGCGGATGACGCCCGAGTGGTCGGCATCGAGCCGGGCACCGGTCGGCTGACCGACGTGCGGATCCATTCCGCCGCGATGAGCACCACGATCCCGGTGAAAGTCATCCGCGCACCGGATAATTCGGCACCCGCGCCGACGCTGTATCTGCTCAACGGAGCCAGCGGCGGCTCGGAAGGAAGCAACTGGACCGATCGGACCGATATCGAGGATTTCTTCCGGGACAAACAAGTGAATGTCGTCGTGCCCATGGGCGGCGAAGGAAGTTATTTCGCGGATTGGCGGACGGACGATCCGGTGCTGGGCAGGCAACGCTGGACGACATTTCTCACCAGAGAACTGCCGCCGCTGATCGACGCCACTTTCGCCGGCAACGGCGCCAACGCCGTCGCCGGAATCTCCATGGCGGCCACCTCGGTATTCCAGCTCGCCCTCAAGGCACCCGGGCTCTATCGAGCCGTCGGCTCCTACAGCGGGTGCGTCCGCACCAGCGATCCGCAAGGCCAAGCCATGGTCGCCGCCGTCGTCACCCGCTGGCGCGGCAACGCCCTCAACATGTGGGGCCCGCCCACCGATCCCCGATGGGCCGCCAACGACCCGTACCTGCACGCGGATCGACTGCGCGGCACTGCCATCTACGTCTCCACCGGCACCGGAATGCCGGGACCGTTCGACCGGCCCGACGGGCCCGGCATCGACGGCAATCGCGACAAACTGGTCAGCCAGCTCGTCACCGGCGGCTTCCTGGAGGCGATCATCAACCAGTGCGCTCACGAGCTGAGCGATCGATTGCGCGCCTTGAACATCCCCGCGACGTTCGACTTCCGTCCCTCCGGCACGCACTCCTGGGGCTACTGGCAAGAGGACCTGCACAACTCGTGGCCGCTGATCGCCGCGGCGCTGGCGACCCCCGCCACCGGATAGCCGGGTGAGCGGGCCGCGTCACCGCGCGCGGGAAGATTCCGCGGCGCCGGTGATATTGCGCGCCATCCCGCCGAAGATGACCGCGTGGAACGGCGCGATGGATTTCCAGTACAGATGTCCGGCCAGTCCGTGCGGTTCGAACACCGCGCACTGGCGGTAGGTGGCGCCCGGACCGTCCGGCTCGACCGCGAGCTCGAGCCACGCCCGTCCCGGTACCCGCATCTCGGCGCGCAGGCGCAGCATCCGAGGTCGTTCGATCCGCTCCACCCGCCACCAATCCAACGCCTCCCCTTCGTGCAGCCGGTGTGGATCGCGGCGTCCACGGCCGAGACCGACGCCGCCGGCGAGCCGGTCGATCCAACCGCGCAGCGACCAGGCCAGCGGGAAGGAATACCAGCCGTGCTCGCCCCCGATAGCCTCGATCACCCGCCACAGCGTGGCGGGGTCGGCATCGGTGTGGCGTTCGCGCACGTCCCGGTACAGCGACCCGCCCGACCACGCCGGGTCGGTGGGCAGCGGGTCCGACGGCGCGCCCGGCGGATGGGCGTCCGACCACCTGGTCGGTACGTCCAGATCGCGAATCTTCTCCAGCGCCAACGCCACTGCTCTGCGGTAACCGGTCGGTCCGTCCGGTGGGTCCGGGATGAGGCCCGCGATCGCGTGGTCGCGGCAGACCACGTCGTTGATCAGCGACTCCATGAGCGGAACGGCGATCGCGCGCGGCACCGGGGTCACCAGATTCACCCACTGCGCCGACAACCACGGCGTCAGCACCGGCACCGGCACGATCAGCCGTCGCGGCAGCTGGGCCACTTCGGCGTAGGCGCGCATCATCTGCACGTAGGTCAGCACGTCCGGGCCGCCGATGTCGAACGCGCCGCCCGCGCCTTCGGGCAGCGTCGCCGCCCGCGTCAGGTAATACAGCACGTCACGCACCGCGATCGGCTGGATCCGGTTGCGCACCCAGCGCGGGGTGACCATCAGCGGCAGACGCTCGGTCAGATAGCGCAGCATTTCGAAACTGGCCGAACCGGAACCGATGATCACCGCGGCCCGCAGCACCAGGGCGGGTACCGCGCCCGCCTGCAAGATCTCGCCGACCTCGGTGCGGGAGGCCAGGTGCCGCGACAGCCGCTGCGCACCCGGGACGATGCCGCCCAAGTAGACGATCCTGGTCAGCCCCGCGTGCGCCGCCTCGGCCGCGACCAGCGTGGCGGCCTCCCGGTCCACCGTGTCGAAGTCGGCGCGGGTCAGCGAATGGACCAGGTAGTACAGCACCTCCTGCCCCGCCAGCGCGCCGCGCACGTCGGCGGCCGAGGTCACGTCGCCCGCCACCACTTCGACGCGATCGCGCCAGGGGGCCTCGGCGAGCTTGCCGGGTGTGCGTGCCAGCACGCGAACCGAATGACCCGCGCGCAGCAACTCCGGCACCAGTCGTCCGCCGATGTAGCCGGTCGCACCGAACACCACACACCGCACGGCAACCACCCTTCCGATGACCTGCTCAGGTGATGACCGGGGATGCCGGGGCCAAACAGCGACTCCAGTGCGCACAGGACCCGGAATCGACCGCGTCGCCTGATCACGAGTCCCGCTCGATCTCGTGGCGCGTGCCAGACTGGGCCGGTGAGCGAACGCAGCAAAAGCGACAAACCGGACGAACTCACGCCGCGTGATCGCGGTGATGTCATCGGTGTGGGCCTGCTGTGGCTGGCCAAGTGGGCAGTGTGCATCGTCGCGATCGCGGCGGGCGCGTGGGTGCTCGGCTTCCTGGTCGCCCGGCTGTGGGTGGTGATCCTGCCGGTGGCGCTGGCGATCGTGATCGCCACCGTGCTGTGGCCGCCGGTGCGCTGGCTCACCGCCCGCGGCTTGCCGCCCGCCGCGGCGGCCTCGCTCGCGGTGCTCGGTTTCCTCGGCGTGCTCGCCGGTGTCATCGCGCTGATCGTGCCCTCGGTGGTCGACCAGGTCCCGGAACTGGCCGACAAGGCGAGCGCGGGCGTCAACCAGGTGCGCGACTGGTTGCAGGGGCCGCCGTTGCGAATCCGCGAAGAGCAGTTGAATTCGGCGGTCGACGCCATCGTGTCCCGGTTGCAGTCGAGTTCCGCGCAGATCGCCACCGGCGTATTCAGCGGCGTGACCACTGCGACGTCGGCGCTGATCACCCTGTTCCTCGTGCTGGTACTGAGCTTCTTCTTCGTCAAGGACGGGCCGCGCTTCCTGCCCTGGCTGCACAGCGTCTCCGGCAGCCGCGGCGGCAGGCACCTGGAAGAGGTGCTCAGCCGGATCTGGGTCGTGCTCGGCGGGTTCATCCGGACCCAGGCGCTGGTCAGCCTGGTCGACGCGGTGCTCATCGGCGCCGGTCTGGTCATCCTCGGGGTACCGCTGGCGCTGGTGCTCGCGGTGATCACCTTCCTCGGCGGATTCGTGCCGATGGTCGGCGCGTTCGTCGCGGGCGCCCTCGCGGTGCTGGTCGCGCTGGTGGGCAACGGCTTCGTCACCGCGCTGATCGTGCTCGGCATCGTCGTGGCCGTGCAGCAACTGGAGGGCAACGTGCTGCAACCGGTGTTGCAGAGTCGCAGCATGCAGTTGCACGCGGTCATCGTGCTGCTCGCGGTCACCGCGGGCGGCTCGCTCTACGGGATCGTCGGCGCGTTCCTGGCCGTGCCGGTCGTCGCGATCGCCGCGGTGGTCCTGCGTTACCTCGGCGAGCAGATCGACGCGGCCACCGCGCCACCGCAGGAACCGGAGAGCGAACCCGCGGACTGACGCAGCACCGCGCACCATCCTTGCACTCAGTCCGAATGTAACTATCGCCGTCGCCCCCTGCGGTTTCTAGCGTCAGTGGACATGACAACTGATGTGGGCACCCCGCTCAACGACATCGCCGACGCGACGGCGAAGGCGGTGGCCGACGACCCGGCGAACGCGCTGGTGGTGTTCCGTGCCTCCGGGACTCCGGAAGGGACAGTGGGCAGCGCGATCACGCTCGGTAAGCACACCGTGCGCGTGGACGAACCACCCGCGCTCGGCGGCGCGGACACCGCGCCCAATCCGGTCGAGGTGTACCTGGCGTCGCTCATCGCCTGTCAGGTGGTGACCTATCGGTTCTGGGCCCAGCGCCTCGGCATCACGATCGGCGAACTGGCGGTGAGCGCCGAAGGCGATCTCGACGTGCGCGGGTTCTTCGGCTTGGATGAGAACGTTCGCCCCGGCTTCCAGGCGGTGCGGGTGACCGTCCGCCTCAGCGGGCCCGAGACCGAGCAGCGCTATGCCGAACTCCAGCAGGCCGTCGACGCGCACTGCCCCGTACTGGATCTCACGACCGGGCGCACTCCGGTCGACACCAGGCTGATCACCGATTAGCCGCCGTCCCAACCAGCTCGATCACTCACCAGAAGGAGGACCTTCCCGATGACCGAACCCGACCTGTCGCAGGACTGGAGCTTCGAGACGAAGCAGATCCACGTCGGACAGATTCCGGACGGCACGACCAACGCCCGCGCCCTGCCGATCTACCAGACCACCTCCTACACCTTCCGCGACACCGCGCACGCGGCGGCGCTGTTCGGTCTGGCCGAGCCCGGCAACATCTACACCCGGATCATGAACCCGACCCAGGACGCGGTGGAGCAGCGCATCGCCGCCCTGGAAGGCGGCGTGGCCGCTCTGCTGCTGGCCTCCGGACAGGCCGCGGAGACCTTCGCGATCCTCAACATCGCCGGAGCGGGCGACCACATCGTGTCCAGCCCCCGACTCTACGGCGGCACCTACAACCTCTTCCACTACTCGCTGCCCAAGCTCGGCATCGAGGTCTCGTTCGTCGACGACCCCGACGACCTCGAGCAGTGGAAAGCCGCCATCCGCCCGAACACCAAGGCGCTGTACGGCGAAACGATCTCCAACCCGCAGAACCACATCCTCGACATCCCGGGGATCGCGGGCGTCGCCCACGACAACGGTGTGCCGTTGATCGTGGACAACACCGTCGCCACGCCGTACCTGATCCAGCCGCTGGCCCATGGCGCCGACATCGTCGTGCACTCGGCCACCAAGTACCTCGGCGGACACGGCGCGGCCATCGCGGGCGTGATCGTGGACGGCGGCAAGTTCGACTGGACCGGCGGCCGCTTCCCCGGCTTCACCGAACCCGACCCGAGCTACCACGGTGTCGTGTACGCCGAACTCGGCGCGCCCGCCTACGCGCTGAAGGCGCGCGTGCAACTGCTGCGCGACCTCGGCTCGGCGGTCTCGCCGTTCAACGCGTTCCTGATCAGCCAGGGCCTGGAGACGCTGAGCCTGCGGGTGGAGCGGCACGTGCAGAACGCGCAGGCGGTGGCCGAATTCCTCACCACCCGTTCGGAAGTCACCTCGGTGTCCTACGCGGGCCTGCCGTCGTCGCCGTGGTACGAGCGGGGCCGCGCCCTCGCCCCGAAGGGCGCCGGCGCGGTGATCGGCTTCGAGCTGGCGGGCGGCGTGGACGCGGGCAAGCGGTTCGTCGAGGCGCTGCGCCTGCACAGCCACGTCGCCAACATCGGCGACGTCCGCTCGCTGGTGATCCACCCGGCCTCCACCACCCACTCGCAGCTGACGCCGGAAGAGCAGCTGGCCGCCGGCGTCACCCCCGGCCTGGTCCGGCTCGCGGTCGGCATCGAGGGAATCGACGACATCCTCGCCGACCTGCGCGCCGGATTCGACGCGGCATCCTGACGCGTTGTCCCCGCCGGGTCTGCCCGGCGGGGATCGGGTGGTCAACTCCTCCCGCACGGGAGCCGCACCCCCGCCTTGGGCGCGCTGCTAACCGCGAAAAACATTGCGCGCAAACTCGCTGGAGTCCGCGAACGCAGCCCCTCCTCAGCACCCCGTACACGGTCACCGTACATGCCCAGGACCAGTAGCCAGACTGCTTCAACGTGCTCGATACCCGAGTGTCGATGTCACTGCGGGGCGCTTCGACCGCTTTGTCGGATGCCTGGGCCGCTTCGCGGAAGTTGGCCGCGAAGAAGCGCATCCGCTCCGAGGTGAGGTAGCCGTCGCGGAGTGTCGTGCTGACCAGTTCGCCGACCACCTCGAACGCCCCCACATGACGGGGATCGGATGGGCTCTTGATCAGGCCGCTGCGTGGCTCGGAGCCCGCACAGCGGGGCAAGGCCCCGTTTCGGGGGTAGTTTCCCTGATTTCGGTTGAAGAAAACCGGCAGTCGCGCAGTCGCGATCGGTTGACCACAGCGACAGGACTATTCGGCGCTGTCACGCGGATTCGATTGGCAGGGGCGCGTTTCGCCGCAATGGAAAATAATTCGAACTTCCGCGCATCCGTGGGGCTTTCTGAATCGAACTAGAAGGGTAGGTACATGTCCTCTTCAGAATGAGGTGGGTAAGTCCATGGGCATAGCAGTACCCGAAATCGAAACTCCAGCACACCCGTTCTTCCGCCGCGCCGCCACTCTGGTCGTCGCGGGCGCCATTCCGTTGTCCTTGGTCGGCGCCGCCGCGACCGCCACCGCCGACCCGCTGTTGCCGCAGATCTCCGTCCAGATCCCGTTCGCCCCGGCGCCCGGCCCTGGCCTCATCACCCCGGCGGCCGATCCCGCGGACCCCGGAGCCTTTCCGCCCGAGGCTTTTCCGCCCGCGCCCCCGGTTTCCGCGGGCCGCAACGACCTGAGCGTCAACCGGCCGATGCCGGATCCGAACCTGCTCGCGCCGGTCGAGCCGCAGCGGCTGCACCTGCCCAACCCCGCCGCCCCGGCTCCCGCGGTCGCGCCGATCGAGGCGCCGCCCGGCACGCTGCGCGTGGGTTCGGTGGTGATCGGCCGCCCGGATTTCATGACTCCCGAGCAGGGCAAGATGTTCAACGACGCGATCGCGGGCCCGGAAGCAGGCATCGCGCAGACCCTGGATTCGGCGGGCTTCGATCCGTCGCGTTCCGATCGCATCGCCGCCGACCTGATCGGCTCCACCGCCATCGGCGCCTCGGCGGGCAGCATGGTGGCCGCGCCGGTCGCCTCGATCGGAGCGGTCATCGGCGCCATCTGCGGCGCCATCGCGGGCCTGCCGATGTTCCCGACCGGGACGGTGGCCGTCATGGCCTTCGGCGCCGCCATCGGTTATGGATTCGTCGCCTCGCCTGCCATCGCCGTCGGTGCGGCCCTCGGCGCGGGTGTCGGTGTGCTGCAAGGCCTTCTGACGCCGCCCACGGTTCCGGCCGCGTAATTCCCGGCGCGCCGGAGACCGCACGCAGTATGCGGATTCGGCGGCGATTTCGAATACGCACGATTCCGCGAAGACCCGGTTTTCCGCCGGGTCTTCTGCTTTTACGCGGAATGGCCGATGTTTGGCCGCCCGATTACGGGCTACTGCGAAGAAGACCGGCTGAAGATGGCCGGCCGGTCGCTTCAAAAGGAGGTTGTGACATGAGCACAGTCGACAAGGCGAAGAACAAGACCGATAAAATCGCTGGTCAGGCCAAGGAAAAGCTGGGCGAGGCCAAGGGTGACCGGGGGAAGCGCGACGAAGGCCGCACCGACCAGATCAAGTCCGATCTGAAGGACGCGGGCGAGAAGGTCAAAGACGCTTTCCGGCACTGACCGCCGCTTGTGCGCTGCCGGACGCAGTCCGTCCCGGGCGGCGCGCGGCCGGACATAACGCGGGAAAACTACCCGCACGGCGTTGCGAAAGCATAGCTAGGTAGGGCGCAGGCGGATGGCCGCAGCGAGCGGTCATCCGCCTCCCTTTCGAAGCAACTGGTCCAACCAGTTGACCTGTTGACCGCAGTGCGCGACACTCGGGGCATGGAATTCGCCGCGGTCGCCCGCACCGCCGTCTCCGATGTGGTCTTCGGTCAGATCATCGACGCGATCCTGAGCGGCCGGCTCGCCCCCGAGGCGTCGCTCCCCTCCGAGCGCGAGCTGGCCGAGATGTTCCAGGTGAATCGCCACGCCGTCCGCGAAGCGCTCAAGCGCGTACAGCAGAGCGGGCTGGTCCGCGTCACGCCCGGCGGCAAGACCCGGGTTCTCGACTGGCGCTCGCACGCGGGCCTGGACATCCTGACCGCGCTCACTCGCTCCGGCGCGGTACCGGCCAGACGGATCCTGCACGACATCGCGGTGATGCGGCGTTCGGTCGCCGCCGACGCGGCCCGGTTGTGCGCCGAGCACGCCGACGCCGACCAACTGGCGACGGTGCAACGCGCCGCCGCGGCCTATCCGGACGCCACCGCCCCGTTCGGCGCCGTGGTCGATGCCGATCTGGCGTTCTGGGTGGCGATCCTGGACGGCTCCGGCAATCTCGCCTACCGGCTGGCGTTGAACACCCTGGTCTCCGGCTATTTCGGGATCGGTATGGAAGTCGTCGCCGAACTGGGCCTGAACAAGGAATACATCGATCCCGGCGCCCATCGCGCGCTCGCGGAACACATTGCCCGCCGCGATTCGGCCGCGGCCTACGACTCCGCCTACGCCCTGCTCACCCGCCTGGTGGACGCCCAAGCAGCACCGAAAGATTGACCCATTGTTCGACCTGATCGCCCACGCCATACCGGTTTTCGTGCTCTGCCTTGCCCTCGAAGCGGCCTCCTTCCACCTGCTGCCCGACGACGACCAACTCGGCTACCAGTTCCGCGACGCGCGCACCAGCGTGCTCATGGGTCTGGGGAACGTGGTGGTGAACCTCGGCTGGAAACTCGCGGTCGTCGCGGTGTACGCCGCGGCGTACCTGGCCGCTCCTGTCCATCTCCCGGCGGACCATCCGCTGACCTGGGTCGCGCTGTTCTTCGCCGACGAGATCGCCTACTACTGGTACCACCGCACGCACCACACGGTGCGCGTGTTCTGGGCCAGCCACGTGGTGCACCACTCCAGCGAGTTCTACAACCTCTCCACCGCGCTGCGCCAGCCGTGGACCCCGTTCAGCTCGCTGCCCTATTGGTTGCCGCTGGCGCTGGCCGGTTTCCCGCCCTGGATGATCCTGCTGCAACAGTCGGTCAGCCTCGTCTACCAGTTCTTCATCCACACCGAGCGGGTCGCGAGGCTGTGGCGTCCCGTGGAATTCGTGTTCAACACCCCGTCCCATCACCGGGTGCACCACGGCTCCAACGATCGATACCTGGACAAGAACTACGGCGGCATCCTGATCATCTGGGATCGGCTGTTCGGCACCTTCGAGCCGGAGGACGAACGCGTCCGCTACGGGCTGACGAAGAGCATCGAGACGTTCAATCCGGCGAAGGTCGCCACCCACGAGTTCGCCTCGATCTGGCGGGACCTGCGCAGCGCACCTTCGTGGCGCGCCCGCGGCGGCTACCTGTTCCGCGGCCCGGGCTGGACGCCCGCCGACTGATCCGCGCCACCGCGCCCGTCGCCCTCTTCCTCGACGAGCCGCAGCTCGCTCGGCCACCAGATCTTGCGCCCGATCAGGCTGAACAGCGCGGGGATCACGACCGTGCGCACGACGAACGTGTCGAGCAGGATGCCGAGGCCTACCACGATGCCGACCTGAGTCAGGGTGATCAGCGGGAGCACGCCGAGCACGCAGAACACCGCCGCGAGCACGATGCCCGCACTGGTGATCACCGCGCCGGTCACCGACACCGCCCGCACCATGCCATGCGTGGTGCCGTGCCCAGGAGTCTCCTCGCGGGCCCTGGTCACCAAAAAGATCGTGTAGTCGACGCCGAGCGCGACCAGGAACAGGAACGCGAACAGCGGCACGCTGATGTCCAGCGCCGGGAACCCGAACACGTGCTCGCTCATCCAGCTGCCCAGCCCGAGCGCCGCCAGCGCGCTCAACACCGTGACCGCGACGAGCAGCAGCGCGGCAGGCACCGCGCGCAGCAGCACCAGCAGCACCACCAGCACGACGACCAGGATCAGCGGAATGATCAGCTTGCGGTCGCGACTCGCGGCCGTCTGGACGTCCAGCGCCTGGGCATCGGCGCCGCCGACGATCGCGTCGGCGCCCGGCACCTGGGCCACCGACGCGCGCAGCGCCTCGATCGTGTCGAAGGCACGTGCGGAAGACGGCGGCGCGTCGATCACCACGGCCCACCGGGTCTGCCCGGTCGGCGAGGTGCCGGTCTGCCAGGTCATCACCACGCCCTCGGTGCGGTGGAACGCCGCGTCGACCTCCACCACCGCGTCGCTGCGCGCGAGGACGATCGCGGGATCGGAAGCGCCGGAGGGGAAATGCCGAGCGAGGGCGTCGAATCCCTCCACCGACTCCGCGCGAACCCGGAACTGCTCGGTCTGCGACAGGCCCACCTGCGTCGACAGCAATCCGGTCGCGCAGATGGCCAGCGCCACGAGCGCGGTTCCGGCGACCACCGCGGGCCTGCGCACCACCCACGCGGCGACCGCGTGCCAGACTCCCTCGTTCGCGGTGTCGCGATCGTCGGCCTCCGGCACGAACGGCCAGAACACGTTGCGTCCGCACAACGCGAGCGCGGCGGGCAGCGCGAGCAGGACGAACACCACCGCGACCAGCAATCCCAGCGCGGCCATCACACCGAGACTGCGCGTGCTGGGCACGGAGGCGAGCACCAGCACGAGCAGGGCGACGACCACCGTGATGTTGCTGGCCAGGATCGCGGGCCCGGCGCGCCGCACCGCGTGTCGCAATGCCGTTCGGTGGTCGGCTTCCCGATGCAGTTCGTCCCGATAACGCGACACCAGTAGCAGCGCGTAGTTGGTGCCCGCACCGAACACCAGCACACTCGTGACACCGGAGGTCGAGCCGTCGAAGGTCAGGGCGGTCACACGCGCCAGCGCGGTTCCGGCGCCGGTGGCCACCCGATCGGCCGCGCCGACCACCGCGAGCGGCACCAGCCACAGCACCGGGGAGCGGTACGTCGCGATCAGCAGCACGGCGACGACCATCGCGGTCACCGCCAGCAGGGTGACGTTGGCGCCGGAGAACGAGTCGGCGATATCGGCGCCGAACGCCGGACCGCCGGTGACCTGCAGGACGAGTCCGTCGGGCAGGCCCTCCCGCGCGACGGCACGGATGTCCCCGATCCGGTCGGTCAGCGGGAATCCGCTCAGGGCGGCGTCCACGGGCACTTGCCCGATCGCCGCTTTCCGGTCCGGCGAAGCGAGCAGGTCGCTCGGGCCGGGTGTCCGTCCCGACGCGCGGGCCACCGCCGCCACGGTGGCGTTGCGGTCGTCCTCGGTCAGCTCGCCGTCATCGGCGCGCGTGACCACGATGATCGCGGCGGCCGACCCCGCGTCCGGGAACTCCTCGAGCGCCTGTTCGACTCGCGCCGATTCGGCGGAGGCCGGTAGCGCGGTAGGGGCCTGCCCGGCGGACTCGTTCTCGCCCACCGCGCCGATCAGGCCGACGGAGGCCGCGGCGAGCACCACGAGCAGCACCCACGAGGTCCGGGCGGTCACCACCGACGCATAGCGATCCCAAGCGCTCACCCCGCCAACTCTCTCAGAAACCGAGCCGCGATGGCCGAACTGCCCGACGCGGACCCGCGCGCCGCGCACCGCCTGCTGGTCGCCGTCGTCCACGCGATGCGCGACCATCACCACGGGCTGACCGGCGAGTGAACGCCTCCGCCGGGGCGCGGGTCAGTCCCGCAGCGCCTGCTCGCGCAGCGATTTCAAGGTCTTCGACAGAATCCGTGAGACCTGCATCTGCGAACACCCGATGCGCTGGGCGATCTGCTCCTGGGACATCGAGTCGAAGAAGCGCATCACCAGCACCTGCTTCTCACGTTCCGGCAGAGCCGCCAGCAGCGGCTTGACCGCCAGGTAGTTCTCCACGGTGCTGAAGTCCGGGTCTTCGGCGCCGAGCGAGTCCAGCAGCGAGGGACCGCCGGATTCGGAGTCGTCGGTGTCCGAGGCGGCATCGATCGAGGAGGTCTGGTAGGCGTTGCGGGCGATGAGCGCCTGGGTCACCTCGTTCAGGTCCGCGCCCAGTTCCTCTGCGATCTCCCGCGCCCGCGGCATCCGGCCCAGCCGCTGCGACAGGATCTCCACCGTCGGACCGATGGTGGACTGGATCTCCTTGAGCCGCCGTGGCACTCGCACCGACCAGGCGTAGTCGCGGAAATGCCTGCGCACTTCACCCATGATCGTCGGCACCGCGAACGACAGGAAGGTCGCGCCGTGCCCCGGATCGAAGCGGTCGACGGCGGCGAGCATGCCCACCCGAGCGATCTGCAACAGGTCCTCGAAGCTCTCGCCGCGGCCGCTGAACTTGCGGGCGATGTGTTCGGCCAGCGGCAGGCAACGT
This sequence comes from Nocardia sp. NPDC059691, assembly GCF_042733915.1. NCBI lineage: Bacteria > Bacillati > Actinomycetota > Actinomycetes > Mycobacteriales > Nocardiaceae > Nocardia > Nocardia sp. NPDC059691. Next base: position 93,376 of record NZ_JBHWFB010000008.1, on the reverse strand, counting down.
TCGATCAGCTCGGTGCGCACGGCGTCCCGGCGTGGATCGTCCGGGGCCAGCGCGGCCAGTTCGGCGAAGAGCGGCTCGATATTGTCGTAGGTGTCTCCCCGCGATTTGCGCTTGGAAGCGACCTGATTCGACTCGTTACTCATTATTCGAGCCGCCGCGCACCCACCGGAAGTCGACGACGGTCGGGTAGCCGCCCACAGCGGAGTCGTGTGCGCCTCGGGTGGCCGAGACCGAATCCGTGAGCGTCGCCACGATGTGCCAGCCGAAGCCGGACTCGTCCGGGCTGGCGTCCGACACCGTGACGGTGGAGACGCGCACCTCCACCGCGTCGTCCTCGAAGCCGAACGCGCACTCCAGCTCCGCCCCGTCCACCGCGTCCAGCACCAGGGCGCTGGCCACCTCGTCGAGGGCCAGCCGGATGTCGGTCACCTCGTCGATGCCGAAATCGGCCATGAGCACGACGGTCTCGGCCAAGGCACGCAACATCGCGAGCTGTTCGGACACCGCGGGCACCCGCACGCTGATCGTGCCGGTCCGCGTCGTAGCGGGAGGAGTCCCCTCACCCTTGCTCATGCACCGCTCCCAGAAGTCGCGCCGTCCGTCGGAGCGCCAAGCCTACGCCCTCCTCCGTAGTGAACTCGATCGGCCACGGCTCGGCGCGCGCGTCTTCGTCCGGGGACGGCTGATCGCGAGGCGCCGCGACGCGGACGCGCGCACTCCCCACAACGGCTGCCGACAACGTTGACCAGCGCGTTCGTCCGATGCGACCGGCTCGGCCACTCGATCGACCGCCGGTAGGCACCCCCGACATCACTGGGCCCCCGAAGCGCCGGTTCGTCCTGGGGGAAGACGCCGACGGCCGTCCCCGATGGCGCGCACCAGATCGGCGTAGGCGATCTCCAGTTCGGCCAGCCGGGTCCATGCCGCGTGCATGCGCTCGCCTCCCGGGTCGTCGTGCATCAGCAGATGGAACGCGTCTTCCGCGACGGCGGCCATCCGGTCGATCATCTCCCCCAGGCTCTCGTGGTGCACCCGCACCGCGGGGTCGGCGCACGGCAGGTGCAGCGCCGCCCAGGTGTCGATCCGTTCGACCAACTCGGCGCGCCGCCGCGTCCCGACCGATTCCCGTGCGTCCTCCCGGCGCCGCCGGTGCAGTTCGGTCAGCTCGCGCGCCCACCGGCTCACCGGGCCATGCACGTGCTGGCCGCCCAGCGCGCACAGCAGTGCGCTCGGACTCGGCAGCGCCGAATCCTCGGACAGCTTCCGCGGTCGCGCACGCTGGACCAGCATCGGCCTACCTCCCCGGCACGACCGCACCGCTCGTACGGCCGGTCGGCCAAGCCTTCATCAGGACAGCGTTCATTCCGGATCGGGCATGCCCGCTGCGGGCGGACGCAAACTCACAGGGGCGCAGTGAGTTCGAGATGGATGCCGTCGGGATCGGAGAACGACAGGATCGCGATGCCGAAATCGGCCATCTCGGTGATCTTCCCGTGTTCGATGCCCGCATCGGCCAGGCGAGCGGCCGCGGCCACCAGATCGTCCCGCGCCGGGACGGTGAAGCTGAGATGGTCCAAACCCACACGTTCGGAATCGAATCGGTCCGCCGGATCGGCGACCGGACGCAGGCCGAGCAACATGCCGTTGGCCTGGAACACCACCCCGCCGAACAGTCGCATCGGGTCGACGCGCACCTCCGGATCGTCGGGGCTGCCGGGCGATTCGGCGGCGATGGGGAAACCGAGCACATCTCGGTAGAAGGCACGCGACCGGGCGATGTCGGTCACGGTCAACCGGATGTGATGCGTCCCGGTCGTTTCGATCATGGTCACGCTCCCAAACGAGGTACGGCGGGTTCGATCGGCTCCCCGGTTCGCTCGGCGGCGAGCCGTCTCGCGATGACGGTAGGACAGAATTCCGGCGGAACCGAGTGTCGCAAACGACATCTTCGGTACCGTTTCCGACATGGACGTCGTCGTCTTCGTGGTGGACGGCGTAGCCGATTTCGGATACGCCGCCCTACTGGAAACCTTCAACACCGCCAACGCCGTGCGCACCGAGCTGCCCGACCCGCCGCAGCCGTGGCGGGTGCACAGCGCGTCGTTCGGCGCCACGGTGCGGTCGGGCAACGGCCACACCGTGCCGACGACCCCGCTCGACGAGCTCGGCGACGGATTCGATCTGATGATCGTGCCCGCCGTGAACGTCCTGGAGGCCGCGGCGCTGATCGACCTGGTTTCCGCACCCGCCAGCCGTCCGGTGCTCGACCGGCTGGTCGCGGCCCGCGATCGGGGCGCTCACCTCGCCGGCGCCTGCACCGGAACGTTCTTCCTGGCCGAGGCGGGCGTGCTGGACGGCTCCCCCGCGACCACGAGCTGGTGGCTCGGCCCCAGCTTCCGGCGCCGCTACCCACACGTGGAACTCGACGAGGGGCGCACGCTGTGTCGCGGTCGACGCGTCACCACCGCGGGCGCCGCGCTCTCGCACATGGACCTGGCGCTGTCGCTGATCGCGAGCAAGAGCCCGGCCCTGGCCGAACGCGCCATGCGCTACCTGGCGGTGGGCGCGGGCCGACCGCAACGCGAGTTCATCGTCCCCGAGATCATCGCCCGCGGCGATTCCGTCACCGCCGCCTTCGAACGCTGGGTTCGCGCACACCTCGGCGAGAATTTCCGGATATCCCAGGCCGCTCGCGCCGTCGGCGTCACCGAACGCAGCCTGCAACGGGCCACCCACGCCGAACTGGGCATGTCCCCCACGGAATTCGTGCACGACATCCGCCTGGAACGCGCCGTGCAACTGCTGCGCACCACTTCGCTCACGGTGGACGCGGTGGCCGCCAAGGTGGGTTATCTCAACGCCGGAACACTGCGCGGATTGTTCCGCCGCCGCCGGGGCATGTCGATCTCCGAGATCCGCATGACGCGCGTGTCGTATTGAGCCGCGGTAGGCACGACGCCGGATGTCATGCGGCGGCTACTGCCCGACGGCCCAACTCCGGGAACGGTATCGTCCGCACGGGCGGCCGGACAGCCCGCGCTAGGAGGACTCGGTGACCGATCGGCAGCACACGACCACATCCGACGAGGAGCGGCCCCCCGCGCCCTCCGCGACGAGCGCACACGACACCGCGCGGCTCGGCGTGGTGGTCGCCGCACTCGGCGTGGTGTTCGGCGACATCGGCACCAGTCCGATCTACACCATCCAGACGGTGTTCAACCCTGCCGACCCACATCCGGTGCCGGTGAGCGTGGACAACGTGTACGGCGTGGTCTCGCTGATCTTCTGGTCGGTCACCATCATCGTCACCGTCACCTACATCCTGCTGGCCCTGCGCGCCGACAACGACGGCGAGGGCGGCATCATGGCGCTGATCACGCAGCTGCGGCGGTGGGGCTCGCAGCACGGCCGACGGCAGACCGCGGCGCTGGCGGCGCTGGGCATCTTCGGCGCTTCGCTGTTCTTCGGCGACAGCATGATCACTCCGGCGATCTCCGTGCTGTCCGCCGTCGAGGGAATCGAGGTCGTACAACCGTCGCTGGCGGATTTCGTCGTACCGATCACCGCGGTCATCATCGTGACGCTGTTCCTGGTGCAGCGCCGGGGCACCGCGGCAGTGGGCCGGGTGTTCGGGCCGGTGATGATCGCCTGGTTCGCCGTCATCGGCGCGTGCGGGGTGGCGGGCATCGCCGATCATCCGCAGATTCTTCGAGCCCTGTCACCGACCTACGCGCTCGGCTTCCTGTTCGGCCATTTCGGCACCGCCTTCTTCGCCTTGGCCGCGATCGTCCTCGCGGTGACCGGAGCCGAGGCGCTGTACGCCGACATGGGTCATTTCGGTCGCCGGGCGATCACCCGTGGCTGGCTGTTTCTGGTGTTCCCGGCGTGCATCCTCAGCTATTTCGGCCAAGGCGCGCTGATCCTCGACGATCCCGGTCACGTCAGCAGCCCGTTCTTCCTGCTCATGCCCGCATGGGGCCGCCTGCCGCTGGTGCTGTTGGCCACCGCCGCTACGGTGATCGCGTCGCAGGCGGTGATCACCGGCGCGTATTCGGTGGCATCCCAGGCCGCCCGGCTCGGCTACCTGCCACGGCTGCGCATCGCGCACACCTCGGAGGCGACGGTCGGCCAGATCTACGTGCCGTGGATCAACTGGCTGCTGATGGTCTCGGTGCTCACCCTGGTGTTCGCCTTCCGCAGTTCGGCGGCGCTGGCCTACGCGTTCGGCATGGCGGTGACCGGCACGATCACCATCACCACGCTGTTGTTCTTCTACGTCGCCCGCGCCCGCTGGAATATCCCGCTCTGGCTGCTCGCCCTTGGCGCCGTCCCCCTGCTGTCGGTGGACCTGCTGTTCGTCGCGGCCAACCTGACCAAGCTCGTGCACGGTGCGTGGCTGCCGCTGCTGATCGGTCTCACCGCGTTCACCATCATGACCACCTGGCAACGCGGGCGCGACATCGTCACCGCCGAACGCGAACGGCGGGAGGGGTCGCTGCGCGAGTTCGTCGACCACTTGCACGCGGGCGACCCGTCGATACTCGAGGTCCCCGGCACGGCCGTCTTCCTCAACCGAGGCAAACGAACCGCGCCGCTGGCCTTGCGGGCCAACGCCGAACACAACCACGTGCGCCACGCGCACGTCGTGATCATGTCGATCGAGACCGAACCCGTGCCGCGGGTTCCGGCGGACGAACGGATCAGCGTCGATTCCCTCGGCTACACCGAAGACGGCATCATCCACGTGTGCGCCCGGTTCGGCTACATGGAGTCGCAAGACGTGCCCGGTGCGCTGGCATTGCTCGACCCCGCTGTCACCGAGGGACCGTTGCAGCTGGACCGTGCGTCCTACTTCCTGTCGAAGATCGAGCTGCGCCCCGGTACCGAGCCGACGATGGCCCAGTGGCGCAAGCGGCTGTTCATCGCCACCTCCTACATCACCGCCGACGCCGCCGAGCAGTTCGGCTTACCCCGCGAGCGCACGGTGATCATGGGCGCTCACATCGAGATCTAGGCGCGCACACCCTGGTTCCGTCTCGGACCGTCTCCGTCCCGGTGCGTTCGCGGTTCAGAAGGCTCCCCCACCGACGGGCACGCTCGCCCCGGTGATCCAGCGGGCCTCCTCCGACGCCAGAAAGCCGACCACGTCGGCGATGTCGTCGGGCTCGCCCATGCGGCCGAGCGGAATAGATTGGAGGGTCTGCTGATTCGCCCCGATCACCCCTGACGCGGCGAGTGCGTCGGTGCGCACCGCACCGGGCAGCACGCTGTTGGCCGTGATGCCGCGCGAGCCGAGTTCCCTGGCCAGCACCCGAACCAGCTGCTCTACGGCGGCCTTGCTGGCGCCGTAGACACCCGAGCCCGGCCGGTGGGTCAGTGTCGCGCCGGAGGACACGACGACGATGCGGCCGTTGTCGCGCAACCGCTTCGCGGCCTCCCGCAGGGCGACGAACGTCGCCTTGGTGTTGACCGCGAACATCAGCTCGAAGTCCTCGTCGGTGGCCTCGGCTATCGAGCCGAAACGCGCGACGCCCGCGTTGTTCACGAAGACGTCCACGCCGCCGAAACGCTCCTCGGCGGCGTCGAACAACCTGCGCGGGCCCGCCGGGTCGGCGACGTCGGCCCGCACCGCCCACGCCTGCCCACCGGAGCCCTCGATGGCGGCCACCACCTGTTCGGCGGCCGGCCGGTTCGATCGGTAGTTGACGACGACGGCGGCTCCCCTCGCGCCCATGCGCTCGGCGATGGCGCGACCGATGCCGCGGGATCCTCCGGTGACGATCGCGACCGGCATCTCACCTCCCATTGATGACCATGGCGATAGTCGAGATCATCAACTAAATCAGTGAGGATGTCAACTGTTGATGACATAGACTTTCCCCATGTCGACCGACGATCAGGGGCTCGCGCCCGCTTTCGCACGGCTGTACCGCGAGATCAGCGCCCTCTACACCTCGATCGCGCGACGCCTGGAATTGACGAGTCAGCAAGCCGAATTGCTGTGCCTGCTCGGCGCCGACCGGCCGCCGTCGTTCGGCGAGCTGGCCGCGACGCTCGGTTGTGACAAGACCAATGTGACAGGCATGGTCGACCGGCTGGAGCGGCGAGGGCTACTCGTCCGGGAGACCGACCCGGGAGACCGCCGCGTGACTCGCGCCGTTCCCACCGAACAGGGCTCGGCGGTGCGGCACAAGTTCCGCGCGGAGCTGGAGCACGAACTGGCCCGCAGGCTTCCCGGCATCGACCGAAGTCGATTGATCGGCCTCGTGACCGCGACGGCGACAGCCTTGGCCGAACATCGGTGAAAATCTAACGTCGCTGAAACCGACAGCACGCATAGGCCATACCTACTGTTTTGGTTATGCGAACTAACTTTTGCGCAGCATTGCGGCACCCGTCGTTCGAGTAGTTCGCTACTCGTGTGCGGGCACGACTGTGACCAGAGAATGGCGATAGCTGGTGCGACAACGCCGTCGACGCCACGCTCACCTCGATCACGGAGTCACCATGCCTGCCAAAAAGAATTCACCAGCCCGCCGGACGCACACCGGAAACGATGACCTTCTCGCCGCCCTGCGCAAATTCATCCGCAGCAAGGGAGAGAACTTCCTCGAAGACCCCAATATCTCCTCGATCGGCATCGGCCACAAGCAAGTCGACGGAAAATCGACCGGCGAGATCGCGGTGCAGTTCACCGTGCACGAGAAGGTGTCCGAACCGGAGGCGCTGGAAGCGCTTGGCACGTCGGCGATTCCGGAGACCGTCACCGTCGACGGGATCGAGGTACCGACCGACGTGCTACAGCGCACGTTCGAGCCGGCCTTCCGGCTGGTCACCGAAGCGGCCGCGCCCGAGCGCAAGTCGCGTCTCGACCCGATCGTGCCGGGAATCAGCGTTGCCCACCCGAGCACCACGGCGGGGACGATCGGTTGCGTCGTCTACGACCGGGACGACGGAACACCGTATGTGCTGAGCAATTGGCACGTCCTGAACACCGCGGCGGGCAAGCTCGGCGACGACGTCGTGCAGCCGGGCCCGCGCGACGACAACCGGGTCGACCGCAACCGGCTCGGCAAGCTGATCCGATCCCATCTCGGCACGGCGGGCGACTGCGCCGTCGCCGACATCGAGAACCGGCGGTTCAGCGCCGCGATCATGGGCCTGGACGTCGTCCCGGACCGCCTCGGCGAACCCGAGCTGGGCGACAAGGTGATCAAGAGCGGCCGGACCACCCAGGTCACCCACGGCATGGTGCGGCGCGTCGACGTGGTCGCCAAGATCGACTATCACGGCGTGGGCACCAGAAGCATCGGCGGCTTCGAGATCGGGCCCGACCCGGACCATCCCGCGGTCGACGGCGAGATCAGCAGCGGCGGCGACTCCGGATCGGCGTGGATTTTCGAGCTCCCCGACGGCAAGACCAGCACCGTGCTGGCCGGATTGCATTTCGCAGGCGAGACGGGCGCGGACACCGACGAGCACGCGCTCGCCTGCCTGCCGCAATCGGTGTTCGAGAAGCTCGGCATCACCTTGACCCCGCCGGCCACGGAGGAAGCCGCGGCCGTCGCCGGATACGACCCGAATTTCCTCGCGTCGCCGATTCCGGCCCCCGAGGTGGACGCCGAGGTCCGCCCCGACGTGGCGACCACCTTGGACGGCGCCGATGTCCTGCACTACACGCATTTCTCCCTCGCGATGCGCCGCTCGCGCCGCTTCGCCATCTGGGTGGCCTGGAACATCGACGGCGGCTCGATCAAGAAGCTGTCGCGGAAGAAGATCGACTTCGTCAAGGACGCGCGGCTCGACGCGGACGCCCAGGTCGGCAACGAGTTGTACCGCGACAACCGGCTCGATCGCGGCCACCTCGCCCGCCGCGCGGACCTGCTGTGGGGCAGCCTGCCCGAAGCCAAGAAGGCCAACGAGGATTCGTTCTTCTACACCAACATCACCCCGCAGATGGACGACTTCAACCAGAGCATGCGCGATGGGGTCTGGGGGCGGCTAGAGGACGCCGTCTTCGCCGACGTCACCGTCGACGACCTCAAGGTCAGCGCGTTCGGCGGCCCGGTCTTCACCGACGACGACCAGGAATTCCGGCAGGTCAGGATTCCGCGCGAGTTCTGGAAGGTCATCGCGTTCCGGGAGAACGGCGAACTGAAGGCCCGCGGCTTCCTGCTGAGCCAGAACCTGGACCAGCTGGAAGTGCTCGATCTCGACGAGTTCCGCGTCTTCCAGGTGCCGCTGACCGAGATCGAGCAGCGAGCCCGCTTCCACTTCCCGCAAGCGCTGCGGGACGCGGACCTGCAACTGGCGCCGGAGGAAGTGGCCGCCCCCTTGAACTCGGTCGCGGATATCCAATGGTGAAGCGGAGCGACCTATACGGCGCGTGATTTCGGGGGCGCGGTATATCCCTCGGCGAATTCGATGAAGTTCTGCACGACGGTCTCGGCCTCCCGCCGAACACTGCGCTTGAGGAGTAGTCCGGGCAGCAAGAGCGAGGATTGCAGCTCGGTGTGATACCAGACCTGCGAGCCCGCGCGATCCTCGGCGACTTCGAACCAGCCACCGCCGCCGACGCCGACACAGCTGTCCACGACCTGCCACGACACTCGGTCCGCGGTCCAGTCGTATTCCAGCACCTGGAGATCGGACTTGCCGAGCGGAGTCTCCGCGGTGACGTAGACCCGCTGCGGACGACCGGATTCACCGCGGGTGGCCACGCGCGCATCCGAATGCGTCGACCATTCGGGAAGCATTTCGATCGCGGCGACCGCATCGAACACCCGGGTGGGATCGACGCCGACGGTGAAATGGATATCGGTTTTTACGCGCATAACTCCTCCACCCCCGGGATCAACCCGGCCGATTCTGCCCGTGTCGCTTCCCATCCGTCAATACGCGTTCGCCTCGCAACCAGCATTCCGTCGCAAAGAGCGATGTCAGAGCCAAAAATAAGTCGCCAGCTACCAGTTGGCTATTCTGGATTCCAATTGTTACCGGCGAGTATAAAAGTGGGATCGCAAGAGTTTCGCCGCGGTGCTCGTGTGCGATATGCCGATCCAACCGTGGCAAGGGTGTTCATTCTGTCCGTGAGCGGTATTCATGCCACCGGTCCGTCACGGCCCACACGGCCTACTTCGTGTTCTTTCGCATGGGCTCGAACCACCCCGCCGCGCGCCTTGGCCCCAGCGATCCGACTCGTCATGGGCATGCCCGCCCTGGCCGACAACCGATACGGCCAGGGCTGACAGACAGGCCGTGCAGGCGCGTTCCCATGCGCTCGGCCGACAGTTCTACCGTGCCGTCTCCGTCCAGGTGACCGGCAGTTCGTGGACGCCGTAGATATTCATGTCGGTCCGGAGTTTCACCGCACCGGCGGGGATGGCGAGCTCGAGCGTCGGGAAGCGGCGCAGCAGTCCGGCGAAACCGGCGCGCATCTCGATGCGGGCCAGTTGCTGGCCGAGGCATTGGTGGACGCCGTGGCCGAAGGACAGGTGGCCGCGAGCCTTGCGGTGCAGGTCCAGGGTGTCGGGATGGTCGAAACGCTGGGGGTCGTGGTTGGCGGCCAGCAGCGAGACGACCACGGTGGAACCCTTGCCGATCGTTTCACCGCCGAGTTCGATGTCGTCGGTGGCGTAGCGATAGAAGATGTCGGCGACCGACAGGTAGCGCATGAGTTCCTCGACGGCGTCGGGAAGCAGATCCGGGTCCGCGCGCAGTTCGGCCAGCTGCTCGGGGTGCTCCAGCAGCGCGAAGGTGCCGAGCGCGAGCATGTTCGCGGTGGTCTCGTGGCCCGCGAGCAGCAGCAGGAAGGCGATGCCGGTCAGCTCCTCGATGGTGAGGTCGTCGTGGCGGGCCAGGTCGGACAGTATGTCCTCGCCGGGTTCGGCGCGCTTGCGTGTGACCAGTTCGGCCAGGTACGTCGTCATCGCGCCGTACGCCGCCATCTTCTCCTCGAGCGATTGGTCCTTGACCAAGAACTTGGCCGAGTTGACCTGGAAGGTCTCCCGGTCTGCGTACGGCACACCGAGCAGCTCGCAGATCACCAGCGAAGGCACCGGCAGCGCGAACTCCTCGACCAGGTCGACCGGCGGGGTCAGCCGCGCCATCTGGTCCAATTGCCGCTCGGCGATGTCGATGATGTGCTCCTCGAGCTGCCTCATCCGTTTGACGGTGAACGCGCCGGTCAGCATGCGCCGCAGCCGGGTGTGGTCCGGCGGGTCCATGGCGATGAACAAGCCCGGCACCTGCGGTGACGGTTCGGTGGCGACGGGCATGCCGGGTGTCTCGTACGGCACGTGGACGATGCCGATGTCCTGGCGGGAGCTGAACCGGGTGTCGGCCATGAGCCGGCGGACCGCGTCGTAGCCGGTGACGAGCCAGCCCTCGTGACCGTCGGGGAAGATCAGGGGGCTGACCGGGCGAAGCTCTCGCAGCCGGGTGATCTCGCGGGGTGGGTCGAAGGGTCCCGCGTCGCGCTCCAGGGGGAGGCCGTGCGGGATGGGGGCCGTCTGACTCATCGGGTTTCCTCTCGCTGCGATTGTCGAACGATGGTGATCGCGCCGGACGGGCACAGCTGGGCCGCCTCACAGACGGCCTGCTCCCACTCGGGCGCGGGTGTGAGGTCCAGCGGCGCCACCCGGCCGTCCTCCGGGTCCTGGTCGAATACTCCAGGGGCGGTCAGTGCGCACATTCCGGCGCTGACGCAGCGCTCACGGTCCACTCTGAGTTCCACCGGCTACCCCTTTTCCGAGGTGACCGGGAGAGCGCGCACACCGTGGGCAAGTGCACTGCTGCACAGCGGCGTCCGGAACACCTTCCTGAGCCCTGTCATTGCTGAACTGTTCACAGGAGAACTGTCGCCCGACTGGCTGACACCGACCTGATACCGGCCTGACACGCCGCCGATACGACGTTCGCCCTGGTCAGGGCGAAAAGGTCGCCTTCACTACCCACTGCCTGGCACGCGCCGTTCGCGCACACAGCGAACGGCCCTACAGCACCGGCAGGTATCTCGACGCGCATCGCCTCCGCGCAGAGCCGATCAGAGCGCGTATGCGCCTGCTCTCCGGCCGGCCGACATCTCCGCACGCTGCGGCCGACCGGTGTCGGTCGCCGCCATCGGAGCGGTTGTCACCCCGGGGACGGGCGGCCCGGTTCACCGCCGAGAGTCCACGGCAGAATGGGCCGGTGCAGATCGGGATGCTTGGACCGCTCGAGATCCGACTAGACGACGGCGGATTGATCGAGGTACCGGGCGCTCGGTTGCGGGCGCTGTTGATCGCGCTCGCGCTCGAACCAGGTCGCGTCGTCCCGAAAGCGACGCTGGTCGACTGGATTTGGGGTGAGCAACCGCCCGCCGACGCGGCGAATGCCTTGCAGGCACTGGTCTCCCGGCTGCGCAGGGTGCTGCCGGACGGGGCGCTCGACGGGCAGCCGGGCGGATACCGGCTGACGGTGGAACCCCACGCCGTCGACGCCCTGCGGTTCGAACGGCTTCTCGACCAGGCCCGCGGCGGTGACGACGCGCGACAGGCCCAGCTCCTGCGCGAGGCCGTCGAGCTGTGGCGCGGTGCGCCGATGCAGGACGTCGGAATACCGGACAGCGAGGCTTTCGACGCGGTGGTCACCCGGCTGGAGGGGCTGCGCCTCGCCGCCATGGAGGATCGGTACGAAGCGGAGGTCCGCCTCGGCCGGGGTACGGAGCTGATCGCCGAGCTGACCGAGCTGGTGGCCCGGCACCCCGTGCGGGAACGGCTCGTCGCCGCGCTGATGCGCGCGCTCGGCGCCGCGGGTCGTGGCGCCGAGGCGCTGATCGCGTACCAGCGCGCACGGGAGGCACTCGCCGACACGCTGGGCGTCGATCCTTCGCCGGAACTCTCCGCATTACACGTGGCGCTCCTGCGCGGCGAAGTGCGAACGGAGGAGAACCACCGCAATACGAACCTGCGGGCCGAGTTGACCGAATTCGTCGGCAGATACGCCGATATCGCCGCCGTGCGCGAACTCATCGCGAACCATCGGCTCACCACGTTGACCGGTCCTGGCGGCTCGGGCAAGACCAGGTTGGCCCTCGAAACCGCGCGGACCATGCTCGACGACCTGCCCGACGGGGCCTGGCTGGTGGAACTGGCGTCCGTCGGCGCGAGTGGCGACGTGGCGCAATCCGCGCTCGCCGCGCTCGGACTCCGCGACGCGCTGCTCGGCGGCGCACCGAACGCGGAACCGATGGACCGGCTCGTCGCGGCGATCCGCGAGCGCGAAACGCTGTTGATCCTGGACAACTGTGAGCACGTGATCGAGTCCGCGGCGGCGTTCGCCCACCGGCTGCTCGGAGAGTGCGGGCGGCTGCGGGTCCTCGCTACCAGCCGCGAACCGCTCGGCATCGTGGGCGAGGCGTTATGGCAGGTCGAGCCGTTGGCGTTGCCCGCGCAGGACGCGGATCCCGGCGAGATCGAGTCCTCCCCGGCGGTGCAGCTGTTGCGGGACAGGGCCGGTGCGGTGCGCCAGGATCTCGCGGCCGATGCTCCCACCTTGTCGACCATGGCGCGCGTCTGCCGGGCCCTCGACGGAATCCCCCTGGCGATCGAACTGGCCGCGGCCAGACTGCGCACCATGTCCCTCGACCAGCTCGCCCACCGCCTCGATGATCGATTCCGCCTGCTGACCGGCGGCAGCCGTACCGCGATCCCGCAACACCGGACGTTGCGAGCGGTGGTCGACTGGAGCTGGGAGCTGCTCACCGACTCCGAACGGATGGTTCTGCGCAGGCTCGCGGTGTTCTCCGGCGGCGCGAGCCTGGAGGCGGCCGAGCAGGTCTGCGCGGGGCCCGAAGCCCAGGGCGAGGAGAACATGGCGGTCGAGCGGTGGGAGGTGCTCGGGCTGCTGACCACGCTGACCGAGAAATCGCTGCTGCGCACCGTGGAGGACAGCGGGCCGCGCTACCGGATGCTGGACACGATCAAGCAGTACGCCCGGGACCGGCTCGAGGAGTCGGGCGAATCGGATTCGGCGCGTCGAGCGCATCTCGCGTACTTCACCGAACTCGCCGACATCGCGGAGCCGCACCTGCGCCGCGCCGAGCAATTGGAGTGGCTCGCCACGCTCGAGGTCGAACACGACAACATCGCCGTCGCGATGCGTGGCGCGCTCGCGGCCGCGGACGCGACCGGGGCGATGCGGCTCGCGGCGGCCGCGGGCTGGTACTGGTGGCTCGGTGGCCACAAGGCCGAGGGCATGGAGCTGATCACCGCGGCTGCCGACACGTCCGGCGAGGTGGACGACGAGATCAGGGCCAGGGTGTACGGGCTGGTCGTGCACTTCATGAGCTCCGGGCCGAGTGACGAGCACCAAGTGGAGGAATGGATCCACAAGGCATACCTGTTCAGCCGACGCAGTCGGGGGCGATACCCGCTGCTGGCGTTCGTCGCAGCGCTGGAACGCATGTTGCAGGGGCCGGACGCGTTGCTGCCCGCGTTCGAACCGCTGCTCACCGATGACGACCCTTGGGTGCGGGCGCTGGCCCGGCTCCAGCTCGGCAAGGCGCGGATCGCGCTGGGACAGCAGGGGCGGGAGGCGGACGAGTATCTGGAGACGGCGCTCGCCGAGTTCCGGACCATCGGCGAGCGCTGGGGAATCTCGTTCGCTCTGACCGAACTGGCGAATCGAATCGCCATGCGCGGTGAGTTCGCCGGTGCGTGCGAGCATCTCGACCAGGCGATCGCGGTGGTCACCGAGGTCGGGGCGATCGAGGACGTTTTCTTGATGCGGGCGCGGCAGGCTCAGCTGTACTGGCTGCTGGGCGATGCGGAGGCGAGTGCGGCCGCCATGGCCGAGGCGCAGCGGCACGCGGATCGCTCAGCTTGGCCGAACGCACTGGCCGAACTCGCCCTGACCAGGGCGGAGCTGGCTCGTTGGAGCGACGACACCGAGCAGGCGTACCGGCAGATCGATCTCGCGACAACCCTCCTCGGCAGCGATGCCGAGCAGCCCTACGTCAGGGCGCGGACCCACAACCTGCTCGGCTACCTCGCCGACGGTCTCGACGAAGCCCGCGAACACCACGACGCGGCCTTCCAGGCGGTATCCGATGCGGGATACGCGCCTTTGATCGCTCAGGTGCTCGTCGGGATCGCCGACCTGGCGCAGCGCGCCGCCCACGATGAGCAGGCCGTGCGGCTGCTCGCGGCGAGTGCCGCGGTGCGCGGGCTGTCCGACCGTTCCCAACCGGATGTGGACCGGATCGAGCAGACAGCACGACGTCGCCTCGGCGATGTGCGGTTCAGCGAGGCGACGAAGGAGGGTGGGCAGGCGAGCTGGCGTGAACTGGTCGCCACTGCGCTCGCTTGCTGAACATGGCGCAAACAGGTGTGCGACACCGACGTGGTGTCGCACACCTGTTGGACAATGTGCGCGGGACGGGGTGGCGGGAGCGCAGTATCAGGCGGCCGTGGCGTGCTGGATGACAATGTTGCCGTAGGAGTTGCGCGCGTACACCCGCACGATGTCCTCCTCGCCCTGCGACCGGTCGACCGGTTGCATCCGGTTGCGCACGGTCCCGTGCTGGGCGTTGGTTTCCAGCTGCACCGCGCTACTCGGGCTGATTCCGACCTGGAGCTCGCCCATGGACGTTTCCAGGCGGAGCACGCCGCGCGACGCCTCACCGATACGGATGTCGCCTTTGGCGGTTTTCGCGGTTACCGAATCACGCGGGCGCTCGATGGTGATGTCGCCCGCGGATATCTCCAGGTCGCATTCGCCGAGTCCGCCTGCGCCCAGCAATCGGCCCACCGCGGCGGTGCCCTTCAGCCGGGAGCCGGTGGGTACCTCGATGGTCAGCTCGATCGACGGGTTGCCGCCGAACGGGGTGTAGGTCCGCCAGTCTTTCGGCGTTCGCACGGTCAAAGCGCCTGCGGTGAATTCGATCTGGGTTTGCGCGGCGGCGCGCACGTCACCCTTTTTGGACGCGTCGGCCGGACGGACCTCCACGACGGTGTCGATGCGGTCCGAGGCGATCACCGTGACCGCACCGGAGAGCACGTCGATCGTGACGGCGATCGGTTCCGGGGTCTCGAACGTCGGCATGGCTGTCTCCTGTGTGTGAATTGGTTGGCGTGTGAAATGCGCGGCTGGTCGCGACTACACGCGCTTGTTGAAAGTGGCACGCGACCACAGGTATCCGACGACGGCGAACCCGGCGCACCAGGCGAGCGCGGCGGCCGTGTAGCCACCCGAAGGGTGTCCGGCGAGAAACCCGCGCAACGCTTCGATGATCGGCGTGAAAGGTTGGTATTGCGCGAACTGCCGGATACCTTGCCCCATCTGGTCGGCGGGCACGATCGCGCTGCTCACGAACGGCAGCATGATCAGCGGCACCACGGTCATGCCCGCGGACTCCGGAGTCTTCGCGGCCATCCCCAGTGCGACCGTGAGCCAGGCGGCCGCGAACGACGTCGCCGCCATGATGCCGATCGCGCCCAGCCAGTCGAGTGCGGTCGCGGGCGGCCGGAACCCCAGCGCGAAGGCCACACCTATGACGGCCGCGATGGCCACCACATTGGTCAGTACGGTGGCCGCGACGTGGCCGGTCAGTACGGCGCCACGAGAGACGCTCATGACCTTGAACCTGTTGATGACGCCTTTCGCCATATCGGAGCTCACCGATACCGCGGTGCCCGACAACCCGTAGCTGATCGCCAGCAGGATCATGCCCGGTGTCGCGTAGTCGATGTACTGTTCGCCGACATCGAACGCGTTGCCGAACACGTACACGAAGATCAGCATCATCACGACCGGCATCAGGGCCGCGTTGAAGATCGTGACCGGAGTCCGGGCGATGTGCTTGAAGTTGCGGCGCAACATGATCGACGAATCGGCCAGCGGCGCGGAAATGGTGCTCATGGTGCGACAGCCTCCTTGGTGGCGTGACCGGTCAGGGCGAAGAAGACATCGTCGAGGTCAGGGGTGTGGACGGAGACCTCCTCGGCGTCGACCGAGTGTTCGGCGAGCCGATTCAGCAGGTCCCGCAGTGCTTTCGTCCCGCCGTCGCCGGGGACCCGCAGGGTCAGGGCCTCGTCGTCGCGGGTGGCCCCCGGCAGGATTCGCGCCGCCGCATCGAGCTGCGTGACGTCGGTGAATCGGAGCCGGATGTGGCTGCCGGGCACCCGGCGCTTGAGGTCGTCAGGTGTGCCTTCGCCGACTACGCGGCCCTGGTCGAGCACCGCGATCCGGTCGGCCAGCTGATCGGCCTCCTCGAGGTACTGAGTGGTCAGGAAGATCGTCACACCGTCGTTCGTCAATTCCCGGACGATCTCCCACATGGTGCGCCTGCTGCGCGGATCCAATCCCGTTGTCGGCTCGTCCAGGAAGACGATGTCCGGCTTGGTGACCAGCGTCATCGCCAGATCCAGTTTCCGGCGCATACCCCCGGAATAGGTCGACGCCTGCTTTCGCGCCGACTCCGCCAAATCGAACCGTTCGAGCAATTCGGTGATCACCCGCTTGCTCTCGTGTGCCCGCAGATGGTGCAGATCCGCCATCAGCCGCAGGTTCTCCTCCCCCGTCAGCAGATCGTCCACCGCCGCGAACTGACCTGTGACGCCGATCGCCGCGCGCACCGCCTCGGCATCGGTCGCGATGTCGTGCCCGGCGACCCGCGCCGTGCCGCCATCGGCTTTCGACAGCGTGGTCAGCACGTTCACCGTCGTCGTCTTACCCGCCCCGTTCGGGCCGAGCAGAGAGAAGATCGTGCCCGCACCGATATCCAAGTCGATACCATCGAGGATCGTCTTGTCCCCGTATGTCTTTCGCAGCCCGGAAGCCGCAATCGCTGAACTGTTCACAGGGATACTGTCGCGAGCCCCGCTGATACCGCCCTGACACCGGCCTGACACGTCCGCTGACACGGCATTCGGCCTGGTCAGCGCCGCATCCGACGAGCAGATGTCCGTGCACGTGCAGATCGTCTTCGCCGACGGAGGTTCGGAAGCGGCAGCCCTCCATCGGCGGTGACGACCTGCCCTCGTCAATCGCTGGTCGGGATCGTCGTTTCCGCGGGTGTGCCGAACCATAACGACAGCGCTGCTCGCAGGCCGTCCTCGGCGGTGTCGGCGGGTTCGTCGATGGTCGCGGCCCAGGCGATGTGGCCGTCCGGGCGGATCAGGAGGGCATCGGCTTCGCGGTTCTCGGCTTTGGCGGAGCGGATGTCGATGCGGTGCCGCCAGTCTCGGGCGGTATCACGAAGGTCCGCGCGGTCGGCGAGGTCGAGCAGGACGGGCCGTGCGGCGTGCATGACTTCGGCGACGCTGGTCGTCCCGTCGTCGGTGTGCAGGGTGAGGTCGGGCGCGAAGGTTCCGGTCGAGATGTGGTCGTTGGGATTGGGCAGTCGATAGCGGATATCGGCGCCGGCGATGAGGGCCGCCATGCGCCGCAGGGGCTGTTCGTCGGTGAGAAGTTCCTGGAAGACCGCCCGCAGCGCTTCGGAGGCCGGGTCGTGCCCGCGCCGCAGCGCGACCTGTGCCCGGGTGTGCAGCATGGTGCGCTCCCCGGCGAGATGGCGTTCCTCGTGATAGGTGTCCAACAGGCCGGCTGGCGCCCACCCGTTGACCTCGGCGGCCAGCTTCCAGGCCAGGTTGACCGCATCCAGCATTCCGGCGTTGAGCGCCACGCCCGTGGCGGGAAACAGATGGGCCGCGTCACCGGCGAGCAGGACCCGGCCCGCGCGATAGCGTTCGGCGTGGCGGGCCTTGAAGGTGAATCGCGACAGCCGGAACGTCTCCGCCACAGGCAGATCCACTCCCAGCACGCGACGGATGCTGTCGCGCAACTCTGCCACGGTCATCGGCACGTCATCGTCGTATTCGACGGTCTCGTCCTCGATCGTGTAGACGGACAACGCCTCCGAGGCGGGTGACACACCCATCCCGAACAGACCGCGATCCGTCCGCGTGAAACCCGCACGGATGGCGTCGAACCCGGGAACCTCGAGGTCGCCGTTGTCGAGCCGGGTGACCGAATCGGGCACGGTGATCTGGGCCAGCCGATTCACCTCCGGATATACGGTGCCGGGGAACGGAATGCCGGCCAGGTCACGAACCCGGCTGCGCGCACCGTCGCAGCCCACCAGGTAGCGGGCGGTCACCCGGTACGGCCCGACCGGCCCGTTGACCTCCCCGGTGACCGCGTCGGCGTCCTGCCGCACATCGAGCACCTGGTGTCCGCGACGGATATCGACGCCGAGTTCGCCGACGTATTCGCCGAGTAGTCGCTCCAGCTGCTGTTGCGGCAGCGGCAGCGCATGCATCGGGGATTCGTCCAGCTGGGTGAGGTCCACGTGCACACCGCCGAACGGGAACCGGGGAGCCGGAATCGGATCGGTGCAGGCCGCTTCGAACCGATCCAGCAAGCCCCGGTAGCGCAACAACTCCAGGATCTGCCCGCCGAGACCACCGGCTTTCGGGGTGTCCCGCGGCTGCGACTGCCGCTCCAGCACCAGCGGCCGCACTCCGGCCGAGCGCAGCTCGGCGGCCAGCATCAGGCCGGTCGGGCCCGCGCCCACGATGATCACGTCGGTATGCATTGTTACTCCCATCCCAGCCGATTCTGGCCGCGGCAAACGATTTCGGACAGCCCAGGTCGCCGATCGGGCGCTACCGCGCCCCGTACCTGCCGTGCCGGGGCCACCCGCCCTTGGAATTGGTGACCGCGCGCGGAGGCACGGGGCGAGTCACGAAGCGCTGCTGGTTGGTCTCGGTCGGGAAGGTGCTGCGTTGCTTTCGCATATCGGTTCCGCCTTTTCGAATACTCATGTGAAGCCACGGGATGCCGGAACTCCGGCGGGTCTGGCGCCGGATCAGGCGCGGTCGAACCAGGTGACCTGCGCGCCGGTGCTGAACTCTTGGCGCTGGGTGACCTCGAATCGCGTCGGCTCGAAATTGCCCGTGAATGCCCTGATGCCGTCGCCCGCGATCACGGGGTAGCTCTTGATGATCAGCTGGTCGACCTCGCCGAGGAGCTGTCCGGCCAGATTGCCGCCGCCGCAGAGCCAAATATCCAGGCCCGCTTCCTTCTTCAGTTGCCGGACCAGCTCGACCGGATCGGCGTCGACGACCTCCACCTGCGGGTTGTCCACCGGCGCGAGGGTGCTCGAGAAGACGTACTGCCTCAAGTGGTTGTACGGGCTGGTGCAGCCGATCGCGAGGCCCGGTTCGTAGGTGCCGCGACCCATGACCAGGGTGTCCAGGGTCTTGTTCGGCGTGTCGAGGGGCATGCCGACGGACTCGCGCAGAGGCGTCGGCACCGTCTCCGGATAGCGCTCGTTGATCCACGCCGTCATGTCCTCACACATCGGATAGAAGTCGAATTCCCCCTGCGGCCCCGCGATGTAGCCGTCGAGGGAGACCGCCACGTAGTAGACAAGCTTTCGCATCTTAACCGCCTCAACTGTAGTACTCTGTGCGAAGTGATTTGAACCGTAGTACTACAGATGGAGTGGTGTCAAGTGGTGCGCACGAATCCGGAACGCCGGCAGGCTCTGCTGGATGCGTCAATCGAGGTCCTGGCCCGCGAAGGGGCACGTGGCCTGACCTTCAGGGCGGTCGATCAGGAGGCGAGAGTGCCCGCCGGAACCGCCTCCAATTACTTCCCCAACCGGGACGCACTGCTCGTCCAGGTCGGACACCGCTATTACGAGCGGCTGATCCCCAGCGACGCCGCCATGGCGAAATCCCGCAGCCCACAGACCCGCGAATCCATGACCGAACTCATGACCGAGGTGGTCGACCGGGTCTCCCATTTCCGCACCGGCTATCTCGCGATCCTCGAACTGCGACTGGAGGCCACCCGGCGGCCCGAACTGCAGGCGCTGCTCACCGAGCGGGTACGCGCGGATCTCGACTTCAATATCAGCAACTATCGGGAGTCGGAGCTGCCCGGCGACGAGGACGCCGTTGTGCTGCTCTACCTCGCTCTGAACTGGCTCATCCTCGAACGACTCACCCTGCCCGGCATTTTCGACGAGCAGCGGGCCGCCGAACTGGTGCGGACGATCGTGGACCGGGCAATACCCGCCCAGGTCAGGTAAACCCGGAACGATCCATCCATTGTTCGAACCGACGCTCTCCGAGAGGAAGTCAGGCATGACGAGACCGTTTCGATTCGGGGTCGTCGCCCCGCTCAGGACCGACCTGCCGACGTGGCGAGATCGCGTGCGCCGCATCGCCGACAGCGGCTACTCGACGCTGCTGGTGCCCGACTTCCCGCAGACGCAACCGGCGCCCGGCCCCATGCTGGCCACCGCCGCGGCCCTGACCGACCTGCGCGTGGGCACCTGGGTGTACGCCTCTCCGCTACGCCCGCCTTGGCTGACAGCGTGGGAAGCGCACTCGCTGTCGCTACTCACCGACGGACGCTTCGAGATGGGCATCGGCACCGGCAGACCGGGAATCGAGGACGAACTCCGCGACAAGGGACTGCCCGTCGTGCCACCGAACGAGCGGCTGGCGCAGGTACGTGAGACCGTCGAAACGCTGCGCGAACTCGACGGCCCCGACCTGCACACGCCCGTGGCGATGGCCGTACTGGGTCCAAAGGCCCGGTCGTTGGCGGCGGAGGTCGCGGACACGGTCACGTTCGCACTGGGGGATCAGTCTCGGGGCGAAGTAGAGCGGCTGGCACGCGACTTCCGCACCATCGGGAACGTCGAGCTCGCGCTCGCCGTGCCGGTCATCGGCGACACTGTCGCGCCGCACATGGCGCCACCCGACACCGACCCTGCCGCGCTTCGCGCGGCGGACGCACTGGCCGTACTTCCGGATGATCCGGCGGCCGCCGCCGAGGAAATCCAGCGGCGCCGAGAGGAGATCGGCTTCTCCTACTTCATCTTCGGCGCCGACTTCGCCGACCGGTTCGCTCCGGTCGTCGCCGAGCTCGCCGGACGGTAGCCGAGCAAAAGGTCACTCCCACCACTGACTACGCGGCACCAAGGCAGGGCGTCGATGTCGGTGGACCGCGGGTTCACCATGTCGTTGCAGCCCGGTACGGACCCGTTGACCGGGCCTGATCGGCGAATCCTGAGGTGGCTGGTGCGGCGCTGACTCGGAGGGGACGGCGATGCGTGCCCGAGCCGGACTTGGCAGCCGATTCTGGCGTCGACTACATCAAGGACACCCAGCCAGACCGATGGGAACATACGTTCGACTCGAGGTAAGGTGCCGGAGTATGCCGGACCACGAGCCCATCCCCTTCGCAGGAACGCAGATCGACCAGGTGCGCAGGCAGCTGCTGGATGCGGCCGCGTTCGGCAAGCATCTGCGACCCGAACAGCTGGAGAACATGGCGGGCAGGCTGGCCGAGGGTTTGCGCGCTTACACCGAGGCCATCACGGCCGCGACCCCACCCGCGACCCCGCCCACCGACGGGCGCGCCTGCCTCGACTACCGCGGCCGTCTCCGATGACGGTCGGTGTCCGCGAATTCCGTATTCATCCCGAGCGCGGGACCGGACGGATCCGGCGGCGAGCGGGGATGTCGGCGGTCCCGCTCGGTCGATAGGCCGGCTAGATCGGACGGAAACCGGCTCCGGGACCACCGCGCGCGTCGACGTCGTCGATGATGGCGGTCATCTTCGTCCCGAGCTGAGGTCCGAGGCAGGGCACCGTCACGTATGCGTTCACCATGCTGACGAGTGTCGTTCCGACCACGACCGGCCCACCGGAGTCACCAGGGACGACACATATCTGCGTCCAGGTCCACCCGGACTCCAGCACGTCTCCGTAGGTCAGTCCGCAGGTGTGGCCGGTGCTATAGCCTTCCTTGCACGCGATATCCGGGAACTGCGCGGGACCGCCCACCTGGGCGATCGTCGTGTTGCCGACGCGGCTCACCGGTACGACTTTGTCCGGTTCGAACACGATGACGGCGTAGTCCATGTCGTTGTTGGCCTGGGCGATGGTGCCGACCACGCCGGCGTCGCGATCGGCCGCCGCGGCGACGGTGGTACCCGCACCACCACAATGAGCCGCGGTGAATCCGACCAACCGGCCTGCGCCATCGTGCCCGATCGTGGTGAGCGTACAGATGCCCTGATCGTTGACGACGATGCCGGAGCCGCCGCCCAGCACGACCGGAGCGGCGGCGCGCACCATGCCCGCGTGCGCCCCGATCAGCGTTGCGCATGCCGCGAGCGCAGCAGCTGTTCCCGCAAGTTTCTCGAACATGCCGCATCCAATCGGTCGAAGGGGAAAATCGTCCCCCCATGCCGCGCGAACAGTACTGCTGTTTACTTGAAGAACTCGAAGACCAGGCATCCAGACGTCGTCACCAATCTTGCGGGATCGAGCCTGGTCGAGTGCGCCTCCTAGGTGACGAAACGCCGACGGTCACGCCACGATCTGGCGAGGGTGCGTGACGCGCGGCGTTCGTCGTTTCCTCAGCGATGCCGTCCAGCAGATCATGCGATGCAGATCGGGAAGACGAAGAGCAGCGGCGGGATGAAGCAGACCGGCCAGAAGAACGGAGCCCAGAACAGAACGGCGTCATCGGTCTGCAATTGCCCGTGCTGGGAGACATCTACGGCTGCAGGAGGGGCAGGCACAGGCGCTACGTCCGGGGACCCGGTAGCAACACCCGAACCGAAAGCGATCATTGGCACACAGGCTGCCGCAGCTGCGGCTGCGATAATCTTGTTTTTGGTCATTGTGCTTCCTTCAACTGACGGTTGGGATGCCTTCGCCCGTTGAAGGCTCCCTCTTATGACCCCTCTAACTCTTCTCTCAGGAAGCTCGCAAGATCATCGTCCCACGGGTCGGAAACACTCACCCCTCGGTGTGAATCCCGAGGTGAGTACGGGGTTCGCGTACCACCCCCGTGCACTACTGGTCGAAATCTCGTCCGCACGTCGACTTCGCCGACCCGACGCCTGCGAAAGATGGGCCCGAATTGCCCAGTCGGCAGCACCGTGCCGACCGCACCGGGAACACTCAGCGTCGAAACAGAGGCGTTTCTCTTGTCCGTGCCAGATCATGTGTGATAGCCGGTCTTCCGCGGTAGGGGGCAGATTCCGAGCAAACCGGATGCTGTTGAGGCGGCGGGAATCTCGCTGCACCGGATTACGGCACAACGATTTTCGGCGGGAACGGCCGCCCGGTCGCTACTATCCAACCTACTGTTACCTGATCAACGAGGGGATGTTCGGTGCAGTCAGGCAGAAACGGCTCGATCGGCGAGCGCCGCACGATCGCGATCGTCGGCGGGATACGCCCTTGCGGGGTGGAGGACCGTCCGTCGTGGACCGAGGACAACGGCGCCCGAGCCGCGCGGGAGGTCGGCGCCGAACTGGCAAGGGCAGGCTACGACCTCTTCGTCTATTCCAGCGCGCCGCGATTCGTCGAACGCGATGTGGTAGCCGGATACCTTTCCGTCGAGCCGTGCAGAGCCGGTTCCATCCATGTCCGGCCACCGTACGGATCTTCCGAAACCAGTTTCCCGCATCCACCACATAAGTCCGGCGCCTTCGAAATTCGTCATGAAGCGGAAGACGACTGGGAAGTCTCTTATTACCGTTCGCTGCGTGAAGCCGACGGTGTCGTACTCATCGGTGGCGGCCGCACCACATTGATCACCGCGATGGTGGCGATGGCGTTCGATATTCCCCTCGCGCCCGTCGCCGCTTTCGGTGGTGCCGCGCGTAAGGCATGGGTATCGATGGGACGCACCGGCAATCTCGCCACGCCGGAGGAGCTTTCGATCCTGGGCGGGGAGTGGAACGCCGGCGCCGCTGAGAATGTCGTCGCGATCCTGCGCACTCAGCAGGAACGCAAACAATCAGCGGAGACGATGCGGTCGCGCGCCGAGCGGCATGCCGAGTACAAGTCCGGAATCGGGTTGCTCTTCGGCGCGCTCTTGCTGATCGGCGGGTTCGCGATGATCCCGCTGGTTTACGCGGTGGACGGCAACGCATCGCTCACCCTGGTCGGGCTGATCGCGGGCTCCCTGCTGGCGGCGACGTCAGGGGCGATAATCCGCACTGCCGTCGACCGCAGGGAGGACTGGGCGCGAAGTTCGGTACTGGGGATGTCGGCAGGTGCGATCGCGGTCCTCTTGTTCATCTCGGCACAACTGGCGACCTCGCCCGATCTGTTGACGGGCCCCGGCGCGCGACGGCTCCTGTTCTTCGTGCTGTCCGTCGGTTTCATCGCGGGCTACACCTTCGACGCGGTGTACGCCAAGATCCGCCAACAGCAGGTCGTCGACACATCCGGCCTGCGTTCGGTCCTTCCCGAGCCGCAGGCGGATCAGAATGGCAACTGAGACAGACTCTTCCAGCAGGCCGAACGTCTTTCTCAGTCACCGGTACCGATCACCCGATGTCAACCTGTTCTTCTGGCGAATCATCCGGAAGGTGCAACCGGTCGCCTTCCGCGTGGACGAAGGGCTGACCTTCACCAGCCCGACGCGGCTGGAACGGATGATGCGAGACGCGGACGGGTTCGTGGGCATATACCCGCTACCAGGAGACGCGCAGACGGCGTGGGATCTGCGCACGCTCCAGCACGAAGCGCGGTACTTCCTGCTCGAGTTGAGCATCGCCGCACGCCTGCGGTATCCCAGCATCGTTTTCTGCGACCACCGGTACGGCGCCCTGTTGCGGTGCCCTCCGGAGATACGAGTCGTGGAGTACGACCCCCAGGAGATCACCGACGAACGCTATTCGCCGCTGATCGCGCGCGTCACCAAAGCATTCGAGACTTTCGCCGACGGTTTGCGGGCGCATATCTCCGCACGCGCCGGAACACGCTCGTACCGCCGAAGAGAAGTAGGCCTGCTGCTGAACCGGAGCACCAGGGCGGAGATCGGCGATGTGTTGGAAAGCAGCCTCGAGGAAGCGGTGTGGCAGCCGGTGAACCTGGCCTGGCCGCCTCGACTCGATTTGACGTTCGTCAGCCGGCTGCGCGAATTGGATTGGCTGGTGGTCGCACTCGACGACCCGGCGGCATATATCGCGGCGAGCTTTGCCGCAGGCCACGGCGTGCCTACGCTGCCCCTGTCGCACACTCCTGCCGATAGAGTGCCCGACCAACTCTCCGGAGCGTTGTTCGAGGATGTCCAGCCGCGCCACAGTAGGCGGGTGTTGTTCCTGGCAGGATCGCGACGACCTCGGAAGCTCTTTCGAGGAAACCCTCACTGTGATCGGGCATCAGCCCCGGCTTTTCCACGACGCCGATCAGGCCAGCCGATATTTCACCACGGCCGCGCTTCGCAAAGAAGTCGTATTTCTCAGCTACGCCAACGAGGACAGGGACACGGCGGAACTGTTCAGCCGGGCGCTGCACGCCAGGTTCCAGGAAGTCTTCGACTATCGGAAGACCGGATCCATACGCACCGGGCAGAACTGGCTGGACGAACTCATGGACAGCTTGGCGAAGACAGCGGTCGGCGTCCTGCTGCTCTCGCCCAGCTACGTCGCCAGCCCGTATTGCGTGACCGAGGCTCAACGCCTGTACCAGGCCAGCATCGAAGGCCGCGCGACACTGCTACCCGTCCGACTTCAGCATGTGGAGCTACCCGAGTTCCTCAAAGGGGTCCAGTACCGCAGGCTGCCCGGCAACACCGAGTCCGATGTCGAAGCGGCGGTGCAGGAACTGATCGAATTACTCGGTGATGCGAAGCTCGGCGAGCAATAACATCTGCCCCACACCCGGCTGCGACACACCAGCTTCGTCGAATCGACGTGTCCACCCGCGTCCGGATACCTACCGAGCCACCAGAAATAGGGGCTCTCCCGCCTGGTTACGATCAGCCCAACGTTCTGAGAGGAAAATCATGACCAAGCCCTTCGCCGCCGTGCTCGCTGCGGCCGCCGCCGCTCTACTCTTCCTGCCCGCCGCACCCGCGCAAGCCCAGTCCCCCTTCTGCGCCAAGGCCATCGAGCTGATCAACATCGCGATCGACACGAGCGGCGGCACCATGGACACGGCGACGGCGACAGCGCTGTCCGACCGCCTGGGCGGCCTGGCCCTTCTGGCCCAGGGCGCGGAGAAGGACGTCATCACCGCCTACGCCGACGCACTGGTAGATGCCAACGTCACCGACCTCGACCCCTACACCGACGATCTCAACCGCGTCTGCGCCGCCTGACCGCAAGCCACCTGAACCCCTCAGCGTCGAATCTGAGGGGTTTTGCGCTGTCTCTACCTGGTCACATGCCCATGCGTTCCAGCGCCCAATCCGTCGCGGCTTCTACGTCGTCAGCCGGGACGGACCACGTAACGTGAATCGGCGGAGTCACCCACCGATGCCGACGCCAGCCACGACCGGGGCGGATCGCCCAACCTCCGAACTCGCGGCGCACGGGATACGCCCTCCCGGATTCGGCTCTCCCGCGCAGCGTGAGCCTCATAACGCGTCCTTCTCTCATTCGTCGTAGTCGGACGGCCACACGATCATTGCGACGACCACCGCGAGGGGTAGGCCGATCACGAACGAGATCCGAGCCACGCGAGATCCGAGCCGCGCTCACCGGCGCACCCCGTCGAAAATGGGCCAGCGGCCGAATGAGGCCCGTGGCGAGGCACATTCGACGTCGACGATAGCCATTGCCCGATCCATCGTCACCGCGTCCACGTGCGCGGACGATGGTAGTAACACCACGTCTACCCCCGGATGACTCGACCTGTCCGACCAGGCCGAGCACCGTATCCATATTCGCCCAGTGCAGCTCGCATCCGAGCCGCCGCGCCAAGCGGCGGACCTGAGCAGAGTCCCATTTCCGCCGTCGGTGACGACGGGTCGATCCAACCGAGCGCGTCCATTCCCCTTTTGCCCCTCGTCCCCTCGGCGTTGGTGAGTTCCCGCCGCCGAGGAACACCGTCGACCCAGTGGCGGGGCTGAATCGAAGTTAAGTGAGCTGCGTTCTCGGGCCGACGATTTCGCCGTCATCAGGCGTCCACACCCGGGCTAGGCTGGAGTTGTGGAACCTGGGGTGCTGTTGCGCGCCGCCAGGGAGGCGGCGGGAATCTCGCTGCGCGGCATGTCCACCATGGTCGAAACCTTCGCCCGTGAAGCGCGCACGGCACGAGCCGATGCGGCTGCGCTCGCGTCCGAGGTAACGCAATATCGAGGTTGGCTGGAGCACGCGGTCGGAGCCGACACCGCCGCCCGGCGCAGCCTGGCCACGGCGGTAGGTCTGGCGGCAGACTCCCTTGACCCGGACCGCCTTGTGCACAGCCCGGGATTCTCCGGTTACGTCACCTGGATCGCGACCGGGGATTACGGCGAGGTCGTCGCCCTATCGACGCCGCACTCGGCGTGCGATGTGCGCATCCCGTGCTCGTCGCCTACGCACAGATGCGGCGGGCCGAATTACTGGCCGCGCGGAGAAACACGCGAGACACAACGCGCCATGGCCGACGCCGACGCCGCGACGGAAACGGCGGACGGCGTCGAACCACCCGAGGCGATGTACTGGTGGACTCCCGGGTTCGGCGCCGTGCGGCGCGGCGGGGTTCTTGCACTGCTCGGACGCCATTGCGAAGCGGCGCGCGAGGCGACACACGCCCATCTGCAGAGCGGATTCGCATCCATGAGCCCTTCGGCCGCAGGGTGCTCGATGAGATGAAATCTATTGCTGTCGCAGCGCCGTTCTGGATCAACTCTACTGTCGAGTTCGACGTTTCCGCAGATCAGAGGGTATTTGTGGGG
Organism: Nocardia sp. NPDC059691; assembly: GCF_042733915.1. Lineage (NCBI taxonomy): Bacteria > Bacillati > Actinomycetota > Actinomycetes > Mycobacteriales > Nocardiaceae > Nocardia > Nocardia sp. NPDC059691. The sequence continues at coordinate 65,681 of NZ_JBHWFB010000008.1, read as the reverse complement.
CGGGCGGGGCTCGAACCCGCGACCAATGGATTATGAGTCCACGGCTCTAACCGACTGAGCTACCGCCCCGTGCCGCGAAACCGCGAGCGTTGGGGATGCTACCGGGTCCGGTGGGGTGCGGACCAGTCGGCTGGGGATGACCTAGGGTGGGTGGGTCGGAAACTTACTGGAGGGTCAGGTATGGCCGGTCTGTTCACGAAGGTGCTGAAGGCGCATCAGTGGGTGTACGAGAACAGCGGTGGGCTGGTGGGGCATCGGCTGCTGCTGGGGAATCCGACGCTGCTGCTGCGGACGGTGGGACGCAAGTCCGGCAAGGAACGGACCTCGGCGCTGACGTACGCGCGCGACGGTGCGGACTATCTGGTGACGGCGTCCAACGGCGGATCGCCGCGGCCGCCGGGATGGCTGGCGAACGTGAAGGCCCGACCGGAGTGCGAAATCCAGGTCGGTCGGCGGAAACTGACGGTGCGGGCCCGGGCGACACTGCCGGATGATCCCGAGTACGCGCGGCGGTGGGCGCTCGTCGACGAGGTGAACAAGGGTCGCTACAGCGCCTATCAGAAGCTGACGAAGCGGCCTATCGCGGTCGTGGTGCTGACCCCGGCGTAGCGGGGTCAGCCCTCGCGGTAGTCCTCGTCCCAGTCGTCCTCGTAGTCCTCGGCGTCGTCATGGTCGTCCCATGGCTCGGCTTCCTTCGGCGGCCTGCTGGCGAACTGGACGACAGCTACCACGAAGCCGAGGACCACGATGACGATTGCGACGACGAGCACAGTTTCCACCCCGGCACCCTAGCGCCGTCGCCGGGGCAGCGCACTACGTCGATTGTCCAGTTCGCCGGTTTGTTCACACTGTTAACAAAGTGCGCCCCAGCGCCGCCCGCGACTCGATGGCGGCATGCGCCCGGTCGGCCTGATCGAGCGGGAAGGTCTGACCGATGACGACCTCGAGGCGGCCCGCGACTACCTCCTCCTGAGCGCGCCGGGCGATCGCCTGCCAATCGATGTCCGCGCCGGTGATGTCGAACAGCCCGTAGACGCTGATGCCGCGCGCCGCGGCGGTTTCCTGGTTCAGTACGGCGAATTGGCCTGCGGCGGCTCCGTATCCGAAAAAACGCCCGCCATCCGCGGCGACCGTGAGCGCAGCCTCGCCGAGCGCGCCGCCCGCGCCGTCGAACACTACGTGCGCGCCCGCCCCCTCGGTCGCGGCGCGCGCCTTCGCCGCCCAGTCGGGCGCGGAGTAGTCGACCACCGCGGTCGCGCCGAGCCGCTCGGCGAGTTCCAGCTTGGCGGCGCCCCGTGCGGCGGCGACGACATTCGCGCCCGCCGCGCGGGCGAGCTGGATCAGCAGCACACCCAGCCCACCGGCGGCGGCGGTGATCAGGACCCATTCCCCCGGCTGGACGGCGGCATGGTCGAACACCGCGAGCGCGGTTCGACCGTCGTGGGCCAGCGCGACGGCCTGCGTCGCGGTCAGCCCCTTCGGCAAGGCAGTCAGCGTATCCGCCTTGGCCAGCGCTTTCTCGGCATATCCGCCGATCGGCAGGCCGCCGCCGATGCCGCTGGCCGCGGTGGGCGTCGACACCCGCTTGCCGATCCAGGACGAATCGACGCCGGAACCGACCGACGCCACCACCCCGGCGACCGCGCCGCCGGGCACATAGGGCAACTCGATCGCGAAGAAGTCGGTTCCCCAACCGCTCCGCAGCCTGGTGTCCAGGAACATCACATCCGCGGCGGCCACGTCGACGACCACCTCCCCTGGTCCCGCCACCGGATCCGGCAGCTCCCGAACCACGAGCACTTCCGGTCCACCGAACTCACCGGCTTGCACAGCCCGCATGTCACACACCCTTCGTCGTTCCTTGCCGTCTTCGGACGAAGATCAGCATGGAACCTGAAGTCGTGTTGAGGTCAAATGGTGCGTCAGGAACCGCCGCCGCAACTGGAGCTACTGCCACCACCACAGCTGGAGCTACTGCCACCACCACAGCTGGAACTGCTGCCCCCGCCGCAACTGGAACTACTGCCGCCGCCGCAACTGGAACTACCCCCGCCGCCGCAACCGCTTCCCCCGCCGCAACTGCTGCCGTGGTGATGATGGCCGTGGTGGTGCAGATGCCCGCCGCCACAGCCGCTCGGCTGGTCGGACCCCCCGATCAAACCGGCTCCGCCGGCCGCCCAGAACGGATCTGTGGAACCCCCCTCGTAATATCCGCCGCTTCGGTTCCCACCGCGCCACGCACCGTACGGCGGCGGCTGATAGCGGTTGCGCTGCGAACGGATGATGGCGACTACGGCGATGATCGGAGCCGCCACGAGGAGCAGCACCATCAACAGGATGATCAGAAAGATGAGTGCGCTCATGTCAGAACGGTAGCGGCACATCGGCGCGCACGTACAGTGAACTGTGGTGAACTTCAGGTTCCGTCGAAACCCGGTGCGCGAGGTCGACCTGGCGACCGTACGCGCCGCCGTCGACGCGCTGGAACTGCCCGAGGCAGTCTACAAGACCTGCCCTTGGCAGCCACGGGAATTGGTGGACAAAGGATTGCGCCAGTGGCTGCTGTGCTGCGGCGCGGCCATGCGTGACAACCAGGTGATCGGCATGCCGTCACACGCGGTCGACGAGGCATGGCACGGATTCATCCTGTGCACCACGCGCTACGCCGATTTCTGCGCGAGGGCATACGGCCGCTTCCTGCACCACTTCCCGGAAGGCGCCGGGCCGCCGAATCCCGCGCACGGAACCATGGACGAACAGCTCGGCCGCACCGTGGTCGCGTGGTCGTTCGTGGCGGCTCCCGGCGAGGAATGCGTGCTGTGGGATCTGGACCGGCGAGTCGGTGTCGAGCACCCGTGGGGCATCGACGCCGATCGGGTCGTGGCCGTCGAGGCGGAGCTGGCCCGCACTCTCGCCTCCTGATCTCAGGTCAGCTTCACCCGCGCCGCCAGGAATCGGACGACGCCGGGCGCGAACCGGCCGAAGTGGTACTGCAAGTGGGCTTCCGGCGTCACCGGCACGATGCCGCGATCCCGCTGCACCGCGCGCACGATCCGCTCGGCCACCTTCTCCGGCCCGTAGCGCCGCATCCGGTACAGGTTGTCGTAACGCTCCTGCTTGCGCTTCTCCTCCTCCGCGCTGACGCCGGAGAACCGAGTGCGCCGCACGATGTCGGTGTGCACGATGCCGGGGCAGATGGTGTGCACCGAGATGCCGCGACCGGCCACTTCGGCGCGCAGGCAGTCGGAGAACATGAAGACCGCCGACTTGCTGGTTGCGTAGGCGCTGAACCCCTGCTGCGGACTGTAGGCCGCCATGCTCGACAGGTTCACGATGTGTCCACCGAGACCGCGCTCGGCCATGGCCGGACCGAACGCGCGGCAGCCGTTCACCACCCCGCCTAGGTTGATCCGCAGTACCCGGTCGAATTCCTCCGCCGACGTCTCGAAGAATCCACCGGCCTGACCGATCCCCGCGTTGTTGATCAGGATGTCCGGGACGCCGTGGGTCGCCAGCACCGCCTCGGCGTGCGCGCGCATCGCGCCTTCATCGGCGACGTCGAGCGGATAGGCGTGCGCCAGACCGTGTTCGGCGGCGATCAGCTCGGCGGTCTCCTTCGCCGCCGCCGGATCGATGTCGGAGACGACGATCTCCGCGCCGCGACGGGCCAAGGCGAGCGCGGTCGCGCGCCCGATGCCGCTGCCACCGCCGGTGATGACCACGAGTTGATCATCGAACGGCCGCGCGGTCCGCCCCACCTCGGCGCGGCGCAGGGTCCGGGGCGCCGGTGAGCCGCCGAGGGTGTCGATCAGTTCGGTGGTCGCGGTGGCCAGCAACTCCGGATGAGAGAACGGCATCCAGTGCCCGGCGGGGACGTCCCGCCGCCACAGCCGCTCGGTCCACTTGTGTTCGTCGTCGAATCCGGCGGGTCGCACGGCGACGTCGCGTCCGGCGACGATCAGCTGCACCGGCACCTCGGTGCGCCGCTCGCGCGGGGCGAGCATGCGCTGCACGATGTTCGCACGGTAGATCAGCAGGCCGTCGACGATGTCGGCGCGAAAGGTGGGGCCGAGACGCACGCTCGACGGCTCGGTCTCGTTCATCAGCGCGACGACCCGCCGCCAGAGGCGTTCGGTCCCTACCAGTCCGAAGGTGGCGCGCGGCAGCCCGGGGGTCATGAAGAAGAAGGTGTAAGCCGAGGACAGCAGTTGGGTGAACGGCTGCCACACGTTGCGCGGTGTCGGACGCGTCAGCCGGTCGCGGATCCATTTGCCGACGTGGTCCAGGTTCGGTCCCGAGACGGAGGTGAACGACGCGATCCGGGCCGCCGCGCCGGGCTCGCACACCGCTTCCCATACCTGCACCGAACCCCAGTCGTGGGCGAGCACATGTACGGGCCGATCGGGGCTGACCGCGTCGGCGACCGCGTAGAAGTCCGCGGCCAGGCGGTCGAGCCGGAAGTCGGCGGTGCGCCTGGTGCGGGTGGAGCGTCCGTGCCCGCGGGTGTCGTAGGCGACGACGTGGAACCGTCGAGCCAGGCGCGGCACAACGGCGTCCCACAGGTGATGGGTGTCCGGCCAACCGTGCACCAGCACAATGGTTTCCGCGGCCGGGTCGCCGTATTCGTAGACGGCGAGGTCGAATTCGCCGCTGCGCACGCTGCGTCCCACCGCGGGGAGTTCGGCGATTTCGGTGGTGGTCATCGAGTTTCTCCTCAGCCGAATGGCGGGTCGGATCACAGATCGAGCACGAGGCGGCCACCGTCGGCGCGCGAGACGCAGACGAGCATCGCGCCCGCCTCGTGCTCGGCGTCGGTGAGCACGCTGTCGCGATGGTCGGGTTCGCCGGCCAGTACCCGGACCTTGCAGGTGCGGCAGAATCCCTGTCTGCACGAGTACGGGCGGTCGGGCCGGGAAGCGAGGATGGCGTCGAGCGCGGTGCGGTCCGCGGCGACCTCGACGACCTCCCCCGTGGAAGCGAATTCGATCTCGAACGGCTTACCGTTCACGATCGGTGGTGGCGAGAACCGCTCGAAATGCAGTTCCACCTGGGGGATTTCCCGCACCGCATCGGCAACGACGGTGATCATCGGCACCGGACCGCAGCAATAGACGGCGGTGTCGGGTCCGACGCCGGGCAGCAGGGCGCCCGCATCGGGGAGACCGTGTTCGTCGTCGGTGCGGACCACGACCCGGTCGCCGAATCCCGACAACTCGTCGAGGAAGGGCAAGGTATCCCGGCTGCGCCCCGTGTACACCATCGACCACTCGATACCCAGCCGGTGCGCCAACCTGACCATGGGCAGGATCGGCGTGACACCGATGCCGCCCGCAACGAAATGCAAACGCGCGGCGGGCGATCCGTGACCGGGCACGGCGAACGGGAAGGCGTTGCGCGGACCGCGCACCACGATCGCCGAACCCACCGGAAGACAGTCGTGCACCTCGACAGATCCACCGCCGCCTTCGGGGATCCGGCGCACCGCCACCCGGTAGGCGCGGACGTCCGCGGGGTCGCCGCACAGCGAGTACTGCCGCAAACGGCCGGAAGGCAGCTCGAGGTCGAGATGCGCGCCGGGACGCCAGGGCGGCAACGCGCGCCCGTCGGGGGCGGCCAGCCGCAGGCTCACCACGTCTTGGTCGTGCGCCTCGATCCGCCGCTCGGTGACCACCAGCGCGAGCCGCCGATCGTCCGTCTTCGGCCGCGGATCGCGCCGATTGATCAGAGCGGTCCAGCGCAGTCGCGCCGAGGCCACCGCGTCGAGCACCCGCACGGTGCGGTCGCGCTCGCGTCTGCCGAACAGGTCTGCGGGCAATTGGTCGGGAACCGGCGATCTCACGAGGCGATCGCTCGCGCCGCCGGGGACTTTGCCAGATAGGCCACCGCCTGAGCGGTGGAGCCGACCGTCTCCGGGTTGTAGCCGGGCCTGAACGTGCTCAACGCACTCCACAGCAGCGAGGGGACGCCGGGCAACGCGCCGCGCCACATCGCACCGAAGACCCGCATCAGCAGCCCCGGATAGCCGTGATCGGGCAGGTCGCGGTCCTGGTGGACGAGGAACTTGGTGCCGCGCACCACCAACGTCAGGAAGATGGGGAACACCAGCAGCATGAGGGCCGCGCGCCGCACGTATCCGGCCCCGAAGTACACGGCCACGTCGTGCGCGACGTGCCGGTGCTCGACCTCCTCCGCCCCGTGCCAGCGGAACAGGTCCGCCATGCGCGGGTCGGCGCCGAACCGCTCCAGATCCGCGTTGAGCACCCAGTCGCCGAGGTAGGCGAAGAAGTGCTCCAGGCACGCGATGAAGGCCAGCCGCTCCACCATCACCTGCCGTTCGGCGACGCCTTCGACATCTCTCGGCCCGAGCGTGCGGCGGAACAGATACTCGGCGTGCCGCAGATAGGGCTCGGGATCGATGCCGTGCGCGGCGAGCACCTCGTGCAACACCTTGTCGTGCGTCTCGGCGTGCATCGATTCCTGACCGATGAACCCGAGCATCGCCTCCCGCAGCCGCTCGTCCCGCACGTACGGCAGCGCCTCGGCGTAGGCGGCGCAGAACATGCGCTCCCCTTCGGGCAGCAGGAGATTCAGCGAGTTGATCAGATGCGAGGCGATGGGTTCGGCGGGCATCCAGCGTAGCGGCGTGTCCGACCAGTCGAAGCGCACGTTGCGGGCGTGCAGCGCCACGGCGCCCGGGTCGGCGTCGGGCCGCCGCCCGGCCCTGCGAAGTAGCTTCATCGATACTCCTCGATCCTCACGCGCACGCGTCGCCGCGCGATTCCTACATATCCGTAGCAAGGATCATACACATACATGGAACTTCCAGTAACACACAAAAGCGTCACGCACCGCTGTACGGTGGCACCACCCGCGACAGTCGTCACACCTGCCGTTTCCGGCCCAAAATTAGAACGTGTTCTAGTAGTCTTTTGCTATGGAACGATTGACCGGATTGGATGCCAGCTTTCTCTACTTGGAAACCGGGACCCAGCATCTGCACGTCTGCGCGCTGCTGATCCTCGACCCGTCGTCGGGCGGCTACTCGTTCGACGGCTTCAAAGCCGAACTGGCTCGGCGACTTCCCCTGATTCCGCAGATGCGCCGCCGCGTGTACGAGGTGCCGTTGAACCTCGACCATCCCGTGTGGGTGGAGGACGAGAATTTCGACCTCGACTACCACCTCCGCCGCATCGCGATCGCGGCGCCGGCCGGACGCCGCGAACTGGCCGAACTCGTCGGGGACATCGCCAGCCGCCCCATGGATCGCGACCGCCCGTTGTGGGAGATGTCCGTGGTGGAGGGTCTCGACGACGGGAAGGTCGCGGTGATCTGCAAATACCACCACGCCGCCGTGGACGGCGTCACCGGAGCCGACCTGATGATGCACCTGTGCGATCCGGAGCCGGGTGCCGCCAAGGAGGTACCCGACAAGGAGTGGCGCCCCGAGCCGAAACCGAATGACTGGCAATTACTGGCCGAGGCGGTAGTGAAGTTCCCGACCCGAGCGGGCATCGTCGGGATGCTGCCGAAAACGGTCGGCGTAGTCGCCGGTTTCGCGCAGCGCCGTCGCCAGAACAAGACGGGCATGGCCATCCCGTTCTCCGCTCCACGCACGCCGTTCAATCTCGCCATCACCCCGCACCGCGCCGTCGCGTTCACCGAGACCGAACTCGACGCCGTCAAGGAGATCCGCTCCGCGTTCGGCGTCAAGGTGAACGACGTGGTGCTGACCGTCGTCGCCGGTGCGCTGCGCACCTATCTGGCCGGGCGCGACGAGTTGCCGGACCGCTCGCTCATCGCGTCCGTACCCGTGTCCGTGCACGAGTCGACCCGGCACAAGGCCGGGATCAACAAGGTGTCCACGCTATTCGCGCGGCTGGGCACCGACCTCGCCGACCCGGTGGAACGCCTGCGCGAGGTGGCCGAGGCCAACCGGGGAGCCAAGGAAGAGCACGAGGTGATGGGCGCCGACTTCCTGCAGGACTGGTCCAAATACGCCCCGCCGAACACCTTCCGGCTCGCCGCACGGATGTACTCCTCGCTCAAGCTGGCGGAGAAGCACCCGGTGGTGCACAACTTGGTGGTGTCCAACGTGCCCGGTCCGCCGATGCCGCTGTACTTCCTCGGCATCCGGGTGGACGGGATGTACCCGTTCGGACCGGTGTTCCACGGCGCGGGCCTGACGGTGACCGTGCTGTCGAACAACGACAAGCTGAATTTCGGATTCATCGCCTGCAAGGAATTGGTGCCCGACATCGCCGCGCTGGCTGACGCTGTTCCCGGCGTGGTCGCCGAATTGCTCGCCGCGGCACGCACCTCGGGCTGAGCGCCGGGTCCCGTTCCGCCACCGCCGCCGGACGGGACCTGCCGAGTCACATCTTCGCGGCGACGGCCGCACAGGCTTCGAGCAGCACCGGTACGAAACGATCGGCTTCCAGCACACAGGACGCGTGCCCGGCCGCGACCAGATGCTTGCTCGCCCCTGGAATCATCGTCGCCAACTCCATCTGCCGATAGACGGGAATCGCGCGATCTCGGGTCGTGATCACCACCGCCGTCGGCATCGTCAGCTCCGGCAACCACGCGGTCGCGTCGAAGCGCCCCACCGCGGCGAGCACCTGGGTGAGCGCCCACCCGCTGGTGCTGCGGAACTCGCCGAGCGCCCAGCGATCCAAGCGTCCCTGCGCCCACGTGATCTCGGGAAGCTCGGGCAGACGGCCCGCGAGCTTCTCGGCACGACGGTAGGAGTATTGCTCCACAGCGGCGGCGACAGCGCCGAACGTCCGGTGAAAAGCGTGCTCGCGCCATTTCTCGCGGAACCGATAGGGCGTCGCGCACAGCACCAGCCCGCTCACTCGGTCCGGATGGCGTCGTCCCGCCAGCAGGCTGACGATTCCGCCCAGCGAAAACCCTGCGCAGATGGCTCGGTCGATCTGCAACGCGTCGAGTACGGCCGCCACGTCGTCGGCGCAGTCCTCCAGGGTGAACCGCTCGGAGCGGATGCCGCGCCCGTGCCACCGCTGGTCGAACAGGATGACCCGGTACCGCCGGGCCAGCTCCGCCAGCGAGGGGAACCAGGTGAGGTACGCGGTGCAGGCGGTGGCGTGCAGGAGCACCAGCGCGGGCGCGTGCTCGGGCCCCGGGATGTCGACCACGTAGGTCCGGCCTCGACCCGCCAGCTCGACCAGGCGGCCACCGGGCACCTCGGCGATATCCGGCACCCGCAAACGTCCGCCGAACCGCGTCACGCTTCGGCCGGGGTTCGTCATAGCGCACCTCCCGAGTGGTCACACCTCCGCAATTCTAGAACACGTTCCACATCTGCGGCGCACAGGAATGGCATCGACGGCCCGCTCACCGGGACGCGTGGTCGATCACGCCGTAACCGCCGACCGCCTGGGCTACTGTCGCGAGACGCGTCGACACCAGGCGCATTTTCTGTAACGTGTTACAGGCAGATTCGAGAGACGGAGGTACCCCGGATGGGGCGGTTGACCGGCAAGGTGGCGTTGATCAGCGGCGGAGCGCGCGGCATGGGCGCGGCGCACGCCAAGGCCCTGGTCGCCGAGGACGCGCGCGTGGTGCTGGGCGACGTGCTCGACGAGGAGGGCGCCGCGGTCGCCGCGGAACTCGGCGACAACGCCGCCTACGTCCACCTCGACGTGCGCGAGCCGGAAGACTGGCGCAAAGCCGTCGGCGCGGCGGTGGAGCGCTTCGGGTCACTGAGTGTCCTGGTGAACAACGCGGGCATCGTGAACGGCAACCTGCTCGTCGCGTTCGAATTGGCCGAATGGCAACGGATCATCGACATCAACCTCACCGGCACATTCCTCGGGATGCAGGCCGCTACGCCCGCGATGATCGATGCAGGCGGCGGCTCGATCATCAACATCTCCTCCGTCGAAGGCATGCGCGGCAGCCCGGGCCTGCACGGCTACACGGCCACCAAGTTCGCCGTGCGCGGGCTCACCAAATCCACCGCGCTCGAGCTGGCGCAGTACAAGATCCGCGTGAATTCCGTGCACCCCGGCTTGATCCGTACACCGATGACCGAGAACATCCCGGAGGACTTCCTCCAGATCCCGCTCGGCCGCGGCGCCGACCCGTCCGAGGTCTCCGCCCTGGTGACGTTCCTGGCCAGCGACGAATCGTCGTACTCGACCGGCGCCGAGTTCGTGGTGGACGGCGGTCTCACCGTAGGCGTTCCGCACAAGAGCTTCTGAGTCACCCGCGGGTGGCCAGCAGGGCGAGCGGCGGAAGCGACACCAGCGCCACGGCCACGATCGCGTTGCTCCACTTGTAGGCCACCAGCAGCGCGGCGAACTCGCGCAGGAAGGCGCTCGGCAAGTAGTAGAAGGCGGTCTTGGCGCCCGTCACCTCGGCGTCGAGGTCGAGGCGGCGGGCCAGGATCGCCGTGCGCAACATGTGAAAGTTGCTCGTCACCAGCACCATGCGCGTAGTGGGACCGCGCTCGCCGAGCAGCCGTTTGGTGAAGAGCAGATTCTCCTCGGTCGTTCCCGACCGGTCTTCCAGCACGACGCGATCTTCCGGCACGCCTCGGTCGATCAAGTAATCACCCATGGCCGAGGCCTCGGAGACCTCCTCGTCGTCTCCCCTACCGCCACTGGCGATCAACAGTGGGGCGCGCCCCGCGCCGGCTTCGTCACGGTAGACCTCGATCGCCCGATCCAGGCGCGCGGCCAGCAGCGGCGACACCTCACCGTCGACCAGCCCGGCGCCGTGCACGACGATCGCGTCCATCCCGGGACGGTGGGGCAACAGTCCGTAGCACAGGGAATACAACAGGAACGCCGCGAACAGAAAGCCGACGTAGCTGATCGTCATCGTGAGCGACGCCAGAAGCACTACCAGCCAGATGTTTTCGGTCAGCAGTGCCAGGAGGAGCACCACGTACGGCGTCAACAGGGCGATACCGAGTCCGAGCGGCAACAGATTCGGAAGACGCCAACCCTCACGGCGCACCAACTGCGCGCCGTTGGCGATCGACAACCCGGCCAGCACCAGCACCAGCAGCGGTGACAGCAGCACCACCAACGGCGCGAGCACCACCGTGCGATCGCCCTCGATGATCCGGCCGACCACCCACGCGCCGACGAACCCCAGCCCGAGGAGCAGGAACACCCCGTGGCCCAGACGCCTGCGGTCCCTGCCGAATCGCACCGCGAACACACCGAGCAGGACCACGCCGACGACCAGCAAAAGCACCGGGTCACGGTAGCCGACGGGCGCGCGGCGCGCCCCTCCGTCGACGAGCGGCGCGGCGACCTCGGCTTTTTCCCGATCGTCCCCTACAGTGTGCAGGTCCGGGCATCGGTCGCGAGCGACCGGTGTCCGGCTGCATTCGGCTTCAGCACACCAGCGTTACTGAACAGCACGTTGTGATGAAGGGGAGTCGACGAAAACCATGCTTCGATTATTCATCGCCACCGCAGCGGCCGCCTTCTGTGTGATCACACCGCAGGCCGCGGCGCAACCGATCTACCCCGCACCGGATCCGGATCCGTTCTACGCCGCTTCGGCGGGACTGGACCACGCCGCGCCGGGCGACGTCCTCGCCGTCCGCCCGATGCCCGCGCTACCGATGTTTCCCGGCTCGACGGTCACGATGATCAAATTCCGCTCCACCAACTCCGCGGGCGAGCCGATCGCGGCCACCACCACCGTGCTGACGCCGCAGAATCCCACTCCCGGTAGGCCACTGCTGTCCTATCAGCACATCATCAACGCACTCGGCACCCAGTGCACGGTGTCGCGCGTGCTCTACACCAGCGACCCCAACCTGTCGATCCGCGAAGCGCCCGCGCTCAATGCCCTCCTGCTGCGCGGCTGGTCGGTCGCTCTCCCCGACCACCTCGGACCCACCAGTGCCTACGGCGCCGCCAAACTCGGCGGCATGATCACGCTGGACGGCATCCGCGCCGCACGGCGGGTCGCCGAACTCGGATTGGCGGACAGCCCGGTCGGCCTGCTCGGCTATTCCGGCGGAGGCATGGCGAGCGCGTGGGCGGCCGCGCTGGCGCCGACCTACGCGCCGGAACTGTCGCTCGTCGGGGTCGCCTCGGGCGGGGTGCCGATGAATCTGGTCAAGATGATCGAGGGCCTCGGCTACGCGCCGCACGCGGTGTTCGGTCTCGCTTTCGCCGCCGCCCTCGGGCTGGAGCGTGAGTACCCGACGCGGCTGCCGGTGAGTGACCAGCTGAATTCGCTCGGCTTGTCGGTCCGCAATCGGATCGCCAACAGTTGCACCAACGACATCCTGCTGGTCGGCGCAGGCCGCGGCATCGTGGACGTCGCGGCCTCGAACTCACTGGCCGACGACAAGCGCGCACGCGAGGTGCTCGAGGAGAACAGCCTGGAACTCTACGAAGACATCCCGGTCACGCCGAGCTACCAATGGCGGGCGGAGCAGGACACTCTCATCCCGGTTGAGTCGGTCGACGCTACGGTTCGGCGGTATTGCGCCGCGGGTGCGCGAGTGCAATACGAGAAATTCCCGAGCCCGGACCATCTGTCCGCCGCGGTGCTCGGCGTGCCGTCCGCGCTCAGTTGGCTGGAAGCGCGCTTCAAAGGTGTTCCCGCGCCGAGTAATTGCTGAGAACGGCCCGGCGGTGGTTCACCGCCGGGCCGGTGACGGGCCGTTCCGCCAAACGGCCACATCGAATCTCGCGGGAGCTAGGCGTCCTTGCCGCTCTCGTACGCGCTCTGCCGGGCCTCGTCGAGATCCGCTTCCGCACGGGCCTTTTCGGCCTCGGCTTCCTTCTGCGCCGCCTCGCGCTGCGATTCGGCCTTGTCCTGCTGTGCGCGACCCTCTTTCTTCAGGTCCTCGTCACCGGTGACGACGCCAGCGGCTTCCTTCGCCTTCCCCTTGGCGTCCTCGACGACACCTTCGACAGCTTCCAGGGGTCCGCTCCGATGCTCGGGCATCACATACCTCCCATTTCCTTGTCGGCTGACATGGGTCGCATACCCGTGTCCGGCAGAGCCAATCACCTTGTGAGCGCTGCCACGGGTCGTCTTCACTCGTTCCCGCGCGACCGCGACGCGAACAGCCGTACGAACCGCTGCCCGGAGCCCGCCAATTCCCGTAGGGATCCGGCCGCTCGGGTCAGCGATCACGCAGAAAGGAAGCGACCGCGAGGGCAAGTGACAACACGAGGGCCGCGACGATACTCCACGCGAAGGCGGACACACTCGGCTCGGCGAGCACAGCAGCGCCGCTGAAGGTGACGGCGAACGGCAACAGCACGAACGAGATCACCGCGATGGTGGTCTGATTGCGGCGATCGCGATCCTCGGACACGCGATGGCGCTCCTCGGCGCGGCGCTGTCGTGCCTGCGCGTCGGCGAGCGCCTCGTCCTCCAGCCGCGCACGGCGCGCTTGCAGGTAACGGGAGATATCGTCGAGGTCGGCGACGACCTGGGCGTAGAGATCGGCCATCCGGTGCTGATTCTGGAAGGCGCGCAGCACCTCCGCGACCTGCACTCCACGCTCGGAAACGTTGTTCCACCACAACCGCGCGCGGATATCGAGGATCTCCGCCTCCAGCGACTCGACCGCCCCCGCGCCGGTGCGGTCGACCCGGATGCCCGCGATCCGATCCGCGATGCGGTGCAAGGCGTTCAATTGCAGTAAGCCGAGCAGAACGGCGTCCAGATGAATCGACCGCACGTAGGCGCGCGCGACGGCGTGGAAATCGGTGGCCTCGGTGGAGGTCAGCGCGGTGTAGGTCACGCCGTCCCGCAGAATCGCCGCGCGCCAATCACTCGAGAGGTGAACGGTGCCTGCGAAGATCCGCGGATCGGCGGGGTCGGGCAAACCGTCCGCCGCCGACGTGCCGGAGGCCAGAAACCACTGCCATCGCTGCATAGGGGACCACGAAGCCAGGGCGGCCGGATCGGGAACCGGCTCCGGTATCCGATCACCCGCCCAGCAGAAGTGAGTGACGACGCGCGGTCGCACCGGCTCGAAAGTCACGTCGTCGACGAGCGCGGACAGCCATCGGCGGCCCTCGCCGCGCACCTTGGTGAGTTCGGACAGCACCTCGACAGCCTGCTGAGGCAGCCGCACGTGCGCGACGGCGTAGCCGCCTTCTTCGTCCAACAGCAATTCCCAGTCGTGGACTACCGCACCTGTCCATTCCGGCGGCTCGCCGCTCGACCGTCTGTGCCAACGGCCGGTGGCCCCGGTGTCCTGCGCGCTGTACAGCGCGTCGTGCACGCGGGCGGAGAAGTACCCGGTCCGAGCGCTGCGGTCGGCAACCACCGATTCACCTGCACGACCCGCCGCCGCTTCGACGGCCGGGATCGGCAACGGGAGGGGACCCGGCGACCAGCCACGAGACGACGGCGTTCGCTCGGCCTTCCAGCGCGCCCGGAATATCAGGCACGCGAATACGTCAGCGGCCACGGCTTCTCCTGCGTCCGGTGATCACAGGACTAATAGCCCTCGACGGAGAACACCTCGGCATACTGCTCCGCCCTCGCCGACAGCGGGGCGTTCTCCAGCACGGTCTTGACGTTGCGCAGCACCTCGATGACGCCTGCCAGCAAGCCGACCTGCAACCTCGTCCACGACTCGGCGTCGTCGTCCGCGAGGACCTTCCGGCCCGTCAACTTGAGGCAGACGGCGCCGAGCAATTCGGCGTCCCGTCCCTCGACGAACGCGTGCCCGTCGGCGTTCCTGAACCGCCGCACCGCGTCCATCCGCCAATCCCGGATCTTGTCGTAGACGCCGTCGATTCCGTACCGGTCCTTCGGTTCCTTGGGTTGCTCGCCTTTGAGCCGCCGGTCCAACGTCTCGCCGAACGCGTGATGGCAATCCATGATCCAGGACGTGAAATCACGCGCACCGTGCAGCGGACGCCCGAGGTGCAGCAGTTTGTTGTGGTGCACATGCCCGAAGAGATCGCTCTCACCGCATCGGCGCGAGAGATCGTTCAACTGGGTCCGCAGATCCAGCGATTCCTCCGAGAGGCTCGCGAGTTTTCCGCTCATTTCGCTGTCGATCCGGCGACCCGCGGGATGGAGTGTGTCGATCGTCGACTGCAGCCTGGCGCCGCCGGGGTCGGACGGTTTGCCGACATGATGCGCGACACCGGTGCCCAGATCCGCGAAGTAGCCGTGGAGTACGTCCACCCCGCCGGTGCGGCTCGGGTCGCCACCACCCACCTGCACCAGTTCCCGCAGCAGCGTGTGGTTCGGAATCACACTGATGTGCGGATCCTGGTGTCCGGCCGGCCGGTTCGTCTGCCACCAGCGCATGAACGTGTCGCGATCGCCGATTCCGACGGCATGAAGGTTGATGTTGAGGAACTCGTGCAATTCCTCCATCAACGAGACCGGATCGGCGATCGCGACCACGGCCTCTCCGGCGGTTTCCTCGCCCTGCTGCTTCCAATCGGCTCCGTCGCTGACCAGAACGATCAACCGGTCGTTGCCCGGCACGCCGTGGCGGTGCAGCAGATCGGACGCGAAGTGCAAGGCCTGCCCGATGTCGGTCGCCGCGTTCTCCGGTCGCAGCAAACCGATGGCGCCCTGGAATTCTCGTAACGTCCGCTCGTCGTCGGGGCCCTGGATCTCGGCCATGGAGCCCGATCTCGGGAAGACGCACATCGACGTAGTGGTGAATTTCACCAAGGCGATGCGGGCCACCCGCCCGGTCACGTGCCGACGGATCTCGACCATGTCCATGAGCGAACGTTTCAGGGCATCCATCCGCGAGATGTAGTTGGATCTCCTGCGCAGCCCGAGCCGGACGACGTCGGCGCGGTCCTCGATATCGTCCCAGCTCATCGAACCACTGCAATCGGCGAGGATCACTATGTCGACCCCGTTGCGATTGCCGGCGAGGAATACGTCCAGTTCGGTCTCGGGGTCGATATAGCAGAGGTCCGTTCGCTCCCGCCCGGAGCGGTCGAAGACCTGCCGCACCCGGAACGACTCGCCGTCGGCGAAGACCCACGCGTCGCCGCTGCCGAGATGGATCTGCTGGCCGACGATGTCCTTCGCATTGCGCAACTGCCTGCTGACGTCGTCGAGACGGTTCTCGGTGAGCGGTTCGAGGACGATCCGAGCGGCGGGCTCGCAGGCCGTCGCGCTCAGGCGCCATCCGTGCTCGTCGAGCACTTCCAGCCGCAGCTCGTCGACCAATTCCGTGCTGACGACGACGCAACCCTCGTCGACGGAAGCCGAGGCGACGATCCGCACCGCAGCCTGCCGGGACGCGTCGGCGCCCACCTCGAGCACGCCCACCCGAGCGTTTTCTCCCCGGCCGCCCACGTCGTCCCGATCCCCGGCGCCGACGGCGACGATGTTGCCGGTGACGAGGCCGTCTCCCCGGGCGACCTGCAATGTGTGCCGCCGACTGTCCCACACGGTCGATGTCATTTCCGCTCCACTTCGACCCTGACACCCAGGTCGTTCGACACCGCTCGCTTCTCCGCGCCGCCGCGACCGATGAACCGGCCCAGGTATTCCGGCTCGACATTGACGAACAGCAAGTTGGACCGCGGCCGGTAGTCCGCGAAACTGATGTGGTTCGCCACCTCGGCGCGGCCACGTGCCCGCAACCATGCGGTGAGCTTGTCGAACAGCTCGCGACCGCGTGCCCCATCTCGCTCGGCAGCGGCCAGATCCTCTTTGCGTATCTTCTCGTGCTCCTGCAACAGACGCCGCATGACGCCGTCGGTGCGGTTGTCGTGCTGGAGTTCGCCGAACATTCGATCGATGGAATGGATTTCCAGTTTGCGGGAACGAGAATTGATGAAGATATGCCGGACGATCGTCAACCGCGGTAGCCGCAGGTATGTGCGCCGGTTATCGGTGCGCGGGCCCCGCCGCCGATTCGCGGTTCCCGCCACGATCTGGAAGACGATCTGACGGTCTTCCAGCGACTTCAACCGCAGCGCGTGCTCCGGGCACAGCCCGAGCCCCCGCTTGTGCGGCCCGAATATCTGCCAGCGATACGCGTGCCTGGCGCATGCCGCGTTTCCGCAAGTCGCGCGTCTGCCGTCGACGACGAACTCACAGGCGATGCTTCCGGTCGAATTGCATCCCCGCGCCGCACAATCCGGAAATTTCTGCCGGAAGCAATCCCGGCAATACGACATGTCCACGCCGCCGGGGTGCCCCACCCGATGCCGGTCACAGAACGCGTTGCGTCCGCGACACAGTTCCCCGTTGCACCAAAACGTGGCCGCCGCTCCGCACGAGCAGGCGGGCCGGTGGCGCGCGCAGGTCGCGGTCATGCGACCTTCGATCACGACGGCATGCTCGTCGCACACCCGGCCCGGCTGATCGCCCTGGTCACAGCCGCTGCACAGGAAGGGTCCGTAGGTGACCACGCCGGCGGCCGAGCAGGTCGTGCACCTGTGCCGAACCGTCGCGGGCTCCAGGACACCTCGTATGGAGAAGACCGTGGTGTCGTCGACCCGGTCGGGAGCGCGCAGTCGATCCTGTATCCACAGCACGCAGGTCTGGTCGTCCCGGAGCGGGACGACGACCTTCTCCGTGGCGCGCAGACTGGCGCCGGCCAGATACTTTTCGACCCGCGTCCACAACTCGCGCAATTCGGCCGCGTCGGTAGGCGGATCGCTGGTCTGGCGGATGTCCAGCACGACGTTGACCGGCCGATTCACGACCGCTCCGCTGCGGTGGAGTTCAAGACGATCATCTCGATGCTGACGCGGCGATCGGTCTTGCGCACGTAGACCTGGTTGGTGATCAATCCGGCGCACACTCCCTTCGGCAGTCTGCGGGCCAGACCCAGCATCGCGTCCACGGCGGCTTTCCGTTCGGCCTCGGCCACGTCGAGCCGCACGCAGACGCGGCCGTGCCGCGACAGCCGACCGCTCAGCTCGTCCGGTATGCCGTCGCCGAGTTCTTCGCGCCCGCCCAGTTCGAGCACGGAGGCGTTCGGTTGCCGAAGCACCCGGCGAACCTCCTTGCCACGACCGAGCCGCGACAGCGCGGGAGCCAGATTTCGCGGCGGGCGACCGGACAGCAGAGCCCGCAGCCGTTCATCCATGTCGCGCTGCTCGGTCAACTCGTCCAACTCGCGGATGATCTCGTCGTCCGACCGACGCGGACGAACGGGCCTGGCGGGCCCTTTACGTCCGTTCGGCGCCGAGCGTCGTGGGGGCCGGGCGGTAAGTCTGGTGCGCCATGCCGCTTCCAAGGTGCCCAGGCTGCCCGGAGCAACCTGCCTGTTGTGCTTGGTCAGCTGGTCGTCGACCAACGCAGCGCGGTCTCTCAGCAGTGCCGCGATCTCATCGCTTCCGATTCGGCGACGGCGGCTCCAGACAGCCAGCAAGTCGTTCTCGGTCTGCGCGTACTCCGGGTGCAGTTTCGCGAGTTCCGGTGCGGAGAGCAAAGGCAGGATCTCGCGCGGCTCGATCTGCATCGCGCGCAGTTCGGCGTCCAGGTCGTCCAGCAGATCGGACACCGAAACGGCCGCCGAGCGGCGAACGGTCGCCTGCTCGCGCGACTTGCGCTGCTCGTCCACCTCGTGCTCGAATTCCCCGCTCATCCCCCTCGCGATGGCGTTCGATCGGTTCCGGTCCAGCATGCGCTGCGGGACGGCGGGCATACGCCGTCCGTCCCGCTGCATCATCCGCGCGCGTACCGCGAGTGCTTGCAGCAATACCGCCTGCGCGACAGCTGAACTCGGAAAGACCTGAGCATCGAGGCATCGGACGCTGACATTCGGGATTCCCAACTCACCGTCACCCACCGGATTCACGTCCATCACAGCGAATCCCGAGACGCGGTCATCACGGCGCAGCGCCTGCTCGACCCGCCGCAAATGCCGAGCGGAAGCGGATGCGATATATCTCGTCGAGACCTGATCCTTCGATTCCGCCAGGCGAAGCGAGCCACGTCCGGCGACACGACCTCCGACGAACAGCGCACGCCCGCTGAGCGCGATGAGTTCGGGAACGTAGCGCCGGATGAGGTTGCTGAGAATTTCGCGTTGCAGATCGTCGGCGATCTCGATGGAATGCCTGTCCGCGCACACTCGGCGATGCGGCGGTACGCCCCAGGAGATGCCCGACGGCAACAGCGACCCACCGGCCTTCCGCGCTCCTTCCGCGACAGCGGAGACCGCCTCCGCCAGGGCGTCGACGACCTCGGCGCGCTGCGTGGGATCACTGACCCAGACCGGCCCCGTGTCGATCCACAGACAACCCGGCCGCTTCGCATCGAAACACACTCGTGGGTACTCCCCGCCGGACGACGCGGTAGACGATCGTCGCAACTTTCGATGCATTTCATCGATATCGTCCGCGACGATAACGTAGCCCTTCAATATTCGATGCCGCAGCGGTGCATTTCTGTAGGCGCTCACGAGCACAGTAATAGACCTCATCACCCCGGCGGTGGTGCGGATATGCACGCCCGCACCACCGATTATACTTCCGAACATGTTGCCGCTGAGCAACTTTGGCGAAGCATGCCCGAAAGAGTGAAATTTTGCCGAGCTCGACGGATATCGAGCAATATCTTGCCGAGTCTTCGCATCCCCCGGCAATGGCGTGCTCCGCGCGTGCGCCGCCGAATCGAATCGCGCACGCTCGCCACCATTCTTCCGGCATGTGTCAGCGCGGAGGTCAGTACCCGGAACGCGGCTCGAAACCGGGGTCGGGAAGGGAGGGCGGCTCCGCGGGCTGCTGCGGCGCGGGTCTGGGCTGCGGCGCGGCGGGCTGCGGCTGCGGGACGCGTACGCCGACAGGGGGCTCGGCCAAGGGTTCCGGCACGTCGGGTTCCGGCAGAGCCGCCTCCGGAACAGAAGCCTCCGGAGGCGCCGAAGCGATCGGCTCCGGAGCGATCGGCGACACCGGCGCGGGCGCCGCGGCGGAAGTCGGACTCGTGGCCGACGTCGACGCTGCCGGTGCGGCGGGCGCCGACTCCGACGGCTGCGCGCATCCGCCGATCGCGAGCGCGACGATGCCCAACGCGAGCGGCAACCGACGGGATTCGGATCGGAGAGCAGGCACGAGGCAACGCTAGTGCCGGCACGGTACCCACGGCAGTCGGCCGTTCGACCGACAGCGGCGGGCGGCGGCCCGACGCGATACTGGAACCTCCTGTGCTGTCGAAAGATTGGGTGTGCGATGAGATCCGTCCGAGGTAGGTCGATGGCCACCGCGGCGCTCGTTGCGATCTCGTTGCTCACCCTGCCCTCCGGCACGACCGCCACGGCCGATCCGGCCGGCGCCGCGACGCTGGTCGTCCTCGGCGACTCGTTCACCGCCACCGCACCCGTCCTCGGCCATGCCGACGACGGGTGCGCTCGGTCACCGAACTCTTGGCCGAACAAACTCGCCACATCGACAAGGCTCTCCGGCACCGCCGGATTCGTAGACGTGTCCTGCAACGGCGGCACGATCGACACCGGGAACGGCTGGACGCTCGTGCATCAGACGCGAAAGGCCCACGCGCAGGGCGCGTTCGGGTCCGATACACGTGCCGTCCTGATCCAAGCGGGCCTGAACGACATCTGGGGCGCGTCGAGCGGGACCGCGTTTCCCTCGACCGACTGCCTCCTCGACATCGTCGAGGGGTGCGGGCTCGACGCGGCGGAGCAGAACCGGCTGCCCGACTACCACGCGGTGACCGGCGCGACCTACGCGGACCGCGTACGCGAGGTCGTCACGTTCGTGCGTTACTACGCCCCGAACGCGCGGGTGGCGCTCGTCGGATACCCGGAGATCTTCCCCCCGGGGCAGCCCGCGGCATGCATGGATCTCGCCGTCGTCGGACGGGTCGTCCAGCCGCGCGCGGAAGGCTACATCGCTTATCTCGATCGCCTGCAGGACGCGCAACGTGCCGCCGCGCAGCTGCTCGGCATCGAGTTCGTCGACGTGCGCGCGATCACCGCGGGGCACGCCAGTTGCTCGGAGGAGCCGTGGATCAGCGGGCTCGCAGGCGCGGACTCGCCGTTCGACGGCGCCCCGGTGCACCCCAACGCGCAGGGCAACGGCGCCGTCGCCGTGCAGGTGCGCCAGCGGTTCGGGCTCTGAGCGCGACGCACGGCACGCCCATGCCGTCCGACTATCGTCCGGCCGTTGAGCTGCCCGCGCTCACCGGCGCGAGGTGGTGGGCGGCTTTCGCCGTCTTCGTCCTGCACGCGTTGGTCTTCATCCCGGCCTATCCGTTCCAGAAGTCGGAGCTGTTCCGCACCATTCACACTTTTGCTCCGATGCAGCAGGGCGCTGCGGGGGTGACCTTCTTCTTCGTGCTCTCCGGCTTCGTCATCTACTGGTCGTTTCGCGAAGGTATGCCGGTGCGGTTGTTCTATCGCCGCCGAATTCTGAAGATCTACCCGACCCATCTGGTCGCCGCGCTGGTGTTCGTGGTCGCGGCAAGCGTCCCGCTCGGCCGTGCGGTGGTGTGGGCGCCGAACGTTCTGCTCGTGCACACCTGGGTGCCCAAGTGGACCACGGTGGGCGGACTCAACGTCCCGTCCTGGTCGCTGTGCGCGGAGTTGCTGTTCTACTTCAGCTTTCCCATGGCCTACCCGATGGTCGCGCGTATTCCGCGACGCGGGCTGTGGTGGGCGGTGGCGGCGCTGCTGGTCGCGATCCTGGCGTTGCACACCGGTTTCTACCTGTGGGCTGACGGCCCCAAGGGCATCGCCAACACCTTCGCGCCGAGGCTGCTGCGCGGCGATGTCTCGCCCGAGTTCGAAATTCACGCCTCACCACAATGGTTCGCGCAGCCCGATATTCCGATCCCGACGTCATATTGGCTCAGTTACCCTTTCCCGGCATCACGACTGCCGGAGTTCTACCTCGGAGTCATCGCCGCCCGTCTCGTCGCCGAAGGTCTCTGGCGCAATACGCGGCTGACCACACCGTTGACAGCGCTGGTCCTCGTCTACGGCGCAACCTGGTTCGTCCCGGTGAACTACAAGATGTCCGCACTGCTGGTGGCGCCGATGACGGCGGTGATAGCCACCTTGGCCGCCAGGGACCTGGCGGGAATCTCCGGCCTCAATGCCAGACGGCCGCTGGTCTGGCTCGGTGACATCTCCTACGCGTTCTACATGATCCAGTTCCCGGTCATGGTGATCGTCACCCGGCTGTTCATCGGCGGGCACCGGTACTCGATCGGCGGCTGGGCGTTGTGGGCGACAGTCGTACTGGTCATATCGATCCTCGCCGCGGCGGCCATCTACCACGGTATGGACCGGCCCATCATGCGACGCTTCGCCGGACGCCCACCTGGTGACCGGCCACGTCGTGCGGCCACCGCTGCGGATCAGCCGCCGATCAGCGTGCGCGCGAAACCGTAGGCGATCTCGTTCGCGGGCCGCCCGCCCGCGGGCCCGTCGCGCAGTGTGCACAACACGATGACGGTGATATCGGTGACCGGGTCATAGCCCATGAACGTCTGGAACCCGGGGATCGCCCCGTCGTGGCCGAGCAACGGCCCGAACGACTCGAGTCCGAGACCGTAGTGGATGTCCGCCGGATCGCTCCGGCTCAACGGAGCCGCGCTGTCGAGGCGCTGCGCCTGGAGCGGGGGCCCGAGCAGGCGGTCGCCACCGACCAGCTCGCGCACGTAGGCAGCCAGATCCCCCGCGGTCGAGATCGCCGCGCCCGCGGCTCCGATCCACGAGGGATCCAGGTTCGTCACGTCGGTCGGCAGTAGTGATCCCGTGCGAGCCGCGGCGAGCTGGTCGTCGGGCAACCGCGGTGACGTGAGCGCGGACTCGTTGGTGCCGTAGAGGTATCCGTGTGGGGACGGCATGGGCAGGGACGCGTCGCCGGGGGCTGGGAACGACGTGTTCGTCAGGCCGAGCGGAACGAAGACGCGATTCGTCAGCAGCGAGCGGATGTCCTCACCGGTGATCTGCTCGAGCACCGAGGCCAACAGGATCGTATTGGTATTCGAATAGCGGAACTCGGCATCGGGGGCGAAATACGGCGGCGACGAGAACCCCAGCCGGAGCAGCTCTTCCGGCTCCCACGTGCGCCCGGGGTCGTCGTCCATCGCTCGTGCGAGCTGAGGTGCTTCGTTATAGCTGAACAACCCGCTGCGCATGTTCAGCAGCTCGGCGATCGTGATGCCGGCACCGTTCGGAACGCCGCGCCGGTACTTCGACACCGGATCATCGAGGGCCAGTCGACCCTCCCCGACCAGCTGCAGCGCGACCGTGCCGACCATCGTCTTGGTGGTGGAACCGACGCGAAAGAAGTCGTCGACGGTCACCGGATCGCTCCGCCCGACCGTTCGCGTGCCGAAAGCCTGTCGCCACACGGTGTCCCGCGTCCGCACGTAGACCACCGCGCCCGGAACGAGGTGCGCGTCGAGCACTCCGCGCACGATGGGCTCCAGCGTGCGACCGAGAGCGGTGGAGTCCCCGGCGCTCCCCGGGTTGTCACGCGCCCCGGGCTCGGAGCCGCCGCCCACGACCACGACGGTGGCGTATGCGACGACGACTGCCACAATGAGCCGCGGCCATCGGCTTTTTCCATGGCGGAAGCTGTGCGTCGCCATCAGTCACCGATCACGGACACTGTGCCGTCCCTGAAGTTCGTGACGTAGACGGTCCGGTTGCCCGGATCGACGACGACACCGTGCGGGCGGCTCCCCACTCGAATCGAGCTGTCGGGCTTTCCGGTCCGGGTGTCGATCAGAGAAACAGCGCTGGCAGTACGCACATCGTCGAGGCCGTGGTCGGTGACGTACACCGTCTTCCGCGGCCCGTCCACCGCCACGCCGACCGGTCCGAGCCCGACCCGCAACGTCGCGGTGACCGCGCGGGTTCGAATGTCGATCACCGATACGGTGCCGTCGGCATGATTGGTGACGTACGCGGTGCGCGTGTCGGAGTCGACCGCCACGCCCCAAGGTTGATTCCCGACATTGATCGTGGCCGCTACGACCGGTAGGGCGGGGTCGATCACCGACACCGTGTGGTCGACGGCGCCGGGCGGACCGGCGTTGGCGACGAAGACGCTGTGCGAACTCGGGTCGACGGCCACGCCGTACGGATGGCTACCGACCCGGATCGTCGCGGTGACCACCCTGGATCGGGTGTCGATCACCGACACCGTGTCGGCCTCGAAATTCGTGACGAAAGCGGTGTGAGAGGCGGAGTCGACGGCGATGCCGTACGGCCCCGCGCCCACGGGGATACTTCCCGCAAAAGACCCATTGCGCGTGTTGATCAGTGACACGGAGGCGCTTCCGGCATTCGTGACATAGGCGAGCCCCGCCGCCGAATCTATGGCGACCGCGGTCGGCTTCACCATTCCCGGTGCCGTAACCACCCCGGTGACATTCGTCTTCGTGTCGATCACCGAGACCGAATTGCCCGCGCTGTTGGTAACGAACAAGTTCGCGCTGGTCGGATCGATCGCGACGCCCCAGGGTTGCGCGCCTACGGCGATCGTGGCGGTCACCGAGGGCGGTCCGGTCGCCACGGCCGCCGCGCGGTTGCCCGCGGCGCTCGGACCGTTGTCGCCGGACATCTTGCCGGCCAGCAAGCCGACGACGACAACAAGGAGAGCGAGCGCGGAGATCACCTTTACCCGAGTCGGGATCCGAGGCGCCCACGGGCCGCGGCCAGCGGGCGGCGGCATGATCACCGGTGGTGCCGATGTGACGATGGCGGGCGCCACCGCTCCGCGCGGCGGTGTGGTCCGTGGCGGAGGCGACGGCGCGCGGGTGGCGGCGTGCGCCGCGGCCTGGGACAGCGCGGGCAACCAGTCCCCCGGCCGGGGCCGCTGCGCCGGTACGGGCGACAGGGCCGCGCCGACAAGTCCCCGCACCGGAGCGGGCACGGCGGCGGGCAGCCGGTTCGGGTCGCGGGTGCTCTGGTCTCCGGCCAGCAGCCGCAGCGCGAGCAACCCGAACTTGTAGGCATCCGATCGCGCGGTCGCCAGTTCCTCTCCGGGATTGACCACCTCGACCTCCCAGTCCGGAGTCTCGACTTGCGCCGAGACCGACCTGGACCGCAGCCGCATGGCATCGCAGTCGATGAAGTACACCTTCCGATCCGGCTGTAACGAGAACAGCAGGTTCTTCGGTGACAGGTCGCCGACCGCGATGTCGTGGCGGTGCAGAATCGTCAGCGCTTCGGCGGCTTCGGCCAGCAACTCGTAGCGGTGCCGGTCGGTCAGCGGAATGCCGCGCCGCGCCAGGAAACCGTCACCGTTGAGCAGATGCTGGAACTCCGCGGTCTTCGACTGCACCGCCGAGGACATGGTCATCTTGATGAAGAACTCGTCCGGAATCGCGGGCATCACGAACCCGGTCACCTGGGCGGAGTTGTCCGCCTCGACCAGCCTGCACGGCCACGCGACCCGGGAGAGCAGGTCCATGCCCTCCGCGAAGGGCAGCGATTCGAGGTAGGCGGGCATCTCCTCCAACACGTCGACCGCCACATTCGCCAGCACGACGGGTTTGTATTCCTTGTACACCACCGCTTTCGCGTACCGCATGCGCGCGCTCGGCGCGCTGAAGACCACCCCTTGACCACCGGCCGCCAGCTTGGTCAACGGGCCGAGCTGACCCACCTTCACTCGCTGCTGCGTCACTGCCGATCCCGTCAGTTCACCCTCGGCCAGATGGCCACCAATGTCCGGTCGTCGTCGAATGTCTCCCGCGAGAAATCCAGGGTGTGCGCGAATTCCAGGTGCGACGGCACCCGCCCGGCGAGCACCGAGGCGAACAACGCCCCGACCTCGCCGTCGCCGCCGCCGAGCGGATCGCCGAATCCGTCGGTGCCGACCAGCAACACCTGGCCAGGCTCGACGGTCACCGAGATGGGCTCGACTTCGTTCGGAACTCTGGGCAGCCCGCTCACCGCGGAGGAGGTCAACCCGGAGTCCGACGACTGCTTGCCGCCGAGTACCGGGACGAAACGCTCGTCCGACAGCAACCAGGCACCGGAGTCGCCGACACCGGCCAGCACCGCGGACAACGCGCCGTCGGCGTCGCTTTCACACACCACACACGTCAGCGTCGTCGCCAGCACCTGCTCGGCCTGCTCGGCATCGGCTTGCGCCAGCGACAGCACAGCGGCGGCGCGCTCGGTCAGCATCCACGCGGTGTTCTGGAACAGCGATTGCCATCCGATGTCGCCGAGCGCCTCCACCGGCTGCTCTTCCAGCCACTGGGTGGCGTAGCGCACGGCGGTGGTCGAGCCGATGTGCGAATACCGCGCCGCGGACACTCCGTCGGCCACCGCGACGATCAGTCGATCACGATCCGGCGCCGCGGTTACCGCGAAATCGTCCTGACGCGGTGCGCCGTTGTATCGGTGCAGGTAACCACGCACCGATGCCGCGCGAATGGTGAACGGTCCGCGTGACCATCCGTCGATCATGGTGTCCGCGCGGTACGGATTCCTGCCGTACTCGGTGCCGATGGCTTTCGCCTCGAACGCGGGTGTGGGGGCGCCGACTACGATCGGCTCGCTCGCCGGGCGGCTCGGAAGGGTGGGTCCGATCGCCTCGTCCGCCGGTGCCGGGTTCACGATGACAGCCGGATCCGCGGGCACCGGATCATCCGGCAAGCGCTTGCCCCGCTTGCTCAGGAAGCCCATCACACCGTGTCCACGGCGAGCGAGACGAAATTATCGGGTTTCTCCACTTGCAGCGTCGCCTGTCCCGTCGCCAACGCCTGGCCCGAATTGATCACCGACTGCGTCAGCGCAGTGATGAATTTCGAGATCGCGACGCCGGTGTCGGTGCCGGCCGCGGTGATGAACGCGTACTGCGGATTTGTCGCCACCCGCCGGATCACATCGGCGTCGGCCTGGCCGATGCCGAACGCCAGAATGTTCGGCCGGGCCGCGAAACTCGTCAGCCGCGCGTGCTCGGCCTCCCAGCCCTCGCCAGGATTCGGCGCACCGTCGGTGAGGAAGAACACGGCGGGCCGATTGACCAGGTAGCCGGCGGACTTCAGCGCGGCGATGTCGCGCGGTATCCGGTTGGTCAATTCGGCGAACGCCGCCGCGAACGACGTCGAACCGCGCGCCCGCAGTTCCGGCATGGCTTCCAGATTCCGCAGATCGGTCGGTTCCAGATGACAGACCGCGGTATCGGAGAACCCGAGCACACAGAAACGCACCTTCGCCGCGGCCATGGATTCGCCCTGCAAGGTGTCGAGCAAGCTGGACAGGCCCGCGTTCAGATCCGCCACATCGTCGACCATCGAATACGATTCGTCCGCGACGAAATATACCGGAAGAATTGTCGCCTTCGGTTCACTCATCAGGTGCCACTCCCTTTCACCCTGCCACCCGGGCGTGCCAATGCTACCGGCGCAGGCGGTGATTCACTGTCGACCGTTCGACCGACAAATCCCTGCGCCCCAATGGTTTTTCCTCCGCGCCACCCGAATCGCCGGCGTCAGCGCATTTCCACTCCGCGATATCCACGTCACCACGCCGCCGTTTGCCCGACTGCCCGCCGACGCCGTGGTCACAGGTCGTCGATGCCGATCAGCGCGTCCTGCAATGCGCGGGCCACGAGAGCGGCTTTCGTCGGCGCGGGCCGGCCGACCGCGGCGTACTTGTCCCTGATCCGGGCCAGGTGGGTGTTCACAGTTCCCAGCGAGATATACAGCCGCCGAGCGACTTCCACCTTCGAGTCCGACGCTATCCACGCCAGCAGTACCTCGATCTCCCTGCTGCTCAGCGCCGGACGCTCCCGCGACGCCAATGTCGGGGGCCGCGGATCGTCTCTGTGATCGAACGTGACACTCATGAACCATTTCCTTTACAAGAATTCATCGCACGCGCCTACCGCCGACCGAACAGATCACGCACACATACCCGCACGAGGGCAACGGTGGCGACGAAGAGCGCGAAAAAGATCAACGCACGCGAGAGATCGCCGGAATTCCCGGATTCGGCCGTGTACGCGGACTGGCCATAGACGAAGAAGCCCACGTCGAGTAACAGCAATCCCGCGAGCACGTACCACGTCCAGACGCGTCGGCGGGGGCCTTGGTGAATATTGATGTTCTGCCGACCGCCGTTGTTGGCGTAGATGCTGCTGCCGTTGTTGGCCTGATTGATCTGATTGTTCGTGTTGGGATTGTTGTTCGGTCCCGGCGACGGGTGCATCGTCATCTCCTGTGATGGCCGCCCAGCCAGATGTTCTGGGTTCCGTTCTGATTGGCGTGCACGACACTGCCGTCCTTCGCCACGTTGATCTGATTGTTCTGCGTGCCCTGCTGCGCCGCGCGGTCCGGCCCGTCCGGCCGGATGTCGGCCCCCGGAGCAAGGTGCCGGAGCAGACCGCGGACGTCTTCCTCGACCGTTCGGTACCGAATATGCCAGTATTGCGATTGCGATAGCGCGCGGATATCCGCCGGAAGCTGGTCCGGGCTCGGCAACGACGTGTCGTCCAGCAGAACGGGGACGACCGGTATCCCGCGCGCGAACGCGGTAACGAGTTCCATACGCACCCAGTCGCGATCGTCATCGATGCGACGGAGTCCGCGTTCGTCACGTGCGTCGAGCCAATACGAGCCGATCACCGACACCATCGTGTCGCATTCCTCGAGTGCACGGCGGATCCTGCGCGCGTACAACCTACCCAGGGCCAGCGAATCCACGTCCCGGAAGACACGCGCCCTGCCGAGGTGTCGTGCCATCTGCTTCGATATCTCGTTGACCGCGTAGACGCTGTCAACGATGCGGTAGTTCAGGAATATTTCCATCAGTTGACCCAATTCTCGAGGACGATTTACCGAGCGCAGTGTGCTGCGCGATTGCGAATAGATGCCGCGGATGACGGAGCGATTTGGATGAACCGACCAGTTCGTTGCACCCCCGAGTAACATCCTTCGGATGCCTCACGGTCGCGAATCTCGTCCTCGAGCGAAACACCACGGTTTTCAGAGAACAGTCTGCACCCGGACCGAACTCTGAGCGACTCGAACAGCAAACGTTCGGTCATATATCCGACCGCGTGTATCCCCTGACCGCCGGATCGAAAGGTTCTGGTTGGTTTATTTCCCCATTATGGTCGACTCGCCCTCCCGGCCGGCGCCAAATGTGCTGGGTGTTCGCATAAGCCGAGCGCCGTGCCGATTCACCGTAGGTCGGCACAGTCCTACCACCGTGGCCGCAACGCATCGAAGCGGCGTTCTCGTCCTCATCATTTGCCCCCGCGGCGTTTTCCTACCTCCGGGCCGCGAACTGCGGCTCGCTCTTCAGCATTCAGCGAGCAGACGGCCGGCGACAGTGGTTGTCCGTTGCCGTTCGCAGCGGCAACGGACAACCGATCACTCAACGCTTGGCAAGGACCGACATCAGCGCCGGTTGGATGTCGAGCAGCGCGGCATGTCGGCGGTAACGGCCCACCGTACGGGCGAAATCGAGGAGATCCGCGCGGATCGTCACCGAGTCCACCGCGCTGATGACGTCGAGCAACGGCGCGATCAACGCGCACGCCCGATCCAGGTCGCCGAGCGCGGCGTACACCAACGCCCGCCGGGTGCCGAACCGCGCCCGGTCACGGTCGGACTGCTGCGGATTCCGCGACATCGCTCGGTCGAACAGTACGGCGGCGTCCTCGAGGTTGCCCAGATCGTAGTGACACCAGGCCTCGATGAGGACAGAGCGCTCGTGCAGGGCCGAGGGCCCCAGCTCGTTCTCCCCAGTGCGATGTGCGGCGTCGTAAAGGTTTGCGGCTTCGTCCAGCGCTCGCATGGAATTCGAGTGGTCCAAGCCGATGGCATAGCCCTGCGCCGCCCCCAGCGCGGCCAGCCAGCGGATCCGGGGATGGACGGCGTGGTCGGCGAGCACTTGCTCGGTGAGATCGGTCGTCTCGGCGGAATCGCCGCGATACAGACTCAGCACCGCCCTGCGGACGAGCGCGTAGCTGACCATGTGCTCGTCGCTGACAGCGGAAGCGTGGTCGACCGCCCGCGTCGTCCACCACAGCGCGCCGCGCTCGTCGCCGCATTCCTGGGCCATCCAGCCGGCGAATTCCGCGGTACGGGCGGCGTGCAGCAGAAGTTGCCTGCGTAGCTCACCGGCACTGCGCAGAGCGGACGCGGCCGCGGCATGTTCGTGTATCACCGCCATGGGGAAAACGAGGCTGGGACTGCTGGTCCGGCCGAGGCGTTTGATCTCCTCGAACAGCGCGCTCAAGCCGGGTAACGAGGCGGCGGAGCTGGTGGCTGTCGCGGGGAACGCGGTTACCGGCGGCACGCCGAAGTCCCCGATCCGGAACACACCGGACCCGTCCGCGTGCAATCGAACGTTCCACTCGGCATCCGAGGAGCCGCCGACGTCGATATCGAGATCCAGGTCCGGCTGTGCCGCCGACGGCGCCAGCACCAGCAGGTCGCCTCCCGCGGACAGGACCGCGTCGCAGGCGCGCGCCAGCGCCGAGGACGGCGACTTCTGCCCGTTCTCGACCCTGCTCAGATGACTCCTGCTGTAGTGCACGAGTTCGGCGAGTTTACCCAGGGCCAGCCCCTGTTCGAGTCGACGCTTGCGCAGTTCTCGACCGAATTCAGCACTTGCCATAAGTATTACCTCGGAATCCGTTGCCAGCCGGAAATTCTCGCGCGCGAAGAATTTTCGGCGAACCTGCAACCGCCCCTATGAACCAGGGCCGACCGAACACCACACCCCTTGTCGCTGCGAGTGTACCCCCGCGACTCCGTACCGTCAGCGCATCCAACCGCTGGGCGGGCGGCTGCGCCATCGCTGTGCCGTACTCTGGCGATTCGGCGCCGAGTCACGCCGAATCAGCCTATGCCAGCCGGGAATTGGGGACAGGATGGATACGGATCATCGCATCAAGCACCTCGAGATGTCGCAGTCGATCATCGCGCGATTGAGCCAGCAGTCGTTCACGGTGCGCGGATGGTCGGTGACCCTCGTCTCCGTGATATTCGCGCTACTCACCACACAGGCCCGGCAAGGATCGGGCCTGATATTGCTGGCGCTGGCGCCGGCCTGGATCTTCTGGGGTCTCGACGGTTACTACCTGAGTCTGGAACGCCGTTACCGGGAACTGTTCGCATCCGCCGCGCGGCAACTACGTGAGCCGCTGGCATCCGGGCCGCTCCCGTTCGACATGATTCCCGATTCCGACCGACCCGCACGCGATTTCGCGCGCGCGATCGTCACTCCGAGCGTGGCCGCGATTCCCGTGGTCTTGACCGCGCTGATCATCGGCTACCGGGTAGTCGCGGTCGTCGGCGGTTGAGCGGCGTCGTCCGGACATTCCCGCCACCAGTGCCGATGTAGGAGCGTACGGCGAAGCCCCTGGCGCTGGATGCGTCCAGGGGCTTCCGTATCGAAGCGGTTCAGCGCTTGGTCAGTTCGGGAGCCGTGGTCTCCGATCCCTCGACGGACTTCGCCGGGGCTGCTTCTTCGTGCGCGGCGGCCCGGTTCGGCAGCAGCACCGCCATGACGATCACGATCAGCGCCAACGCAGCCGAGACGAGGAAAGCCAGGCGCATGCCGTCGAGATGGGCGGCGACGAGGTCGCTTCCCCCGGCGGCGAGCGACGTGGCGCGCGCCGACATCACCGTCACCACGAGAGCGGTGCCGAACGCCGCGGCGACTTGCTGCAAGGTGCCGAGCATGGAGCTGCCGTGCGAGTACAGATGCTGCGGCAGCGCACCGAGACCCAGGGTGAACACCGGGGTGAACGCCGCCGCCAGCGACACCATCAGCAGGATGTGCAGGGCCAGCAACTGCCAGTACGGCATGGTCATCGAGATCTGGGTGAAGCCTGCCAGCGCTACGGCGATTCCGATCGACCCCGGGATCACCAGCAAGCGACCGCCGAACCGGTCGAACAGGCGACCGACGGTCGGCCCGAGCAGACCCATCGCCAATCCGCCCGGCATCACCAGCAAGCCGGTGGCCAACGGGCTGAGGCCACGCAGGTTCTGCAGGTACAGCGGCAGCAGAATCATCGACCCGAGCATGGCCATGAACGCCACCGACATCAGGATCAGCGCCTTGGTGTAGGTGGCCGACAGCAGGACGCGCAGATCGAGCAGCGGGGTACCGGTGCGCTGCAAGCGCAACTGCCGCCACACGAACAGGGCGATCAGCGCCGAGCCCACGGCGACGATGCCGAGCGGGCCCGCGAAGTCGTCGCTTTCGAACCGGCTGAGCCCGAACACCAGTCCGCCGAACCCGAGCGCCGCCAGCGCCACGCTGGCCACATCGATCTGCCCGGCTTGCGGTTCACCGACGTTCTCCAGCTGCCGCAGCCCCAGCCAAGTGATCACACCCGCGATCGGCAGCACCAGCACGAAAAGCCAACGCCACGAGGCGATTTGCAGAACACCGCCGGAGATCACCGGCCCCATCGCGGGCGCAACCGAAATCGCCAGGGTGACATTGCCCATCACCCTGCCGCGGTCGTGCTCGGCCACCACCGTCATCAGAGTGGTCATCAGCAGCGGCATCATCACAGCGGTGCCGAAGGCCTGCACGATCCGGCCGAGTAGCAGCACCGCGAACGACGGCGCGACCGCCGACAACGCGGTACCGGCCAGGAAGACGCCCATCGCCGCGGCATACGCCTGCCGGGTCGACACGCGCTGCAGGAACCAGCCGGTGGTCGGGATGACCGCCGCCATCGTCAGCATGAACGCCGTCGACACCCACTGCGCCGCCCGGTCGGTGATCGCCAGATCCGCCATCAGGCGCGGAATCGCGTTGATCATGATGGTCTCGTTCAGGATCACCACGAAGGTAGCGAGTACCAGCACCCGAATGACGGTCGGTGTCCGCCCTCCCGAGGCTGGAACGGATGGTGCGGCGGACATCGGATACCTCCGGAGGCATGGGTCGTTGACAGAACATGTGGCCCTTCGCCGAGTCACCGGATCGCGTCCCGGCGCCACAGCTGTAGAGACGGTGTCGACTGCTCGAACTCATCGGGCGCGGGTCAGTATTCCGCCCGGCACCGACACAAATCACCCGGTTTTCCTGCCGATACACCCAGCACCCTTACTGGAAACCGCTGGTCAGGACCCTCTACAGCCCTACGCGAATCCCAATCGTGAGCCTGGTCACTCCAGGCGATCCGCGCTCGCGGACTGTCCCGACACGGACGTCCGAGTGAAAACCTGCCCGCCGCAACCCCGAACGCGACGCTCGCGCCGGGGCCGCGGCGTGTCGGCGGCATTGCCCGGCTACCGCGGCAGGCAGCGGCTAGGGCTCGAGGTCGGCCACTCCTCTGCCGGTCGAAATATCGAACGGCACAGAAGCCTGGTCGTGCGTGATCAGCCAATCGCCGTCGATCTTCCGGAAGCAGAGCGTGACCCGGACCCACATACCGTTCGTCGCCACCCCGTTCTGCAGCGTGCCACTGAGCCGACCGAAGGCGTGTCCGAATGCCACATCGTCGCTCACGGTGAGGGCCAGGTCGCGAATCTCATAGGCCACATCATGGAAGAACGTGAACGCCTTCGCCCAGTTCTTCGCTTTCGCGTCGATACCGACATGCTGCAGCGGAGGCTCGACGTCGAAGGAGACGACGTCCGTTGCGTAGAGCTGCTTCACGCCCTCGAGATCCTTGGCCCCGATTCCTTCGGCCAACTTGTCGATCCGCCGCCTGATCTCGGCTTCGTCCACTGCGCGTTGCGCGGGCGCCGATACCACCGAACCAACTCCGTGATCGTTGGCAGTCATTGCATCCTCCATTCGATGAATTTCCGGCCGCGAAGCGGTCTCTTCTGCGGGATCACCCGACGGCGACCGCGGCAGCGGCGCGCAAAGGTGCGAGGGCGACGCTCCACGCGACGACCTGATCCAGCGTTTTGCCCAGGGCGGCGGCATGGTGCTCGCCCGGTACGAAGGTGGTGTGGTTCTCGAAATCGGTGAGCACCGAGATCGCGACCTGATAGCCCACGTCGGCCATGCCCAGCGTGCCGCAGACCGTCCGCAACTGCACCACCGCGCGGGCGCCGCCGTTCACGCCGTAGGAGACGAATCCGACCGCCTTGTCGACCCACTCCGCGAACAGGTGGTCCAAGGCGTTCTTCAGCACTCCGGGGACGCCGCCGTTGTACTCCGGGGTCACCACCACGAAACCGTCGAACGGTGCGATGCGCTCGGCCCAAGCGCGGGTATGCGTGTTGACGGACGGGCCGAACATCGGCGGCACCGCTTCGTCCAGGTGCGGCAGCGGGTGGTCACGCAGATCGATCAGTTCGAACTCGGCGTCGCCGCGCTGCGATGCCACGTCCATGACCCACCGGGCGACCTGCGAGCCGTTACGGTTGGGTCGGGTACTGCCGAGAATGATGCCGATTCTGGTCATTTCCGGAACTCCTGCTTCGCTGAAAGTGTCACGACCTTCCGACGACACAGCCGTCCGGAATGTCAGGCTGTCTCACAAATCGGGTCGCTGTCTCGTCGATTCGGTAGGGCCCGCGTCGACCGAAGGAGCCGATACCCATGACCGACCCGCACCTGCGCTCGGTGATCAGTGAACGCCGTCAACTGATCAATCTCGCCTACCGGCTGCTCGGCTCGTTGGCCGAAGCCGAGGATGTGGTGCAGGAGACCTACCTGCGCTGGTACGCGTTGCCCGAGCGGCAGCGGCAGGAGGTGGCGGCGCCCGGCGCCTGGTTGACGACGGTCGCCAGCCGCATCTGCCTCGACCTCCTCGGCTCGGCGCGTGCCAGACGGGAACGTTATGTAGGCGAATGGATTCCCGAGCCGTTGCCCGACCGTTCCGAATGGCTCGGTGGTCCCTCCCCTGCTGATCCCGCCGACCGGGTCACCCTCGACGAGTCGATCAGTATGGCGTTCCTCGTCGTCCTCGATTCCATGACACCGGCCGAACGGGTCGCGTTCGTCCTGCACGATGTCTTCCGCTACTCCTTCGCCGAGGTCGCCGAGATCGTCGGACGCACCCCTGCGGCTTGCCGCCAACTCGCCTCTTCCGCCCGCCGCCGCATCAGCACCGCGCAGGGGCCGTCGGGAACCCGGCACGCCGAGGTGATCAGGGACTTCAAACGAGCCTGGGAGACACAAGACATCGAAGCTCTGATCGGGCTGCTCGATCCGAACGCGACCGCGACCGCCGACAGCGGCGGCCTGGCCCCGGCCTTCCTGCACCCGATCAACGGCGGCGAGCGGATCGCCCGCGCTTGGATCGGAATCGCCGCCCGATCTCCCGAGGTGACGTTGCTCGAGCGCACGGTGAACGGCCAACCCGGCCTGGTGGCGCAGCTCGCCGACACCATCGTGTCGGTCTACGCCTTCGACATCGCCGACAACCGGATCACCCGCATCTGGGCGATCCGGAATCCGGAAAAACTCAGCCTCTGGGCAGCGGGCTGAACGACTGCTCCGGGGTCGAGAGTCGACGGATCGCCGCAGGCCTCTTGACGCTGGAGGGGCGCGCGAGCGCGGTACGGCCCTACTTACAGAGCAAGGCCGTGCTGCCGACGGTCGAGTCCATCACGATGTACCCAGCAGGTTCGCGCACGGCCCCCCAGAGCCGACTCGAATCAGCGTCGACCCGCGGCGCGGTCGTCTGCGCTACGAGTCGATGGGCGAGGTGTTGAACAGCAGCGGTATGGGTTTCAGCTGCCCGCGCTGCCGGTGGAAGGTCGCGCCCTGCGCAGTTCGCAGGCCAGCCGGTCGGCGTCCGGCCGGTCCTCGCCGGAACGGGCGCAGCCCTGCGAGGTGTAGCCCCGTTCGTTGTAGCCTTGCCGGTCGTAGCCCCACCTGTCGTAACCCCAGCGGTCGTAGCCCCAGACGTCGAAGCCGTCGGGTCCGTAGGGGTCTTCCGGCTCACGAGGTTTCGTAAATGACGGAGTCGTCACGGGCGGTTCGGTCGTGACCGGCGGAACACTGGTGACCGGCGGCGTGGTCGTCACCGGCGGCACGGTGGTGACCGGCGGCGCGGTCGTCACCGGCGGCACGGTGGTGACCGGCGGCACCGTCGTCACGGGCGCGATGGTGACAGGTGCGGTAGTAGCCGGGGGTTGATCAGGGGTTGCGAATGCCGGTAAGACCAGCGCGGCCGGAGCAAGCACCACCGTCCCGGCGACTGCGGCCAGCAGGACCGACTGTCGAACCGTGCGCCGACTTCTCCTCCAATGAGACATCGTTGACCTCCAACTCAACATAAGCGCGCTCGCCGCACCCGAGTCCCCTATCGGTCGAATGTCCAAATTTGCTACACAGCAGGGAGTTTCGCTTCCCCACCCGTGACGGGGAAACCTGCTCAACGCGCGGAGATGGCCGAACCCTCCCATGGTGTGATCTGATCAGGACCACGGAGTTCGACGCACACGATCATCGGCATGTGCGCGCGTTCGCGAGATCAACTGCTGGCCGACGTTGCGCCGTTTCGAAACGAGCCACAGTGGACGCGGCCCGTGCCGGCGCTTACACGGTGAACGGGCAGTCGGTCCTGGCGGCCTTCCGAACCGAGGTCGAGGCAGCGGGCTCGGCCTCAGCTTGCTGCCGCCAGCACCCTCCAGACCTTTCTGGAACGCGAGCGGGCCTGCGGAGCCGCGTATTCGATTCGCTGGCGCGCTTCGTGGGCACTGATCCGCAGCAGATCAGTCAATAGCTCCACGGTGTCCCGATAGCCGGTGTCTGCGGCGAGGCCACGACGTTCGGCTTCGGCGACGGCTGCGCGCATGGCAGCATCCAGTCGCCTCCGACGGCGTTCGGTTTCGACGAGGGTGCGCAGCAAATCGACATCGGCCAGTTCCGGCCATCCCGGTGCTGGAGCATCCGGCGCCGCCGCGATCGAATGTATGTTCACCCGAGCCAGCTTACCTCAGTGTCGAACACATGTTCGACAATTCGATACGCCGAGCCTGGCGTCACTGTCGGTGCGCTCTTGGCGGCCTGGTGGCGCGGCGCATTCGCACGGCATTCGACATGAGCGCTGATTTTCGTACCGGAACCTCGGCTCATCACACTCGGCGTATACAGCATCGATCTCGAGGCAGTGCCTGCCGGGCCTCAGCACCGCACAACCGACGAAACCGGGACGAACGCGCACTGTTCGGAATCATCATGGTGACGCCGTTGGACGACTCGGTCAGGTTTCGACACGACCGGTCGACGAAACGTTCGGTGGCGAATTCTCGGCGAGGTCCGATCAGTGGACCAAACGAATGAAGCCCCTGACCATATTTCCTGGTCAGAGGCCTATTCTTGCTCCCCCATCTGGACTCGAACCAGAAACCTGCCGATTAACAGTCGGCTGCTCTGCCAATTGAGCTATAGGGGATTGCCCTTGGCTCGTCCGGTTGGTATCGGGCGGGCCGAGGAGAAACTCTAGCGTATCGCTGGGCGGAGGCCCAAATCGCGGCGCTACCTGCTGAGTTGTCACTGAGAGCGGGGGTGTCGCTACCGAGTGTCCGGATCGACAGGCGTGTGGGGTGTCGGGCAGGATGGGGGCGGCGAACTGGCAACTGGGAGGAGCACATCGAGATGCTGCGGTTGATCATCGGCGTGGCGGCCGGCTACGTACTCGGCAGTAAGGCCGGGCGGGCTCGCTACGAACAGATCAGCGCCGCTACCCGCGCGCTGACCGAGAGCCCGGTGACCCGCAAGCTCGTGCTCGTCGGCAGGCAGAAACTGGCGGACAAGCTCAGCACCCGCCCCCGCCTCGAGCCGATGGAACCGATCGATGAGCGGACCACCGTCCTGGTACCGCACGACCAGCTCCGTCGCTGACCCCGCACATGCTGTGACCGATGCTCGCACCAGTCGGACTGTGTGGAGCAATCACGGACCTGATCGGCCCTAGGCCCCGGTGGCGAAGTCCCCGTGGTTGCCCATCGCCTGGGTGAGCAGGCTCTTGCGGTACTGCTCGAGGGCGACGAGGTCGCCGAAGAGGGCGTAGTAGGCCTCCGGCTGTTCGGTCGAGGAGACCCGCTGGAGCTTGGACTTGAGTTCGGCGATCTGCCTGCCGACCCAGGCCTCCTGGGTGCGCGCCAGGACACCGGCGACGAAGCGCGGGATGTCGGACTCCGACTTCACCGGCAGCGGCTCGTTGGCCAGCTCCGACAGCAGGGCGCGCACGGTCAGGTCCTCGGTGCGGTCGGCGACGGCGTTGACCCATTCCGCGCCGCCGAGCCCGGCGGCCGTACCGCCCGCCTCGGCGATCAGGCCGCGAAGGACCGAGTAGGCGGGGTGGGTGAAGGCTTCGGCCTCGAGCGCGTCGAAACCCGCTCCGGCCATCGCCGGGTACTGGAGTGCGGCGGCGAGTACCTGACGTTGCGGCAGCAGGGTGGGATCGTTCGGATTCGGCCGTGCCGCAGGATGTTCCGCGACCACCTGGCGCGGCGCGGGCGCACGCCCCGCGCCCGCCTGCCCGCCGCCGTTGCGGTTCCGCTTGGCTTCCTCGCCGACGCGGCGCACCACGGTCTGGATGTCGTCCCAGCCGACCCACCCGGCCAGTTTGGTGGCGTAGGCCTTGCGCAGGGCGTTGTCCTTGATCTGCGCGACCACCGGCACCGCCCGGCGCAGCGCCTCCACCTGGCCCTCCGCGGTGTCCAGGTTGTGGTCGGCCAGCAGACCGCGAATCACGAACTCGTACAGCGGGGTTCGGCGGGCGACCAGATCGCGCACGGCGGCGTCACCGGAGTGCTGCCGCAGTTCGCACGGGTCCTGCCCGTCCGGCGCGATCGCGATGTAGGTCTGACCGGCCAGCTTCTGATCACCGGAGAAGGCTTTCAG
Source organism: Nocardia sp. NPDC059691 (assembly GCF_042733915.1). Classification (NCBI taxonomy): domain Bacteria; kingdom Bacillati; phylum Actinomycetota; class Actinomycetes; order Mycobacteriales; family Nocardiaceae; genus Nocardia; species Nocardia sp. NPDC059691. The sequence goes on along the minus strand of NZ_JBHWFB010000008.1, from coordinate 26,992 downwards.
GGCCGCCGCCTGGCCCGCGGCATCGCCGTCGAAGGTGTAGATGATCTCGCCGCGCCAGAAATTGTCGTCCATCATCAGGCGGCGCAACAGGGCGAGGTGGTCGTCGCCGAATGCGGTGCCGCACGAGGCAACGGCGGTCTTTATCCCGGCCAGGTGCATCGCCATGACGTCGGTGTAGCCCTCGACCACGACCGCCTGGTGCCCCTTGGCGATCTCGCGCTTGGCGTGATCCAGGCCGAAGAGCACCTGGGATTTCTTGTACAGCAACGTTTCCGGGGTGTTGATGTACTTACCGGGCATGGTGTCGTCGTCGAAGAGCTTGCGGGCGCCGAAACCGATGACGTCACCGGACAGGTTGCGGATCGGCCACAGCAGCCGCCGGTGGAAACGGTCGATCGGGCCGCGCTGCCCCTGCTTGGACAGCCCGGCCGCCTCCAGCTCCTTGAAGTCGAACCCCTTGCGAAGCAGGTGTTTGGTGAGCGTGTCCCACCCTGCCGGGGCGTAACCGCAGCCGAAGTGGTGCGCGGCAGCGGCGTCGAAGTTGCGATCGGTGAGATATTTGCGCGCGGTCTCGGCTTCCGGCTCGCGCAGCTTGGCAACGTAGAACTCGTGCGCGGCCGCGTTCGCCGCGACGAGCCGGGACCGGGTGCCGCGATCGCGCTGCACCGAGGTGCCGCCGCCCTCGTAGTTGATCTGGTAGCCGATCCGGTCGGCCAACTGCTCGACCGACTCGACGAACCCGACGTGCTCGATCTTCTGCAGGAAGGCGAACACGTCGCCGCCCTCGCCGCAGCCGAAGCAATGGAACAGGCCGTGATTGGGTCGCACGTGAAACGACGGCGACTTCTCGTCGTGGAACGGGCACAGGCCCTTCATGGAGTCCGCTCCGGCGCGCTTGAGCGCGACGTACTCGCCCACCACGTCTTCGATCCGGACGCGCTCGCGTATTGCCGCGATATCGCGATCAGGAAGTCGTCCGGCCACGGCAGAGAGTCTAGGCGAAGCCGGGGCCGACGCGCCCGGGCGGCTCGGCACCGCGAGTTCCGGGCGAAGGCGCCCTCGAGCGGGGAATCACGAGCGATCCAGTTCCGCGCGGATCGCCGCGACCGTTTCCGCCAGACGTGACTGGTGGGAACCCTGCCAGTAGATCCGGCCGCAATCACGGCACTGCCGGAAAATGTCGTAGTAGCGACGGGTGAGCGGTTCGAGGCGGTCCTCGACCTCGGCTTTGTCGACCTCGGCGACCACGCCGCCGCAGCGCAGGCAGCGGGTGAACGGATCCAGGCACGCGACGAGGTCGAGCCGCCGGATCACCTCCACGACCTGCTCGATCGGCTGGTCCGACCAGATGTAGACGCCGTGTGTGACGTTGCGGCGCTTCAACAGCCCTCGGTCACGAGTGAGCAGGATCCGGTGCTCGGCCGCGGACGCCTCGGCGAGTTCGGCGTCCTCGGCCTCCCACCGGCAGTGCACGTCGAGACCCAGCAGCCGCATCAGCTTGGCGAGACCGCCCAGATTCACGTCGGCGAGGAAGCGCGGCTCCCGCAGCGGATGCGGGCGGACCAGCGTCACCCGGCCGATGTCGAGTGTCTCGAACACGGGATACGCGGTGATCCGCCCGCCGAGGCGCGGGTGATGGTCGAAGTCGACCGGTTCTCCGTCGACGAGGACCAGGTCCACTTCGGTGTGCGGAATGCCCGCGGCCTCGATGACGTCCTTGACGGTCTGGTGCGGGCGGCACGGCCGACGCAGCACGGTGTAGCGCTCGCCGGGCCGCAGGAAATCGTTCAGCTCGGCGTAGACCCGGAGATCGACGCTCATTCGACGAACAGCGCCATCGATGCGGTGAATCCGTGCAGCGCGTTGCGGCCCGCGATGGGCCCGATCTCACCGGCGGCGAAGAAACCGGCGAGCGGGATGCCGTCGAGCAAGTCCTCGATGGTCGTGGCGTCGTGGTCCGCCACACCGAACATCCGGCGGCCGCGTCCGTTGCACGTGAACAGCAACGCACCGGCCGGACGTACGGAAAGGTCGGTGCGCGCACGCGCCAGCGCGTTCCGCAGGTCGTGGTCGGCTCCGACCGCGTCGCGGACCTGGAATTGGACGGTGGTGCCGACTTCCACGACCTCACCCACCTCGATCGCGCCGCTGGACGGATCGGCGCCGAGCAGACCGCGGATCAGGAAGTCGCCCTGCCCGGGCTCGGCCAGGTGCTCGTCGACGACGAACCCGATCTGCAGGCCGCGCGCGAGCTCTTCCTGCTGGTCGGGTGGCAGCACGGCGACGATCTGACGCAACCGCTCGATCGGGGACAGACCGCCGAGTCCGGTGATCACCGTGCCGTCCGCGCCGGTGACCGTGTAGGGGTTGCCGATCGGACGGCAGCCCTGGGACACGATCGGCACGTTGTGCAGGCCGGGAAGACGCACGCCGACCGCGCCCGAGGTCACCACGGCGTGGTCGCGGAACAGGCGGCTGCCTTCCGGGCCGTGGCCGCCGCTGACCAACCCGCCCATCACGACGGTGCCGGGCAGATCCGTGTTCACGTACTCCAGCAGCAGATCGGCCGGAAAGGAGTAAGGGTCGGGCAGCAGCAGGTGGAAGTCGCGTGCGGCCTTGTCGAAGCGATAGCCGGCGAGGAGCCCGCCGCTGGCCGTGCGAAGGAAGTCCAATTGGAAGGTTTCGGCCGCGGGCAGTCCGGAGGCCAGCCACACCGCCACCGCGGGTTCGTCCTCGATTTCACGGCGACCCGCCACTACCGCCTGCGCCACGCATCCGATCAGAGCGGGCACCCGGACCGTCCGGTGGACGCCGGAGAGCACCTCGACGGCGTCGTCGGTGTGCACGCGGGACGCGAGCAGCACAGCGAGCGACGGCGCTTCGCCCGCGATCTGGTCGCGGGCGCGCGCTGCGGCCTCCATGCCCGCTCGCCGCGCTTCGGGCGCGGTGGAGAGCCCTACTCCGATCCGCACCCTTCCATGGTAGCCAACCTGCGGCTTCAGTGAATTCACTTGTCGCACAGCGCTTTTCATCGGCATTGCCGAGCCGGTACCGCCAAGTGGCCCGATGCGCGGGGCGGGCCGGAGATTTCTCAGCTCCACGAGCGGAGCGACAAGGGCGACGAACAGGTTGCGAATCGATAGCTGTTCGGCGGCGGCGACGCACAATCGATCTTCCCAGCCCGGAGAGGTCCGGCGCATTTGAGCGACAATAGCCGCGACCACAGTCTGTTTTCGGTCACCCGGGATCAGAGTGTCGGCGCGGGCCGGGCGCACCGCGGCAAGACCTGATGAGGACAGGCGGGAGACATTGTGAGTCAGCCGTCGCGGATCGACACGGGCGAGCTGCGCGCGATGGTATCCACCTTGGAGCGGCTCATTGCCGACGCCTCCCGGACGGTCGGCGAACTGAAGGCAGCCATCGCCTCCGCGGAAGGGCTCGTCGACGGCGACCGGCTCGATCATGCCGAAGCACTGCCTGTCCTGGCGCCCGCACCGGAGAGCCGGGTGCTTCCGCCGGAGTCATCGGCCGAGCCCGCGCCGAAGGCGATGCCGACGCCATGGTCTCGGAAGACCCAGGAGACGCCCTGGTCCAAGCGGGTGGTCCGGCCATACCCGGCGGTGCCGGGCACACCGGTTCGCGTATCCGCGGGCCGCGAGATCGGCGTCTCGGCAGAGTTGTCCGCACCCGTACGCCGACCGGCCGCAGGGCATCACCCGCAATTCGAACCGGCAAGTCACCGGACCGACGCCCTCGACGAGCCGGCATCCGTCCGGCGCTCGGTCGTCGCCGAGGGCCCTGCACCCGCAGTCACCGTTGCTCCGGCGTCGATCCGGCGGACGGACCGGGGCGAGCACGCCACACCCCGTCCTCGGATCGATACCGCATCCGGCCGCCGGTCCCCTGACGGCCGCCCACCGAATCAGCCGACCGTCGCCGCACCCAGCCCACCGGTCGAAAGAGCGCACCGCACCGAGGACATCCCGCAGATCGGGGACCCGCGCCACGAGGTATCCGCTCCGCGGGCCGACAGAGCCGGCGGTCTTCCGCCGCGTCTGGACATCGAGATCGCCGAAGACTCGATACCGCGACCGGAGAACGAACAGCCGACCCTCGCACCGGGCCCCCGGAGCGGGTCTGCACCGGCCCGGCCAACCGATTCCACCGGCGCCTCCGCACAGACCGACTCCACGAGCGCCACCGTTGAGGAGCACCGGACCTCAGCGTGCCGGACCGATGCCGAGGACAACCACGAACCCGTCCGCGCGACGAACGGCACGCAACATCCGAAACCGATCCGCCGAACGGATTCGCCGGAAGCCATCGCACCACCGCGACATATCGGTACGGCTGACGACACCCCGTCCGCTCCGGAGACCGGCCCCGCATCCCGTCCAAAGCCCGTCCCGCCAACGACAGAACCTGCGCTCCCTGAACGCACCGATGACCCCGGGCACCTGGCCCCGATCCACGCCACCGGCGGTGTCGCACCCATCGAAGAAGCCGACACCCCGCATCTTCCGGCGGTCACCCCGCAAGACGACACGACCCTCGGCACCGCAACCACCCCGACGTCCGGTATCGCGGACGACTCGCCGCTCCCGTTCCAGTTCGACACCCCACCCCATCCGGCACGGATCGAGTCCACCCATCAGTCCGGCAGCGCAGGCGAGCTCGCACGTCGCCGAAGAACCGGCCAACCCACGCCCACTCCGAAGACCGACGCCGCGTCCTCCCCTCAGAGCGATCGCCCCACCGACTCCGCATCCCTCCAGGTTCCCGACGCCGCACCTACACCGTCGATCGACTACACGAACCTCTCCGGCCGACAACCGCCGATCAGCACCCACGCCCTGGAGCCCCACCCACCGACGGACACCGCCGAGGAGACGACACCCGCACCCGCAGCTACCACGCTCCACCCCGAACCGAAACCCCAGATCGACGCCACAGAGCACCCCGCCGCCAAGCGGCAGACAACCTCAACGCCCGACCAGCCGATCGACAGCGCACGCCTTTCCGGCCGACAACCGGCAGCCAGCACCCACGCCCCGGTGCCCCACCCACCGACGGACACCGCCGAGCAGGTTGCACCGTCCCCGCAGGCAGCTACCACGCTCCACCCCGAACCGAATCCGCAGAACGGCGCTACGGACCACCTTGCAGCCGAGCAGCAGGCAAGTTCAACGCCCGGCCGGTTGATCCGCAACGCGAACCTCCCCCAACCCACGATCAGCGCCGACGACTCGGCACCTCACCGATCGACAGACTCCACCGACCAGGCGGCACCCGCCCCGGCAGCTACCGCCCTACGCTCCCAGCCTCTTTCCCCGATCGACGCCACGGCCGAGCAGCGGGCAGGCTCCGCGCCCGCCCGGCAGGCGGACGCCACCGACGAACCCACGCGGCGGCAAACCGATAACTCTCCAGGCTCGCCCGGCCTTCCGTGGATCGACGCACTGCGCTTTTCCTGGCTCGACGCCTCGCCCGGCCCGCAATCCCCTCCGCCGAGCGCTGCTACGACCGACCCCATCCCGGTCCACCACACCGGATCTCACCCACGGACCCACAAGGCAGGCAGCTCCACCCAGCAGCCGGGCAGCACAGACAACTTCGAACCCAGTCGCAACACCGGTCACACCGCAGACCCCACGAGCCGGGGCGATTCCGCGCTCGTCCCTCCGCCCGACCGCGCCGAGGCTGCCCCGCTCGACCGGCAGACCGACGCACCTGGCCAGCCCACGCCGATCGAGGACAGCGGTGCCGCGCCCCGACCCGGACATACTCGGCAGACGGACACCGTTGACGGGTCCGATCTTGTCGACACTGCTCATAACTCGACACGATCGCCACGATCAAACGTCGCGCGCTCTCGCCAGGCCGTCGCCCGCACCGCCAGCCCGGAGAATCACATCTCGGTTCGCCGGAGCGATTCGGCCTCATCGCCGCAGACCGCCGGCGCAGGCGTACCCGTCCGACGACCCGACCCCGCGTCCGCCCGGAAATCCGGTCGCGCACCCATCGAACGCAGCGCCACCGCACACCGTCCCGCAGTCGCCGAGCAGGCCGATACCCCCGATCCGGCCGAAGCACTCCGAATCGCGCGGGAGATGTCGGCGCGGCATGGATTGGAAGTCGTCGGGTTCGATACCGCGAATGTCGGTGTCCAGGTGGTCCGTGAGATCGCGTCCACTATCGATGAGCTGCTCACGAAATACCCGATGCCGCTGCGGGGCGTCGAGCTCACCGACGACGCGGAATCGCGCCCGAGACCGGAGCGCGAGCCGACCGCGGAACAGTCGGCCGATGCCGCGATCTGGATGCTCTTGGACCGCGCCGCCTTGTATCCGCCGCGGTCGGCTCCGGTGGAAACACGCCGGATCTTTCGTCGCCGCGGGCCTGCCGAGCGGCCGGTGTACACGGCGGTGGTGCGCGAATTCGCGGGGGCTCTGGACGTCGCCGGTGGGTTCCGGGCTCGGCAAGAAGCTTTGCGAACTTTGATCAACGAGTCGCTGCGCGGCGGCGGCGGTGGTCTCGGCCTGCTGGATCCGGGCCGGGCCTTGATCGACGGCTTCACCGAGGTGATTCTGCGGGGCGAACGAGCGAGCGCTTCGGCCAAGGAATTGCACGGCGCGCTGGTGAAAATGGCCCGAGCCGAGTCCTCCGACGATCTGTCGGCGTGACGCCACCGATACGGGTCCAAAAGGCGCACCTGGACAATCGCCCTTGACCCCGCGCACGGCCGGAGCGAAGGCGGAGGTACGCAGAAAAGGCACTCTCGGACGTAGTCCGTCCATAGCCCCGCGCACGGCCGCAGCGAAGGCGGAGGTACGCAGAAAAGGCACTCTCGGACGCAGTCCGTCCATAGCCCCGCGCACGGCCGCAGCGAAGGCGGAGGTACGCAGAAAAGGCACTGTCGGACGTTAGTCCGTCCATAGCCCGCGCACGGCCGGAGCGAAGGCGGAGGTACGCCTAAATCTTCAACTCGCCCGCGACTCGCTCCAGGCGGCTTTCGGTGTAGGAAGCGATCTGGTCCACCACGACGCGCACGCGGGCGGTGTCATCGGTGGCGGCGTTCCAGAACGGCAGCAGCAGCGGATCGAGTCTGCCGGGAGCGGTGGCCAGCAAGCGTTCGGCCACGGCGAGGATGCGTTCGCGTTGGGCGGCCTGCCGCAGCCGGTGTGCCGGGTCGGACATCACATAGCGCAGTGCGACGGTCTTCAGCAGCGCCACCTCGGCGGCGACGATGCGCGGCACTTCCAGATCCGCGTTGTACCGGGACAGCGGTTGCGGACCGGACACCTCTTGGGTCGCCATGATCGCGGCGGTGGCGAAGCGGCCGACGAGCTCGCTGGTGAGGCGCTTCAGCGCGACCGAAGCGGTGAACGTGCCGTCGTATCCGGACGCGGCCGCGACCACGGGCAGTTCCGAGAGCCGTTGCGCGGCGGCGATCAGCTCGTCGGCGGCCAGCGAGTGCTGGAACTGGCCGAGCGCGGCCAGCGCGTCCTGTTCGGCGGGGTCGGCCAGCGCGCGCAGATCGATCCGGCCCGCGAGGACACCGTCCTCGACGTCGTGCACCGAGTAGGCGACGTCGTCGGACCAGTCCATGATCTGGCATTCGAGGCTGCGGCGCCGATCCGGCGCACCCTTGCGGATCCACTCCAGGCGCTCGGTGTCGACCTCGTAGGCGCCGAATTTGGTGCCGGGACCGGTTCGCCCCCAGGGGTACTTGAGGGCGGCGTCGAGTGCGGCGCGAGTGAGGTTGAGGCCCGCGCTGGCGCCGTCGGCCTCGAGCACCTTCGGTTCGAGGCGAGTGAGGATGCGCAGGTTCTGCGCGTTGCCTTCGAACCCGCCGAAGGCGTCGGCGAAGGTGTCGAGCGCTTTCTCGCCGTTGTGGCCGTAGGGCGGATGGCCGATGTCATGGGCCAGACCGGCCAGGTCCACCAGGTCCGGATCACAGCCGAGTCCGTCGGCGATGCTGCGGCCGATCTGGGCGACCTCCAGCGAATGGGTCAGCCGAGTGCGCGGGGTGTCCGCCTCTCGCGGTCCCATGACCTGCGTTTTGTCGGCCAGTCTGCGCAGCGCCGCGGAGTGCAGCACGCGGGCCCGGTCGCGGGCGAATTCGGTGCGGTGGCCGGTCTCGAACTCACTGCGCGGCGGCCCGAGCCCCGCGGTCTTGGCGCCCTCGACGACGAGGCGTTCGGTGTCGTGATCGGTGTACCGGGCGCTCATCGAGCCTCACTGTCCCGCCGTGTAGGTGAAATCCGCCGAGAAGTGGGTGAGCTGGTACCACAGCAGGGCGCCGGTCTCCCTGGCGATGCCGTGCGCCTGGGATTCCCGCGTGTAGACGGCGGGACCGGTTCTGGTGGGGGCGGTCCACGCCGCCAGCCCCTCGTCGCGGGCCATGGTGCGGGTGCGCAGCGAATGCCAGGGATCGCTGACCAGCACCGCCGACGACATGTCCCGCGCCCGCATCGCAGTGACCACCGCTTCGATGCTGCGCAGGGTGTCCGATCCGGTCTCCACGGCGAGGATCTTGTCGGCGGGCACGCCGCGCGCCTGCAAATAGTTCTTGCCCGAGGCGGCTTCGGTGAACAGATCGCCCTCCTGCTTGCCGCCCACGGTGATGACGCGCGGAGCGACACCCGCCCGGAACAGCTTGTACGCCTGATCGAGTCGCGCTTCGAACACCGAGGACGGCGTTCCGGAGTACTGCGCCGCGCCGAGCACGACGATCGCGTCGGCCTTCGTGTAGTCGTCGATGCGCGCGACCTGCCACACGCGGAAGGCGGTCCCGCCGACCAGCACCGCGCCCATCACGACGGAGCCGACGACGAGCCGCCGGGTCCAGCGCAGCAACCCGGCGCCGAAGCCCTGTGGGCGGGCAGGTTCGGGCGCCGGGACGGCTCGGGTGCGCATCGTTGGCAAATCCACTCCCCAAGTCTGCCAAAAGCCGCGCAGGCCCCGGACCGGTTACCGTCAGGGGCGGTTACCAGCCGCGGTCTCGCCAAGCCGGAAGGCTGGGACGCTCGGCGCCGAGGGTGGTGTCGTCGCCGTGGCCGGGGTAGACGACGGTGTCGTCGGGGTAGCGGTCGAAGAGCTTGGCCGAGACGTCGGTGAACAGCGAGCCGAAGTCCTCCGGGGAGGTGGTGCGCCCGACGCCGCCGGGAAACAGCGAGTCCCCGGTGAACAGGTGAGTGCGTCCCGCCCCGTCGGTGAGTGCGAGGGTGATCGACCCCGGCGTGTGGCCGCGCAGGTGGATGACCTCGAAGACCAGATCGCCGATGGTGACGGTGTCGCCCTCGGCGAGCAGCCGATCGGGGCGGACCGGCAGCGGGTCGGCGTCGAGCGGGTGCGCCGCGGTGGGAGCGCCGGTGGCCGCGGTGGTCTCCCGCAGCGCCAGCCAGTGGTCGCGGTGCTGATGGGTGGTGACGATCAGCTGGACCTGCCCGGGCGCCTCCTGCTCGACGAGGGCCGCGATGCGGGGCGCCTCGTTGGCGGCATCGATGAGCAGGGCCGCGCCGGTGCCGGTGCACTGCACCAGGTAACAGTTGTTGTCCATGCCGCCGACGGACATCTTGACGATGCGGGCGCCGGGAACGTCGCGTTGCTGCGGATTCGAATCCGGTGACACGTGGCCGCTGTACGGGCGATCGATGGTGATCACGAAATGATGCTAGCGAGCTAGATTCGTGCCATGTCACTGCCGTCGCGGATCCGCTTCGTCCGCTTGCTCGCGATCAGCGTCCTACTGGCCGCGATCGCCTTGCTGGGCGCTCCGACGATGGCGGCGGAACCGCAGCTACGGATGAACACCTATGTGGAGGATCCGGCCGGTGTGCTCGACCAAGGTCAGCGCGATCGGGTGCGCGGTGCGGTGGACCAGCTCTACGCCGACGAGCAGCTGCGGCTGTGGGTGGTGTACGTGCGCGGCTTCGACGGGATGCAGCCGCGGGACTGGGCCAGGCGCACCGCCTCGATATCCGGGTTCGGCCAACGGGACCTGCTGCTCGCGGTCGCCACCGAGGATCGCGCGTATTGGCTGGAGGGCGAAGCGCCCGGCGAGATCAGCGATTCCGAACTCGACGACATCCTGATCGGCCACGTCGAGCCGGCCCTGCGCGACGGGCGCTGGGCCGACGCGGGGGTCGCGACCGCCGCCGGACTGGACGCGGCCATGCGCGGCGGCGGGGTGAACGTCGGTGCCCTGCTCGTCATCGGCCTGCTGGTGATTGCGGTGGCGGGCGGCCTCGTCTGGTACGCGCGCAAACGGCGTCGTGAACGGTTCGAGGCCGAACTGGCGGCGGCACGGCAATTGGATCCGGAGAACGCGACGGCGCTGTCCGAACTGCCGTTGGAAGCGCTGCAAACCCGCTCTCGGGAGACGCTGGTGGAAATCGACAACGCGATTCGCACCAGCGGCGAGGAACTCGAGCTCGCCACCGGCGAGTTCGGCGCCACCGCCACCACGCCCTTCCGCACCGCCCTCGACAACGCGAGAACCGCTGCCGCCGCGGCGTTCGCGATCCGGCAGCGCCTGGACGACGCGATCCCGGAGACAGCCGACGAACAGCGCTCGCTGCTGGTCGAGCTGATCGGCAAGGTGGGGCGCGCCGACCGGGAACTCGACGCGCAGGTCGCGGAATTCGACGCGATGCGCGATCTGCTGCTCAACGCCTCGGCTCGGCTGGACGCCCTCACCAGAGATGTCGTCGACGTGACCGCCCGGATTCCCGGCTGCGAAACCGAGCTGAGCCGGCTCGCCGCCACCCATCCGGCCAGTGTGCTCGCGCCGATCGAGGACAACGTGCGGATGGCACGCGAGCGCCTGACGTTCGCGGAGCAGAACGTCGACGCGGGACGTGCCGCGCTCACCGAGCCGGTCGGCGAGCAAGGCGGCGCGGTCGCCGCCATTCGTTCCGCCGAGGCCGCGATCGGGCAGGCTCGCTCCCTGCTCGACGCGGTCGACAACGCGTCGAGCGCCATCCAGCAGGCCCGCGACGGCCTGCCGGGTGTGCTGGACGAGTTGCGCCGCGACCTCGCCTCCGCCGCCGAGCTCGCCGACTACGGCGGGCCGGAACTTGCCGACGCCCGCACCGCGGCGCAGTCCGCTCTGGAGCAGGCGACGGCCACGGGCCACATCGATCCGCTGAGCGCCTTCCACGACGCGGTCACCGCCGACGCGGATCTGGACCGCGCCGTCGCGGGGGCCACCGACCGCAAACTCGCCGCCGAGGACCTGCGCCGCAGGCTCGATCGAGCGCTCACGGACGCTCGCGCCCGTATCGGTGCGGCCGCCGATTACATCAGCACCCGGCGCGGCGGCATCGACGCCGAAGCGCGCACCCGCCTGTCGGAAGCACAGCGCAACCTCGACGAGGCGAACCGGTCGAGCGCGAACGATCCCGCCGACGCACTGCGGCGCGCGCAGGCGGCGGCAGATCTGGCCGGGCGCGCGCTCCAAGCGGCACAGGCCAGCGTGCGGGCATGGGAGGCGGACCGGGCGCCCTCCGGCGGCGCCCAGACCGGGGCGGTGCTCGGCGGCATCCTGCTCGAAGGACTGCTGCGCGGGGCGGCGAGCGGCGCTCGGCGCTCCGGGGGCGGCTGGAGCCCCGGCTCGTACGGTGGTTCCTCCGGTTCCCGGCGGATCGGCCGTGGCGGCAGATTCTGACACCGCGTGCGGCGATGGACCGGGATTCAGCGGCCCCCGGCCGCCGACAAGGCGGTCAGCTCGGCCCGAACCGCCTCGGGGAGGCCGTCGGCGTGTGCGCCGCCGCCGAGCACACCGACGGTCAGCTCCTGCGCGAAGGTGTACACCAGATAGGTGACCGCGGCCGACGCGCCCGCGGACGGGCGGGGATGCGCCGAGACGTAGACGATCTCGTAGTCGGTGAGCTCGAGCGTGGCAGGTGTGCGGAACTCCGGGACGACGCCGGTATTGGTCACCGCGATATGTCCGGCCAGCGAATGAATCCTGGTGGCGCCGTAGTAATCCGGGAAGTGCAGCACGGACTGCTGCACGACGCCTTCGGACAGGTCGCGCGTCAGCCGATCCGAAATGCGCTGTGCCAGTTCGACCGGACTGGCGGCCGGGTCCACCTCGGCCGCGAAGGAAGCCAGCCCGGCCATGTTGGTACCCGCCGAGGCGGCGACCGGCGGCTCCAGCCTGTTGCGCAGGTCGACCGGATACAGGCAGCCCAGAGCTTTTGTGCCGCCGTCTGTCTCACGAGCGTACGCGCGCAGCAGTGCGGCCGTGAGCAAACCGTTCACCGTCACACCGGTCTTGCGTGCGAGATCGGCGATCTGCGCGGTAGCCGCCCGGTTGAGCCGCACGCGTACAGGACGGGCGAGCGTACTCGGCGCGGGTTTCGCGTTATCGGACGGCACGTTCCTCGCCTCCAGCGCAAGCGGCTTGGTCACCTCCTCGAATCCGGACTTCGCGGCCGCGGTGATGCCCCGTTCCGCCGCATACCACTCCAAAGACTGCGGGAGCGCTTGTGGCGCAACGTTTATCGGCCGACCTTCGAGAACGCCGGTATAGAAATCCCATAGTCGGGACAGCAGTTCCACACAGTAGCCCGCGTCGGCGACGCTGTGGTGAGCGAACAGCGTGACACGCCACTCGTTCGCGCCCGAGCCCACGACGTCCAGATAGGCCAGCTGGACCGCCGGATCCATCGCGGGAACGCCGATCGCCGCCAGGTCGCCCTCACGCACGGAAACCGGGACCCATGCCCTCTCGTCCGCGCCGAACAGATATCCCAGTCCCGCAGCGTCTTCCACGATTCTGCAGCCGATCACCGGATACGCGCGCCGCAAGGTCGCGAATGCCTTCCGCAGCGCCGTCACATCGAGCGCTCCCCGTACCGACACCGACCGGCCCGTGTAGGTGCCATGCCGAACGAACCGCTGCTCCGACGGCGCCAGCACGCGAATCGGAGCTTCCTCATCCCACAACACACGGCAAGGGTGCGGCACTACCGGCACGGGCGCAAACCGACCGGGCGGATGCGGAAGACTGCCGGTATGAGTCTCGCGGCGCATCTGGAGCAAATCGGCCTTCCCACGGTGGAGGAACAACTCGCCCATCCCACCGTGCTCGGTATCGCCGAGGGCACTCTGCCCGAACCGGTCTTCCGGTCCTGGCTGGAGCAGGACTACCTGTTCCTGCTCGACTACGTCCGCGTGTTCGCCCGCCTCGCGTGGCAGGCTCCGGCCGCCCATCTCGGTGACCTGGTCGACCTCGCGCACGCCACCTACCACGAGGAGCTGTCGCTGCACCGCTCGCTGGCCGCCGAGTTCGGCGCGGACCTCGACGGCGCGGTCAAAGGCGCTCCGTGCACCGCGTACACGGCGTTTCTGCTGGACTCCGCCGCGTCCTACGGCGAGGGTCTCGCCGCGCTCTACCCGTGCATGTGGGGATACTCCACGCTCGGCGCCCGGCTCGCCCAGCACCCGCCCGCCGAACCGCGCTACCGCCGCTGGGTGGACACCTACGCCGATCCCGGATTCGCCGCCCTCACCCGCCGCTGCGCGCAGATGATCGACGAGTCCGGGGTTGATCCGGGTCGGGCGGAAGACCTGTTTCGCGAAGGGCTCCGGCACGAGCTGGCGTTCTGGGACGTTCCGCTCCGACCCTGATCCCCGGACGAATTCCTCGGTCCGCCGATGACTCCTGCCGGGCGGCTCCGTCTACCTGTACAGAGCACTGTCCCGGCATCGAGGAGACCCTTATGAACCGCCCCACCGTCGCGTCACGCGAGGAATGGCTGGCCGCGCGTATCAGCTTGCTGGCCGAGGAGAAGGCGATCACCCATCGCTTGGACGAGCTGGCGGCGAAACGCCGTGCCCTGCCGATGGTCGCGATCGACAAGGAATACGTCTTCGAAGGTCCCACGGGCCGCACGACCCTGCCCGAACTGTTCGACGGGCGCCGCCAGCTCATCGTCTACCACATGATGTGGCGCTGGGATCTGGACGCGGGCTGTCCGAGCTGCGCGATGCTGCTCGACAACGTCGGCCACCTGGCCCACCTGAACGCGCAGGACACCACGTTCGCGGCCGTGTCACGCGGTCCGTGGGAGACGCTCGACCGGTACCGCGAGCGTATGGGCTGGACCTTCCCGATGTACTCGTCGTTCGACAGCGACTTCAACTACGACTTCCATGTCACCCAGGACGAATCCCGCGCGCCGGTGGAATACAACTACCGTACGAAGGCGGAGTTGGAGGCACGCGGCCACAGCTATCACGGAGCGGGCGAACAGCCCGGCACCAGCGTGTTCTGGCGTGACGACGACGGCGCGGTGTTCCACACCTACTCGTCCTACGGCCGCGGCGGCGACATCCTCATCGGCACCCACCAGTACCTCGATCTCACGCCGTTGGGCAGGCAGAAGCACGTCGGCGAAGCGCTGCACCACGACAGTTACGGCAAGGCGGAATCCCATTGCCACTGACGACCACTCCGCCCCACCGGCCGAGTGGACCTAGGCTGACACGGTGAGTCAGGAGCACATGCGGGCGTCCGACGCCGATCGCGAGAAGATCATCGACCGGCTGCGCCTCGCTATGAACGAGGGCAGGCTGTCGCTCGCCGAATTCGATGATCGGCTGCAACAGGTATACGCCGCCAAGACCTACGGCGAGCTGACGCCGCTGCTGTCCGACCTTCCCGCACAACGGGAAGCACGGCCCGTGCGCGCCAAAGGCATCCCGCAGTGGATCACGATCATGTGGACGCCGTGGGTGTTCGTGAACGCGCTGTGCGTGGCGATCTACCTGGCCACCGGCGCGGGCTACTTCTGGCCGTTCTGGGTCGCGGTGCCGTGGGGTCTCGCGCTGCTCATCCCGACCACGATCGGCATCGTCACCCGCAAGAACAGCTGAAACGACAGTGCCCCGTGGCCCATCGGCCACGGGGCGCGGCGTCGTAGCTCAGGCGCCGATCAGGTGCTGGGCCAGGTAGCCCTCGACCTTGTCCAGCGCGATGCGCTCCTGGGTCATCGTGTCGCGTTCGCGGATGGTCACCGCCTGGTCGTCGAGCGTCTCGAAGTCGACCGTGATGCAGAACGGCGTGCCGATCTCGTCCTGGCGGCGGTAGCGGCGGCCGATGGCGCCCGCGTCGTCGAACTCGACGTTCCAGTGCTTGCGCAGCTGCGCGGCCAGGTCTTTCGCCTTCGGCGTGAGATCGGCGTTGCGCGACAGCGGCAGCACCGCCGCCTTCACCGGCGCGAGGCGGCGGTCCAGGCGCAGCACCGTGCGGGTGTCCACGCCGCCCTTGGCGTTGGGCGCCTCGTCCTCGGCGTAGGCGTCCACCAGGAAGGCCATCAGCGAGCGGGTGAGGCCCGCGGCCGGCTCGATGACGTACGGGATGTAGCGCTCGTTGGTGGTCTGGTCGAAGAAGCTCAGCTCGGTGCCGGAGTGCTCGGAATGCGTCTTCAGGTCGAAGTCGGTGCGGTTGGCGATGCCCTCCAGCTCACCCCACTCGTTGCCCTGGAAACCGAAGCGGTACTCGATGTCGGTGGTGCCCGCCGAGTAGTGCGAGAGCTTGTCCTTCGGGTGCACGAACAGTCGCAGGTTCTCCGCGTCGATGCCGAGGTCGGTGTACCAGGAGAACCGCGTCTCGATCCAGTACTTGTACCACTCCTCGTCCTCGCCCGGCTTGACGAAGTACTCCATCTCCATCTGCTCGAACTCGCGGGTGCGGAAGATGAAGTTGCCAGGGGTGATCTCGTTGCGGAAGCTCTTGCCGATCTGCGCGATGCCGAACGGCGGCTTCTTGCGCGCGGTCGTCATCACGTTGGCGAAGTTCACGAAGATGCCCTGGGCGGTCTCCGGGCGCAGGTAGTGCAGGCCCTCCTCGGACTCGATCGGGCCGAGGTAGGTCTTGAGCATCATGTTGAAGTCGCGCGGCTCGGTCCAGCGGCCGACGGTGCCGCAGTTCGGGCAGGCGATGAGCTCCATCGAGACCGTGTCGGGGTCGTCGATCTTGTTCTTCAGCGCGTACGCCTCCTGCAGGTGGTCCTGCCGGAAGC
Source organism: Nocardia sp. NPDC059691 (assembly GCF_042733915.1). NCBI lineage: Bacteria > Bacillati > Actinomycetota > Actinomycetes > Mycobacteriales > Nocardiaceae > Nocardia > Nocardia sp. NPDC059691. The sequence continues at coordinate 10,955 of NZ_JBHWFB010000008.1, read as the reverse complement.
GGTGGTGACAGTTGAGGCACTCGACCAGCGGGTCGTTGAACACGCCCACGTGACCGGAGGCGACCCAGACCTGACGGGGCAGGATCACCGAGGAGTCGAGACCGACGACGTCCTCGCGGGCGGTGACCATGGCGCGCCACCACTGCTTCTTGATGTTCTCCTTGAGCTCGACGCCCAGCGGCCCGTAATCCCACGCCGACTTGGTGCCTCCGTAGATCTCACCGCACGGGTACACCAGACCCCGGCGCTTGGCGAGGTTGGCAACGGTGTCCACCTTCGACTTGGGTGCCACGCGAGAATTCTCCATCCACTGCGAGTCGGAATTTGCCTTGCATGAACACAATAGTTTTGTGTCATAGCCGCGATTGCGCCCAGCCTATCGGCAGCGTCCGCGGCGGTTTCAACCGCACGGTTCGGCGCGCCCGTTTGACATGCGCACCTGTGCATACGCAAACTGGTAATGCTTTCCATTAAGGAGTTGGTGACATGACCGCCGAGACCGCCGCGGCACCGCCGCACAACCCGTATCGGTCGCCGGGACCGGCGCCGGTACCCCCGCGAACCGTGCTGGAGGACGCGGGTGAGCTGTTGCGGGCGCTGGCCGCGCCGGTTCGGATTGCTATCGTGCTGCAGTTGCGCGAATCACCGCGGTGTGTGCACGAACTGGTCGACGCGCTCGGTGTCACGCAACCACTGGTCAGTCAGCATCTGCGTATCCTCAAGGCCGCCGGTGTCGTGCACGGTGAGCGTTCGGGTCGCGAGGTGCTCTACGAACTCGTCGACGACCATCTGGCGCACATCGTCGTCGACGCCGTCGCGCACGCCGAGGAAGGGTGATTCGTGCCAGACAACACGGCCGTTCCGCAGAAACCGGTCGGCATCCGCAGCACCAGGCAGCGCAGCGCCATCGCCGCGCTGCTCGGTGACATCGATGAGTTCCGCTCCGCCCAGGATCTACACGACGAGCTGCGCAGACGCGGCGAGGGCATCGGGCTGACCACGGTCTACCGGACGCTGCAGTCGCTGGCCGACGCGGGCATGGTCGATGTGCTGCGCACCGACTCCGGCGAGTCGGTCTATCGCCAGTGCTCCACCGGCCATCATCACCACCTGGTCTGCAGGCATTGCGGCCGCACCGTGGAGGTGGAGGGCCCGACGGTGGAGGCGTGGGCCGAGGCGATCGCCGGCGAGCACGGCTTCACCGAGATCAGCCACACCCTCGAGGTGTTCGGCACCTGCACGGCATGCGGGACGGCGCGCCGACGCGACCGGTGATCGCACCGATTCCCGGCGTGTCGGGTTAACGCGGCTGCGACCAGCGGAGATTCACCGGCGAGATCCTCGGAAACCCGGGCCGATCCGGGCTCGATACGAAGGATCCGCCATCTGCTGGGGAGGCAGCGTGTCAACGATCACCGACTCATCCGTACGCCCGGTGCGCCGCCGGGCCGTGACCGTCGCCGGGGCCGCGCTCGTCGTGGCCTCGGCGTTATTGCTTTCGGCGTGCCAGGACGAGGACGGCACTCCGGTGGCGGTCCCGTCGACCACCGCGACCGGAGTGGCCGCGGAGCCCGGCGCGGCGAACGGGCAGTCGACCGTCCGCACAGTCGGCAAGACCGGCTGGTACGACGGATTCGACATCACTGTGGACAAGGCGACCGTGGTGCCGGACGAATACGGCGGCGCGAAGGTGCGCGTCGACATCACCTACAAGAACACCACTCTCGACAACCACACGCTGAGCATCACGCCGTCGCTGCTGGTCGGCAAAGAGGTGGACGGCGGCGCGATCTTCGACAGCCCGACGGTGCCCGGCAACGGCTTCGCCACCGGCACCGCGACCACGTCGTTCAAGTCGGCCAAGGACGCCGAGCACCTCATCGACACGATGACCGTCGTGTACGGGGCGGCCGCCGACAACCAGACCAAGATTCCGCTCGCCGCGGCGGGCAAGGTGGACAGCGTCCAACCGAAGGCGCTGGCCGTCACCGGCACCCTCGTGCAGGACCAGACGACCATTCAGGTCACCGGCGGCCGGATCAGCCCGAGCTACACCAAGAACGAGAACGGCAAATCCGATCTCGCACTGCGCATCAAGCTCGTCGGCGGGCCCGGCATCGCCGCGGGCGGCACGAACATCTTCTACGACTACTTCACCGTCCGGACCCCCGACGGCCAGACCGTGGCCGCCGACATCCGCGGCCCGATCAACGAGTTGCTCAACGCGAACGAGACCATCGACAACCCGAAGAACTACGTGGTCTTCGTGGTGCCCTCCCCTGGCGCCGGCCCTTACACGGTGACGTACAACGCCCAGAAGCAAGAGGGCGCCGCCACCGCACCCACCCTGTCGTTCACGGTGGGTTGAGCCGACCGCCCGGACTCGGGGCGCCACACGAGGACGAGAACGGCTGCGGCCGATGGCCAAGCGCTGACGGCGGGCCGCCCTCCCGCGAGGGCGGCCCGCCGCGGTGACGGATTCAGCCGACCGGGATCGCGTCCCGGTCCGCGGCCTGCGCCTCGGCCGGACGACCGCGCACCGCGGCCGCACCGAGCAGCGCGAGCGCGACCGCGCTCCAGATCAGCAGTACCAGTAGCGGTCCGCTCGCGCCGATGCCGTCGAAGAACGCGACCGAGCGCAGCAGCGACGCGGCGGCGCCGGGCGGCAGCCACTGGCCGACGGCGCCCCACGGCTGCGGCAACAGCTCCGGCGCCGACGTGGCCGCGGAGAACGGGTTGCCGACCAGCAGCATCGTGAGCGCGGCGATGCCGATGCCTGCTCGCCCGAGCACGGCGGCGAGCCCGACCACCGCGCCCGCGACCGCGAACGACACCAGCCCGCCGACCGCCGCGAGCACCGGATACGGCCCGGGCACCACCGACAGCCAGCCCTGGATGATCGCCATGCCGAGCAGTCCGCCCGCGACGCCGAAGGTGACCAGTCCGAGCACTTTGCCGCCGATCGACGAGACCAGCAGTGCCAGCAGCACACCCGCCGCGATGCCGGACATCACCAGCGGCAACACCATCGCGCCGAACGCCGCGCCCCGTGGATCGTCGGAGTCGGCCGCAACCACGTCCTCGACAGCAACGGCGGGCGCGCCGGAGAGCTGCTGCCCGATCTGGGTGAGTTGCTGTGCGACAGCGGGACTCGCGCCGGAGGCGACCAGCATGCGCGGCGGTCCGTCGCCGGTGACGATCGCCCCGTAGACCTCCCGGTTCCGAATGGCGGCGCGGGCGGCGGCCTCGTCCGCGGGCGCGCTGATCTCGAAGGCGCCCGGACTGTGCTCGGCGAGCTTGCCGGTGACCATCGCCGCCTGCGGACCGGTGACGGCCAGCGGCAGGTCACGGGGCGCGATGTGCGCGGCGGGCCAGGCGAACGCGATCAGCATCAGCGCTTGGAGCAGGGTGGCGCCGAGGCCGAGAGCGAACGCCCGCTGCGTGGTGTTCATGGCCTTCTCCCTAAAAATCGAATGCTCGTTCTTTTTAGTTGCGCCTACCGTCGCACGAGGTCATCCGGTTGTCAAGAACGGATATTCGTTTTATTTTGGGCTCATGCCCCGAGTCAGCGAAGAACACCTGGAGCGCCGCAGGCAGCAGATCATGGACGCCGCGCGGCGCTGCTTCGCCCGCAAGGGGTTCTACGAGACCTCCATGCAGGACGTGTTCACGGAATCGGGGCTATCGGCCGGTGCGGTCTACCGCTACTTCAAGAGCAAGGACGAACTGATCACCGCGCTCGCCACGGAGACGACGGTGGCCTTGCGCATCGCCATGGACGAGGCGATCCGCCGCGATCCACTGCCCACGCCCGCCGAACTGATCACCATGATCGCCGAGGAGGTGGTGCGGCGCAGCGGGCCCGACGGGCCGGTGCGACTGGCGCCGCAAGCCTGGGCCCTGGCCCTGGTGCATCCCGGGGCGGCGGTGATGGTCCGCGAGACGATGCTCGCGATGCGCGCGCTGTGGGTGACCTACGCCGAACGGATGCGCGACAAAGGCTGGCTACCCGCAGACGCCGATGTCGACGCCGTGGCCAAGGCGATCATCGGACTGCTGCCGGGATTCATCCTCCAGCACCTCATCCTCGGCGATCTCGACCCGCAAACGCTGGCGCTCGGCGTGCGCATACTGCTCCCCTACGGCGAGCCCGCGCGTCCGGCAGTCGGCTGACCCGCCGTCACAGCCAGCCGAGACGTTCGGCCGCGCGCACCGCTTCCGCGCGCGTGCTCGTGCCGGTCTTGCCGATCGCCGACGAAAGGTGGTTGCGCACCGTGCCTTCCGACAGGTGCAACCGCTTCGCGATGGCGCTCGCGGGCGCACCGTCGGCCGCCGCGGCGAGCACCTCGCGTTCTCGCGCGGTCAGCGGGGAGGTGCCCGCCGTCAACGTCTCCGCGGCCAGGCCCGGGTCGATCACCCGCAACCCCATCTGGACACGCCGCACGGCGTCGGCCAATTCCCTGGCCGGAGTGTCCTTGACGACGAAACCGCTCGCGCCCGCGTCGATCGCGCGGCGCAGATAACCGGGCCTGCCGAAGGTGGTGACCATCAGAATCCGCACGTCCGGGTGGGCGGCGTGCAGTTTCCCGGCCACGGTGATGCCGTCCATCCCGGGCATCTCGACGTCCAGCAGCACCACGTCGGGACCGGTCCGCTCGACCGCGTCGAGCACCTCGTCGCCACGCCCGACCTCGCCGACCACCTCCAGGTCGTGCTCCAGCCCGAGCAGCGCGGCCAACGCGCCGCGCACCAAAGCCTGGTCGTCCGCCAGCAACAGCCGGATCATGGCACCCGCTTCCTATTCCGGGATCGTGGCGCGAATGCGCACGCCCCCGCCCTCCGGCGTCGACAGCGTCAGTGTTCCACCCGCGGCGCGCACGCGCTCCCGCAGCCCGGCCAGCCCCGAGCCGGACGCGCTGTCGGCGGGGAGGCCGCGACCGTCGTCGACCACGTCGATGGACGTCGCGGTGACGGTCACGGCGCAGCGGCGCGCGGCGCTGTGCCGGATCACGTTGGTGACCGCTTCGCGCAGCACCCAACCCAGCAGTTCGCCCGACGGTGTGTCCGGCAGGCTCGCCGGTTCCGGCAGTTCCGCGTCGATGCTCGCGGCGGCCAGGGCGGTCCGCGCGTTGGCCAGCTCGCCGCGCAACGACACCTCCCGCAGGCCTCCGACGGTCTCCCGCACCCCGGCCAGCGCTTCGCGCGCGAGCCGTTCGATATCGGCCAGTTCGGTCCGCGCACGGTTCGCGTCGACGTCGAGCAGTCGTTGGGCGAGTTCGGTTTTCACGGTGATGACGGTGAGCGAATGGCCGAGGATGTCGTGCACGTCACGGGCGACGCGATTGCGTTCCTCGATGATCTCCAGTTCCGCGCGCTGCCTGCGAGCCAGCTCGGCGAGCCGGTCGCCGCGGAACCCGAGCTGTCTGGCCACCCACACGACCACGGGAATGAACGCGAGGTAGAACGGCGTCCCGCCCAGATGCCACGACGGCACCGCGAACGGGGCCACCAGCATGATCGTCATGATGACGACCACGACGACGGCGGAAGTGCGCAGCGGAAGCACGAACACGGCGACCACCGCGACATAGAGCGCCGTGGGCAGACCGTCCCCGCCGAGCAGCGCCCCCATCGTCACGGACAATGCCGCCATCGCGGCCAGCAGCAGCCAGGCCCTGCGGTCGACCGGTAAGTCGTCGGGCGCGCCGTCCTTGGCGTACCTGCGGAACGCGACGAACGCGACGACGATCAGCGCCGCGAACGCGAGCACGCACGCGATGGCGGCCACCGCCTGCGCGGGCTCGCCCTCGGCCCAGCGCCGCCTGATCGGTCCGATCAGATAGGCCAGCCAGACCAGCGACATGACAGCGCCGAACCAGCCCCTGCGCCGCCCATCGGGACCGAACGACTGCCAGTCGAGCATGCCGTCCACCAGACCGGCGGACCTTCTCGGCCGCGCGCCGCCCGCCGTCTTCATGTCCATGCGCCACCTCGCTGCGGCCGGGCGGGACGGAGGCGGCGGTGCACGGCTCGCCGGTCGTGGTCGATCATGGGAGGCGACGCTACCGGCACCGGTTCGCCCGGGACCGCGCATACGTCGCGGCTATGAGCAAATCCAGACCGCACGCGCTGTCCGCCGACGCCACGGAACGCCGTCCCACCGCACCGGCCGCGCACGGCGGAACCGGCCGTCCAGATAGCGGACCGGTTGCGCGGCCGGCGTTCAGCGCGCGGTGTCACGCCGGAACAACGCGGCCCCACCGAACACGAAGACCGCTGACCAGACCGCGACATCGACCACCGCCCCGAGGACCGACCCGCCGCCGGTGTCGCCGAACGGCAGCCGGGCCAGCGTGGCTACGCCGTTGGTCGGCATCACCTTCGACACGGTCGCGAACCAGCCGTGCAGCGGCATGAACAGTCCGCCCGCGAACGACAGCGCCGCCAGCACCGGACCGAGCAGTTGCATCACGTTCTCCGACGGCAGCAGATAGCCCACGAACAGGCCGAATGCCGCGAACACGAGCGAGCCGACCCAGGCGAGCAGAAAGCACTCCACCCACGCCGCGGGTGCGAGGTGGGCGCCGAGCGCCGCGCCGACCGCGAACACCGCGGCCACCGAGACGAGCCCGAGCACCATCGCGACCACGACCTTGACCGCGATGTACGCCACCGGCCGCAACGGTGTGAGCCGCAGCTGGCGGCTCCATCCCTGCGCACGCTCGACGGCGACCATCGCGCCGCCGCTGGTGGTGGCCAGCATCGCGCCGTACACCGCGATCGACACCATGACGTAGCCGGTCACGTTGCCCGAGCCGTAGGACTGGGTCCGGTAATCGGATTGCAGTCCGAAGATGACGAAGAACAACGGCGGCATGACCAGCGTGAAGATCAGGGTCCGCCGGTTGCGCAGCATGCGGCGCAGCTCCAGGCGCAGGAAGCCGAGGTTGAAGCCGCCGAGCGTGGTGGCGACGGGCCGGGAGACGAGTGTGGTCATGTCAGTGATCTCCTGCCGTGGTCAGCGCGAGGAAGGCGGTTTCCAGGTTGTGCGCGGTGATCTCCAGATCGACCGCGGCGGTGTGGTTCAGCAGAAATCGAGCGACGGCGTCGGAGTCCTTGGCACGCACCAGGATTCGGTCACCACGCAACTCGACGTCATCCACGCCGGGGATCACGAGCAGCCGGGCGGGGTCCGCGCCGGGCAGGGTCGCGGCGACGGTACGGCCCGCGGCCAGGTTCTTGATCTCGGCCGCGCTGCCGTCGGCGATGACCCGGCCCGCGCGCACCAGCACGATGCGGTCGGCGTAGGCGTCGGCCTCGTCCAGATAGTGCGTGGCGAACAGGACGGTGCGGCCGCGCCGCGAATCCTCCCGCATCGCGTTCCAGAACTCCCGGCGCCCTTCGACATCCATACCGGTGGTGGGTTCGTCGAGCACGATCAGCTCCGGGTCCGGCAACAGCGCCAGCGCGAACCGGAGGCGCTGGCGCTGACCGCCGGAGCACTTGCCCACCATGCGATCGGCGATCCCCGCGATGCCCGCACGGGCGAGCACCTCCTCGACGGGGCGCGGACTCGCGTGCAGCGTGGCCACCAGCCGCACCGTCTCCGCGACGGTGAGGTCAGGCAGCAAGCCACCGGATTGCAGCACCGCGGCGACGCGGCCTGCGGAGACGGCTCGCTCCGGCGCCGTGCCGAAGACCGCGACGGTGCCCGAATCCGGACGCGCCAGGCCGAGCAGCAGGTCGATGGTGGTGGATTTGCCCGCGCCGTTCGGACCGAGGAAGGCGACGATCTCCCCCGGCTCGATCACCAGGTCGAGCCCGTCGACAGCGTGCACCACGCCGGCCGGGGTGCGGAAACTCTTGCGCAGGTCGCGCAGCGCGACGGCGGGCACGGGCCGCCTCGGACTCTGGACCGCGGTGGTCGTTGCTGAAGTCATGCTTCTACGGTCGCGGGAAACCCGCCCCGGAACCTCGCACGGCTGTCACGACTTCGGCATGACAGATGTCATGCCCTCAGGGCAGCAGACCCTGCCTGGCCCGGCTCGCGTTGGACAGCACGAGCAGCAGCATGGTGGTGAGCGCCTTGTCGTCCAGCCCCGCGGCGGGGAAGGTGTAGCGCAAGATGACGTCCGCGAGCTTGCCGTGGCCGATCACGGTGAGTGAACCGAACTGCAGCGCGTTGTTGCGTTCGGCGACCCGCTTGTGCAGCTGCGGTTTCAGCTGGCGATCCCAGGCCAGCACGCAGGTGAGGCTCAGCACGTCCAAGCCCGGCGCCAGATTCACCGCGCGCAGCGACGACAAGGCGCCCTCGTACTCGAAGCCGAGCGACCCTTCGGCATCGACGCGCACGTCGATGCCGTAACTCGACAGGCAGGCCCCGGCCCGTGCCTGCAGTTCCCGGTCCGGGGTCACCGCCGCGTCCATGTCCGCGCCCCCGCTCACTTCGTGCCGCCGAAACGGCGGTCCCGCGCGGCGTACTGGAGGCATGCCTCCCACAGGTTGCGGCGATCGAAATCGGGGAAAAGCGTGTCCTGGTAGACGAATTCGGCGTAGGCGGACTGCCAGATGAGGAAATTCGAGCTGCGGAACTCGCCCGAAGGGCGCAAGAACAGGTCCACGTCCGGCATGTCGGGTTCGTCCAGGTATTTCGCCACCGTCGCCTCGGTGACCTTCTCCGGGTCGATCTCGCCAGCCGCCACCTGGCGCGCGATCTCCCTTGCCGCGTCGGCGATCTCGGCGCGGCCGCCGTAGTTGACGCACATGGTCAACGTCATCACCGTGTTGTCCTTGGTGAGTTCCTGGGCGACCTCCAGTTCCTTGATCACGCTGCGCCACAGGCGCGGTCGCCGCCCCGCCCAGCGCACCCGGACGCCCATCTCGTTCATCTCGTCGCGGCGCCTGCGGATCACGTCACGATTGAAGCCCATGAGGAAGCGCACCTCCTCGGGGCTGCGCCGCCAGTTCTCGGTGGAGAACGCGTACGCCGACAACCATTTGACGCCGATCTCGATGCAGCCCTCCACGGTGTCCATCAGCACCGCCTCGCCGCGCTCGTGCCCGGCGGTGCGCGGCAATCCGCGCTCCTGAGCCCAGCGCCCGTTGCCGTCCATGACGAGCGCGACATGGTTGGGTACCAGTTCCGGCGGCAGCTGCGGCGGCCGAGCTCCCGACGGATGCGGCGCGGGCGGACGCACGGCGCCCGCGGGCTCGGGGTCGGTCGCGGTGGCGGAGTCTCGGCGGAGGATCACGGTCTCTATCCTGCCTGATCGCCCGCGCCGCCCCCACTGCCCCGTTGCTTCCTCGCGAATTCCACGGTTCCGACCGGCACCGGTGACTTATTCTTTCCATATCGTGATACTGGGGAGGGGTTTCTCGAACGTGACCGATTTACCAGGGACCGGAACCGCGGCTGGTTTCCGCGCCACTCGTGAGTTGCTCGGCCTCCCGGTCCCGTGGTGCGCGCGGTTCTTCGCGGTCGCGGAACGCACCGTCGAGCGGTGGGAGAAAGGGGCCTTCCAGATCCCCGACATCGTGGCCCGCGAGCTCGCCGCCATCGCGGACGAGACCGAACAGGTGGTCGAGGCCATGGTCGACGCCATCGACGCCGGGGAAATCTCTCCCCGCCTGCACACCTACCGGACCAACGACGACTACTCCAAGCACGAGCCGGACACCCGCTACCCGGCCACCTGGCATCGCGCCGTGTGCGCCCGCGTCATGAACGAGTTGCCGCAGGTAGAGCTCCAATTCGTGGAGTAGGCGGCTGCCTCGCCTTCGCTCGGCCCGGCGCGGGCTGAGGAACGGACTTTGTCCGACGGCGCCCTCCCCTGCGGCTGCCTCGCCTTCGCTCGGCCCGGCGCGGGCTGAGGAACGGACTTTGTCCGACAGCGCCCTCCCCTGCGGCTGCCTCGCCTTCGCTCGGCCCGGCGCGGGCTGAAGAACGGGCCCCGCCCGACAGCGCCTCCCCTGCGGCTACCTCGTTTCAGCTCGGCCCGAGGACGAGTCCCGCCCGGCAGCGCCTCCCCTGCGACTGCCTCGCCTCCACTCAACCCCGCGCGGCTACATGCGGAGTTCGCGCGGCTGTGTCCTGGGACCGCTCGATCAACGGCAGGGTGCGCAGCTGACGTTCCAGATGCCACTGCAAGTGCGCCGCGACCAGCCCGCTGGCCTGCCTGCGCACCGCCTCGGGCGTCGCCTCGACCTGCTCCCACTCCCCGCGCAGCAACGCCACCAGCAGATCGAGCACCCCGGGGGCGGGTGTCGCCGCACCTGGTGGACGGCAATGCACGCACACCGCGCCTCCGGCCGCGACATGGAAGGCCCGATGCGGGCCCGGTGTCGCGCACTTGGCGCATTCGTCCAATGCGGGCGCCCAGCCCGCGAAACCCATGGCGCGCAACAAGAATGCGTCCAGGATCAGTTCGTGCGGGCGCTGTTTGGCCGCGATGGCACGCAGGGCGCTCGCGGTGAGCGCGTGCAGCCGGGGCGCGGGCGCACGCTCCTCGCCCGCCAAGCGTTCAGCGGTCTCCAAGATGGCGCACGCGGTGGTGTAGCGCCCGTAGTCATCGATGATGTCGGCGGCGAACGCCTCCATCGTGTGCACCTGGGTCACGGTGTCCAGCGTGCGTCCGGGATGCAGCTGCACGTCGATATAAGAGAACGGCTCCAACCGGGCCCCGAACCTCGACTTGGTCCGCCGCACCCCCTTGGCGACCGCGCGAACCAGTCCGTGCTGTCGGGTGAGCAGCGTGACGATGCGATCCGCCTCGCCCAGCTTGTGCTGGCGAACCACTACCGCCTCGTCCCGATACAGCCGCACCAGTGGAGTCTAATGCTGTGTTGTTTGGCCGCGCCTTCGCGCGGCGTGTTCGCGGCCCTCTTATGGCTCGCGTGTGCGCGACCGCCGCTTGGGGCCTCGTGGCGTTCGCGGCGGCCCGCCCACACCGCCCCGC
>NZ_JBHWFB010000007.1:332128-371906 GCF_042733915.1 Nocardia sp. NPDC059691 | reverse complement strand
CCGCTGGCGACTTCGTCGCGGACGCGGCGGCCGCTCGGACGCGAGCCGGGCCGCGAACGGCGGGTGCTCGGTCTCGCTTCGCTCGAAAGACCTGGTGGAGGTGCGCGGGGCGCGTCGGTATCAATGCTGCGACGTCGCGCGCGGTTGAAGTGACCGGGCTGCGCGTGGTTTGCCGCTCATGCAGTCGCATCTCGGACGCGAGCCGGGCCGCGAACGGCGCATGCTCGGTCTCGCTTCACTCAGTCGCGGAGACACTGGCTTCAGCCGCAGCGAATCCAAGCGGTGGCCTCGTTGCCGTCCAGGGCGTAGTCGATTCCGCGTGCGGTCAACAGGCGGAGTACGGGAATGTTGTCCGGCGTCGTGCTCACGAACAGCCTCGAGTAGCCCTCGGCGGTTGCCCGCTCGATCAATGCGGCGAACACGGCGGTGCCGATGCCCGTGCCTCGGCGGGAGCGGCCGAGCCAGACTCCCGCCTCGGCGGCGCCGTCCGAGGCGGGCAACCGGCACAGTCGTGCCGCGCCGACCACCTCGCCGTCCACCCGTATGCCGTAGGTCGACTCGACGGGCTGCTCCGCCAGCGCGCGGCCGCGATGAAAGGCTCGGAAATCCGCCTCTCGGGCGGCATTCCAGCTCGCGTCCGGCGCTTCCACCGGCATGACCTCGCCGGGATGCGCGTCGGCCACCGCGGTGTGCAGCAGATCGGCGAGCAACGCTTCGTCGAGCGGTTCGAGGACGACATGGCGGGGCATGCGCCGATCCTGGCACCGGGACCGGCCGCACGCGACCGGTTTCCGCCCGCTCAGACCGGGGTGATCGGCAGGCGCAACGCGCCGGGCGCGGCGACCGGAACCACCGGGTTCTTCGGCTCGATCGGCGCGAGCCTGCGGTAGGCCGTGCCGAGAGGTGGACGCACGTCGTCCTCGCCTTTGTTCGGCCACAACGACATGGCGCGTTCGGCTTGGGCGGTGATGGTCAGGGATGGATTCACGCCCAGGTTCGCCGAGATGGTGGAGCCGTCGGTGATGTGCAGGCCGGGGTGTCCGTAGACCCGGTGGTAGGCGTCGACGACGCCCGACTCGGCCGAGTCGCCGATGGCGCAGCCGCCGATGAAATGGCCGGTGATCGGGATGTTCATCAGTTCGGTCCAGCCACCCTGCGGCAGACCGCCGATCTTCTCCGCGATGCGCCTGGTCACCTCGTGTCCTTCCGGAATCCAGGTCGGCGGTGCGGCGCCGTCGCCCGGCCTGGTCGTCATGCGCCTGCCGAACAAGCCGCGCTTGGTGTAGGTGACGATCGAGTTGTCGACGTTCTGCATGACGAGCACGCCGATGCTGCGCTCGGACCAGCGGCGGGGGCTGTGCAGCCGGACGAGGTGGCGGCGGTGCGCGATCAACTCCCGCACGCCCAGCCACCAGCGCGCCCTGCCCTCATGCCCGTCCACGAGCACGGTGGCCAGCAAACTCATCGCATTGCTGCCCTTGCCGTAGCGGACCGGCTCGATGTGGGTGTGCTCGTTGGGGTGGATGGACGAGGTGATCGCCACGCCCTTGGTGAAGTCGGTGTCCTTGCGCAGCGACCGCGCGGCCAGCACGGCTTCGGAGTTGGTGCGGGCCAGATGCCCCAACCGCGACGAGACGTGCGGCAGACTGCCGTTCTCGCGTAACCGGTGCAGCAGTTTCTGGGTGCCGAGCGCGGCGGCCGCGAAGATCACCTGGTCCGCGGTGAACGTCCGCTCGCCCTTGCGCGCCCACCGCCCGGTCCGCACCGTCCGCACTTCGTAGCCGCCTTCCGGTCGCGGCCGCACATCCGTCACCGTCGTCAGCGGATGCACCGTGGCTCCGGCCTTTTCGGCCAGGTAGAGATAGTTCTTCACCAGTGTGTTCTTCGCGCCGCGCCGACAGCCGGTCATGCACTCGCCGCAGTGGGTGCAGGTCGAGCGCGCCGGTCCGACGCCGCCGAAGAACGGGTCGGCGACCTGCATTCCCGGCCGAGAACCGTTGTCCGCGAACAGAACCCCTACCGGCGTGCGGCGATAAGTGTCGCCGATGCCCATGTCCTGGGCGACTTCGCGCAGGATTCGATCGGTCGGAGTGGTCGCCGGATTCTCGGTCACACCGAGCATTCGCTTCGCTTGGTCGTAGTACGGCGCCAGCTCGGAACGCCAGTCGGTGATGTGCGCCCACTGCTGGTCGCGGTAGAACTTCTCCGGCGGCTCGTACAGCGTGTTGGCGTACACCAGCGACCCGCCGCCGACTCCCGACCCGCTCATGATGAACGTGTCGTTGAGCAGGGTCATCCGCTGGATGCCGTAGCAGCCGAGTTTCGGCGCCCAGAGGTACTCGCGCAGATGCCAGGAGTTCTTCGCGTACTCGTGGTCGGCGAACCGCCGGCCCGCCTCGAGCACGCCGACCCGGTATCCCTTCTCGGTCGCGCGCAGCGCGGCGACGCTGCCGCCGAAGCCGGAACCGATGACGAGCACGTCGTAGTGGCTGTCCATGCGCTCGAGCGTATGGCGGCGAACACACAGGCCGGACGAGAGATACGGACGTGATATCGAGATTTCCGGCCATCTTGCCTCCGGCTTCCCATGGCAGTGAGCAACCGCCCGGGAAACCTGGGCGGCCACTCGTATGCTCGCTGCGTCGCGTCCAGCGAGATGGGAGAGCCTGTGACGGATCGCGAAGTACTGACCTGGGAGTCGTTCGGTTCCGCGAGCCGGGAACTCGCCGCGACCATCGCCGCTGACGGCTTCGAGCCCGATCTGATCCTCTCGATCGCGCGGGGCGGGCTGTTCGTGGCGGGCGCACTCGGCTACGCCCTGGACGTGAAGAACCTGCACGTGATGAACGTCGAGTTCTACACCGGCGTCGACCAGCGCCTGGAGTTGCCGGTGATGCTGCCGCCGGTGCCGCAGGCGGTGGATCTGGCAGGCGCCACCGTGCTGGTCGCCGATGACGTCGCCGATACCGGCGCCACCCTGAAACTGGTGCGCGACTTCTGTTCCGGCAAGGTCGCCGAGGTGCGCTGTGCGGTGATCTACCAGAAGCCGTGGTCGGAAGTCGACAGCGAATACGTGTGGCGGCGCACCGACCGGTGGATCAATTTCCCGTGGTCCACCGAGCCACCGGTGGTGCGACGGCAGCCGCGCGCGCTCGACGCCTGACCGCTGGGCATGCCCGCCTCGGACGCAGCGGCCTCGAAGGCGCGCAGGACAAGCCCCGTCCGGTCGCTTCCGGTGGGCTGCCGCCGAAGAACGCGCCCGTGTCACCGGATGGAGGGCAGTGAGCGATCAATTCAGTTGAGCGACAGCGATTGCGCCGAACTTGTGATCGATGATCGAGAAGGCCGCGCCGGATACTCCGAGCGCACCGAGGACCGAGTCTGTCTGGTCGAGCGGCATCGCCATGCGACCATTCTCGCTCCGCACCGGATCGGCAGCGCGCAACGGCCCGGGCCTACTGCGGGATCCCGACGACTGGGCGACCGGTCGCGACACGCCGCATTTCGAACACGCCGAAGGTCCGTCGCATAGCAACTGTCGAGCTACCATCAGAGCGAGGCGTTCACCAGCGTTTCCCCGACCGGCGATTCGTCGCCCGAGCGGGCCACAGCAGCCGGCCGACGTCGGTGAGCTGCCCACACCACTCGCACCGGTGGGCAGCCCGGACTTCCCAGGTTTGACTGGAATGGATCCGGTAGCCAATACGGCGCAACGTAGGATGAATTCGCGATCGTGGGCGCGGAGGCGCATGTCGAGAAAGCGAATCGTATTGAACTACAAACGAATTGGATCTCGTTCTCGAACGAGGAACGGGTAGGAGGTATGCGGGTGGGCGCAGCGGCGCGGTCTGGAAAGCAGCGGGGTATTCGCGGTCGAATGAGGAAGACCGGCGCTGTCATGGCAACAGCCGTGCTCATGTCGTCCCTCGGCGGGGCCGCCGCTACCGCCGCGCCGATCCACGCGCCGATATTGCGCGCACCGGCGCGCGGTTTCAGCGAGCTCTCCGTGCCGTCCAGCATGGGACCGATCAAAGTCCAGGTCCAGTGGGCGGCTCGCGGCGGAAGCGCGGCGCTCTACCTGCTCGACGGCCTGCGCGCGCCCGCCGACCACAGTCAGTGGACGACCGATACCGACGCCTTGGCCCAATTCGCGGACGACAACGTCACCCTGGTGTTGCCGGTCGGTGGGCACTCGAGCTTCTACACCGACTGGTACCAGCCGAGCAGCACGAACGGCCAAGAGACGACGTACAAATGGGAGACCTTCCTCACCCAGGAACTGCCCGCCTACCTCCAGCGGTTCGGCGTATCGCGAACCAACGATGCCGTCGTCGGCGCGTCCATGGGCGGCAACGCCGCGCTGATCCTGGCCGGATACCATCGCAACCAGTTCAAATTCGCCGGATCGTTCTCCGGGTTCCTGCACCCGACGTTCCCGCTCTGGAACGAAGCGATGCGCGCCGCCATGCGGGACGAGGGCAATTTCAATGTGGACGACATGTGGGGGCCGGTCGGGGACCCGGCCTGGAGCCGCAACGACGCCACCGTACAGGCCGAATTGCTGCGCGGACTGCCGATATACGTCTCGACCGGCAACGGGCTGCCCGGCCCGCTCGACGTGCCGTTCGGAGTCGGGAACACGGTCAACGCGATGGGCCTCGAGTCGATGACGACGGTCGCCGCCCAGATGTTCCGTGATCGGCTCGCGGAACTCGGGATGACCGCCCGCGTCGACACCGTCGACGGGACACACACCTGGCCCTACTGGCAGCAAGCACTCGCGACCGCGCGTCCGATGATCCTCGACGCACTCGGCGCGCACTGACCGAGCACCGGGCCGGAGACTTCACCTCGGCGCTCGCACTAGCCGGACAGCACCCCCACGACGACCGCGCTCACCGCACCACCGACCGCCTCACGCGAGGGCGGACCGGCGTCCCGATCGGCGAACAGCAGGTGCGCGGTCCCGATCAGCATGGGGGCGAGCGAGTCGACGTCGGCGGTCGCGGCGATCCGGCCGAGGTCGCGTTCGGCGGTGAGGTACCCGGCGATCATGGCGGTCGCTTCTGCAAGGACGGGGACGCCGGTCGGCCGGTCGCGGCGCAGGCGTGCGCGCAATTCGTCCCGGAACGTGATCAAGCCGACGATGGCCGTGGTGACCGGGCCGAACACGTCCGTCAGCGCGGTGGTGAGGAGCTCGACCACGCCGCCGCTCCCGGCGGATTCCCGCAGAGCGGCGGCCCGTCGCTCGATCGCGACGATACGGGCGGTCACCAGTTCGGCGAGGAAGTCGTCGAAGTCGGTGAAGTGCCGATGCAGCACGCCTTTGGCGCAGCCTGCCTCCGCGGTGACCGCCCGGCTGGTCAGCGCGCTCGGCCCGTCGCGGAGCAGGATCCGGTCGGCGGCGTCGAACAACTGCTCGCGCACGTCGCGGAGGGCGACTCCGGTGGGCATACGGGTGCCTCTTTCTGTTCGGATCGAAACCCACCCGTTGCCGAGTGGGCGCATGCCCATTTAGAGTGGGCGCATGCCCACTATACCTTCGCCGGAGGAAACGCCGCACCGGCACCGGCAGATCGCGGAGTCCTTCGGGGTGAATGCCGAACGCTACGACCGGACCAGGCCCAGCTATCCCGAAGCCCTGATAGAGCACATCGTTTCCATCAGTCCCGGGCGCGCGGTCCTGAATGTCGGCTGCGGCACCGGTGTCGAAGCCCGGCAGTTCCAGGCGGCCGGTTGCACGGTGCTGGGAGTCGAACCGGATTCGCGGATGGCGGAATTCGCACGGGGCCGAGGGTTGGCGGTCGACGTGGCGACCTTCGAAACCTGGGACGGCGCAGGCCGCGTCTTCGATGCGGTCATCGCGGGAACGGCTTGGCACTGGGTCGATCCGGTCGCGGGGGCGGCAAAAGCGGCGGAAGTTCTGCGCCCCCGGGGCGTGCTCTCCGCATTCTGGCATGTGTTCCATCTCCCGACCGAGGTGGCGGAAGCATATGGCGCGGTGTACCGGCGGGTGGCGCCCGACTCGCCGTTCACCCTCCAGCCGGGCACGCGAGCCTTGGAGGTGTACCGGCAGATGCTGGACAAAGCAGCCGAAGGCATCCGGGAGACCGGTCGATTCGAAGATCCGCTGGAATCGAGTTTCCAGTGGGAGCGCACCTACACCCGCGACGAGTGGCTCGATCAACTTCCGACGCACGGCTCCATGACCCGTCTCCCGGAGGACAAACTGACACAAGTGCTCGACGGTGTCGGCGCGGCGATCGATGCGATGGGCGGGAGTTTCACCCTGCCCTACACGACGGTGGCGATCACCGCGACGCGCACCGCCACACCCTGACCCGATGCGCCGCCCCTTCCCCCGCTGTTCCTGGGCTTCGTTTCCGTCCCGGCGGGTGCGGGTAGCTCGGACAGGTGGCCGGCGATGATCCGCGCTGGTCGACGCGTTCCGAGCGGTGAGGAGACGGTTGAGTGTCGGGGTTGTGGGCTGCGGGCGGATGGGGATTACTGGCCGGATCCGCCCTGCTGATAGGCGCTCTCGTGGGATTCTGGGCGCGCGTTCCCACGAAGATCGTGGCCAGTGTGATGGGATTCGGTAGCGGAGTACTGCTTTCGGCGGTGTCGTTCGAGTTGATCGCCGAGGCGCACGAGAAGGCCGGACTGCCGCCCACCGCCCTCGGCGCGGTGGGCGGCGCGGGGATCTACACCCTGGCGAATGTCGCCCTCGCCCGCCGCGGCGCCCGCCACCGCAAGCGCTCGGGAGACCAGCAACCCAGCGAATCCGAGCAGTCCGGCTCGGGCACGGCCATCGCGTTGGGCGCGCTGCTCGACGGGGTACCGGAGTCCATCGTCATCGGGGCGAGTTTGCTCGGCGGCGAAACCGTCAGCGCGGTCACCGTGGCCGCGGTGTTCATCAGCAATATCCCCGAAGGGCTGTCCAGCGCGGCCGGTATGCGCCGCGCGAACCGCAGCCCGCGCTACGTGTTCGGCTTGTGGGCTGGGATAGCGGTGATCAGCGGTGTGGCCGCCATGGCGGGCTACGGGCTGCTCGGTGACGCCGCGCCCGCCGCTCTGGCCGCGATCACCGCCCTGGCCGCGGGCGCGATCCTGGCCATGATCACCGACACGATGATCCCGGAGGCCTTCGAGGATGCCCATCTGTGGGTCGGGATGATCACCGTGGCCGGGTTCCTCACCGCCTTCGCCCTGTCCCAGCTCGACCACTGAACCCCTGTGGCGCAGGCTTTTCGGAGCCGATTGCTCAGCGCGCGTCGGCTCGACGGTCGGGCGCCCACAACCGATCGGCATCGCCAACGGCGAGCCTGCCGCGGTAGACGTCGATCTTGTGGTCGATGAGTTCGAGGTTCTCGTGCAACTCGGCGATCTTGGCTGCCACCTCGGCGCGATGCGCCTCCATGAGGGCGAGCCGCTCGTGCTCGTTGCCGCGCCCGGCGGCGACGAGTTCGGCGTAGCGGCGGATGGTTTTGATGGGCATGCCGGTGGCCCGCAGCTTGGTGCAGACGGTGATCCAGTCCAGGTCCAACTGCTGGTAGCGCCGCCAGCCACCGGCCGCGCGATCGACCGGGGTGACGACCAGGCCCGCGCGTTCGTAGTAGCGCAAGGTGTGCACGCTGACCCCCGTCCGCCTGGCGGCCTCGGCGATGCTCATACCTTCCTGTGGCGTACCGGATTCCGGCTGCGGCTTGACTTCGAGCACGCTCTAGAATTTAGCGTCCGTGATCATGACGACAACATTGATCACCGGAGCGAACAAAGGTCTCGGTTTCGAGGCCGCCCGCCGGCTCATCGCCGCGGGCCACACCGTCTACCTCGGAAGCCGGGACGTCGAGCGCGGACGCCGGGCCGCCGAACAGTTGGGGGGACGGACAGTCCAGCTCGACGTCACCGACGACGCGTCCGTAGCGGCCGCCGTCGCGGCCATCGAAGCCGACGGCGGCCTGGACGTGCTGGTCAACAACGCGGGTATCGCCACGGAATGGACCGCGACCAACACCGTGATCGGCGCCGCGGAGGTGACCGCGGACCTCATGCGCCAGACCTTCGAGACGAACGTCTTCGGCACGGTGCGCGTCCTGCACGCGTTCCTGCCCCTGCTACAACGTTCCACCGCCCCGATCGTGGTGAACGTCAGCAGCGGGCTGGCCTCGCTGACCCGGGTCAGCGACCCCGGCAGCCGGGCGTACGCCTACCCGGGCGTCGCCTACCCGGCATCGAAAACCGCGGTCAACGCGATCACCGTGCAGTATGCGAAAGCGTTTCCGAACATCCGGATCAACGCGGTGGAGCCCGGCTTCACCCAGACCGATCTGAACGGGAACACCGGCCTGCAGAGCGTCGAGCAAGGCGCCGAGATCATCGTGCGGATGGCGCGGCTGGGCCAGGACGGCCCCACGGGGGGATACTTCGACGCCGACGGCGCCCTGCCCTGGTAGCCGAACGTCGGTCGTGCGGTGCTCACCCGTGGCGAATCAAGGCACGACGGACGCGCGGTTCAACTCCCCTGCCGCCGGTGAACGGATCGCGTGGGCCCGCGCGATGACCTCCTTCAGCCCGTATCCGTTGACGATGGGTACACCAAAGCGGTGTTCGAACCTGCTTCTTAGTTCACTTCCGGCCGGTGCCGCACAGCACAGGGCGAAACGCACCGACGAGGTGTCCCACCGCTCCCGGCCGGGCAGATCGGTCAGTGCCGCGTACAGGCTCGGGAAGGCGGAGGAGTAGGTGGGCCGGATTCGCTCGACCCGTTCCAGGAACGATTCCGGGTCCAGCGGGCCTGCCAAGGTAGTGCGACCTCCCGCGACCAACGGCGACAGGGCGCCGAGCAAGATGCCGCAGAGCTGCCGCATCGGCAGCGTCGACAGGCTGTGGTCGGCATCGGTGAGGGCGAAGACCTCGATCACGAATCGGCACATGGCCTCCAGGTTCCGGTGATCGAGCATCGCCCGGATGCCGCCGCCGTAGGTGATCAGCGCCAGCGCCTCCCCGCCGGGCCGCGCCGCCGGTGTCGGGTCGCGTTCCGCCGCGCCGAGCGCCGCGGCGGGCAGGACCCGCACCGCAGCGTCGATCGCCGACGGATGCTCGATGACGATGAGGACCTCGGGGTCCGCGTCGATTATCCGCTGACTCACCTCCTCGTCGGACGCCGTCGGGTCGATCAC
This sequence comes from Nocardia sp. NPDC059691, assembly GCF_042733915.1. Lineage (NCBI taxonomy): Bacteria > Bacillati > Actinomycetota > Actinomycetes > Mycobacteriales > Nocardiaceae > Nocardia > Nocardia sp. NPDC059691. The sequence goes on along the minus strand of NZ_JBHWFB010000007.1, from coordinate 362,727 downwards.
GGCGGCCGTGGCGCCCAGGCGCCAGATCGCGAACAGCGACACCACCAGGTCGACCTCGCCGGGCAGCATGGTCGCGACGACGTCGCCGGTCGTGACGCCCGCGGCGCGCAGGCGGGACGCGGCACGCTGGACGGCGGACAGGAATTCGCTGTTGTTCAGTTCGATGCCGCCAGCGGCAAGGGCTGGTGCCTGCGGGGCGGCTGCGGCGCGACGATCCGGAAGAGTGGAAAGCATCATGCGATGTCCTCGGCAACGGCGTAGTTGTTCGATAACAACGGTAGGAAGCGGAGCTCCTCTCGCCACCGTCGCGCAAGGATCAAATTCGTCGTCTGTCTTGTCGCCTGGAGACAATATCGACCCGCGAGATCCGCCGCCGCGCGCACGGCGAGGTAATACGATCGGCTCGTGACGAGTTCTCGTCGCAACGGTGAAGCGGAGGTCGACCGTTGTATCGCGACGATCGCCGCCCGCATGAACGCGCGGGTGACGGAGGTCAGCGCGAGCATCCACAGCGCGCTCGAGGAAGAGATACCCGAGCTGCGCGCGGATGTCCACACCGTCGAACTGCTCGGGGCCAGTGTGCAGGGAAACGTCGACACCCTGCTGTACGCGCTGCGTCACGACATCCCCGCCACCCGCATCCACCTGCCGTCGGCGGGCACGGAGTACACGAAGCGTCTGGCCCAGCGCGACGTCCCGCTCAACGCCCTGATGCGCGCCTATCACATCGGTCAACGGCGGGCGACCGAACTGATCTTCGCCGAGTTGCAGGCCGCCGACGTCGCGCCGGTCGATCGATTCGTCGTCGGCCGGGCCATCGCCACCCGGCTGTTCACCTACCTCGACCAAGTGATCCAGGAGGTCGTCGCGGTCTATGAAGGAGAGCGGGAGCAATGGTTGGACACCCGCAACAGTGTGCGAGCGCTCTGTGTGCGCGAGCTGCTGAAGGGGAAGGAGTCCGTCGACGTCGACAGCGCCACCGAGCAGATCCGTTATCCCCTGCGTTGGCATCACCTGGCGCTCATCGTTTGGTATCCCGACACGGAAGCCCACAGTGACGAACTGGCCGAGCTGCAACGGTTCGTTCGTGGGGCGGCCGAGAGCGCGGGAACCTCTGGGCAGCCCCTCTTCGTCGCCGACGATCAGCTGAGCGGCTGGGCGTGGCTGCCCTACCGTTCGGCACGACCCGATGCCGTCGCCGATATCCGTGCATTCGCGGCCGCGCAACGCGACGCCCCGAACGTGGCGATCGGCACGATGGTCCCGGGCCTGTCCGGGTTCCGCCGATCTCATCGCCTGGCTCAGGACGCGCGCACGGTAGCGCTGGCGGGGGCGGACACCGAACACCGGGTGGTCGCGGCCGAAGACCCCGGATTGTCGGTCGCGGCCCTGCTCGGTGAGAGCATCGCGGAAGTCCGGGAATGGGTCGGCGACGTGCTGGGCGACCTGGCCTCCGACACCGACAACGACGCGCGGCTGCGCGACACGCTCCAGGTCTTCCTGCGCACCGGATCGAGCTACAAGGCAGCCGCCGCGGAGCTCGGCCTCCACTCGAACTCGGTGAAATACCGGGTGGGCCGGGCGGTTTCGCGACGCGGCAGGCCCATCGCCGAAGACCGGCTGGACGTCGAGCTCGCACTGCTCATCTGTCACTGGTACGGACCGGCGATACTGCGACCCGGTACGGCGTGACCCGGCTGCCCGGAACTCAGCGGCGCAGCGCTGCATGCGGGACAGCTCCACGGGACCGCGCACGGCGTAGAGCCAGGTTGCGACTCCGTCGTCACGATGTGGCGATGACAATGCTGGCGGCCGAGGCGGCGACCGACCCGATGATCTGGCTGCTGTGCAATCGCTCCCGCAGCGCGGTCACGCCGAGTACCACGGGGACGATCGGGTAGAGCGAGGACAACACGACCGCCACGGCCAGGTACTCGGTCCGCGTGGCGAAGAGATAGGACACGAGCGCGGCGGCGGCGAGGATGCCGGAGAACACGGCTGTGAGATCGGCCCGATGTCCATGGCCTGGCGCGGTATCCGAGGATCCGGATGCCAGCGTCCATGCGAACAGAGCGACGAGAACGACGGCCGCCGCCCGGCCCGCGGTCACCGGCCAGATACCGGAGGCCGGGGCGGCGCGAGCCAGTGCGAGGTATTGCACGGCGATGCCGACACCGGCGATCAGCCCGTCGCCGACAGCGGCCCTGGCATTCGGACCAGCGCCGGTCGCACCGCCCGCGACGAGCCAGAGCGCGGGCACAGCCATCGCGATACCCGCCCATACCGACGCCGCCGGACGCTCACCGAGCAGAGCGGTTCCGAGCAGAACCGGCAGTGCGGCGCCGCCCACGGCGCTGGTCGGTACGACCACGGACATCGCGCCGCGGCTGATTCCGCGGAACAGGAAGGTCATCGCGATACCGGTGCCCACTCCGGACAGCGCTCCCCAACCGAGATCGGCGGGATGGGGCCCGGCGGGAAATACCAGCAGGCCTGCGAGCGCGGTGACGGCGAGCCCGCCGAGTTGGCCGAGCAGCGCCACGCGTGCGAATCCGACTCGGCGGGACGCGGTTCCACCCCAGAAATCCGACAGGCCATAGCTCAACGCGGACATCAGCGCCAGAAGCGTCCCCATGATCAGGCCTTCCGGTCGCGCTCGGCCTGTCCCACCGGACACACCGCGGATCGCGTGCAGCCTGCGCGGTCGCACAATCTGCACAGCACATTCGAATCGCCGATCTCGGCGTACAGCCGGGCCAGCAGTTTCGCAAGCAGGCTCGTCATGGCTTCGCGCTCCGCGTCGTCGAGTGCGGATACCAGCTCGGCCAACGACCGGGCGCGGGCGGCGAGGATTCGGTCCGCGGTGTCCCGGCCGGACGGCGTCAGGTTCACGCTGACCAGACGTCCGGGGCCGGGAGAGCGGCCGACCAGTCCGGCGGCCGCGAGCGAATCGACCATGCGAACGGCCGCGGATTGCGTCAGCCTGACCCGTTTGCCCAGGTCGGTCACGCTGATGCCCGGCGATTCCATGAGCGTCACCAAGGCGGCCGCGCTACTGCCGCTCACCGCACCGGCGCCGTGCACGTCGGCGAGCATCACGTCGTTGATCGCAAGCGCCGCTGCTCCGAGCAGGTTCTCCAGGCGAGCATCATGCATGACTCATGCATAACATCCGCCGACGGGTCGCTGTCAACCCTTCACCCGGCCGCGCGGTGTGCGGAGTGAGACGATCAGGAATCGAGAAGCGCTGGTCAGCGCGCTGCCGTTAGCGTTGGGACGCGAGCCGTTCACACAAAGAGGAGGACTCATGAACTGGGACAGACGGATAAGGCAGGCGCACCGGTGGCTGGCCGTCATATTCACGGCGACCGTCGTCGTCACGGTCGTCGCCTTGGCGCTGAAGGGGCCCGTGTGGGTCTCCTACGTGCCTCTGCCCCCGCTCGCCTTGCTTCTCTTCTCCGGTCTCGGCGTATTCGGACTGTCGTGGTCCGCCGAGCGGCGCGGCCGGGCGGCCGGGAACACCTCGCCGCGGCGGGTCGTGCCCGCACCGCGGGTCCGGCAGCTGCATCGCTGGTCGGGCATCGGCTTCGTCGCGACCGTTCTCGCCACTTTCGTCGCCTTGGCGCAGGAGGAACCGATCGTCTGGGTGTCCTACCTGCCGCTGCTGCCGCTCGCTCTGCTGCTGTTCTCCGGCCTCTACATGCTGGTGTTGCCGCTTGCGGTGCGACGTCGGCGCGCCGGTCGCCTCGCCACGTCCTAGTCGGCCGGGGCGGGCGCGGGCGGCGCCGAGCCCGGTGGAACCCGGGGCGGCGACTCCGGACGACGCTTCCGAAGCGGGGCTCCTGCCGGCCGCTCGTACGTCCGCGATCGGCACGAAACAAAGTTTTCTCCGAACCTGCGATGAATCGGGGCGGCGGCGCCGGTATGTACCGGCGAACCCATCGGAGGAGGACTTTCGCCCATGAGAACGACCACGGGACAGCGCTGGGTACTCGCGCTGACATCGGTGGCCGCGTTGATGATCATGCTGGACGCGCTGGTCGTCACCACCGCCTTGCATGCGATCCAGCTCGACCTGCGCGCCTCGCTGGCCGAACTGGAGTGGACCGTCAACGCCTACACCTTGAGCTTCGCGGTGCTGCTGATGGCGGGCGCGGCGCTCGGCGAGCGATATGGACGGCGCCGCGTACTGGTCGCGGGGGTGCTGCTGTTCTCGGCGGCCTCGGCCGCGTGCGCCTCGGCGCCGAACCTGGGCTGGCTGGTCGCCGCCCGGGCGGTGCAAGGTGCCGGCTCGGCGGCCGTCATGCCGGTCGGTATGGCGCTGCTGTCGGCCGCCTTCCCGCCCGCGCAGCGCACCCGCGCGCTCGGGCTTTTCGCGGCGGTGACCGGCCTGGCCACGCTCGGCGGCCCGCTCCTCGGTGGCGCGGTGGTGGAGGGCTCGACCTGGCAGTGGATCTTCTGGCTGAACCTGCCGATCGCCGCCTTGCTCGTGCCGCTGATGCTGGCCCGGCTGCCGGAGAGCCGTGGCGAGGCACGCGGACTCGATCACCTGGGCATCGGGCTGGCCTGCGCCGCCGCGCTTGGCTCGGTGTGGGGCCTGCTGCGCGGCGACGAAGCGGGCTGGGGCAGCGGCGAAGTCGTCGCCGCGTTCCTGCTCGCGGCGATCGCGCTGGTCGCGTTCGTACGCTGGGAGCTGCGCACCGCGGCCCCGTTGATCCCGATGCGGCTGTTCGCCGCGCGCGGCTTCTCGGTCGGCAACGCGGTGGGCTTCCTGCTGTTCGGATCGATCTTCAGCGGGGCGTTCTTCTTCGCACAGTTCCTGCAGACGGTCCAGCACCACGGCCCGCTCGGCGCGGGAGTGCGGCTGGCGCCCTGGACGATCACCTTGTTCCTCGTCGCTCCCGTGGCGGGCAAGCAGGTCAACCGCTTCGGGGAACGGCCGCTGGTGGTCGTGGGACTGCTGATGCAGGCCGCGGGCTACGGCTGGCTCGCGCTGACGGCCGGGCCGCAGTTGTCCTACCCGGCCATGGTCGCGCCGTTCGTGCTCTGCGGTGTCGGCGTCTCGATGGCCATTCCCGCCGCACAGAGCGCCGTGCTGCGTTCGGTGCCCTTGGCGGCGGTCGGTGCGGCGTCGGGCACGTTCAACACCTTGCGCCAGCTCGGCAGCACGTTCGGGATCGCCTTGCCCGCAGCGGTTTTCGCGAAATTCGGTGGACTCGGATCCGCCGCTGCGTTCAGTGCCGGATTCGCCGCGGCGATCGGCACGGCGGCGCTGCTGGCGCTGATCGGCGCCGCGCTCGGGCTGCTGCTACCCGCGGGCGCGCCCGTCGCGGCACGCTCCGACGCGCAGCCGGTCGCGGCTCGGTAGGTTGCGGCCATGACGATCGGCGCCGACTTCACGGCCGAGACGATGGCCTACCGGCCGGAGTTGCTCGCGCACTGCTACCGCATGCTCGGGTCCGTCCACGATGCCGAGGACCTGGTGCAGGAGACCTTGGTGCGGGCCTGGCGTGCCGCCGACCGGTTCGACGAGCAGCGGGCTTCGCTGCGCACCTGGCTGTACCGGATCGCCACCAATGCCTGCCTGACCGCGCTCGAACAGCGTGGCAGGCGGGCCTTGCCCACCGATCTGAACGGGCCGGCCGCCACTCTCCGGACCCGGCCGGCCCGGCATCCCGAAGTGTCCTGGCTGGAACCGATTCCCGACGCGCTGCTCGGCGGCTCGGCCGATGATCCGGCGACCGTGGTGGCCGCGCGCAGCGGCATCCGCCTGGCCTTCATCGCCGCGCTGCAATATCTGCCCGCCCGCCAGCGCGCGGTGCTCATCCTGCGCGACGTGCTCGCCTGGTCCGCCGCAGAGGTCGCCGACCTGCTCGGCACCTCCCCCGCCGCGGTCAACAGCGCGCTGCAACGCGCCCGCGCCCAGCTCGAGAAGGCCACCCCCATGATCGATCGGACGTCCGAGTCGTTGAGCCCCGGTGAGCGCGCGATGATCGACCGCTACGTCACCGCTTTCGGCAACGGCGATATGGACGAGTTGAGCAAGCTGCTGCGCGACGACGTGGTGCTCGAAATGCCGCCCGCCCTGTTGTGGTTCGCGGGCCGCGCCCACGTAGTGGGTTTCTTCGCGGCCAAGGCGGCCCGGGACGGCGACACCTGGCGCGCCGTGCCGACAGCCGCCAACACCCAGCCCGCCGTCGCCTATTACCTGCGCGACGCGGACGGGACCCACCGCGCGCACTCCATCCACGTTCTCGGCACCACGGATACCGCCATAGAACGCATCACCGTCTTCCTCGGCGACGAATTGTTCCGGCCGTTCGGGTTGCCGACGGTGCTTCGACGGCCGAACGAGAACTCCATGCCGGAGTGATGCTCGGTGCGGACGATCGCACAGGCGATGGGGTCGAATTCCCGGTGCGGCGGGGAGCGATATCGTCGGAGCATGCGAGCCCGGCCGTTGACTTTGATCCAGGACGACCTCGTCGACTACGACAAGGCCATGGAACGCATGGGAGAGCTGGTCGAAGAACGCCACAGCGGCGCGCGGCCGGACACCCTGTGGCTGCTGAGCCATCCGCCGGTCTACACCATCGGGCGGAAGACGCCGCAGGAGCACCTGCCGGACCCGGCACACGACATCCCGGTCGTGCGGACCACCCGCGGGGGCCAGCTCACCTATCACGGTCCCGGCCAGCTGGTCGGCTATCTCGTCGTCCGGCTCGATTCCGGCGAAGGGGTCGTGGACTACATCCGCGAGGTCGAGTTCCGCCTGATCGAGGCACTCGGCCGGTTGGGCGTGCCCGCCGAACGCCGCGACACTCCGCCCGGCTCCGAACTGCTCACCGGCGTGTGGACCCGGCACACCGGCCGCAAGATCGTCTCCATCGGCATGCGCCAGAGCCGAGGGATCACCAGTCACGGCTTCGCCCTCAATGTGAACGGCGACCTCGAGCCATGGCACTGGGCCGTCGCGTGCGGGCTCCCCGACGTCCATATGTCCTCCGTGGCCAGGGAATCCGGCGCGGCCACCATGGAGCAGGTGCGCTCCATGGTCGCCACCGCTTTCGAGGCGAGCTGAACTCCGCCCGCGAACGATCCGCCGCTCGCGCGGCGGCGACCGCGACGGCTGATCGCGCTCGTGGTCCACAGCCGCGTCCCCTCGGAGCGGCGCTCCACCAGTCCGCCGAGCAGGCTACCCAGCTGCGCGCGGCCCCCTGCTGCCGAGATGCTGCCGGATTTGTTCCAGAACCACGAACTCCGTTGGGTATTCACGAAACGGCGACGCGACCAGATCGGCAGAGAGCTACCCGCATCCACCCGCACACCGGACCCGGCGCAGGCGGACCGCCGAACGCCGAAACGAAAGTAGCCACGACACAGACGATTACGACCAGGATCGTACGCATGCCGATCAGTTGACGAGGCGGGCCTCGAAGGCGATCCAGTCGCCACGGGCGAGCGACCGGACGCGCTCGACGGGCTCGCGGTGGTTAACCTCGCGTTCGCGCGGACCACACCGAGCGGTCCAGTCCATTTGCCATCCTCGGTCCATGCGATTGGCGATCATCGGAGGCGGCATCCTCGGCACCGCACACGCCATGGCCGCGATCCGCCGCGGGCACGAGGTCGTGCAGCTGGAACGGGAACTCGAAGCGCGCGGTGCGACCGTGCGCAACTTCGGCCTGGTCTGGGTGTCGGGCCGGTCGGCCGCGGAACTGGATCTCGCCCTGCGTGCGCGGAGGCTGTGGGAGGAGATCGGCGGGAAGGTGCCCGGCGTCGGTTTCCGGCCCTCGGGCTCGCTCACCTTGGTGCGCACCCCGGAGGAATTGGCCGTCGCCGAGGCCGCGGCGGCCGGCCCCGGAGCCGAGGCACGTGGCTTCGCCTTGCTCGACCCCGACCGCGTCCGCGCCGTCAATCCCGCTCTGCGGGGCAAATTCCTTGCCGGACTGCATTGTTCGACCGACGCGGCCGTAGAGTCGCGCCAGGCGCTGCCCGCGTTGCGCGCCTATCTCGCCGCGAGCGGGCGCTACACCTTTCATTGCGGCACGGAAGCCAGGGAAGTCGCCGACACCGGTTCCGGCGTGCGGGTGCGCGACGACCGTAATCGTTTCTTCGATGCCGACCTCGCGCTCGTCTGCCCCGGCGCCGCGCACACGGGCCTGGCCAGGGAACTGACCGGAGCGCTGCCCGTGCGGCGGGTCCGGCTACAGATGATGCAAACCGCTCCGCTGGGTGAGCCGCTTCCCACGGCCGTCGCCGACGGCGACACTTTCCGCTACTACCCCGGCTTCGCCGGTCCCGAGGTCGACGCGCTGAACCGGGAGCAATCGCAGACCGCGACCGCCGCGGAGCATGCGATGCAACTGCTGTGCGTCCAGCGCCTGGACGGCGGATTGACCATCGGCGACACCCACGAGTACGCCGAGCCGTTCGCATTCGACCTGGACGACGCTCCTTACGAGCACCTGACGTCGGTGACCGAGGAGTTGCTGGGCCGCAGACTGCCACCAGTGGTGCGTCGCTGGGCAGGCGTGTACAGCCAGAGCGACGATCCCGGCGCCGCGGTCACCCGCGTACGAGCCGAACGCCATGTCTGGGTGATCACCGGACCCGGCGGTCGCGGCATGACCCTCGGCCCCGTCCTCGGCGAGGAAACCGCCGACCTACTCGAACTCTGAGGAACGGATCCTGGTTCTGCTGAGACGGTTTCGAGGCCGGGCCGCGCCGCGGTGAGCGGTGCGGCAGGGCGCGTCCGGTCGCGCCATTATGCGTTACCAGACGTATCCCAAATTCCGTGTGCCCGGGTGCTGGCACACCACGAAATCCGCGCGTCGATTCGCGCAGGCGCACGCGACGTGTGAAGAATGCTCGCAATCACGAAAGTAATTGTCCGCCTGGGGATAACGCGCCATATGGAGCGGACGGGGATGACTGGAGAAATAGCGGTGGTACTGCTGTGGGTGGTGATCGTTGCCATCGTCGTGGTTCTGCTCGGCGGTGCGGCCGCGGCGATGGTGTGGGATCCGAGTCCCCGCCGGAAGGCCCGGGCGACCGATCGGAGCGCAGCGCTGCCGTTGGCGGGCATGCCATCGCCGCACGACAGGTGGCCCCGGCGATCTTGACGCTTCGCCCCGCCGCGAGCCGTTCCTTCTGGTCCCGCCGAGCCGATCGGCCCGAGCTGCCGCCACAGCCCGCGATGTTGCCAAACAGTTGCCAACCGCTTGGCATGTTCTGCTTCACGACGTAGGCGCACCGGGTACGGTGGGCGCTGCGGTGCGCCTTCGCAGGCGTCCGCGTGCGGCACTGGCACCGAGAATCCCGAGACGACGGAGGTGCGGCAGTGACAGGCTCAGAAACCGCGCCCGAGCCGTGGCCGGTGTTGCGCGTCGATGACTGGACTCCCACGCGGGAGACGCTGCACATGTGGACGCAGATCATCGGCAAGATCAGGCTCTCGCACACCCCGCTGGTCAACCATTGGTGGCAGGTCACCTTCTACGTCAGCCCGAGAGGGCTGACCACCTCCGCCATTCCGCACCCGGCGGGATGCTTCGACATCGAATTCGATTTCCTCGATCATCGACTGCACATCCGGTCCAGCGACGGCCGTAGCAGGCAGGTCGCGCTGGAACCCAAACCGGTAGCGGCTTTCTACGCCGAAACCGTCGCGGCGCTAGAGGAACTCGGGATTCCGGTGCGAATCGAGGCCAAGCCCAACGAGGTCGAACTCGCCATCCCGTTCGCCGACGACTACGAACATCGCTCCTACGACGCCGCGGCCGCCACCTTGTTCTGGCGGCAGCTGCTGGCCGCCGACCGGGTCATGCACGAGTTCCGCGCGCGCTTCATCGGGAAAGTGAGTCCGGCGCACTTCTTCTGGGGCGCGATGGACTTGGCGTGCACCCGGTTCTCAGGGCGGGCGGCTCCGCGACACCCGGGTGGCGCGCCGAACTGTGGCGACTGGGTCATGATCGAGGGTTACTCGCACGAATTGAGCAGTTGCGGCTTCTGGCCCGGCGGCGGGTCGGAGGGCGCCTTCTACGCCTACGCGTACCCGGAGCCCGCGGGATTCGCCGAACACCCGGTCGGCCCGCGAGAAGCCTTCTACAGCCGGGAGAACGGCCAGTTCCTCCTGCCGTACGAGGCCGTTCGCACCGCCCCCACCCCGGAACGCGCGCTGCTCGAATTCCTCGAGACGACCTACGAGGCCGCCGCCGATCTGGGCCACTGGGACCGCGCCGCCCTGGAAGCCGACCCGGACCGCTGGAAGCACAAGCGCCGAGCGCCCGAGACGGGCACGCCACGGCCGCCGGGCGAGTGATCCGGCATGGCGCCGCCCGTCGCCGATTCCTTCGGGGCGAGGGCGTGACGCCCGCCTTCCACGGTTCGTGCGGACAGCATCGGATCCACCGTTGAATGACCTGTACAACGGCACGTTGATCAGGGTAGAGATTCCTCGGCCGCCGAGACAACTTGATCAAATCCGCAGTTCACAGCCCGTTTCGCGACACATAGCTCCCCACCATTGAGAACCCGGTATCCGGCGGATCACCGATGAATGTATCGTTATATGACGGCACGTTAATCGACGGGATGAACTAATGCACAACACCAGCAAGCGCGTGACAGTGCGTCGAGTGGTGGCCTCGGCGCTGATCGGCGGAGCGGTCGTCATGGCGGCGGCAGTCGCTTCGCCCGAAACCACGGTGACCACCACAGCCGACCGGTACTCCCACAACCCCGCCGACAAGCGCGGTTCCGGAGTGGGAGAGCGCGCCCGGAGCAGCAACCACGGCGGATACCAAGGGCGCAACGAGCGCCCGTGCCAGTACACCCCCGAGGGCTACTGCACCGGAGGGCGTTGATACCCATACCGGCGGCGAGCCGGATCGCCCGGGCGGCCCGAACGGGCCGCCCGTCCGCGCGCGATCAGCCCTCGGCCGGACCGTAGGACAGGTGGACGACGCCATTGGCGTAGACCTCGTGCTCTTTGAGCGCGAGCTTGGTCGCGTCGACGCCGTCGCTCCACAAGCGCTTGCCCTTCCCGAGTGCGATCGGGTAGACGAACAGGTGCAGATCATCGATCAAGCCGTCGGCGAGCAACGCCCGCACCAGTGTGCCGCTGCCGCTGATGTAGATGACGCCGTCGATCTCGTCCTTCAGCTTGCGGATGACCTCCGGGTCGTAGGCGCCGACGCGGGTGCTGTTGGCCCACTCCACCTGCGGCTCGCTCGCACCGACGACGTATTTCGTCGTGTCGTTGAAGAACGGCGCCCCCGGGTCGTCCTCGACGGTGCGGGTCGACCAGGCCGGTGCGAACATCTCGAAAGTGGTGCGGCCCAACAGAATCGCCTTGGACGCCGAGGTGATCGCCGCGAGAGTCTCCCCCATCTTCGGGTCGAACCCGTACTCGAAGGTCCAGGACGGATCCTCGTACACGCCGTCGAGGGCGATGAACTCGTGGACTGCGATGGTTCCCATGTTTTTCCTTTCATCGGGTGCGGCGGTCGCCGGGTGCGGCCCGGTGCCGCTGTCGACAACGACTCTGCTGGCCGCGCCTTACGGTTTGTTTACGGTCGGTCCGTCGTTTCGGGCGAACCGGTGTTCGAGGTTGCTTTCTACCGCACGAACGGCGTTTCGGCCCGCGCCTGGCGCAAGGCGCGGGCCCACCACATGAGCTGGTCCAGCGTGGCGTCGACGGCCTCGTCGAGTTCCGCGTCGCGGCGCGGCCAGCTGCCGTCGCTCGCGAAGCGCTGCCAGACCTTGGTCACGGTGACCGTGCGGCGGATGGGGACCGCGTTCAGTTCGCCGAAGACGGGACGCAACTGGGCGGCGGCGTGACCGCCGTCGACGTCGCCGCCGTATCCCACCACCGTTACCGGTTTGCCGGCCCACTCCGCGTCGAACCAGTCGACGGCATTCTTCACCGCGGCCGGAAAGCTCCGGTTGTACTCCGGAGTGACCAGGACGAACGCGTCCGCGGCGGCCAGCCGTTCGCCGAGCGCGCGGACGGCGGGCGGTAGCGGCTCGTCGGGATCGGGTAATCGATCGGGCAACCCGGTCTCCGCGAGATCGATCCGGTCCACGTCGATATCGCGGCGGCGGCCCAGCCGCCCGGCGAACCACTCCGCCACCGTGGGGCCGAAGCGACCTGTGCGGGTGCTGCCCACGATCAGCGCCACCCGTACCCGGCGGGGTCCCCTCATCGCACGTCCCGCACCGGTGGCGCATCGGCTCCCGGCCTCGTGTGTCGATCGGCGTCGCCCGGTACCCGTCGCTGTCCGGGTACCGGGTGCGCCCTGCGGTCCCCGCGCGGTCTGTTCAGACAGGCAGACGCCTCCTCGATAGGACTCTCACCACCGCTGATTCGACGTGCGATAGTCGTGATGAGTGGCATGTCGTGCTTTCCTTCCACGAGTTCGGCCTTCGGCGTTCTCATCGTGGGCGCGCCACCTTCCGATTTGTTTGCGGTCGCCTTCCGCCGCCGCTCGCATAGGCTGCCCCAATGCGTTTCGGGGTACTGGGTCCGTTGACGGTCTGGACGGATGCGGGCGCCGTAGTGCCGATTCCGGGGGCCAAGGTGCGGGCACTGCTGGCCGACCTGCTGGTCACGCCCGGCCAACCGGTATCGGGCGACCGGCTGATCGACGACATCTGGAGCGACGACCCGCCCGGCAATCCGGCGGGCACGCTGGCGGCGAAGGCCTCGCAACTGCGCAGGGCGTTGGAAGACGCCGAACCCGGCGGCCGGGACCTCGTGGTGTCCCCGCCGCCCGGGTATCGGCTGGCCGCCTCCGACACCGACGCGCAGGAGTTCCGCGCACTGGTGGCGTCCGCGCGAGCGACGACCGACACCGCCGAGCGGGCCCGGGCGCTCGCCGCGGCGGTCGCTCTCTGGCGCGGGCCCGCGTTCGCCGATTTCCGGGACGCGGCATTCGCCCAGCCCGCCATCGCGCAACTCGAAGAGCAGCGCTTGGTGGCGGTGGAGGAACTGGCGGAGGCGCGGCTGACGCTGGGCGAGTACCGCGAAGTGGCCGGAGAGCTCGGCGAAGTCGTGACGGCGCATCCGCTGCGCGAGCGGCTGCGCGCGGCCCACCTGCGCGCGTTGTACGGCGCGGGAAGGCAGGCCGAGGCGCTCGACGGTTACGAGGATCTGCGCAGGCACCTCGCCGACGAGCTCGGCATCGACCCGAGCCCGGAGCTGGTCGCGCTGCAGCGCGCGCTCCTGGCCCAGGATCTGCCGCAGGCCGCGCCGCCGGAGAGCGTGGTCGCCCGTCGGCGCAGCTCGAACATTCCGGCGCAGCGCACCGAGCTGATCGGCCGCGACAGCGACCTCGCGCAGTTGTGCGACGCCGTCGAGAACGCCAGGCTGGTCACGCTCACCGGGCCCGGCGGCGTGGGCAAGACGCGCTTGTCGCTCGCCGCCGCGGCGGTGCTGCCCCAGCGATTCGCCAACGGCACCTGGCTGGTGGAACTGGCCGCGCTGCAACCGACAGCGACCGATGCCGCCACGTTCCTCGCCGACGCCGTGGCCGGTGTGCTCGGCATCCGCGCCACCGACGGCGCCGACATCACCGCGTCGTTGTGCGAGGCGCTGGCCGAACAGGAACTGCTGCTCGTCCTGGACAACTGCGAGCACGTGGTGGATCGCGCCGCCGATCTGGCCGAGACGCTGCTCGGCGCGGCTCCCCGGCTGCGCATCCTGGCCACCAGCCGGGAACCGCTGCGGCTGCCCGGTGAGGACGTCGTCGCGCTGCAACCCCTCGATGTGCCCGCGCGGGACGCGGCGTTCGACGAGATCGCCCGAGCGGGAGCGGTGCGACTGTTCGTATCCCGAGCGCGCGCGGGCGACCGTGATTTCGCGCTCGACGCCGACACCGCCACGTCGGTCGCGACGCTGTGCCGCAGGCTCGACGGCATACCGCTGGCGTTGGAACTCGCCGCCACCCGAGTACGCGCGCTGGGCGTGCACGAGATCGTCGCCCGGCTCGACGACCGCTTCAAGCTGCTGGCCACCGGGCATCGCGGCGTGCCGCCGCGGCAGCAGACGCTGGCGGCGATGATCGACTGGAGCTGGGGACTGCTGGACGCGACCGAGCAGGCGGTGTTGCGCAGGCTCGCGGTGCACACGGGCGGCTGCACCCTGGCGGCCGCGGAGGCGGTGTGCTCGGCGGGCGCCGAGCCCGCGGTGGACGCGTCGCTCGTCGCCGACGTGATCGGCAGACTGGTCGACCGGTCGTTGGTGCACCCGGCGGGACAGCGCTACCGCTTGCTGGAATCGGTGGCCGCGTTCAGCCTCGACCGGCTGGCCGATGCGGGCGAGTTCGACGCGGTGCACCTCGCCCACCATCGGTACCATCTGGGTCTGGCCGAGCGCGCCGAGCCCGAGCTGTACGGCGCCGACCAGCGTCGCTGGTTGCGTCGGCTGGACGACGAATCGGCCGATCTTCGCGCGGCGCTGGACGGTTTCGTTCGCGCGGGCGACGCAGATCAGGCCCTGCGGTTGGTGAACGCGCTCGCCTGGTACTGGCAGCTGCGTGGCAGGCCGACCGAGGCGCGGCGCTGGCTGGACGCCGCGCTGGCGCTCGGCGGCTCACCACGGCACCGGGCGCGAGCGCTGGCGTGGAGCGTCGGATTCGCGTTCCAGCAAGGCGATTTCGAGGACGGTTCGGCCAAGCGCGCCGCCGTGTTCGATCTGTACGACATGGTCGACGATCCGGCCGGGCGAGCGCGCGCGGAACTCTTCCTCGGCTTCTCCGCACTGGACTCCGGTGACGTGCAGGAGTTGGAAGCGCTGCTGCGCAAAGCCCTTCCGGTCTGCACCGATCTCGGCGACCGCTGGGGTGTGGCCGCCGCGCACGTCGCGCTGGCCAAGGCAGCCCACAATCGGGTCGATCTCCCGGCGCTGGAGCGGCACGCCCGCACGGCCGCCCGGCTGTTCGCCGAACTCGACGACCGCTGGGGCAGGCTCCAGGCCGCCGAATGGCTCGGCGGCCTGGCCGAACTCACCGGCGATCTGACCTCCGCCGCCGATATCCACGCCGAAGCACTCGGCTTGGCGCAGGAGCTGGAGCTGTGGGGGCAGGCGTGCACCCATCTGTGCTGGCTGGGCTGGATCGCCATGCAGCACACCGATTTCGGCCGGGCGCGGGCGCTCGGCGAACAGGCACAGCGCATCGCGGCCGAACACGGGTACGAGCCGGGCCGGTTGTTCGCCGCGCTCGTGCTCGCTTTCACCGCGCGCCGCGACGGCCGAACCGATGCCGCCGAGCGAATTCTGCGCGAACTACTCGCCCTCCCGCTGGCCGCGGGTGAGGAGACGCCGCTGTTCCTGCCGATGCTGCAGGTCGAGCTGGGCTACATCCTGGAACAGCGCGGCGAACCGAGCGCCGCGTTCGACCTCTATCTGACCGCGTTCGACGGCGCGCAACGCATCGGCGCACCACGCGACACCGCCTTCGCCCTGGCCGCGCTCGCCTCGGCGCTCACCGAGCTGGGCCTGCCGGAGATCGCGGCACAGCTGCTCGGCTCGGCGGCGGCGGTGCGCGAGGCCAACGGCATCGCGCTACTTCCGGCCGAACGCCCCGACATCGACGGTCCGGCGAACCGCGCCACCGTGGCGCTCGGCGAGCACGCCTTCACCGAGCGCCACGCCGCGGGAACGCGGTCGACTCCACTCGAGGCGCGCGACCTCGCGGCCCGCGCGGTTGGGGTCAGCCGACGATCGAGTTCATGATCGTGCCCGCGCTCGTGGCCACCGCGCCACCGGCCATCGCGCTGGCGACCATCTTCGGCGACTGCAGGGTGCCGCCGTTCCATTTCTCCCACGCGAACCTGCCCCCGCCGTAAGTGATCGCCGTGATGCCGGACAGCTGCACCAACCAGGTGAAGTAGCGGCCCATCTGCATCAGTTTGTCCGCCAGCGGCGGCTCTTCGGCGGTCGGATTATCGAATTGCTGCGCGATCACTGTGTCGTGCAGCGCGGCGAGAATCATGCTCACGTTCGTGCTCCTTTTCGCATGCCGAGGTGATGCCGGAGACAATTCGAGAGAAAGAGCTGCGCTACCGAGACGTTCGGCGCGCCACGGGCACTGCGAGGCCCACGGCCGCCGTTCCGGCGGTTCCGCGTCGTGATCGTATCCCGTTTGCCAGATGATTGCCGGAAAATGCGTGACAAGATCGATTAGACCGCATTGCGAAGGGGTGTTCCGCGCGACACACCGTCCTGCGCATGATTCAACTCACAGCCCTTCCCCGTGCCGGACAAAGCTGCGACCTCTAGGATTTCATTAGGTGCAGAAGCTGATATGACATCGGTGCAGTGCGGCGCCGAACCTTCCGCTGAGATCACCGTGACCGCGGGGAGGGCACAATGCACACCGCTTTCTTGATTCCACTGCTCATCACACTATTGATCGTCACGGCGACGGCCGTTGTGGCCGGTTACGCCACCGTCGTCGCAGCCTATTGGTTCGAGCTGCGCTCCACCGAAAGGCACGGCGGCCGTCCGGATATCTCGCCGCGCTGACCTTCCCGGACAGCCGAATGGGCCGGGGATCGCTGCGACACCCCGGCCCGCCCGTTTCCTCCGATTTACGCCGTTACGCCGGATTCCGCGCGCACCGTGTCGCCGATCCACGGCACGACCGCGTCGCGGACCCGCACCGTCCGCGGCAGCAGGCCGTTGGCGGACAGCAGATCGGCCGCGTGCTGCTGTTCGTCCAGGAAGTCCTCGGAAACGGGTTCGACACCGAAGGGCCTGCCGCGCAGCGCGGCTTCCCACGCGTCCAGGCTCGCCGTCCCGCCGCGAGCCACCACGTCATCCACGAAGTACTGGGCGGCCGCGCGCGGGTTCTCCTTGATCCACGCGTCCGACTGTTGCAGAGCCGTGATGATCGCCGTCAGCGCCTCGCGGTTGCCTTCGGCGAAGTCCCGGCGGGTGAACCACAGCGAGGGGTGGCTGAACAGCGATTCGGTGTCCACGAGAGTGCGCAGGTCGGCGGCCGCCTCGACCGCGGCCAGACCCGGATACGCGCCGACCCACGCGTCGAGGTCGCCGCGCAGCAGAGCCGCGCCGCCGTCGTGCACGTCGACGTCCACCGGCTCGATGTCCTTCCAGGCCAGACCCGCCTGGTCCAGCGCGAACAGCGCGAGCGTGGTCTGCCAGGAACCGTGCGCGATGCCGACCCGCTTGCCCTTCAGATCCAGCACCGTCTCGATGCCGGAATCGGCCTTGGCGACCAGGCGGCCGTTCTCCACCCGGGGCCCGGAGATACCGACGTAGACGATGTCTCGGCCGTTGGCGAGCGCGGTCACCGGCGGCGTGAAGCCGGTGCCGATGAAGTCGTAGCCGCCGTCGAACAGATGATCCGAATGCAGCGACGGCAGTCCGCGCGCGGGGTCGACCGGAGCCGGGCGCGGCAGCTCGCGGAGGTCGACCCATTCCACGTCGGGCAGCAGGTTTTCCAGGACGCCACGGTGGCGCAGGACGAACAGGGAGTTGTTGTGCGGGAAGTAGCCGACACGAATGGTCATGATCGCTCCTCGATCTCGATGTGCGGGGCCGGTCAGATCAGGCCGCGGCGGCGCGCCTCGTCGGCGAGACCGGTGCGGCCCCACTGCACCGCGAGATTGGACGGGTCGAATTCGACCGAGCCGCCGAGAGTTTCGGCGATCGCCTGATATTGCGCGCCCTCCTCCAGCAGCACCACGAACTTCGCCAGCTCCAGCAGTCCCGAGCGTCCGATGACGTTCGCGCCGCCGTTGGCCTCGAAGATCGCGACCAGATCCGGGTCGTCGACCAGCTTGGACAGGATGAAATCGCCCGCGCCGATGCCGCGATCGATGTGCGGCGGAACGGCCCGGGACAGGGTGAGCCGCTGCGCGGCCGCGTAGCGGATCGGCAGCGTGCGATGGGTCTGCGCCCATCCACCGAGCCACGGTGTGTGGATGTGCACCACGGAGGTGATCTCCGGATGCGCGCGGAACACCTTCGCGTACCCGGTGACGAATCCCGCGGAGCCGGTGCCGGACAGCACCTCGCCGTCGAAGGTGGCGACCACCGGCGCGACGGTGCGGTCATCGGCCCACGGGCCCGGTTCGTTCAGGGCGACGGCGATCTCCTCGCCGGGCACTCGCTCCACGAAATTGACGGTGCCGTTGCCCGCGACGGTGCCGGTCTCCCGGAACACCCGGAATGCCTTCTCGGCGTCGCGAACAGCGGCGGCGACGAAAGCGGTGACGGACTCCGGCAACCGGGTCTCGGTGGTGGTCATGGTCTCTCCTGAATCTATCGAGCGGGGGAAAGGGATGCCGCGGCGGCGGACGCGGTGAGCCGGGATCGGCCGAGCAGCGGGAGCACCTCTTCGCCGACGCGGTAGGCCTCCTCGAGATGCGGGTTGCCCGCGAGGATGAACGCGTCGACGCCGAGATCGATCAGCTCGTCGAGCCGCTGCGCCACCTGTTCGTAGCTGCCGACCAGGCCGAACGCGGGACCGCCCCGGATCAGGCTGAATCCGCACCAGACGTTGGGTTGGACCTCGAGGTCCCGGTAGCCGGTGATGGTCTCGGGCACCCAGCCCTGGATGCGGGCGGCCCCGACCGAATCGCCCTTGGCGGCGCGCTCGGCCGCGCCACGGTCGACGAAAGCCCAGCCCTTCTCGATCTCCGCCCAGGCCGCTTCCTCGGTGTGCCGGGCCAGGACGTCGATGCGGACGGCGAATTTCGGCGTACGACCGATGGTTTCGGCGTTCGCGCGCACGCCGTCGAACTTGGCGCGCAGATCGGCGAACGGCTCCAGCCAGGACAGGTAGTAGTCGGCGTGTCTGCCCGCGGCGTGCACCGCGGCGGCGGACGATCCCGAGAAGTACACCTCGGGGAAAGGCTGACCGGCGATGCCCGGCGCGAGCGCCGCACCCTCGGTGCGGAAGAACCGGCCGTCGTAGTCGTAGGGCTCGCCGTCCCAGACGCCGCGCAGCACGTCGAGGAATTCGCTGGTGCGGGCGTAGCGGTCGTCGTGGGCGACCTTGTCGCCCCACCACAGCTGGGCGGGACCACCGCCGCCGCTGATGATGTTGTAGACCAACCGGCCGCCGGTCGCGCGCTGCAGGCTCGCCGACATCCGCGCGGCCTGCACCGGATGCAGGAAGCCGGGCTGGAAGGCGACCATGAACCGGTAGGTGGTGGTCTCTCTGGCCAGGGCCGCCGCGACCGCCCACGGGTCGTCGGTCACGGGGAACGACGGCAGCAGGCCGCCGAGGAATCCGGCCGATTCGGAAGCCTTCGCGACCGCGGCCATGTGGTCGATGTAGCCGTAGCCGTCGAGCGCGCCGTCGCGGATGGCCGGTGCGATATTGCCCGGCCCGTAACCGTTGGCGTGGCCGCGGTTGTAGCGGCGCGGCGTACGCAGCGACGCGTGGTCGCCTTCCATGCCGATGCGCCAGTAGATGTCGATGGTCATGCGGTTGCCTCCTGCGCGGTCAGCGTGCGGCCGGCCGGGTCGGCGAGGAACAACAGGTGTTCGCCCACGCGGTGCAGTTCCTCGATATGCGGGTGTCCCGAGAGCACCACGCTGTCGACGCCCGCCGTCACATAGGACGAAAGACGGTGCGCTACCTGCTCATAGCTGCCCACGAGGCCGATGTTCGCGGCGTATCCGAGTTCGGCGAACCCCGCCCAGCGGCCGTCGCCCAGATCGTGTTGCCGCGCGCCGGTGCCGTCCGGGCGCACCTCGCGCCACTGACGTTCGACGCGGGCCCACGCCTCGTCCTCGGTTTCCCGCGCGACGACCGGCAGCTCCAGTCCGGCGCGCACCGCGCGTCCCGCCGCCGTCGCGCGTTCGCGCAGGGCGGCGATCGCGGTATCCACGCCCGCCGCGGTCTCGGTGAAGACGTGCACGTCCCCGTGCTGGGCCGACAGTTCGAGCGCCGCCGCGGAATCACCGGACAAGTAGACGGTCGGGAACGGCAGCCCGGAGAGGATGCCGCGGAAACCGCCGTCGATCACGTCGTAGTACGTGCCTTCGTAGTGGAATCCGGTACCGGCGAACCCCGCCGACGGCACCGGAGCGTCGTTCCATACGCCACGGGCGACGGTCAGGAACTCCGCGGCCCTGGCGTAGCGGTCGTCACCGGTGACGCGATCACCGCGTGCTCGCGCGTCGTCGGGATCGGTGTCCATGGCCAGCTGCCAGGCCAGCCGACCACCCGAAATGCGTTGCAGGGTGGCCGACATCTTCGCGGCATAGACCGGAGTGCCGAAAGCGGGCTGGAATTCGACGACGACGCGCGAGTACCGCGTGCCGCGCAGGGCGCCGCCCGCCACGATCCACGATTCCTCGCCGTGCGGATCGTAGGGCGCGAGCACGCCGTCCAGCCCGGCCAATTCGGCGGCGTCGACGATCTGGGCGAGGTCGTCGAACGGACCGAACCGCCCCGGCCGCAGGTCGGTCACCGGCGTCACCGGCGCGGGCCCGCCGAAACCGCCGCGGTTGCGTCGATCTGGGCGGGCGTGGCGGCCGTCTCCACGGGAAGGCAAGCGCCACAGGAACTCCGTCATGCGGGGACCTTCCCGGACTCGACGATCTCCCTGGCCCGGGCCAGCGGCTCGGGCGCGACCCAGGAATCCAGGTCGAAGTCGGCGGCGAGGAATCCATGCGTGTAGAGGAATTGCTTCTGCACGCCGATCAGCTCGATCCGCTCGTCCGACAACGAGGGGTGCAGATCCCGGTGGAAGTTCTCGCCGTACGCCGCGACGACCCCCTCCGGACCGGACAGTGTTTCCCGCTGGAGCACGTCCCGCACTCCACTCAGATCGCCCGCGGCCCAGTCCGCCGCGCGCAGGCTCTGCGCGAGGAACTCGACGACCACCTCCGGACGCGCCTGGAGTAGCTCCTCGTGCACGGTGATCGGGCGTGGCGTGCCGTTGTTGACCCGGAAGCGTTTGGCCTCGGTGGCGTCCAGGTCCACCGCGACGCGCAGGCCGTGCTCCCTGGCGACCTCTTGCGCCCGGGCCCCCTTGACATAGATGGCGTCCACCTCGCCGCGCAGCAACTCCTCGACGCCCCAGGTGACCACGCGGCGATTCGCCTGGACCTCCGTGCGCACCTGCGGGTTCCGCTCGACGCCGATCTCGGTCACGCGGACGTCGGCGAGGGTATGTCCACCGAGACGCAGCGCGTTCGCGAAACCGTGCAAGGCCATCGCGCGGGGGAAGCTGCGCGGCTGGTCCCGCGCCCACGCCGGGACGCCGATGCGCAGACCGGCCAGCTCGGCGGGGCCCGCGACGGTGGATTCCGGACCGACCAGAATGGCTTGCGCCTCGTCGATCCAGGTCAGTCCGATCAACCGGGTCGGCGAGCCCTGGGCGCGCGCCGCCAGGGCCGGAACGTTGCCGCCCTCGCGGATCAGCCCGGACAGGTCGTGCAGGAAATGGTGGCCGGCCAATTCCGGCCCGGCGTCCTGCAGGACGCCGAACTCGAGCCCGGCCCGGGTGGCGGCGTCGCCGAGCCAGCCGAGGCTGTGCGCGAGCCCGCTCGCGGTGGGCACCGGGCAGCGGGTGTACCAGAGGGTGTCGGTCATGAGGCACTCCTTGGAGCGGACGTGGTGCTACCCACGCCGAGCCGGCTGAGGAAAAGTGATCGGAAATGCAGGGTTTCGGGGTCGGCGCGGTCGCGCGGACGGGCCACGTCGATGTCGACGTCCACGGCGAAGCGCCCTTTGTCCAGGATCAGTACCCGGTCGGCCAGGCGGATCGCCTCGTCGACGTCGTGGGTCACCATGAGCACCGCGGGACGGTGCCGGGCCACCAGATCGCCCACCAGATCCTGCATCTGCAGGCGGGTCAGCGCGTCCAGCGCCGCGAACGGCTCGTCGAGCAGCAGCAGTTCCGGTTCGCGAACCAGGGCGCGTGCCAGCGCCGCGCGCTGCGCCTCGCCGCCGGAGAGCGTGGCGGGCCATTGCCTGGCTTTGCCGTCGAGGTTGACCTCGGCCAGTGCGCGTAACCCGGCTTCGCGGTTGTGCCGGGAACGCCGCTGTCCGACGATCACGTTCGCCAGCACCCGTTTCGAGGGGATCAGCCGCGGCTCCTGGTAGACGGTGGTGCGCCGCGCCGGGACGAGCACCTGTCCCGCGTCCGGCGCCTCCAGTCCGGTGAGCAGGCGCAGCAACGTGGTCTTGCCGGTGCCGCTGGGCCCGAGCAGGACGACGAACTCGCCGCGCCGGATGGTGAGGTCGACGCCGTCGAGCACGGTCTTGGCGCCGAACGACTTGCGCAGGCCGGTGATCGAGACGGCGACCGGCTCCTCCCCGGCGGGTGCGGTGACCACCTCGGCTCCGGGTTCGGTAATGGTGGTCATCGGATCGCCACCTGTCCGCGCCATGGCATAGCGAAGCGCTCCGCCAGCCGCACCAACCCGTCGAAGACCAGGCCGAGCAGTGCGTACAACACCACGCACAGCACCATGTAGTCGGTGCGGTTGTACTCCTGGGCCAAGGTGACCAGGTAGCCGACGCCCTCCTTGGTGCCGACCTGCTCGGCCGCGATGAGACCGGTGATGCTGATCGACAGGCACACGCGCAGCGCCATCAGCACGCCGGGCAGCGCTGAGGGGAGGATGACCTCCAGCACCAGCCGCGGCCCGATCAGCCCGAAACTGCGGGCGGCCTCGACCATCTTGCGATCGACGTTGCGCACGCCGAGGTAGGTGTAGGCGTACATCGGCGCGACCGTCGCTACGGCGATGAGCAGCACCTTGTACAGCTCGTCGATGCCGAACCAGGCGATGAACAGCGGCACCAGCGCAAGGAACGGCACCGCGCGCAGGATCTGCATGGTCGAATCGACCAGTTCCTCACCGAGACCGGACAACCCGGAGACCAACCCCAGCGCCAGCCCGATGGCCACGCCGATCCCGACGCCGAACGCGGCGCGGGTGAACGACGCCACCGCGAAGTCGAACAACTGGCCGGTGCCGAGCAATTCGGTGAACGCCGTCCACACCGCGGGCGGTCCCGCCAGCACGCGCTCGGAGATCGCTCCGCTCGCGGAACCCGCCCACCAAGCTGCCACGATCACTGCCGGGAGCAGGAACCGCAGCGGCACGGAAAACCATGCGGGCCTGCGCTTGCCGACGCGCGTGCGGGGCGGGGCGAGCTCGGTGGCCCCCAGCCCGGCCGCCACGACGACCGCCATCTCAGCTGCCCGCCTTCACCGATGCCAGCTGCTCGGGCGTCAGCTTCGACTTCAGGTCGTAGAAGATATCGGCGGCGGTGATCTTGCGGGTGACGACGCCGTTGTCGAAGAAGGTGTTCACCACGTCGGCCAGCGCGGTGGCGTCGGTCTCGTTCGGCAGGTGCGGCACGGTGGCCTCCGCCCCCACCCGGTAGGCGTCCGACAGCCGCTGGCCCGACAGGGCGCGCGGGCCGGTCTTCTCGAAGACGTTCTCGAACTCGGCGGGGTTGGCGCGCTGCTTCGCCGTGAGGTCCTGCAGCACTTCGAGGTATTTCGCCGCGATGTCCGGACGCTGATCGAGCACCTCGGTGCGGAACACCACCACCGAGTTGTCGTTGGAGCCGATGCTCTTCTCCGTGGCGATCTCGACGCCGCCGTTGGCCTTGGCCTCCTGGTAGGGCACCAGGAACGACGACCAGCCGTCCACCTTGCCGGTCGCGAACGCCGAGGCGGCGTCCTTCTGCTGCAACGGAACCCTGGTCACCTTGTCGGCCGGGACGCCTGCCTGCGCGAGCGCCTTGAGCAGGATGTATTCGCCCTTGGCCGCCGGGTTCACCGCCACGCGTCTGCCGACCAGCTCGGCGACCGAGTGCACGCCCGATTCCGGAGTGACGATGATGCCGCTCTGATCCTTGCCCGCTGGATCCTGTACCGCGACGATCCGCACGCCGACGTCCTTGGACAGCGCGCCGACGACAGGGCTGAACGCCGCGCCGGAGACGTCGAGTTCCTTGGTGTTGAACAACTTCAGGTTGGAGCTGAAGCCGGGGGTGATGCTGACCCACTCGATCTTCGCGCCGAGTGGTGCCAGCGCGGCGTCGAAGGTGCCGTCGCGCTTGCCGACCGCCAGCGGCCCGGAGTTCCCCGGGTCGGCGACCTTGAGCACGAAGGAAGCGCCTGCGCCGGTGGCGCGGTCGGTGTCCGAACCACACGCGGCGACGAGTGCGACTAGGGGAACGATCGCCAGCGCGATGCGCATGAGGGCTTGCCGCCACATCGTGAGGACTCCTTGTCCGAATCGTCGATCAATGCTCTCGGAGAGTAGGGACGGCAGCGCGGGGTCACGAGGTAATGCTTTCCGTAGATCGGAAAGCTTGACATATCGAGCTCTCTGTACTGCCCGGACTTAATGCGACTGCGAATGTCTCTCGGACCGCGCCATCGCCGATCGGTCCACGCTGCTCACACCAAAGTTTTCCAAATAACGGAAAGAGCAAACTCTCTGGTCCGCATGCTTGTGTTACCGTCACAGTCGTGGAACCCTCCGGCGTGCAGACCGTCACCCGCGCCCTCTCCGTGCTGGACTGCTTCCGTGACGGCCGGGAGCGCGGCGTCTCGGAGGTCGCGCGGCAACAGGGTCTGGCGGTCAGCACCACGCACCGGCTGCTGACCACGCTGGTGCAGGCGGGTTTTCTGGAGAAGAACGCCGAATCCAGTCGATACCGCATGGGCGGCGCGCTGGCCGAGTGGGGGCAGATCGCCTACCGCCAGCACCGGATCTACCTCGCCGAACCGTATCTGGAGCAGCTCGCGGGCACCACCGGGGCAAGCTGCTCGGTCGCCACCCGCCACGGCATCCACGCCGTGCTGCTCGGGACCAGCCGGTGGCGGGAGACCGACGGGCACAAACTGCAGGGCGTGCGGCTGCCCCTGCACGCCAGCGCGCTCGGCAAGGCCCTGCTCGCCTGGTCCGAGGCCACCGACGAGCAGTTACGCGAGCTCCCCTACGACGAGGGCACCGAGCGCTCGGTATCCGGCCCCGGTGAACTGCGCGCCGAGCTGGTCACCACGCGGGAGCGCGGATACGCCTACAACGACGAGGAACTCGATCCGGGCTTCCGCACCATCGGCCTGCCCATTCTCGATCCGGCGGGCCGCTGCCGGTTCGCACTCGGTCTGCGCGGCCCCACGACACTGATGATTCCCGAACGGGTGCCGTTCTTCGTCGAACTCGCGAAGGTCACCGCCCAGGAGATCGCGGC
The DNA here is from genome assembly GCF_042733915.1 of Nocardia sp. NPDC059691. NCBI lineage: Bacteria > Bacillati > Actinomycetota > Actinomycetes > Mycobacteriales > Nocardiaceae > Nocardia > Nocardia sp. NPDC059691. The sequence continues at coordinate 337,513 of NZ_JBHWFB010000007.1, read as the reverse complement.
CAGATTCGCCGCCGCCGACTGACTCTCCGGAAACGGACCAATCGGCCGAATTACCGCTCATTGTGGATGCGTCACCCTATTCTTGACGCGTAATTCGTAGCGCGAGGTCGCCTTTGGAGGCGACAGGGGTGCGGCGCCGGTCCTGCGTCGCCAGGAAAGGAGTCGCCATGCCGGACGGTCACGCGCGAGTGCGCGCCGGATCGTCGACCAAGCTCGACACGAGCCTGCCCCATGAGGCGCGGGTGTACGACTACTGGCTCGGGGGCAAGGACAACTACCCCGCCGACCGCGCCCTCGGCGACACGGTCGCCATGCACATCCCCGGTATCCGCGAGATGGCCCGCGCCAATCGCGCGTTCCTCGGGCGGGCGGTGCGCCATCTGGCCTGCGAGGCGGGCATCGATCAGTTCCTCGACATCGGCACCGGTCTCCCCACCGCAGGCAACACGCACGAGGTGGCCCAACACACCGATCCGGCCGCGCGCGTGGTCTATGTCGACAACGATCCGCTCGTGCTCGCTCACGCCAGAGCACTGATGGCGAGCACGCCGCAGGGCAGGATCGCCTTCCTGGACGCGGATCTGCGCGATCCGAGCGCCATCCTGGACGCACCCGCCTTGGCCGATACCTTCGACCAGGACCGGCCCATCGCGATCCTGCTGGTCGCGGTCATGATGTTCTTCCGCGACAGCGACGACCCGTACGGTGTCGTCGGCCGGCTGCTGGACGCGGCCCCGTCCGGCAGCTATCTGGTGCTCACCCACTTCACCGGCGATTTCGACCCGCGCCCGATGGCGCGCGCGGCGGCAGCCGCTCAGCAGGCCGGCATCGCGTTCCAGCCGCGCAGCCACGCGGAGACCGAATCCTTCTTCGCCGGAACGGAACTCGTCGAGCCGGGAATCGTTCCGGTGGACGCGTGGCGCCCGGACACGGATGCCGCTCCGGCCGCGACGCGGTCCGCCTGGTATCTGGCCGGCGTCGGACGCAAACCCTGAGCGGCGTTTGAGCCGCCGCCGTTCGGCAATCACGTCGGAGGAACCGGCGGCCAGGGACGGCGAGGTGGTGAACATGGTCGAAGACGTCGAGAAACGCTGGCGCGATCCGCGCGGGTTCCGGCGCGCCGCGACCTACGTCGCTTCGGTGCTCGCCACCGCCGCGCTGGTCTTCCTGCTGGCCGTGCTGTGGGCCGCGCAGCGCGAGTGCGCGGACGCGGACAACCTGCTGTGCGATACCGCCGCGCAGGTCGCCGTGGTGCTCGGCCCGTCGGTGGTGCTGCTGATCGGCGGCATCGGCGCCTTCGTCGAAACCTACGTGCAGTGGCGCCGCGGCCGGACCTGGCCCATCTGGCAGGGCGCGGGCTGGTTCCTGTTCGTGCTGATGGTGGTCTACCTCGGGATCGGCGGCGGCGCGGTGGCGAGCTGATCAGTCGGCGACCCGCACCACCAGCTTGCCGAAGTTGCGGCCCTCCAGCATGCCGATGAACGCCTCGGGTGCGGCGGCCAAGCCGGACACGACGTCCTCGCGGTACCGCACGCGTCCGTCGGCGACCCACTCGCCCATCTCGCGCAAGAATTCCGGATACAACTCACGGACGAATTCGCTTTGGATGAACCCGCGCACCGTGAGGCTCTTGGTCAGGATCCGGCTGTAGTAGGCGGGCAGCCGGTCCGGGCCCTCCGGGGCGCCGGTGTCGTTGTAGTTTGCGATCAGCCCGCAGACGGGCACACGCGCGTAGGTGTTCAGCAGCGGGTACACCGCGTCCGCCACCGCGCCGCCGACGTTCTCGAAATAGACATCGATGCCGTCGGGGACCGCCGCCGCGAGCTGCTCGGCGAAATCGGGAGCGCGGTGGTCGAGTGCGACATCGAATCCGAGTTCGTTCAGATATTCGACCTTGCGCGGGCCGCCCGCGATCCCCACCGTGCGGGCGCCGTCGATCTTGGCGATCTGGCCGACGGCCGAGCCCACCGGTCCGGTGGCCGCGGCGACCACGAGCGTCTCGCCCGGCTGGGGTCTGCCGATCTTGCGCAGTCCGGCGTAGGCGGTGAAGCCGGGCATGCCGAGCACGCCGAGGGCGGTCGAGACCGGAACCTTGCCGGGGTCGAGCTTGCGCACGCCGCGCGCCGGGACGACGTCATGGGACTGCCACCCCGAATAGGCCAAGACCACATCGCCTTTCGTCAGCGACGGGTCGCGGGATTCGATCACTTCGGCCACGGTCGCGCCGACCATCACCGCGCCGATCTCGACCGGGTCGGCGTAGGACTTCGCCGAACTCATCCGGCCCCGCATGTACGGATCGAGCGACAGGTACAGGGTGCGCAGCAGAACTTCGCCCTCGCCCGGAGTGGGGAGTTCCGCGGTCTCGGTCCGGAAATTCTGCGCGGTGGGCGCACCCACCGGCCGGGAAGCAAGCACGATTCGCGTCGACTCGACCATGCGCCCACCCTAGCCTCGAGCGCGGGCGCCACCCGCCCATGTCCGTTCGTGTCCGACGATCACCGCCGCAGCGATTCCGACCGGAGGAAGGAGCCGCCGTTCGCCCCCAGTGTCCGGCTCCAGATCCAGCGCGGTCATGCCCGCTACGCCCGCGACCACGCCGATGTCGGCCACGACACCGCGTTCGGCCGGGCTACGGTCCCGACCGCTGGTCGATGCGCTGCTCTCCCGCGAGTCCGACCGATCCCGAATGTCGCGCGGGCGCTGCTCGCCGACTCGCATCAGCCGGTCCGCGACATACGGTCGGCCCACGTCATCCGTGCCCGCCCGCGGCCCGCACCGGAGGCGGTCGCCGAAACTCGCTACGCGGCAGCCGAATCGATGTGAGCGTCCGGGATATCGACTCGAGCGAGCGGAACATTGGCTCGGACGCGAGGTGTTCGTAGCGTCGGAAGCATGACCTTGGAAATCGGCATCATCCTGCCCACCTCGACGCCGGACCCCGCGAAACCCATCCTCGGCGACGTGCGAGCCGCCGCTCGTCTGGCCGAAGCGAGCGGCCTCGACTCGGTATGGTCCACCGATCATCTCGTGGCCAGCGCGCCGATCCTGGACAGCACCGTGGTGCTGGCCACCGCCGCCGCCGCGACCGATCGCATCCGCATCGGGTACGGCGTGATGCTGCTGGCCTTGCGGCCGGTCGCCTGGGCCGCGAAGCAGATCGCCACGCTGCAGTACGTCTCCGGTGACCGGCTGATCCTCGGTGTCGGCACCGGCAACCCGGCGCACGGGGATGTCGGGTGGCGTGGCGCGGGGGCGTCCTTCGCCGAGCGCGGCCGCCGCACGGACGAGGCGCTGAGTCTGCTGCCCGATCTGGTCGCCGGGCGGCCGGTCGTCCTTCCGGACGGCACCGAGGTCGCCTTGGCGCCAGGTGCGACCATGCCGCCGGTGCTCGTCGCGGGCGACGCCGAACGGGCGCGGCGGCGCGCCGCCGCCTATGCCGAAGGCTGGGTCGCCATCGGACTCGAGCCGAGCGAGATCGGCGCGCACGTAGCCGAATTGTCCGCACTCGCTGCGGAATACGGCCGTCCGCCGCTCACTGTGACGGTCGTCGCGCCCCCGCTGGCCACCGATCCCGGTCAGGCCGCCGAGCAACTGTCCGCCTACGCTGAGGCGGGCGCGGCGCGCGTCGTCCTCGCCCTTCCTGGCCCGGAGTGGCAGGCCGGCTACGAGTTCGCCGCGAAGATCAAGGAGCAGTTGTGAGCGCGGCCTTCACCCGATGCACAACAGCCCCAGCCCGAGGACGAGCAGCACCGCCGCGATCACCGAATCCAGCACGCGCCACGCGCGCGGACGGGCGAACAACGGGCCGAGCAGGCGCGCGCCGAAGCCCAGTGCGGTGAACCACAGCACGCTGGCCAGCATCGCCCCCGCGCCGAGGAACCAGCGATCCGGGCTCGCGTACCTGCTGGCGAGGGAGCCGAGCAGCACCACGGTGTCCAGGTAGACGTGCGGGTTGAGCCAGGTCAGCGCGAGGGAGGTGACCACCGTCGCGCCGAGCGCCGCGGTGGTCCGCCCGGATTCGGCGCTCAGCGCGGCGGAGCCGAACGCCCGCCGTGCCGCCAGCAGCGCATAGCCGATCAGGAACGCCGCCCCGGCGTAACGCGCCACCACGAGCACCCCCGGGGCCGACTGCACGACCACGCCGAACCCGCCGACCCCGGCCGCGATCAGCACGATGTCGGACACCGCGCACACCGTCACCACCGCGAGTACGTGCCTGCCACTGATCCCTTGCCGCAGCACGAACGCATTCTGCGCACCGATCGCCACGATCAACGACAGGCCGAAGCCCAAACCGGACACGGCCGCCACCATCGCCGAGGAAACGCTCACGTCCAGCGACGCTAAGGCCGCGGATCATACCCAGACAAGCTAAAGATTCTTATCTATCATTACGCTTCCTTAATATGGATCTCCAGCTCGACCAGCTCCGCGCACTCGACGCCGTGATCACCGAGGGGACTTTCGACGCCGCGGCCCGACGGCTGAGTGTCACGCCGTCGGCGATCAGTCAGCGGATCAAGGCGCTGGAGGACGCCGCGGGCCGGATTCTCGTGCAGCGCACGAAACCGGTGCGCGCCACCGAATCGGGGCTGGCCGTCCTGCGCTTGGCCAGGCAGATCCAGTTGTTGACGGGCGATACCGCACGCGAACTCGGCGGCGAACCCTCCGACGGTCCGATCCGGGTGCCCATCGCGGTCAACGCCGATTCCCTGGAGACCTGGGTGCTGCCCGCGCTGGCCCGCGCACCGCGCGGCGTGTGCTTCGAGATCCATCGCGAGGACGAGGAACACACCACGCGTCTGCTGCGCGACGGCACCGTGATGGCGGCGATCACCTCGACCGCCCAGCCGGTGCAGGGCTGCAAGGTCGATCGACTCGGAGCGATTCGCTACCGGCCGATGGCGAGTCCGGAATTCGCCGCCAGCTGGTTCGCCGACGGGGCGACGGCGAAGTCCTACGCCGCGGCTCCGGTCGTGCTGTTCGACCGCAAAGACGACCTGCAGGATCGCCTGCTGCGCAGGCGCGGTCGCAAACCGCTGAATCCGCCACGCCACTATGTGCCTTCGTCCACCGGATTCGCCGAGGCGGTCCGGCTCGGGCTCGGCTGGGGCATGCTCCCCGATCTGCAGACCCGCGACGGCCGAGCCGACGGCCGCTTGGTCTCGATCGATCCCGGCGTCGTCATCGATGTCCCGCTGTACTGGCAGCAGTGGCGTCTGGACTCCCCCGCCCTCGGTGCGGTCGCCGCGACCATCGCCGCCGAGGCGGCGAACGTCCTCCGCTGAAATCGGACTTACCCCTTGCCCGGCAACATGTTCCGTTCATGACACCGCCGGGGCAGGGTGCGTGCACCCAGCCCCCGCGGCCCCCGATCCCTGG
>NZ_JBHWFB010000007.1:249772-332118 GCF_042733915.1 Nocardia sp. NPDC059691 | reverse complement strand
GCCCCGCTGGCTCGTACCGCCCACCGCTCTAACCTCAGTTACGCCTGCCCCGCAACATTTTTGGTTTCGTCACCCCGCCGGGCCTGGGTGCGAGCACCCTGCCCCGGCGGCACCGTATCCGAGAAGGCGCGACCGTGGGCACGGTAGCACCGCCAGTTGTTCGGAGCCCAAGACGAGTTGGATGGCCGCCGACCACCGCACCGCACGACACCAGGGCATTCGAGTACCTCGTATCGCTCCGCATCGCGACCCGGCGAGGTAACTTGATCTCCGCACGCCGACCGAAAGCTTCAGCTCCATCCCGCACCCACCCGAGATGCACAGGAGTTCACTTTGGCACGGCACCGTCGCCCGAACCACTCGCGCGCCCGCGGCGCGCTCGCCATCGTCGCCGCGCTCGGCATCCTGCTCGCAGGCATCCTCCCCGATGCGGCGGCGCGCCCGATCGGCCCCTACGACGTGGGCGGGGCGATCGAAGCGGAGTACGACGAGGCCGGTGGGCCCGCGTTTTTCGGCGACCCCGTCACACCCGAGGACTCCGCCGCGCGCGGCGGCCGCTACCAAGCGTTCGAGCGCGGCTCGTCCATCTACTGGCACCCCGACACCGGCGCCCGTCAGGTCGGTGGCGCCATCCGCGACAAATGGGGCAATCTCGGTTACGAGGGCGGAGCGCTCGGCTACCCCGTGGCGCGGGAGGTGGCGACACCATCGAAGCCGGGAAGCTACAGCGTCTTTCAGAACGGGTCGATCTATTGGTCGCTCGGCACCGCCGCGCATCAGATCGGCGGCGTGATCCGCGACAAGTGGGGTTCCCTCGGCTGGGAGAGCAGCCCGCTCGGGTTCCCCATCACCGACGAATCCCCCGCCCGCGCGGGCAACGGCCGCTACAACCTGTTCGGCGGCGGCGCCATCTATTACGCCCCGCGCACCGGCGCCCATGTCGTCTGGGGATCCATCCGCGAGAACTGGGAGGCCGCGGGGGGCGAAGCCGGGCGTTACGGCTACCCCACCAGCGACGAGTACGACTTCGAGAACGGGAAAGCCCAGGACTTCGAGGGCGGCCGCCTCACATGGACGCCCTGATCGATCACCCCGGAACGCGCGGCGCACATCAACCGATCGGCCTGCTGAGGAGTTGAACATGCTTGCTGGACGACTGTTCCCGCGTGCCGCCGACGGGCATCGGTTCCGCCTGGAGGACGTCCCGGTGCCGACCCCGGGCCGGGGTCAGGTACTGATCGAGGTAGCGGCCGCCGGTGTCTGCCTGTCGGATGTCCACCTCATCGAGGGCGTGCTGTCGCCGATGTACCTGGCCGGCGACGCGGTCACCCTCGGGCACGAGGTCGCGGGTACGGTGCACACCGTCGGGCCCGAGGTGCAGGGTCCCCGGCCGGGCGACCGGGTGTTGTTGCAGGCGGGCGAGATCCGGGACGGCAAAACATACACCCGCGGCGTGGACTACGACGGCGGCTGGGCGGAATACGCGCTGGCCACCGCGGACACCCTGGTGCCGATTCCCGACGACCTACCGTTCGAGCAGGCCTGTTTCATCCCCGACGCGGTATCGACGCCGTGGGCCGCCATCACCCGTACCGGTCAAGTGCGGGCCGCGGAGTCGGCCGGCGTGTGGGGCGTGGGCGGGCTCGGCGCGCACGGGGTGCAGTTGCTCCGGCTGATCGGCGCCGCACCGATCATCGCGGTCGATCCCTTGCCCGCCGCCCGGCAGCGCGCGCTCGAATTCGGGGCGGACCTCGCACTCGATCCGTCCGACCCGGAACTGGCGAAAAAGGTGTACGCCGCCACCTCGGGAGCGGGACTCGATGCCGCGTTCGACTTCGCAGGCTTCGCGCCCGTGCGCGAACAAGCCGTCGGATGTCTCGCCGACGAGGGACGCTTGGTGCTGGTCGGGCTCACCGACAAGCCGATCACGATCACCAACGGCACCATCTTCAGTTTTCGGCAGCAACAGCTGCGCGGGCATTACGGCTCCGAGCCCGACCATGTGCTCGAACTCGTGCGCCTGCGCCGCGCGCATCGGCTCGATTTCGCCAAGTCGGTGAGTGCCGTGCTCCCCCTGTCCGAAGCGGACAAAGCGGTACACGCGTTGGAAAGCAAGGAGGGCAATCCGATCCGGATCGTGCTGACGCCGTGAACTATCGGCAATCCGGACATCGGAGCGGTTCGCGACGGCTCCGCCGGCGACCCCAACTCGCGTTGGGGTCGCCGTGGCCGAACCAGCCAGTGCCCGAGCCGATCCTCAGACCCCGACCTCGACAGGGATACTGCCACACCACGGCGGCCGCGTCGCATCGGTGATCGTCCATCGGTACGTACATGCGCGCGTGCATGTGCATTGGCGCCACCGGTCTCGAAAACCTCGAAAATCGAGGTGAACGCAGGCTGATCGATAACAAATCAGTATCGGATGCAATTCGGCGATATCGAACTGTTACCTTCTGCAGATCGCATTTCACCGAGTTCGCGCCGACGACAACGGATTTCACGTCACGGAGCGAGGATTCGATTCGGAGCCTTCGCTCTCCGCCGCTCCGCGCCGACCGACCGGTTTCCGAACGCACGACGCCATCCCGCCATCGACAGCACGCCGCGGCGACTCCTCGGTCGCCCGCGACCCTTTTGGCAAACTTCCCGCGCCGAGCCGGCGCACACACGTCGAGCACGGATACCGCACTCGGCAACAACGATCGAGTCAGTCCTATTCGCCCGATTGCGGCTCGGTGAGCAGCTCGCGCAGGAAGCGCACGCTCTCGGCCGGGGAAAGCGCCTCCACGCTGATCCGGTTCATGACCGACATGTACAGCTCGACATCGCGCTGCTTGTCGAAATACAGGGAACTGGTGAGCTGCTCGGTGTAGACGATGTCGGGCAGCTCGGGCTCGGGAAACCGGAGGATGCTGAACGGACCGCCCGCGGCGGAGTGCCCACCCGCCGCATACGGCAGCACCTGGATCCGGATGCTGGGACGGTCGGCCATTGCTACCAGATGCTCGATCTGCTCGCGCAGCACCTCCACTCCGCCGACCGGCCTGCGCAGCGCGTTCTCGTCGATGACAGCCCATAGCGTGGGAGCGGCGGCACGGTAGAGGATCTGCTGGCGGCGCATGCGAATGGCGACGCGGCGTTCGGTCTCGTCGGTATTGCCCAGCTGGATCACCGCCCGTGCGTAATCGGCGGTCTGCAGCAGCCCGGGGACGAACTGCGCCTCGTAGGTGCGGATCGTGGTGGCGGCCTGTTCGAGGCCGATGTAGGTCTCGAACCACGCCGGGAGCAGATCGCTGTAGTGCTGCCACCACCCCGGGTCGTTGGCCCGCCGAGCCAGTTCGAAGTACGTTTCGCGTTCAGCGGGGTCGACAACTCCGTAGAGGTTCAGCAGGTCGTGCAGATCGCGTTCCTTGAACCCGGTCCGGCCCAGCTCCAGCCTGCTGATCTTGGCATGCGATCCACGGATCGCGTCGCCCGCCGCCTCCCTGCTGATTCCGCAGCCCTCGCGCAGCTGACGCAACCGGCTGCCGAGCGCGATCCGCAGTACCGTCGGACCACGTTCTGCCGCAGGGAATTCGGCGTTGTCACCACTGTCCTCGTCGTTGGTCATGCATGCCTCCGGCCGATCGGGGGTTAGACCGCGCGGCGTAGTGCCTCCACCATCACAGCTGTCGGAACGTCGGCTGACGATCCTACTCGGCCGCACGCAAACGCCGGCCCGGACGCGAGCGCGCGCCGCGAATCGGATACGCACGAATGGATTCGCAAGAGCGCCAACGCAATATCCGGGCCGGATTCCCCGGCGCGCCGCGACGGCTGTGCGTAGAGTCGCCCCCGACGGTGGCCACGCGGAGGAGGAGCGCCATGACGTCGGCAGAGGGATCGACCCGACTAGCGGGTGTGGACCCGGAGATACCCAGTATCGCGCGGGTGTACGACTATGCCCTCGGCGGGACGGACTGGTTCGAGTCCGACCGGCAGGTGTACCAGCGCTTGAAGAAGGCGGTGCCGCACCAGGACGACGTCGGCGCCGCGAATCGGCGCTGGCTCGAGCGGGTGGTCCGGTACGTCACGCGGTCGGCGGGTGTCGACCAGGTTCTCGATCTGGGCAGTGGGCTGCCCACGCAGAAGAACACCCACGAGGTCGCCCAGGAACTCGGCGCCGAGGTCGCGGTGGTCTACGTGGACAACGACCCGATCTGCGCCGCGCGCGGGCGCAAGCTGCTGGAAGCCAACGAACGCACGCACTTTCTCGACCTGGACCTGACCCGGCCGGACGACGTGCTCGACGACCCCGCGGTCAACGGCTACCTCGATCTGACCCGACCGGTGCTGCTGATGCAGTGCGGCACCTTGCACCACGTCGACGACGATCGGGACCCCGCGGGCATCATGCGGCGGTATATCGATCGCCTCGCCCCTGGGTCCTATGTGATGATCAGCCACTTCTTCGATCCGGCCGCCGAGAGCGAACAACTGCACGCGCTGGCCAGACTGGCCGAACGAGCACTGCACGACGGGGGCCTCGGCACCGGACGCTGGCGCACCCGCGCGGAGATCCAGGCTTTCTTCGACGGATTGGAGATGGTTCCACCGGGATTGGTGGAGCTGCACGAATGGTGGCCCGGCGGCCCAGCGCTGCGCACGCCGTGGCCGGATGAACGTCTCATGCTCGGCGGCGTCGGCCGCAAAACCTGAACCCGTCCCCCACCACGGAGCCCGACATGACATCGAACGACGTGCGGATCACCGATCAGGACATCCAGGACAAGCTGACCGGTGTCCTCGGCTTCACCAGCATCGACCTCGCCACGTCGAAAGCGGGCGTGAACTGGTGCTCGAACGCGTTCTTCGCCGAGCTCAACGGCGATCCGTTCCGCTTGACGCTCGTGCTCGAGTCGGGCGGACGGACGTTGGACTGCTTGCGCGCCAATCCCAGCATCGGAGTCAAGGTCGTCCCCGACGGATTCCTCAACCCGTTCGCACAAGGCCTCGGCACGGCCGGTGTCCGCACCGGCGCGAGCGAGCGGGAGGAGACGTTCCGGACGCTGTTACGGAAGGAGCCACAGATCGAACCGTTCTTGTCCACGCCCATCGAGGCGGTGGAGGTGCACATCGACTGGTGGCGCGTGACGCATGTCCAGGGCGGGTGGCTGCCCGGACGGGTGCTGTACCGGCCCGGCGCGTCCTGAGTCGTCGCCCGCGACCGATGAATACCGACCGGTTCCCATGCCCAGTCGCGCTCGGCAAGACCACCATGGGTTCACGAAAGCAGCACTGGCCGAATGCATCCGCACGGATTGCTCCCCGATTCGGCGGTCCCTAGGCTGGTGAGCCAGGCGACGGAAACTAGAGAGAGGTCTCCATGTCCGATCCCGCTCCCCAGACCGGTGTCCGCGCGCCGGTAGGCGTGGACACGACACGCGCGAGCATCGCCCGCGTCTACGACGCCACCCTCGGTGGCAAGGACAACTACGAAGTAGACCGCTACGTACGCGACCGAGTCGCCGAAGTCGCACCGCGGCAGAGCGACGTGGCCCGCATGAATCGCCGCTGGCTGCACCGCGTCGTGCGCTATCTGGCCGGGACCGTCGGCATCGGCCAATTCCTCGACATCGGCGCCGGTCTGCCCACCGTCGGCAACACACACGAGATCGCGCAACAGCAGAACCCCGCGGCGCGCGTGGTGTACGTCGACAACGATCCGGTGTGCAACATCCACGGCCGCGTACTGCTCGAGCGCAACGAGTTCACCCATTTCGTGCCCGCGGATCTGACCGCCCCGCAAACCCTGCTGGCGAACTCCGAGGTGACCCAGCACCTCGACCTCACCCGACCGCTGGCGCTGATCCTGTGCGGCATCCTGCATCACGTCGACGACGATCTCGATCCGGCGGGGATCATGCGTCAGTACATCGATGCGCTGCCCGCCGGCTCCTACGTCGCGATCACGCATTTCTACGATCCCGCCGACGGCGGCGAGGCGCACGAGATGGCCATCGAGCTGCAACGGCGTTTCACCGAAATGGGCCTGGGCTCCGGGTGGTACCGCACCCGGGAGCAGATCGCCTCGTACTTCGGCGATCTGGAACTGATCGAGCCCGGTCTGGTCGAACTCGACGACTGGTGGCCGATGGGGCCCGCGCTGCGGCCGCGGCTGACGGAGGAACGTCTGCTGCTCGGCGGCGTCGGCTATAAGTCCGGATCGTCGAACGGCGTCGTGACCCCCCTGCGCCGCCGGGCGACCGAGGACGACCTATCGGATCCCCCCGAACGAATCGGCTGAAAGGTAACTGCCGCGATGATATACGACGACCTGAGCGGACCGGATCTACGCGAAGACCGGTGGCGCTTCCTCGAAGTCCCCCTCGGACCGGACCAGACGTGGCGCTACGCCGACCCGGCCGCCCGCACCGAGGTCGGCGAGGGCGCGGTATCGGTCCGGATCGACGCCTTCACCCGATCCCACGCCGAGGTCCAGATTCTGGACAACCCGAAGCATTTGCTGGTGTCGACCGAAACGTTCGATCTCACCGGCGGACCGCGGACCTTCGCGGTGGAGCTGGCGGCGGAGAACATCGGTGTCACCGGCGAGGACTACCGGGACGGCTTCGCCGCGTTCAACGTCCTCGACATGAGCAGCGCCCAGGTCTTCGACCTCATCGCGACGAGCAGGCACGCGTACGCCATTCACGAGCGGCTGTTCGTGCCGGGCGTCGTCCCCGCGGAAGAGGCGTTCACCCACGTCGTGCACGCGCCCTTGGCAGGGGTCGACATCAAACCCGGCGAGTTCCACCGCTACAGCGTCACCATCGACCGTGCCGCGGGCACCGCAGGCTGGTACGTCGACGACATCCCGGTGTACACCACGCGCGCACCACGGTTGCCGGAGACCGTGCAGATCGGTTTCGGCATCATCACCCTGCATCCGATCGAAGACGGCCGCAGCACGTCGCTGCGCGGGCAGGGACTGCACGCGTCGTGGCGCGACTTCACCGTGGCGTGACCGGATCCCGGCCTTCGAGCGGAGTTCCCCGAAAAGGAATGGCGCCCAGCCACATTCAGCTGGGCGCCAGGGTCGCCACCGCCTGCCGGGCGGCCGTTGCCGCCGATCAGACGCTCTCCTTGCGCGGCCATTCGACGTTGCGCGGGCGGGCGTACTCGTCCGCCAGGGCGTCCTCCTCGTTCATGTCGTACTCGTAGTCGTATTCGTCCGACTCCGCACGGCGGCGCGGATCCCACACCATCGCCACGGCCGACACGGCCAACAAGGTCACGACAATGGCCGCGATGACTACATAGAGCACGTCTTCCACCCTCCTGAAATAGACCGAACAGCACGCAGCCGTGCCGGATAAGCAACGCGCACAGCTTGTTTCACGCCGCTGGCATAGTAAGCCGGGCTGCCGGAAACCGGACATTCCGACGGCGGTTACCGACCGGTCGCCCCCGGATGCGGGCCGGTCGGCAACTCCTGCCGAATCCGCGGAAACGCCTCCGCGAATCTTCAGCGTCGCTTAGGCTCGTCACCGTCCCGGTGGCTCCGGGACATCCGGCGCGGCACCGCACGCCCAAGCGTGCCGCGATCGCTGGTGGTAGCGGTGGGGTTCACCCGAATAGATGAACCTCGCCGTCCCCCATTTTCTATGAAATCCAAAGGACATTCAGTGGGAATCACCCGCATTGGGCATCCTTCGAGCTACCGTCTTCGGTCATGGACGACATCGAACTGCAGCCACCGACCGTCGCCTCCGCCAAGCAGACCGGCCTGGTCCTGGACATCGCCGCGCTCGACATCCACAACCCGCTCGCCCGGCCGGGCGAGACCACCTATCCCTATGTCCGCTGCACCGACCACCGGGTTCTGCGGCTACCCGAGCCGTTGCACCGGTGGGCCACCGAAACTATCGCCCTCAACCACACCAAGCATGCCACCGGCGCGCTTCCCCTGTTCCCCGGACAGGTCGAGTTCGGCATCCTCGACGGCACCATGTACGCCGAAGTCCTCTGACCAGCCTCGAGCCCGGCAGACCCGGCCGGGCTCTTCCGGGTCACGGGGATTCGCCATAGCAGCCAGGCGGATTCGGCACCTCCGCTCGATCACTACAGCGCGCTGCCCCGTCACGCGATGAAGGCGCGGACACGTTCCCCGTCGCTCGCGCACAGATGGCGATCCGCCCGCACCGTGGCGACCTCGCGCCGGGTCACGTCGACGCGGGCGCCATGCGACGCTGTTGCCACTGTTCGGTCCGGTCGGCGAGCAGTTGCCGGTACCACATCCGACCAGCAAGCCCGGCCCGAGCGAATGGGGCTGCGTGACAAGAAAACGCCTGGTGGCCGCCCATTCCGGGTACGCGTGTGGCGCGGGTTGCGGGCGCACGACACACTGGAGCCCGTGAATCGCATGTCAACCCGACACCGCCGCGGATCGGACGGCCTGCCGTGACCGATCTCGCCCGCGGTGAGAACCGCCCCGCGCCCGGCGACCGGCTGGCGGTCACCGTCACCTGCTCAGCTCCCGTCGACGTATCGGCGCTGTTGCTGAACTCGGCGGGGCGCGTGCGCTCCGACGCCGATTTCGTGTTCTTCAATCAACCGGTCGCCCCGGGCGTCACCTACCGGCACGGCCAGGGCGCGGGCGACGTGGTGGACATCCAGACCGGCGCGCTGCCCAGCGACGTGGACCGCGTCGTGGTCACCGCGAGCCTCGACGGCAGCGGGCCAGCGACTTTCGCCGCCGCGGGCTCGCTGCGCGCGACCATCGCGTCTTCGTCGAGCACACTCGCCTTTCCGATGACGGGCTTGAGCACCGAGACCGCTGTGGTGTGCGTCGAGATCTACCGCCGCGGCGGCGGATGGAAAGTGCGTGCGGTCGGCCAGGGGTACGACAACGGTTTGGCTGGTATCGCAACGGCTTTCGGTGTGAACATCGATGATGAACCGGCCCAGCCGACCTCGTCACCCGCTCCCGCACCGGCATACCGACCTGCGCCGCCCCCGGCACACCAACCTGCGCCACCTCCCGCGTACCAGCCCGCGCCCCCGCCCGCCTATCCACCGCAACCGGCCTATTCCGCGCCGGCCGCCGCGGTGCCGCCACCACCGATGCCCTCACCTCAGCAAGGAGCGCTGCCGATGCAGAGCGAACTGTTCGCCCCCAGCCACGCCGAAGTCACCGGCGCGGGCATCCAGAAGCAGGGCGGCAAGATGATCAAGGTGGCCGTCAACGGCGAGGTCATGGCTCGGGCCGGATCGATGGTCGCCTACCAGGGCGATCTGCATTTCCAGGCGCTCGGCGCGGGCGGGATCGGCCGGGCGATCCAGCAGCGGTTGACCGGTGAGGGCGTTCCGCTGATGAAGGTGTCCGGGCGCGGCGACCTGTTCGTCGCCAACGGCGCCGCCGACGTGCACACCATTGATTTGGACGGCACCGACGGCCTCACCATCAACGGCGCCAATGTGCTCGCCTTCGATTCCGGCCTGCGCTACGACATCCGGATGGTGCAGGGCGCCGCCGGATTCGCGAGCAACGCCGGGTTGTTCAACTGCGTCTTCACCGGCCGCGGCCGCATCGCCATCACCACGCACGGTACGCCCGTGGTGCTCAACGTCGACCAGCCGACCTACGCCGATCCGCAGGCGGCGGTGGCGTGGTCGTCGAGCCTGCAGACCGGCATCAAACGCAATGATTCGTTCGGGCTGGGCAGGCTGATGGGCCGCAGCACCGGCGAGGGGATGACGCTGTCGTTCTCCGGACGCGGCTTCGTCATCGTGCAGCCGTCGGAGCTGCCGCCGGGCGGTTTCGTCGGAGGCACCGGCGGCGGGCAGGAGGCCGGCCAGAGCGGCGGTGTGCTGGGCGGTCTGTTCGGCTGACCCGCGAGTTCGGCGTTCAAGCCTGGAGCGACACGAGTTCCACGACGGTGATGTCCGACGGTGCGCCGACCCGCACCGGCGGGCCCCACGCCCCGGCCCCCCGGGAGACGTACAGCTGGGTGTCGCCGTACCGTTCCAGCCCTGCGACGGTCGGATTCGCCAGGCCCGCAAGGTAATTGCCCGGCCAGAGCTGGCCGCCGTGGGTGTGGCCGGACAGCTGCAGGTCGACGCCGTGCGCCACCGCGTCCTCGATCAGCACGGGCTGGTGCGCCAGCAGCACGGCGGTGCGCGTGCGGTCGCGGTCGCCGAGCGCCTTGCCGAAGTCCGGGCCCTGTCCGGTTCGCTCGCCCTGCACGTCGTTCACGCCCGCCAGGTCGAATCCGGGCAGCTCGGCGCGAGCGTTCGCGAGCAGATGCATGCCGAGTTCCTGCACATGCTCCACCCACTGCTCGGCGCCGGAGAAGTACTCGTGGTTCCCGGTCACGAAGAACGCACCGTGCCGGGCGCGCAGTCCGGCCAGCGGCTCGACGGCCGAGCGGAGGTGTTCGACGCTGCCGTCCACCAGGTCGCCGACGACCGCGACGAGGTCGGGCCGGGTGTCGTTGACAGTGCGCACCACGCGTTCGGCGAAGCCGCGTCCCAGGATCGGGCCGAGATGCACGTCGCTCACCACCGCGATGCGGAACCCGTCCGCTCGGCGCGGCAACTTCGCCAGCGGCACGGCGACCCGCTTCACACCGGGTCCGTCCAGCACGCCATGGGCGCCGATGCCGACCGTGGTCGCGGCCGCGGCGACGGCGGCGCCACCCATCACCCGCGCGACGAAGACACGGCGCGGCACCCGGGTCAGCGGAGACTCGGCCGGAGCGGTCGTGCCCCGCGGGGACTCCGGAGCGGAGACGGTTCTCGCCGAGGTGGAACCGCTTTCCGCTGAAGACTCCAGCTCAGACCCGGCCCTCGCCAGCGACTCCGGCCCAGCCCCAGCCCCAACCGACGACTCCAGCCCAGCCCCAGCCCCAACCGACGACTCCAGCCCAGCCCCAGCTCCAGCCGACGACTCCGGCGCTGACCCAGCTCCCGCTGACGGCTTCAGCCCAGACTCGGGCCCCGCCAACGACTCCGGCGCCAACTCGGCTCTCGCCGGGACCGCCGCCCCAGACCCCGCCCCCGCCAATGACTCGGGCCCCAGCCCAGCTCCCGCTGGGAACTCCAGCTCAGACCCGGCCCTCGCCAGCGACTCCGGCCCCGCCAACGACTCGGGCCCCAGCCCAGCTCCCGCTGGGAGCTCCAGCTCCGACCTGGCCCCCACCAACGACTCCTGCACAGGCACGGCTCCCGCCGAGGAGCCCGACCCCAGCCCAGCTCCCGCCACGGACTCCGACGCGAACCCGGTTTTCGCATGTGTCTTCGGTTCGCGTGGCACCCGGCCTCGATCAGACCAGCGCAGCGCCAAAGCTCGAATCGGCTCGCCGGCCACCAGCGCGAGCAGCAGGTATATGAACAACGCGCCCCACAGGTAGCCGGGCCAGGCGATGATCCGGATCAACGCGAACGGAGCGGACGCCAACTCCGCCACCGTCGTGCCCAGCAGCAGCAAGGGTCCTGCCAAAGCAACGGAGGTGCCGACGCGACGCGCGCGGGAAGCCGCTGTGGTCGTGTCCCGCACGAGTCGCCGCCATATATACCAGTGCGCGCCGACCACCGTGAGCACGACGACTCCCACGAGAACGAGCACGGCGACACCGACCAGAACACTCTTCACGACCACGGCGGCACTCTCTGTGAACATTCGGCTTGCGCGGCATCAACTTACGTCACAGCGCGGGCCGCGCAGAGCCGGCGACTTCCCGGTGCCGGTTATCTCCTTCGTTCCAGCACGCCGCGCAGAAACGCCGCTTGGCCCGCATGCTGCAGATCGTCCGAGATCACGCTGACCAGCCGCACACCCAGCGTCACCGGCGGATCCCATCGGGTGTCCACGACGCGGTCCAGATCGCCGTCCACCAGTCCCCGGACGAAGCGCAGCGTCTGTTCGTGCACCGCGTCGTAATACCCCGTGAGCAACTCGGCGGGCGCTCGGACCACCGCGACGTCGGCGGGCTGGTCGCCGTAGCCGGTCGCGCCCTTGTCGATGGGTAGCCCGAAGCGGTCGTACCAGCCATGGGCGGTCCAGACCTGCTCGATACCGGCCACATCCGCGATGTGGTCGTCCTGCACACGAGTCAGATGCCAGATCAACCACGCGATCGAGTTGGCCCCCGCATCGATCCGGTGAGCGAGGATGTCCTCCCCCAGTCCGTCGACCGCTTCGTGCACCACCTCCCTGATCCGCTCGTAAGCGTCGGTCAGCACGTCGGCACTGGTCGCCATCAGTCGACTCCTCTCGAGTGTCCGCTGACCCGACGGTACCCAGCGTGACCGCCCGGCACGAGCGCCGACATGCCTGCCGCGAATTTTCGCACGACCGAACCACATTGAACGTACCGTTATTCAACGGTACGATGCGTGGTGGTGAGATTGGGTCGATGACCTTCCGAATCGGTCACCGACCGGACGATGACGTACCGAAGTGAGGAAGTACCGATGATTCACGACGTCGAGACCGGACGCGCCCGGCGAGCGGTTGTCCGCGTGGCGATGGTCGCCGCGCTCGCACTGACCCCCGTTGCCGCGGCCGCCGTGCCCGCGGTCGCCGCACCCGCCGTGGCGCAGCCGACCGTTACACAGACGGCCCAGGCCGACGAGATCCACGGCGGCTGGCACCGCCACGGCGGGTGGGGCCACGGCGGCTACGGCGGCTGGGGTGGTTACGGCGGATGGGGCGGCTACGGCGGCTACTGGGGTAGCCCGTTCGGCTACTGGGGCAGCCCGTTCGGCGTCTGGCCCGGCATCGCCTGGCTGCTGCCCGGCTCCGGTAGCGCGTTCTGAGCAGGAACGATCCCGCACAGTCGGCCAGGTGATCCCGGCTCCGCGCGGCATCGTGAGCGCGGAACCGGAATCATCTGCCGCCGTGGGCGAGACGGCTGGCGGCCGCAGCGCGGGCGCGATCTCGCCGACCACATCTGGACCCGGTCACCGGCTACGACACCGGACCCGGCTATCGCACTACCGGCGCCGCTGCCACCGCTCACCTGAGTGCAGTGGGGGGCATTGACGCAGCATCCCCGCAGCGTCCAGCTGTCCCTATCGACTGAATCACTCTCGGAACCAGGACTTTTTGCTGAAATCGCCCCACTCGTCTGACCAATTTTGCTGCGCCGCAAGTCAATAGCACATATTCGGCAATCGGCGGCATCGTATCGACGAAACCACCAGTGTCCCCGCATAATTCATGCTCGCATTCGTCGCGAGCGCAGCACGGATTTTTCCACGGAATTCGCAGAACGATTGCTTCGGGAATCCACTGCGGCCAGAATGGTGGGGCCGAGAACCGGCATCTTGGGGATTCGTCGGCACTCGTGGCCGACACGACTAAGTGGGGAAATACGATGAGAGTCAATAGATTCGCCGCAACCGCCCTACTCGCGGTCGGGGCCACCGGAATTGCGACGGGCGTCGCGCACGCCCAGCCCGCGACGCCCGCGCAGGTCAGTGTGCACGGTGTCGAGCAGGGCCTCGGTTTCACCTCGGCTCCCGCCGCCGACGGGACAGGGGTGGTCACCACCCTCGACGCGGGCACCTTCGCGTTGACGGCCGACGCCGCGGCGGTCGAGCTGCGGAGCGAAACGGGACAGGTCGTCGCGACGCTGCCGCTGGCGTTCCAGGCCTCCGGCGCGACCCACGGGCTGGCCCCCGCGATCACCGACGCGGGCCGCACCCTCACGGTGACGCCGGTGGGCTCGCCCGCCACCACCGAGCGCCTCAACCAGTTCGTCGGTGAGGACGAGACGCTCGCCCGCAAGCAGTACAACGCCGGGATCGGCGCCCTCATCGGCGCGGGGATCGGCGCCGTGCTCGGCTTCTTCCTCGGCGGGGTCGGCGCGCTGGTCACCATCCCGATCGGCGCGGGCATCGGTGCGCTGATCGGTTTCTCCACGCCGTAGTCGGCCGGTTCGGTGTGCGGCCGCCGCAGGGCGACCGCACACCGCTCGCCGGTCGAACCGCCGGGATTCCCTGGCGCGTGCGCTCGCGCGCCACTCGCCGAGGGGGACGCGGCGATCCGACCGTCGACGGTTGCCGTCCAGCCCCGTGGACCGCGAGCCAAAACCAAATGCCCGGCCGTGCGCTGGGGCATGATGGGATGGCACGGAGACGATCGGAGCGAGACACAGGATCCGCGAGATGGCACAGCGCAGTTCCCTCTCGCAGCGGCGCGCTGCACTGGAACAAGAGTGGTCCCGATGGATACCGGCCGGGACCCCGCAGGGTGATTCCGCGCTGCGCAGCGAGGTGGCGCAGTCATGGCTACGGTCGCTGCGCACCGTCGATCCGTCCTGCGAGCACGCGCCACTCGCCGACGCCGACGTGACCGCGCGCTGGGCCGCGTCTTCTTTGCGCACACCGGTATCCGAGTTGACCGATCAGTTGCGCGACATCACCGAGGGCGCGGGCTACGTCGCGGCGATCACCGACGAGACCGGAACCATCCTCTGGTCGCACGGTGGTCCGGTGATGCGCCGCCGCGCCGAACAGGTGAACTTCGCGCCGGGCGGTCGCTGGGACGAGGCGCACATGGGCACGAACGCGCTCTCGCTGGCGCTGCGCACCGAACAGCCGCACACGGTGTTCTCCGCCGAGCACTTGGTCGCCGCACTGCACGGCTGGGTCTGCTACTGCGCACCCATCCGTGGCGCGGACGGTCGCCAGCTCGGCGTACTCGACCTGTCCACCACCTGGGACCGCGCCCACCCGCTGGCCATGTCCACCGCCCGCACCCTGGTCACCGCCATCGAGACCAAGCTGCACCACCGGATGGCCGCGCCCGGGGTCCGGCTGACCTGCCTCGGCGCGGCCCGCCTGATCCGGGACGGCGCACCCGTCCGGCTGCGCCCGAGACACCTGGAGCTACTGACGCTGTTGGCGCTCGAGCCCGAGGGCTTCACCCACGAACGCCTGCACTTCGCGGTGTACGGCGACCGGCCGGTCGGCACGAGCACGCTCAAATCGGAGATGTCCTACCTGCGTCGCGCCACCGGCGGCGACATCACCAGCCGGGTCTATCGGCTGGTGAGCCCCCTGTCCTGTGACGCCGTGGACGTGCTCGCGGCGCTCGAAGCGGGCGACACCGCGACGGCGGTCGAGTTGTATCGCGGCCCCTTGCTGCCGGATTCGGACACGCCGGGCATCGTGCAGTGGCGCGAGTATCTGGAAGTCGGTGTGCGCACCGCGGTGCTGTCCAGCGGAAACGTCGAGCACGCGCTGCGCTACGGGGAGCGCGCACCGCACGACATCGAGATCCACGAACACGCGTTGCGCTTGCTTCCCCGGGGCGACGGACGCCGGGCGCTCGCGGTCGCCCGTTTGCACGGCGCGCTGCGCGACTGAGCTCGCGCGCCTCAACGTTTCGTCAACCCTCGCCGGGCATAGTGACCCGCATCACGGCCGATCCGCCGTGTGCATCACGTCCGCAACCAGCGAGGAGTCACCCGCCATGAGCTACGCGAAGCCGGGAACCGAGGGCAGCGTCGTCGAATTCGCCACGCGCTACGACAACTTCATCGGCGGTGAGTGGACCGCGCCGGTCGAAGGCCGCTACTTCGAGAACCCGTCGCCGGTGGACGGCCAGACGTTCTGCGAGGTCGCGCGGTCCTCGGCCGCCGACATCGACCTGGCCCTGGACGCCGCGCATCAGGCGGCCGACGCGTGGGGCGCGACGTCGACGACCGAACGGGCCAACATCCTCAACAAGATCGCCGACCGGATCGAGGACAACCTCGAGGCGCTGGCGGTGGCCGAAACGTGGGAGAACGGCAAACCGGTACGGGAGACGCTGGCCGCCGACCTGCCGCTGGCGGTCGACCACTTCCGCTACTTCGCCGGGGCGGTCCGCGCCCAGGAAGGCGGGATCAGCGAAATCGACGCCGACACCATCGCCTACCACTTCCACGAGCCGCTCGGCGTCGTCGGCCAGATCATCCCCTGGAACTTCCCGATCCTCATGGCCACCTGGAAACTCGCGCCCGCCCTCGCCGCGGGCAACGCGGTGGTGCTCAAGCCCGCCGAGCAGACCCCGGCCTCGATCCTGAAGGTCGTCGAACTGATCGCCGATCTGCTGCCGCCGGGAGTCCTCAACGTGGTCAACGGCTTCGGCGTCGAAGCGGGCAAGCCGCTGGCGGCCAGTCCGCGCGTGGCCAAGGTCGCCTTCACCGGCGAGACCACCACCGGCAGGCTGATCATGCAGTACGCCAGCGAGAACATCATCCCGGTCACGCTGGAACTGGGCGGCAAGAGCCCCAACATCTTCCTGCCCGACATCATGGCCGACGACGACGCCTTCCTGGACAAGGCCGTGGAGGGCTTCGTGATGTTCGCGCTCAATCAGGGTGAGGTGTGCACTTGTCCGTCCCGCGCGCTGATCCACTCCTCGATCTACGACGAGTTCATCGCCCGGTGCATCGAGCGGACCAAGGCCATCCGCAGCGGCAATCCGCTCGACGAGGCCACCATGATCGGCGCGCAGGCCAGCAACGACCAGTTCGAGAAGATCCTGTCCTACATCGACATCGGCCGCCAGGAAGGCGCCGAGGTGCTCACCGGCGGCGGCCCGCGCAAGGTCGACGAGTTCCCCGGCGGCTTCTACGTCGAGCCCACGATCTTCTCCGGCCGCAACGACATGCGGATCTTCCAAGAAGAGATCTTCGGACCGGTCGTGTCGGTGACCACGTTCGACTCCGTGGACGAGGCGCTGAAGATCGCCAACGACACCCTCTACGGACTCGGCGCGGGTGTGTGGACCCGCGACATCAACGCCGCCTACCGCTTGGGCCGCCAGATCAAGGCGGGCCGGGTGTGGACCAACTGCTACCACGCCTACCCCGCGCACGCGGCCTTCGGCGGGTACAAGAAGTCCGGCATCGGACGCGAGAACCACCGCATGATGCTCGACCACTACCAGCAGACCAAGAACCTGCTGGTCAGCTACTCGCCGGACAAGCTCGGATTCTTCTGATGCCGCAGCCGGTCCGCCGCGTCGAGTTCACCGGACCCGCGGAAGCGCTGCTGCGCCGACTGATCGAACAGCACGGTCCGGTGATGTTCCATCAGTCCGGCGGCTGCTGCGACGGCAGCGCACCGATGTGCTACCCGCGCGGCGAGTTCCGGGTCGGCGGGTCGGACGTGCTGCTCGGGTATCCGGCGGCGGACACCCCGTTCTGGATGAGCGCCGACCAGTACGACTACTGGCGGCACACCCATCTCACCGTGGACGTGGTGCCCGGCCGAGGTAGCGGGTTCTCTCTCGAAGCGCCCGAAGGCGTGCGCTTCCTGATCCGCTCGCGGCTGCTCACCGACGAGGAACTCGCCGTACTCGAAGCCGAGCCGCCACCCACCGGGGCGGATCTGTCCCACTGAAATCGGAGCACGGGCTGCTCACCGACGCTCCGGTGAGCAGCCCTTCCCGGTTCACAGGGCGGAAAAAAAATTCCATGCGGGAATAGTCGGCAACCGGATACGGTCGTTCGAGGTGGTTAGACAGGCGAACGAGAGGGGCCGCGGGTGGCGACCGAGACCGCGACGGTGTCCGTGGGTTTCCGATCCGAGCGCGGTGCCATCCTCGGCTCGCTGATGCTGGCGACCGCGCTGGTCGCGCTCGACTCGACGGTCATCGCCACGGCGGTGCTCACCATCACCGACAGTCTCGGCGGCTTCGCGCAGTTCCCCTGGTTGTTCTCCATCTATCTGCTGGCGCAGGCGGTGACGGTGCCGATCTACGGCAAACTCGCCGACACCGTGGGCCGTAAACCGGTGATCCTGTTCGGCATCGCGATGTTCGCGTTGGGTTCGCTGCTGTGCGGCGTCGCGACCAGCATGCTCGGACTGATCGTCTTCCGCGCCGTCCAGGGTATCGGCGCGGGAGCGATCCAGCCGATGACGATGACGATCGCGGGCGACTTGTACACGCTGTCCGAGCGTGCCAAGGTCCAGGGCTACCTGGCCAGTGTGTGGGCCATGTCGAGTGTGGCGGGCCCGCTGCTGGGCGGCCTGTTCGCCGAGTACGTCAGCTGGCGCTGGATCTTCCTGATCAACCTTCCGCTCTCCGCGCTCGCCGGATGGATGCTGGTGCGTAATTTCGCCGAGAGCGCGCCCCGGCAGCGGCAGAGCGTCGACTATCTGGGCGCGGCACTGCTGACGTTCGGCGCGGGCGCGTTGATCCTCGGACTGCTCGAAGGCGGGCAAGCCTGGGCGTGGTCGTCTCCGTCGAGCATCGGGATCTTCGCGGGCGGCGCGTTCGTGCTCGTGCTGTTCGGGCTGGTGGAACGCGGAGCGCGGAATCCGATCCTGCCGCTGTGGGTGTTCACCCGGCGCGTCGTGATCGCGAGCAGCTTGGCGTCGGTGCTGGTCGGCGCCGTCGTTCTCGGCGCGACCTCCTATGTCCCCACCTTCACCCAGGGCGTGCTGGGCACCGGGGCGCTGGTCGCGGGTCTGACGGTGGGCGCACTCACGCTGGGGTGGCCGCTGGCCGCGTCCCAAGCGGGAAAGGTGTACCTGCGCTTCGGCTTTCGCACCACTGCCTTGATCGGTAGCGGATTGGCCGCCCTCGGCGCCGCCAGCACGTTGTTCATCACGCAGCATTCCACCCTGTGGCAGGTCGCGGCGTCCTGCTTCGTGATCGGCACCGGGATGGGACTGGTCGCCACCCCCACCTTGATCGCCGCGCAGACCAGCGCCGAATGGACCGAGCGGGGTGTGGTCACCTCGGCCAACATGTTCGCACGCTCGATCGGCAGTGCGGTGGGCGTCGCGGTGTTCGGCGCCATCGTGAACTCGCGCGTCGGCCACACCGATCATCCGGAGCCCGCCACACTGGCCTCGGCGGTGCATCTGGTCTTCGTCACGATCGCGGCGATGGCCGTCGTCCTGCTCGTCGCCTCGGCCATGATGCCCCGGCGCGCGGCGAACGCCTGAGGCGAGGCAGCGGGTTTTCGGAAGCGTTCGCCATCGCACCCAGCGCAAGCTGGGCGTTCCAACCGAACGAGATTCTGGAGGTCGCAGTGGCGCAGGCCGTATGTGTGATAGTCGGCGTGTTCTTCCTGGGTATGGGTAGCTACGCGCTCGCCGCGCCCGCCGCTCTGATCCAGCCGTTCGGCATCCGGCTCACCGAACCGAGCGCGCGCTACGAGGTGCGCGCCGTCTACGGCGGCTTCGGACTGGCGATGGCGGCCGTGCTCGCGGTGGCCGCCATCGACCTCGCAGGACTGCGCGGCGGGATCATGGTCGCGATCGGCGCGGCATTGGCGGGCATGGCCCTCGGCCGGGTGCTCTCGGCCGTGCTCGATGAGCGAACCGCGTTCTATCCCACCTGGTTCTACGGCGCGGTGGAGGCGATCGGCGCCGCCGCGCTCTTCCTCGCCGCCTAGCGGAAACCGTCCGTCAGCTGGTGTGCGTGACGTCGGTCGGCGTGCTGGAACTGCCGAGTTTGCGCAGCACGAAGTATCCGGCCGACACCAGCACCGCCCACACCGCGCCGACGACGAGGGCCGTGCGCCCGCTGTCGGTGAACAACAGCAGCACGACCACCAAACCGAGGAACGCCAGCGCGAGCACGGTGGTGTAGGGCGCGGCGGGCAGCCGGTAGTCGCTGGCGGGCAGTTCGCCGCGGGCGACCTTGGCCCGGTAGAGCAGGTGACAGACCAGGATGACGCCCCAGACGAAGATGATGCCGATGGTCGACACCGAGGTGATGTAGGCGAAGGCCTTGTCCGGGGAGATGACATTGACGATCACGCCGATCACCATCGCCGCCGCCGACACGGAGATCCCCGCATAAGGCACCGCGTTCGCGCTCAGTTTGTTCAGCCGGGCGGGCGCCTCGCCGTGCAGCGACAAGGTGCGCAGCATCCGGCCGGTGGAGTAGATCCCCGAGTTACACGACGACAACGCCGCGGTGAGCAGCACGAAGTTGACGATGCCCGCCGCGCCCGGGATGCCGATCAGCTCGAAGACCTCCACGAACGGGCTCTTGCCCGCGTGGAAATTGCGCCAGCTGGACACCGACATGATCACAACGAGCGCACCGACATAGAACAGGCCGATCCGGAAGGGGAGCGTGTTGATCGCCTTGCGCAGAGTCTTGCGCGGCTCGCGCGCCTCCCCGGCGGTGACGCCGACCAACTCCACGCCGACGTAGGCGAACAGCACGATCTGCAAAACGAGCAGCGACTGACCGATGCCGTTGGGGAACACGCCCCCGTCGGCCCACAGATTGGTGACGGTGGGGTTCGTCGCGTGCCCGAAGCCGAACAGCAGCACGCCGATGCCGAGCAGGATCATGCCGACGATCGCGGTGACCTTGATGGTGGAGAACCAGAACTCGCCCTCGCCGAACAGCCGCACCGAGATCAGATTCGCGCAGAACATCACCGCGAGCACGACCAGCGCGGTGACCCACGGGGCGATGTCGAACCAGTACTCCACGTACTTGCCCGCCACGGTGATCTCGGCCATGCAGGTGGCCACCCACACCGCCCAGTACGACCAGCCGGTGACGAAGCCGGCGAAGCGGCCGAGGAACTCGTGCGCGTACTCGGCGAAACTCCCCGAGATCGGCCGGTAGGTCAGCAGTTCGCCGAGCGCCCGCATGATCACGAAGATGGCCAGGCCCGCCGCCAGGTAGGCCAGGATCAGGCCGGGCCCGGCCTGCTCGATCGCGCCGCCCGCGCCGTAGAACAGGCCCGTGCCGATCGCGCCGCCGATGGCGATCATCTGAATGGTGCGCGGGCTCAGGCCCCGGGCATAGCCCTCCGAGTCGCCGGTGTCCGCCGGAACCGATGGTCCCGCGTCCTGGAGGTGACGGTCGGAGGCTGTCATACTGCGGTCCTTTCGCTGGGCAGCGATGCGACGATCCGGTCGCCGAACACGCGACGTCGGATCATCGCACGTCCGGTCCGGAGCACGTGGTCACGCTACCGCCCCGCCCGCGCGCGCGTCGTCTCCGGGCCGACCGCGGCGGTCGTGCGCGCTTACCGGACGGGCGTCCGGCATGCCATCATCGGATTCCCCGACGATGGGTTCCGTCATGACCGAATCGCCGTCCCGGCGCACGCGAACGCGCCGCTACGCGCTCCGCACCGCCGTCGTCCTGCTCGCTGTCGTCGCCGTCTTGGTCGGCGCGGCGTTCGCGACGACCGCGGTCCTGCGCATCCCGGCCCCGCCGACGCTGCTGCGACTGCTGACCGACCCGCCCTCGACACAGGGCGAACTGTTCGAGAGCCGCACGGTGGCCGCCTCCCCCACGCCGCGTCCGCTGCCGGTCGCACCGCGGCCGCTGCCCGACCGGGTGCCGTGGAAGGGCTCGCAGATCTCGGTCGCCGACTTCCTCGGCGCCACGCACACCAATTCGTTCCTCGTTCTGCGCGGCGGCGCTCTCACCCACGAGTGGTATCGCGACGGCGTCACGGCCACCACCCGCCAGTCCTCGTGGTCGGTAGCGAAGTCCGTCGTGTCACTGCTGACCGGCCGCGCCATCGCGGCGGGGCGGCTCAACGAAGACGACCGCCTGGTGCGAATCCTGCCCGAGCTGACCACCGGCGGCCCGTACGACACCGTGACCATCCGCGACTTGCTGGACATGGCCTCCGGCGTCGACGTCGACGAGAACTACAACAAGTACATGCCGCTGACCGGCACCGCCCGGATGTATCTCACCGAGGACCTCGCCGGGTTCGTCCGCGAGCATCAGGGCCTGCGGTTTCCGCCGGGCAGCGCGGGCGAGTACCGCAGCGTGGACACCCAGCTGCTGGGCATGGCGCTGGCGCGGGCCGAGGGCCTGCCGCTGAGTGAACTGCTGGAACGCGACCTGTGGGCTCCGATCGGCGCCGAGGACGCCGCGCTGTGGAATCTCGATCGCGCGGGCGGTCAGGAGAAAGCGTTCTGCTGCCTGAACGCGACGGCCCGCGACTTCGCCAAGATAGGCCAGATCGTCTTGGACGGCGGCCGCGTCGGCGACGCGCAGATCGTGCCGCCGGCCTGGATCGAACGCATCCGCACCCCGGTCCACCGGGTGGGCGACTGGCCCTACGGCGCACAGTGGTGGCACCCGACCGGTGGGGACGGCGCCGATCTCACCGCCGTCGGCGTCTACGGCCAGTACGTCTACGTCGACCCGCCCAGCGGCACCGTCATCGTCAAGCTCAGCGACTACGGCACCACCCAGGACGAGCAGGAGACCATCGAGGTGTTCCGCGCGATCGCGCGCGGCTGAGCCGGTCGGCGAAATACACCGGGGACCCGCGACGTTGGCAGTGGAGATCGCCACTGTGAGGAGACCCATGATCGACGTCCCGCTGTCCGTGCTGGATCTCGCGCCGGTGCAGTCCGGCCGCACCGTCGGCGAGGGGCTCGACGCGACCACCGAATTGGCCCGGCGCACCGAGGCTTTGGGCTACCACCGCTTCTGGGTCGCCGAACATCACAATATGCCCGGCATCGCCAGTTCTGCGCCGAGCGTGCTGCTGGCCCACTTGGCCGCGGCCACCTCGACCATCCGCGTCGGCTCCGGCGGGGTGATGCTGCCCAACCACGCGCCGCTCGTGGTCGCCGAGCAGTTCGGCACCCTGCACGCGCTGCATCCCGGACGGATCGACCTGGGCATCGGACGCGCGCCGGGCACCGACCAGGCGACCGCACGGGCGCTGCGTCGGACCGCGGACGGACTGTCGGCGGAGTCGTTCCCCCAGGAACTGGCCGCGTTGCTGGGCTACTTCCGCGGGTCCGACCCCGGCGGCATCGCCGCCACGCCCGGGCGCGGTGAGGAACCGGAGGTCTGGCTGCTCGGCTCCAGCGGCTACAGCGCCCAGGTCGCGGCGCTGCTCGGGGTCCCGTTCGCCTTCGCGCACCACATCGCCCCCGACAACACCGAGCCCGCGCTCGCGCTCTACCGCGAGCACTTCCGGCCTTCGGAGCGCCTGGAGCGCCCGCATGCGATGGTCGCGGTCGCGGCGATCTGCGCGGACACCGACGAGCGCGCCGAAATCCTGGCCGGCCCGCGCGACCTGGCCTTCCTGAACCTGGTGCGCGGCACACCGCAGGCACTGGCCACGCCGGAGGAAGCAGCCGCGTTCCGTCCGTCGGAACAGGAGCGCGCGTTCATCCGGCAGCGCCGGGCCGGGCAGTTGCTCGGCTCCCCGGAGACGGTGCGCGGTCAGCTCGAGGATCTGCTGCGCCGCACCCAGGCCGACGAGCTGATGATCAACACGCTGGTCTACGACATCGACGACCGCGCCCGATCGTTCGAACTGCTCACCGAGAAGGTCGCGGCCTGAGGCGAGTCAGTGCAAGCGGAAGCCGTGGTTGGCCAGCGATTCCCGCAGCCGATGCCTGCCGTTGAGTGCCGCCGCGGAGGCGAGCCGGGCCAGCACACGTTCGGTCCAGGAATGCGAGAGCCGTTGTTCGGCATAGAACTCCGCGATCCGGGTCTCGTACTCGGCCACGTGCACCCGCTGCGCGTCCAAATCGTAGGTCTCCCGATGCAGGACGGCGTCCTGCGGCAGGCGCGGCTTCACCCGCGCGTCCTCGGCGGGATCCGGGTGACCGACCAGCAAGCCGAAGACGGCGAAGACCTGCGGCGGCAATCCCAGCTCGGCGGCGACTTCCTCCGGCTTGTTGCGCAGCGCGCCGATGTAGACGGTGCCGAGCCCGAGCGATTCCGCCGCCACCACCGCGTTCTGCGCCGCGAGCGCGGCGTCGATGAATCCGACGTAGCTCGACTCCAGGTAGTCCGCACCCTCCAGCGGCGCGCTCCGGTCTTCGGCGAGCTGGCGCAGGCGCGCGAAATCGGCCGTCCAGACCAGCAGCACCGGCGCTTGCACGATGTGTGCCTGATCGCCAGCGAGCGCGGCCAGGCGCGCCTTGCGTTGCGGGTCACGCACCGCGATGACGCTCCAGACCTGCAGATTCGACGAGGTCGGCGCGGACTGCGCCGCGGAGATCAGCAGCCGCAGCGTGGCGTCCGGCACCGGGTCGGACAGGTAGCGGCGCACCGAGCGATGCTCGTGCAGCACCTGCAGGACCTGGTTCCACTGCGCGGGTTCGACCGGTTGCGGGTCGCGGTAGCGCTGTTGCACGGCGTGGGTCGGGGTCGGCACGGACTGCGTCATGGGCATCATCCTTTCGCCAGGACGGCGCGCCGTCAGCGGTTGGCCGCAGCCTGAGCGGAACACAGGTAGGGTAAGTAAGGCAATCCTAATTGCTTATATCGGAGGTTCTCTTGGCACGTCCCCGCACCACCCTCACGGTGCAGCGCACCGAATGGCTCACCCCGCACTTGATCCGGGTGTACCTCGGCGGTCCCGGCTTCGCCGCGTTCCGTCCCAGCGAGTTCACCGACTCGTACGTGAAACTCATCTTCCCGCAGGACGGGAACGAGGTGCTGCGCACCTACACCGTCCGGTCCGTCGACCCCGTCGCCGGAGAGATCGCGGTCGACTTCGTCTACCACGGCGCGGAGGGCATCGCGGGACCGTGGGCTGCCGCGGTCCAGCCCGGCGAGACCATCGATTTCCATGGCCCCAACGGCGCCTACGCCCCGCGCCCGGACGCCGACTGGCATCTGCTGGCCGGTGACGAGGCGGCGCTGCCCGCAATCGCCGCCGCGCTCGAGGCGATGCCCGGCGAGGCGACGGGGCTGGCGTTCGTCGAAGTCGCCGGTCCGGACGACGAACTGCCGGTGAAGAAGCCGGACGGCATCGAGCTGACCTGGCTGCACCGCGGCGCGCGGCCCCCTGGCGAGGTGCTCGCCGAGACCGTTCGCTCCGCGCCGTGGACGCCGGGGCAGGTCCAGGTGTTCATCCACGGCGAAGCCGAAGCGGTCATGAAAGACCTGCGCCGCTACATCCGCAAGGATCGCGGCGTTTCCGCCGAGTGGGCGGCGTCGATCTCCGGGTATTGGCGCCGCGGCCGCACCGAGGAGGGCTTCCGGGAGTGGAAGGCCGAACTGCGGGCGGTCGAGGGGGCCAACGGCTGAACCGTCAACTCAGCAGTCCGACGATGGTGGCGGACAGGAAGCTGACCAAGGTGGCGCCGTAGAGCAGGCGAAGCCCGTTGCGGGCGATGACGGTGCCCTGTTTCTCGCTGAGGCTGCGGACCGCGCCGGTGACGATGGCGATGGTGGAGAAGTTCGCGAACGACACCAGATAGGTGGAGACGATCGCGACGGTGTGGTCCGACAGTCCGGCGTGTTGCCGGTTCAGTTCCTGCATGGCGACCACTTCGTTGGACACCAGCTTGGTGCCCATGAACCGGCCCGCGGCCGCCGCCTCGTCCCACGGGATGCCGGTCAACCAGGCCAGCGGGGCGAAGACGTGGCCCATCACGTCCTGGAACGTGGTGCCGTGGAACAGCGCCGCGAAGATTCCGTTGACCATGGCGAGCAAGGCGATGAATCCGATCAGCATGGCCGCGACGGTGAACGCGACCTTGAAGCCGACCAGGATGTATTCGGTGAGCATCTCGAAGAACGATTGCCGCTTACGGCTGTCGGCGATCTCCTCGCCGATCAGCCGGGCATCGTCGGCGGCGCCGACCTTGTAGGGGTTGATCAGCGAGCACACCACGAAGGCGCCCAGCATGTTCAGCACGATGGCCGCGATCACGTACTTCGGGTCGATGAGCACCATATAGGCGCCGAGGATGCCCGCTGAGACCGTCGACATCGCCGAGGCCGCCAGGGTGTACATCCGCTGCGGCGGAATGTCGTCGAGCATGGCGCGCAGCGAGATGAACACTTCTGATTGGCCGAGGATCGCGGAGGCGACCGCGTTGAACGATTCGATCCTGCCGAAGCCGCTCACCCAGGCCAGCAGCATGCCGAGGTACTTGATGATCAACGGCAGGACCCGCAGGTGTTGCAGGATGCCGATCAGCGCGGACACGAGCACGATCGGCATCAGCACCGCGAACAGGAACGCGGGCCCGCCGCTGCCGACGGCGGGCAGGTCGCCGAATACGAACGCGGTGCCCTGGGCGGCGTAGCCGAGGATGTGGGCGAAGGCGTCGCTGACCGCGCGGATCACCGTGCCTCCGATCCCGGTCTTCAGCAACAGGAAACCGAGCGCGAGTTGCACGATCAAAAGGACGGCGATCCGCGGCAGCCGAGCGGCGGCGGCGCGGCGGTCGGTACTGGGCAGCCAGGCCAGCAGCAGGAAGCACATCAGCCCGGCGAATCCGATCAGATGATGCACGCGCACCTCGGCTGCCGTGACGTACTTCGGCTTATGGGAGCACTTCTCATGTCGGTTTATGGTGCGGTGTCTTCACAGTTGAGAAGCTCCGTCGGTACACGTGCGGCCGCCCGGGACGATCCCAGGCGGCCGCACATGGTCACCGGCGCCGCTACTGTCGCGGCGCGCGCAGCGCCTCCTCCACGAACTGCGTGGTGTAGGTCTCGGACAGGTCGATCCGATCGCGCACGGGACGCACGTTCTTCGAGTACTTGCCGAGGATCTCCAGGACGTTCTGCGCGCCTTCGGGTTTCATCAACCCGTCGCCGTTGAACATGCCGATGGAATCACGGATCGACTGGACGTAGAGGTCCTTGCCCGCGCTCGCGTACTGCGGCGGCATCTTCTCGGCGATCTCCTCGGGCGTGTGCGTCCGGATCCACTGCAGCGTCTGCACGAACGCGGCGGCGAGCTTGCGCACGATGTCGGGGTGGGCCTCGATCGTCGCGCAGCTCATGTACAGCGACGTCGCCGGATACAGCCCGCCGAGCGCGGCCCTGGTGCCCGCCTCGGTGCGCAGGTCGACGAGGACGCGCGCATCGCCGGAGTTCACCATCTGCGCCACCGTGGGATCGGTGGTCATGCCCGCGTCGATGCCGTCGTGGTTCATGCCCGCGATGAACGTCTGTCCCGCACCCACTTTCACCCGGGTGTAATCGGCGGTGCTCATCCCGGCCTGGCCGGTGAGCGCCTGGGTGAGGAAGTCGGTCGACGAGCCGAGCGAGGTCACGCCCAGCTTCTTGCCGCGCAGATCGGCGACCGAGGTGATGTCCGCGTCCGCCTTCGACACCAGTTCGACCTCACCGGGCACGTCGGACATCTGCACCACCGAGCGGATGCACTGGTCCTTGGCCTGCAGATCGATGGTGTGGTCGTAGAACCCGACGACGGCCTGCACGTCGCCGGTGAGCAACGCCGTCTCGGCCGTGGCTCCGGACTGCTCGCCGAGCAGTTTCACGTCGATGTCGTTGCGCTCGAAGAAGCCGAGTTGCCGGGTCAGCACGGCGGGCAGATAGATCACCTTCTCCAGCCCGCCCACCATGATGGTGATCTGCGGTCGCCCGTCGGCCATCGGAAGGGTGCGGGAGTCCCGGCATCCGGTGGCCGTCAGCAGTGCCGCGATCACGACGGCGACGAGCGCGAGTTGCTT
Organism: Nocardia sp. NPDC059691; assembly: GCF_042733915.1. Lineage (NCBI taxonomy): Bacteria > Bacillati > Actinomycetota > Actinomycetes > Mycobacteriales > Nocardiaceae > Nocardia > Nocardia sp. NPDC059691. The sequence continues at coordinate 304,719 of NZ_JBHWFB010000007.1, read as the reverse complement.
GCGATGCCTCATGGTCAGATCCCGTGGTTCGAGGTCGCCTGCGAGGGCCGCCATTTCAGCAACCGGTTCTCCGCCATGCCGATCCCCCACTCGGCGATCAGCGCGGCCACGGTGACGATGATCATGCCCGCGTAGATGCCCGCCGAGTCGAAGGTGCCCTGCGCGTTGCTGATCAGCAGACCCAGGCCCTTGCTCGCGCCCGCGTACTCGCCCACCACCGCGCCGATCAGCGCGAAACCGAAGGCAGTGTGCAGGCTGGAGAGGATCCAGGTGGTCGCGCTCGGCAGCACGATCGACACCAGCACTTGCCTGCGGCTCGCGCCCAGGATACGGGCGTTGTCGATCACATTGCCGTCCACTTCTCGCGCACCGGTGAACGCGTTGAAGAACACCGCGAAGAACACCAGCACCACCACGGTCGCGACCTTCGAACTCAGGCCTAGACCGAACCAGATGATGAACAGCGACGCCAGCACGATGCGCGGAACCGCGTTGAGCGCCTTGATGAACGGCGCGAGTACCTCGGCCCAGTACCGGCTGCGGCCGAGCAGCACGCCCAGCACGACGCCGGCCACCGTGCCGATCACGAAACCGAGCACGGCCTCCTGCACGGTGGTGTAGATCTGCAGCCAGATCGAGCCGAATTGCGTCCCCTCGGTAAACCATTCGACCAACCGCGCCCAGATCAGCGACGGCTTCGAGTAGAAGAACGGATCGATCCACACCGTGGCGGTGAGCTCCCACGCGCCCAGCCACAGCGTCACCAGCGCGACGCGTAGGCCCCAAGTCCGGATCCGGGCGCGCCGCGCGGCGGTGCGTACCCGGGCCAGAATCTGTGCCTCGGTCTCGTTCTCCACCGCGGGCTCGTCGACGGCGTCCTGCACCAGCACGTCATGCGACACGGGAGGCTCCCTTCGCCCGAGCGGCCTCGACCTGATCGCGCAGCGTCTCCCAGATCTCCTTGTAGATGTCGCGGAACTCGGCGGTCAGCCGCACGTCCTCGACACTGCGCGGCCGTGTCAGGCCCACGGTGAAGTCTCCGCAGACGGTGGCCGGGCTCGCGGTCATCACGACCACCCGGTCGGCGAGCACGATCGCCTCCTCCAGATCGTGGGTGACGAAGACGACCGCCGCGTTGGTGCCCGCCCAGACGCGCAGCAGCTCGTCCTGCATGAGCTGCCGGGTCTGCACGTCCAGCGCGCTGAACGGCTCGTCCATCAGCAGGATCTCCGGCTCGTTGACCAGTGTCTGTGCCAGCGCCACGCGCTTGCGCATGCCGCCGGACAACTGGTGCGGGTAGTAGCTCTCGAACCCGGCCAGACCGACCTTGCGCACCCATCCGGACGCCTTCGCCCGCGCCTCGGCCTTCGACGCGCCGCGCAGGCGCGGGCCGAGCGCGACGTTGTCCAGCACGCTCTTCCACGGCAGCACCGCGTCCTGCTGGAACATGTAGCCGATGCCTTCGGGGATGCCGTCGACGTCCTTGCCGCGCACGAGCGTCCGCCCGGCCGAGGCCGGTTCCAGCCCGGACACCAGCGACAACGTGGTGGACTTGCCGCATCCGGTGGGGCCGACGACGGCGACGAATTCGCCGGGGCGCACCGTGAGGTTCAGATTGCGCACGGCGGTGTGGATGCCACCGCCGGTGCCGGGGAAACGCTTGGTCGCGTTCCGCAGCTCGATGAGGGATTGCGTCATTGCTTCCTACTTCTGCGAGATCGGGTAGGGCGAACGTACGTGGCCCCGGTCACACGCCGGAGCTTGTGCGCACAACCGCCACAAACGCGGGATATGCGGGTTTTGCGCATTCTGCTCATGCGCGGTGCGCGGTGGTCTGCGCCTATGCTGCGGCCATGGCCACTGAGGGCGCGCGGGCCGTGCGGTTGCGGACCCAGGTTCTGCTGTCGCAGATCCTGGTCGTCGCGCTGACGCTCGGTGTCGCGTTCGCGGTGTTCGGCTATCTCAGTGATCAGCGGCTGCGCGACGCCTACGGTCAGCGTGCGCTCGCCGTCGCGCGCACCGTCGCCGCCGACCCGGTGGTGCGCGCCGAGGTGGCCAGGTACGCGCCGGGCGCGGTCGATCCGGGCGTGCGCCAGGAGCTGGCCACCGGCCCGCTGGAGCGGCTCGCGGTGGACGCGACCCAGCGCAACAACGCCCTGTTCGTGGTGATCACCGATGACGTGGGCATCCGCCTGGCGCATCCGGACGCCGCCCGGCTCGCCGAGCACGTCAGCACCGATCCATCCGAGGCGCTCGCGGGCCGCGAGTCGATCACCGAGGAACGCGGCACGCTCGGCGACTCGGTGCGCGCCAAGGTCCCCGTCACGGCGCCCGGCTCCGATCGGGTGGTCGGCGCGGTCAGCGTCGGCATCGCCACCGACGCGGTGCACGAGCAACTGCTCGGCGACCTGCGCACCGCGGGCGGCCTGGTCGCGGTGGCGCTCGCGGTCGGCATCGCCGGATCGATCCTGCTCGCCCGCCGCTGGCGCGGGCTGACGCTCGGGCTGGAACCCGACGAGCTGGCCGAACTGGTCCGGGGGCAGGCCGCGGTGCTGCACGGCATCGGCGGCGGCGTGCTCGCCGTCGACGCGTCGTGGCGCACGACCTTCGTCAGCGACGAGGCGCGCAGGCTGCTCGGCATCGCGCCGGACATCGGGCGCCCAGTCGACGAGATCGGGCTCACCCCGCGAGTGCTGGAGGTGTTCCGCGACCTCGATCGGCAACCCGCCTCGGCGACGGTCGGTGCGAACGTCGTCATCGTCTCGGCGCGGCGAGTCAGCCGGGACGGCCGTGATCTCGGCGCGGTGCTCACCGTGCGCGACCGCACCGACGTGGAATCGCTGACCAGGCAGCTGGACGCGGTGCAGTCGATGAGCACGGTGCTGCGCGCGCAGCGCCACGAGTTCTCCAACAAGATGCACCTGGTCAGCGGGCTGCTGCACGGCGGGCATGTCGAGGAGGCCGCGCGGTCGGTCGACGAGCTGATCGGGGCGGGTCCGCTCGGTCCGGCGACCCCGGGCATCGATGCCATCCACGACACGTATCTACAGGCCTTCCTGGCCGCCAAGGCCGCGCACGCCAGGGAGAACGGGGTGGAACTCGTGCTCGGGCCCAACACCTGGGTCGAGGGCGATCTCGCCGATCCAGTGGACGTGACCACCGTGCTCGGCAATCTGCTGGACAACGCCATGGAGGCCGTGCGCGCTCGGCAGCGCTCGGTTCGGCAGGTGGAAGTCGAACTGGTGCAGGAGGATTCGACGCTGCACATCACCGTCGCCGACAGCGGCGACGGTGTCGCGCCCGACCTGGTGGACGCGCTGTTCACCGAAGGGATCTCGACCCGCGACGACCTCGGCGTCCCCGGTGGGCGCGGGGTGGGCCTCGCCCTGATCCGCCAGATCGTCCGCGCCCACGGCGGCGACGTGCGCCTGTCGAGTCCCGGCGGCGGCGAGCCGCCACTGACCGGCGCGGAGTTCATCGCACGCATCCCCGGGGTGCTCGCGCAGAGCGAGGTGTCATGGCCCCGCCGTCCCTGACCGTCCTGATCGTCGACGACGACTTCCGGGTGGCGAATCTGCACGCCGGGATCGTGCAGGCGATCCCGGGTTTCACGGTGGCGGGCACCGCCAATACCCTCGCCGCCGCGCGGGAACTCGTCGCGGCGCGGCCGATCGACCTGGCGCTGGTGGACGTCTACCTGCCCGACGGATCCGGTATCGATTTCGTCCGCGAGCTGCACTGCGACGCCATGGTGCTCACCGCGTCGACCGAGAGCGAGTCGGTGCGCGCCGCCGTCGCGGCAGGTGCGGTGTCCTACCTCGTCAAGCCCTTCCCGCATACCGAACTCGCCGCCCGGCTCGCCGCCTACGCCCGCTACCGGCGCATTCTCGCCGTGCCGCAGGTCGACAACGCCCGGGTCGCCGCGGCGCTGCACGCACTGCGTCCTTCGGTCACCGCGAGCCCGGCGGCGACCGTGGCCTCCCCCACCAAAGGCGCTGTCCTGCAAGCCATTCTCGATGCGGGCACACCTCTGTCCGCAGGAGAGGTAGCGAGCGCCATCGGCATCTCCAGGGCCACCGCCCAGCGCTATCTCGCCGCACTCGTCGCCGGCGGCGCGGTGCGCATGAGCCTGCGCTACGGCAGCACCGGGCGGCCCGAACAGGAGTACTCCGCCGCGCCGCCGCATTGAGCCGACCGCGCCGGGCGCGGGAAGAACCGGCCCGCGCGCGGCCGGTCCGGCGGGTCGTCCCGGACAGCCCGGAACCTCGCGCGGTATCCACCGGCCACCATCGCCGCACGCGCCAGAACGTCGCAGGTCGACAGCCGGACCATCGGCGGACGACAGCCGCTCGACCGGCGCGCGACGTGGCACCTACACGGCCAGGCCGACGCGTCTCCGTCTGCCGGACATACGATCCGATCGTCACCGGACCACCGGTTGCGGCAGCACAAGAGCGAATGGTGCGATCCACTTCGGTGGCGCGCCGCTCGAGGTGGCGCTCCTCGGCCGACCAGCGCCTACGTGGTGAAGCCTGATGCGGTTGTCAGCGGCGGTAGCGTCGGGGTATGAGCATCGTCGAGGTCGCCGTTGTCGGCTACGGCCTGGCCGGGTCGGTTTTTCACGCTCCGCTGATCGCCGCGCAACCGCGGATGCGGGTCGCTGCCGTGGTGACCTCCTCGGAGGAGCGTGCCGAGCGGGCGCGCGCCGAACACCCCGGTGTGCGTGTGGTGCCGCACGCAGAGGAGTTGTTCGCCACGCCGGACGGCATCGATCTGGCTGTGATCGCGACACCGAACCACACGCACGCGCCGCTGGCCGGGCAGGCGCTGGAGGCCGGGCTGCCCGTCGTGGTCGACAAGCCGTTCGCGGTAGCGGTGGACGACGCCGAAGATCTGGTCCGGCGCGCGGAGCGGTCCGGCCTCGCGTTGTCGGTCTTCCAGAACCGGCGCTGGGACGGCGACTTCCGGACGGTGCGTGAACTCGTCGAGACCGGAAGGCTGGGCCGGGTGCGGCGTTTCGAGTCCCGGTTCGAACGGTGGCGTCCGGTGCCGAAGGGCGGCTGGCGGGAGGTCGGCACGGACGAGGAGGGCGCGGGCATCCTGCTCGACCTCGGCAGCCACTTGGTGGACCAAGCCGTGACCCTGTTCGGCCCGGTGGCTTCGGTGTACTGCGAGCTGGACCGGCGGCGGGAAGGGATCACCACCGACGACGACGCGTTCGTCGCGCTCACCCACACCGGCGGTGTCCGCTCCCACCTCTGGATGAGCGCCGTCGCCGCGCAACTCGGCCCGCGTTTCCGGGTGCTCGGATCGGAGGCCGGGTATGTCACCTACGGGCTGGACCCGCAGGAGGAAGCACTCCGATCCGGTCGCCGCCCGGGAAACGATTCCCCTTGGGGCACAGTCGATGCCGAGGGCTGGGGCGTGCTGGGCGCGGAACCGGACTTCGCCCCCGTGCCGACCGCACCCGGCGCGTACCCCGATTTCTACTCCGCCATGGCCGCCGCGCTGCTCGACGGCGCTCCGGTGCCCGTCGACCCGCGCGACGCCGTCACCACCCTGCGCCTACTGACGAAAGCACGCGAGTCGGCAGCGCTGGGTGTGACCGTCACCGCTTGACCGGGGCTGGCCACCTTCGCCGCGACTCGATAACGTCGGTCCCCGGGATCGGCCGGTCCGGGCCGCCCTGCGAAAGGAGACCCGAATGGGTACAACGGTTTTCGCCGTGCTGCTGCCGCTGGCGCTGGCCTTGGTGATGTTCGGGCTCGGATTGACCTTGACGACCGACGATTTCGCGCGCGTGCTGCGGTATCCGAAAGCGGCGGTGATCGCGCTGGCGTGCCAGATGGTCCTGCTGCCCGCGGTGTGCCTCGGCCTGATCCGCCTGTTCGGACTGGAAGGCGCGCTCGCGGCGGGCATGCTGCTGCTCGCGGCGTCGCCGGGCGGAGCGTCGGCCAACCTGTTCAGTCACGTCGCCGGGGGCAACGTGGCGCTGAACATCACACTCACCGCGATCAATTCGGTGCTCGCGGTATTCACCCTGCCCGTGGTGGTGGCGCTGTCCTACGCCTTGTTCCTGGACGGCGAGGGTGCGGTCGGACTGCGGCCGGACAAATTCGCGCAGGTCTTCGCCATCGTGCTGGTGCCGGTCGCGATCGGCATGGTGGTGCATCGGCGGTTCCCGGAGTGGTCTCGGCGGATGCGCGGTGCGGTCAAGATCCTGTCCGTCGCGGTCCTCGCGCTGGTGATCGCGGCCGGAGTGGGCTCGAACCTGGACATCCTGACCGAGCACATCGGAGAGCTGTCCGCGATCTGCCTGACCTTCGCCGTGATCAGTCTGGCCGTGGGCTATTTCCTGCCCCGGCTGTTGCGGGTGGAAGCCGATCAGGCGATCGCATCGGCCATGGAGATCGGCGTGCACAACGCGGCGCTCGCGATCGCCGTCGCCGCTTCGGTATTGGACAACGACACCATGGCCGTTCCGGGCGCGGTGTACGGGGTTCTGATGAACATCCCGGCGGCGATCGCCGCGTATCTGCTGGCCAGGCGGGCGCGGCGAGAGCAGCCCGCGCCCGCGCCGAGCATGGCGGGTTAGCCCGGGCAGTTCGCCGCGCGGACATGGGCGGCCCCGGTGGGTAGCCTCTCGGAGGGTCGACGCCACGAAGGGAGCCAGCTGCGCGATGCAACCGCTCGGCACGAACGATCCGGCCCGGATCGGGGACTATCGCCTGCTCGGCGTCCTCGGTGCGGGTGGCATGGGCCGGGTCTACCTCGGCCGGAACCCGGGTGGGCGCACCGTCGCGGTCAAAGTCATCCGCCCGGACATGATCGACGCCGAATTCCGGCAGCGCTTCCGGCGCGAGGTGGCCGCCGCGCGCCGGGTCGGCGGACAGTTCACCGCGCCGGTGCTCGACGCGGACGTCGACGCCGATCCCCCGTGGCTGGCCACCGGTTACGTGGCGGGATTCTCGCTGGCCGACGCGGTCGACCGGTACGGACCGTTCACCGAGAACGCGCTGCTCGTGCTGGCGCACGGGCTGATCGAGGCAGTGACCGCCGTCCACCGGGCCGGTGTGGTGCACCGCGACCTCAAACCGTCCAACGTTCTGCTGGCCCTCGACGGTCCCAAGGTGATCGATTTCGGCATCGCCCGCGCCGTCGACGACAGCAAGCTCACCACGACCGGAAAAGTCATCGGCTCACCGGGATTCATGTGCCCGGAGCAGGTGACCGGCGATCCGGTCGGCCCACCCGCGGACGTCTTCGCGCTGGGCGGCGTCCTGGTGTTCGCGGCGACCGGCCACGGGCCGTTCGGCGTCGGCGAGACGGTGCAGATGCTGTGGCGGGTGGTGTACGAGCAGCCGCAGCTGGATGACGTGCCGGAGCGGCTGCGTCCACTGGTGGCCGCCTGCCTGACCAAGGACGCCGCGGCTCGCCCGACTCCGGACGAGCTGTTCGCCCAGCTCACCGCACTGGGCATCCCCGACCGCGGCGGCTGGCTGCCCGCACCGGTGCTCGAGGAGGTCGGCCGACGCGCGGTCGAGCTATTGGATCTGGACTCCGGCGCATTCGACCGCAGCCAGTTCTCCGCGCCCACGGATCGGGCGCGTACGGCCGACACCGTGGTCCGCCCCGCGCCACCTACCTATCCGCGGTACGCGCAGGGCGATCCCGGACGGTCGGCACACGGACCGACGCGCTATCCCGGCTCGCCGCAGGCGGCCGCCACGTCCATGGGGCAACGGATTCAACCACCCGCGCAATACGATTCGCCCGGTGGTCCGGTCACCACCCCGGCACCTCGCGCACACAGTCCGAACCGCGCCCTGCTGGTCGTGGGAGCCCTCGTGGTCGGCATCGCGGTCGCCGTGGCGGCGTTCGTGGTCGGCGCGCAACTACGGCGCGATACCGCGAACTCGATCGCGCGGACCGCGACGCCGACCGACAGTGATTCTCCGACGTCCACCACCCGAGCCGGCGTCGACGCTCCGACGGCTACCGCCACGCAAGCCGGTGACGGGACGCCGACCAGCGCAGGCCCGTCGGGCACGAGCGTTCCGAACGCACTTGTCGGCGAATGGCAGGGTGTCGCGCGGGACATTCTGGGCAGCTACGACATCGTCGTGCGGATCAATCCTGGGAACGTAGGCGAGCAGGTCGGAGAATCGACCAATACCGGCAGATTCGCGCATCTGCAATGCGGCCGGTCCGAAACGCTCACGTCCGCCACGGCCAACGGTGTGGTGCTGACCGCCAGACTCACCAAAGATCCCGGCGGCTGCAACGATGACGGCGCGACGTCCCGGTTGGAGTTGCGACCTGACGGGACGCTCTCGTACCGAACCCAGGGTGTGGCAGGGGATATGACCGGCACCCTCGATCGCACCGGCTGAACGGCGCGGGCGACGGATTCAGGGGCGACGAGCGGCGCACCGGCCCTCCACGACAGGACGCGGCGAGGCGAGCCGCACGCGCTCGCCTCCGGCGTCCCAGCGTCGAACCCATGCCCCGAGCGCGGTCGTCCGCGGGCGGTTAAGGTGCGGCGGTGGAAAGAGCGGAATTCTTCGAGCGCGGCGCTTCCATCGCCGATCGTCTGACGACGACGCAAGCGCAGCCGCCGTGGTGGCTGGTGGTGGCGGCCGCGGTGGCGGCGCTCGTGCTGGTGGGTTACACCCCGATCTGGCGGTTGACCCGCAATATCGTCACCATCGCGCACGAAGGCGGGCACGCCCTGGTCGCCCTGCTGACCGGCCGCAAGCTCAACAGCATCCGACTGCATTCCGACACTTCGGGGCTCACCGTGTCGAGCGGGAAACCCTACGGCCTCGGGATGATCCTCACCACCATGGCCGGTTACCCCGCACCGCCGCTGCTCGGTCTCGGATTCGCCGCGCTGCTGGGCGCGAGCCGGATCACGCTGATGCTCTGGACCGCCATCGTTCTGCTCGCCGCGCTGCTGATCAAGATCAGGAACGTCTACGGCGCCATCACCGTGCTCGGCCTCGGCGCGGTGGTCTTCGTGGTCTCCTGGTTCGGCACCGACACGCTGCAAGCGGGGTTCGCCTACCTGGGGGCCTGGTTCCTGCTGTTCGCCGGGGCACGGCCGGTGCTGGAGCTGCAACGAAGCCGCTCCCGGCAGCAACGTGCCCGCTATCACGAGGTCGACTCCGACGCCGATCAACTCGCCCGGCTCACCCGGCTGCCCGGCCTGCTGTGGGTTTTCGTGTTCGGCGCGATCGCCGTGGGTTCGTTGTCGCTCGGCGCGTGGCTGCTCGTCTCCGCCATCGCCGAAGTCTGCCTGCCGGGCGCGCCCTCCGGGTCCTGCTTCGCCGCTCACTGATCGCCGCGCTGCGCGGTCCGGTCGGCTCGGTTAGGCTTCGAACTCGCCCTGTGTCAACGCCTTACCTACGGCGATGGCGCATCGCCGATGCGCACCCGCTTCGGCCGTCCGACGCAAGTTCGCGATTCACGACCTCCGGAGCCAGCATGGCGAACCTTCTCGCGCGCACACCGATCAGCACTGCGCGACAACGATTTCCGATACTGGCCATGGCCGTCACCGCGCTGCTCGCCACGATTGCGCTCCACCCGGCCACAGGCCTCGCCGCGACGGCCGACACCGCCTGCGGCACACCGTTGACACCAGAGGAGACAGCCGCGATCGCGCGGCTGTCCGATACCGAGGCACCGGCTGGTTCCTCGTTGTGGCAGCTGGAGCAGGCCATCGACCGCCACCGGCAGATCACCGAAATCCTGGTCCGCCACCGCGACCTGCGCGGTGTGTTCGCCTTGGGGCTCGACGCGGTCGAGCAGGCCGCCGTCCTGCCGCTCCAGCGCGATCCCGCGTCGTTCGACGACCCCGAATGGGCGCACCGGATCAGTCGCGAGCTGCTGTCGCGTTTCCTGCGCGCGTTGCACGCGGAATTCACCGGCGCACCCGCCGAACCGCACTGGGCGCACTACTTCGAGCTGACCCGTCGCTGCGAGTTGCCCCCGGCCCGAGTGGCGATGGCCGGTTACGACGCGCATCTGACCGTCGACCTGTCCTACTCCGTCGCGGCGGTCGGCAGCACCGCCGCCAACACGCGCGACTATTTCCGCATCGTCGACTCGATCGCCCGGCAGGGCGCGCTGATCGTCGACGAGACCAAGGCGTTCTACGGCGGTGACCTGGGACCGCTGTGGCGCTTCTACTTCGTCGGGGAGGGCTTGGACGCGGTGCTCGGCCGAGGCGTGGCGACCGGCCCGTTGCTCCGGCTGGCCGACGCGGGCGCCAACGTCGTCATCTTCGCGAACGGGATCGCCTTGCAGGACCCGGCGGCGGCACCCGCCGTCACCGCCGAGATCGACGCTTTGTGGCGCGGGCTCGATCTCGGTTTCGATCTCCTGTCCGGCATCGGCGGCCTCTGACTACCTCTTCAGCGCCGCCACGGCGTCCCGGATCACATCCTCGGGCGGTCGTGTCGCGTCGAGGGTGTCGCCGCGCTCGTCGGCCGCGAGCCGCTCCAGCGTGGCCAGCTGGGAATCCAGCAGGCTCGGTGGCATGAAGTGCCCACCGCGGCCCGCCATACGGCGCTCGAGTTCCTGCCGCGGCACGTCCAGATGCAGGAAGAACGCGTGGGGGGCCGAGACGCGAAGCCGGTCGCGATAGATCCGTTTCAGCGCGGAACACGTGACGACGGCCCCCTTCCCTGATCGCCCGGCCATCCAGGCGGCCAAGGCATCGAGCCAGGGTGCGCGGTCGGCATCGTCCAGCGGCGTCCCCGCCGCCATTTTCGCGACGTTCGCGGGCGGGTGGAAATCGTCGCCGTCGGCGTACTCGACCCCCAATATGTCGGCCAAGCGGGTACCGACCGTCGTCTTTCCCGAACCCGACACCCCCATCACGACAATCATCGGCACATCGCGCACTCGAACCTTCTTCCCTGATGGTGGCGGATCTTCGTGCGGCATTGTCATCCGCAACAACGTAGCGGCCGATTGCTTCGTCGGCCCGTGCAGTGACGATTCGCGCCGCCGCCGATACATTTCAAGGAACGAGACTGTGCGATGTCACGAACTTCCGTGAATTCGAATTCTGCTTCGTATCACGCCATTTCGTGAAAACGTGCGGACGACTGGATGGGAAGTACCGAATGTTTGCGACGACGCAAGGCACCGGCCTGGTCCGACATCCGAACCGCGACCGCGCGCTCGACCCACGGATGGTCGGCGGCGGAGGCGGTCGCTGAGGGACCGGCATGCCACCCACACGCGGCACCGCCGAGCCCGTCCCGGCCACCGAACACATCGTGCGACACCTGCTCGGCATCATTCCCCGCCGGCACGTCGAACAAGGGAATCTGCTGCGGGAGGAGATCCGCGCCACCGTCGCCCACTGCCTCGACCTGGTCACTTCCCTCGCCCCCGCACAACCGGCCCGCACGGTCGGCATCTTCGCGGCCGCCACCCGGTGGGCCGGTGTCGGGGTGCGCATGGACACCGTCCAGCATCTGGTCCACGAAGGTTTCCGCCTGTATCTCGACGAGTATCTGCGTGATTCGAACACACCGCGGCACAACGACATACGCAGGCTCTTCGACGCCCTTCACGCGGTCACCACGACCGTCTCGCTCGCCTACCTGTCCGTCGCCCCCGCCGACGAGCAGACCGCTCCGCACGCCGTCGCCGCCGCGCTGCTGCGCGGGCACCACCCTGCGAAGGTCTACCGGGAGTACGGCATTCCGGTCGCCGACCGCTACACCGTGCTCGCCGTGGCGGTCGACCGGCCCACCGAGGAGAATCCCGGCCGCCCCGCGGAAGGGCACAGCATCCGGCAACGCATGCAACTCTGCCTCGCGGTGCACTGCGGCAGGCACGTGCCGAGCCTGCTCAGCGCGATCGGCGGAACGATCCTGGTACCGGCGGCGCCGGTCGCCGCGGACCGCCTCACCGACTTGGTCGCCGCGCTGGCCGCGGTGGTGCCCGCGCCGCTCACCGCCGCCGCCACCGCCGCCGAGGCCGAGCAGATTCCCGGCGCCGCCGACCAGGCGCACGAACTGCTCGACATGGTTCGTCGCCTGCAGAGCCCACCCGGCCTGTACCGCTTCGAGGATCTAGCCCTCGAATACCAGCTCACCCGGCCGGGCCCGGGACGCGACCGGCTGGCCGCCCTGCTCGATCCGCTGGAGGGGCATCCGGAGTTGGTCGAAACCCTGCGCGAACACATCCGCAACGACTTCAACCGCAGGCGCACCTCCCGGACGATGTATCTGCACCCGAACACCGTCGACCATCGGCTCAAGCGCATCGGCCGCCTCACCGGCTTGGACACCGCCGTTCCGCACGCGCTCTACCGATTGCGCGCCGCGCTCATCGCACGGACCTACACGCAACCGCCGGGGCCCGAACAGTCCGCGCGATGATCTCTCAGCGACCGCATCACCGGGCCGACCGCGCTCGAGCTGCCGCGCAGCTCGAACGGGGAGCCGCGCACGCCCCGATTCGCCTTCCGGCCGACCGACTAGGGTCGTCGACATGGAACTACGCATCTTCACCGAGCCGCAGCAGGGTGCGAGCTACGACACCCTGCTCACCGTCGCCAAGGCCACCGAGGACCTGGGCTTCGACGCGTTCTTCCGCTCCGACCACTACCTGAGCATGGGCGGCGCCGACGGGCTGCCCGGCCCCACCGACGCCTGGATCACCCTCGCCGGTCTGGCCAGGGAGACCAAGCGGATCCGGCTGGGCACCCTGGTCACCGCCGCCACCTTCCGGCTGCCGGGCCCGCTGGCGATCCAAGTGGCGCAGGTGGACCAGATGTCCGGCGGCCGAGTCGAATTCGGTTTGGGCAGCGGCTGGTTCGCCGAGGAGCACGCCGCGTACGGCATCCCGTTCCCCGCCGACAAATTCGCCCGGCTGGAAGAACAGCTGGCCATCATCACCGGGCTCTGGGCGACCAAACCCGGCGACACCTTCAGCTACGACGGCAAGCACTTCCAGCTCACCGACTCCCCCGCCCTGCCCAAGCCGGTGCAGGACCCGATCCCGGTGGTGATCGGCGGGCAAGGCGCCACCCGCACCCCGCGGCTGGCCGCGCAATACGCCAGCGAGTTCAACATGCCGTTCTCCTCGATCGAGGACAGCACGCGGCAGTTCGACCGGGTGCGCGCCGCCGCCGAGGCATACGGCCGCGCCGCCGACGACCTGGTCTACTCCAACGCGCTGGTGGCCTGCGTGGGCGCGAACGACGCCGAAGTGGCGCGCCGCGCCGAGGCGATCGGCCGCGAGGTGGACGAACTGAAGACCAACGGCTTGGCCGGCTCACCCGCCGAGGTGGTGGACAAGATCGGCCGGTACGCCGAGATCGGCACCAGCCGCATCTACTTGCAGGTGCTGGATCTGAACGATCTCGAGCACCTCGAGCTGATCTCCGCGCAGGTGCAGTCGCAGTTGTCGTAGCGCTCAGTCCAGCGGACGGTTGGTCGGCACCACGACGAAGCTCGGTGCCGACGGGTCGAGCTTCAGGTGCTGCGGCTTCAGCTCGGTGTTGTTGAGCATCGGCCGGAAGGCCAGCGCCTTCGGCGAGTTACCCGCGAAGACGTCGATCCGCAGCCGGTGGCCTGGTTGCAGCACCGCTTGGGTGGGAATCACCGCGATGTCCAGCGCCACCGGCTCACCGGGGACGACCGGCCGCACACTGTCCAAGGTGATCGGATTGAACGGTTCGGTCAGGTCGCCGGTCGGTGTGCGGCTGCTCTTCTGCTCGTCGACGGCGCGCAGCGATGCGGTCAGCTGCCCGGTGGACAGCACCTTCGAGCTCCCGTCGGGCGCGACGTCGTTCATGGTGACGCTCCAGTAGCCGTCGGTGGCGTCGTGCACCGCGTTCAGATGTACGTTCACCGGCCCCGAGATGACGGTGGGCTCGGTCGTCGGTGCGCTGGTGAAGGTCAGCGCGTTGCGCTCGGCGATGCGTGAGTCCTTCGCGCACACGTCCAGCACCGCCGCCATCCCGGCCGAGCCCTGCGCGGTATCGCGGGAACACGCCGAGGCGACGCCGGGCGCCACCGTCAGCGTCTGCCGTTCGCCGGGAGCGGTCATCGTCAACGATCCGTCGTACACGGCCTTTCCGGCGGTGCCGCTCGGCTCGGCCGACAGATACACGCGGCGGTGGTTGAGATCTTTCTGCGGGAACTGGCCGAGGGAGATCCAGCCGCCGCCTTGTTCCCACACGGTGATCGGCCCGAAATCGCCCAAGCCGTGGTCGGTATCCTTCAACCACTTGTCGAACCAAATGCGCTGCAACACGTCCAGCCGCGGCGGCGCCCCCGGAATGCCCGTTCCCGCACCGGGATTCGCGTGATAGGTGTCGCCGACGACCAATTGTTTCTGTCCCGCGGGCAGCGGAATCGCGTTGTACAGCTTCGTCGCGCTGTTGGCGAAGATGTCGTGCCAGCCGCCGTAGACGAAGGTGGGCACCGTGATGCGCTCGGGATGCCCCTCGATGCCGCGCCGGAAATAGCTGTTCTCGTCCAGCGCGTCGGCCAGCGCGGGCGGCACGTGATCGAGCGACGGTGTAAGCAGCGCCTGGGCCAGCAGGTCCACGTTGCTGGCCGGATCGGACATCCGTTCCTGCAGCCACCCCCAGTCGAAGGTGCCCTTCAACATCGACTGCACGTCGGGAATCAGCTTCAGCTGGTTGACCGTGCTGAGCCACATCGGAAGGAACGTCGTCCCCACGCCGCCGCCCGGCGCGACGACGTCGCGCATGAGGTCGCTGCCCGGCTCCACCGGGAAGATCGCCCGCAACGGCGCGGGGGCGTTCTCGGCGGCGCGCAGCTGGTTGATTCCCGAATAAGAGCCGCCGCTCATCCCGACCCGGCCGTTCGACCAAGGCTGGGCCGCCGCCCACTCGATCACCTCGCGGGTGTCGAGCTGTTCCCGCTCGCCGAGGGTGTCCCATGCTCCCTGGGAGAAACCGGTACCTCGCACGTCGGCGACGACCTGCGTGTATCCGGCGCGGATCAGATCGCGATCCAGACCGAGCACCGTCTGCACGGTGCCGCCGTCGACCGCGTGCAGCAGATCGCCGAAACCACTGACCGGCGTGCGGGACAGATTCACGCGATTGACCAGCCGCACGGTCAACGGCTGCAACCCGGGCACCGCGAGCGCCGTGTCGATCAGGTTGGTCATGAGCTTGGTGTACGGCGTGAGGTTGACGATGGTCGGCAGCGGCAGCCGTTCCACCTCGCCGCCCTCCTTCACCGGCCGGTAGACGTTGGCCTTCAACACGACACCGTCGCTCATCCGGATCGGCACATCCCAGTCGATGTGCACGTCGGCATACGGCTGGGGACCGTCGTGCAACGCCGTCCACCGCACACTGTGGGCATCGACCGACGGCTCCGCGGCCGCGGGCGCCGACACGAATCCCACGGTCGCCGTTACCGCGACCATGACCATCGTCCGGATCGCCCTGATCGTCGTTCGTCTCACGCCACGCCCCGCTGCCATCTCGCTCCCTCGACCGGTGTGCGGACCGACTATCGATCGCCCGATTGGGCGACAACGTAGCAATCTTCCGGCGAATAACGCGGGAGGCGCGGTCGGGCCGGTTTGTCGCGAGCGAACAGACGGTGAATGCCGCGTCGCCACCGACGTTGCGGCTTAGGGTGGGACACATGACGCCGCTGCAGCGCTACATCGCGGAGGAGATCGCGGCCGATCACGCCGACGGGCTGCTCACCCGGCGAGAGGCGGTGCGCAGGCTGGGGCTGCTCGGGCTCGGCGCCACGGCCGCCGCCACCCTGCTGGCCGCCTGCGCGAACTCCGACACCGGTATCACCGATTACTCGCCCTCGCCCACGTCGCCCCCGACGCCACCGGGATCCGCCACCGCTCTTCCGACGAGCGCCGTCACCTTCGCCGGTCCCCGCGGGACGCTGCAAGCCGCGTGGGCGGCGGCGCCGCAACCACGGGGCGGTGTGCTGGTGGTCCACGAGAACAAAGGTCTCACCGACCACATCCGTTCGGTGACAGGGCGTTTCGCAGGGGCCGGGTATTCCGCGCTCGCGGTCGACCTGCTGTCCGCACGAGGCGGAACCGCGACGTTCGCCGATCCCGCCGAGGCGACCGCCGAGCTGAGCCGGATCCCGCAGGACCAGCTCGTCGCCGACTTGCGCGCCGGACTGGACGAACTGCAGCGGCGGGTCGAGGGAAAGAAGCTCGGCGCCACCGGTTTCTGCTTCGGCGGCGGCCTGACCTGGCTGCTGCTGGCCTCGGGCCCGTCCCAGTTGGCGGCGGCGACACCGTTCTACGGGCCGTTCCCGGACAACGGCGATCTGACCGCGTCGAACGCCGCCGTGCTCGGCATCTACGCGGCGGCCGACGCCCGCGTGAACGCCTCCCGGGCCGCCGCGGAAGCGGCACTGGCCCGTTCGGGCAACCCGCATCAGATCTTCACCGCGCCCGATGCCGACCACGCATTCTTCAACGACACCGGTCAGCGGTACAACGCGACGGCCGCCACCGAGGCTTGGCGGCGCGTATTGGACTGGTACGGAACGTATCTCGGCTGATGCGAACCGGATCGGGCCGTTCTCTCGGCGTCCGGAGCCTCTTCACAGGCCCGGATTCCGACCGGCGGTTCCGCTGGTCCACCCGGCACGCGCACGCTTGCGACAGCAGGCTTGTGGCACCGAGACGGTGCCATACCCGCACGACCATCGCCGCACTCCTGCTCGGCGCGGCGCTGACTGCCTGCGGAAACGACAGCTCGACCGAACCGAGGAGCACGCCTCCGGCGACGCGCACCGTCGCGCCCAGCAATCCCGCCGAACGACCCGACCTCGACGCCGCCGAGGAAATCGCCGGGAACCTCGACGTGCCGTGGGGGCTGGCCTTCCTACCCGACGGCGCGGCGCTGGTGGCCGAGCGGGACTCCGGACGGATCCTGCGCATCGGTACCGGCGGTGCACCGCAACAGGTGTATCAGGTGCCGGGCGTGACCGCCCGGGGCGAAGGCGGACTGCTGGGGCTCGCCGTCGCGCCGGACTACGCCGAAAGTCGTTATGTCTATACCTATTTCACCGCCGATACGGACAACCGGATCGTCCGGTTCCGGCTCGACGGCCCACCGGAGGTGCTGGTGGCCGGGATCGCGAAGGCCGGTAATCACAACGGCGGGCGAATCGCGTTCGGGCCGGACGGCATGCTCTACGCCGGGACCGGCGACGCCGGGCAATCCGGACGATCGCAGGATCCGGCGAGTCTCAGCGGGAAGATCCTCCGTGTGACGCCCGAAGGCCGCCCGGCTCCGGGCAATCCGTATCCCGGCTCGCCGGTCTACAGTCTCGGCCACCGCAACGTGCAGGGTCTGGCATGGGACCGCGACGGGCGGTTGTTCGCGGCGGAATTCGGGCAAGACCGGTTCGACGAGATCAATCTGATCGAGCCCGGCCACAACTACGGCTGGCCCGAGGTCGAGGGGTCGGGCGGCGCCGACCGCGGCTTCACCGATCCGCTGCTGACCTGGACCACCGCGGAAGCGTCACCGTCGGGGATCGCCATCGCCGGGGACACCCTGTACGTCGCCGCGCTGCGCGGCCGTCGGCTGTGGACCGTGCCGCTCGCGGACGGCCGCACCGGTGCACCCCGTGCCGAATTGCGCGACCGGTACGGCCGGTTGCGCACCGTGGCGGTCGCGCCGGACGGAGCGTTGTGGCTCACCACCTCCAACACCGACGGCCGGGGCGAACCGGTCAGCGGTGACGACCGCGTCCTTCGTTTCCCGGCCCGCTGAGCCTTGCCCGCGGCCTCGGTGTGACGAGCGCCATGAACACTTAGGTTGTGCGCAATCGAATTGCTCACTACATTATTGCTCATGGCCGATCACCTCACCCTCGACGAGCAGCTCTGCTTCCCGCTCTACGCGGCGTCCCGGGCGATGACCGCGGTCTACCGCCCGAAGCTGGAACGGCTCGGGCTCACCTACCCGCAGTACCTGGTGATGCTCGCGCTGTGGGAACGCGACGAACGCAGCGTCGGCGACGTCTGCCATGCGCTCGACCTGGATTCCGGCACGCTCTCCCCGCTGCTCAAGCGGCTGGAGGCCGGGGGCCTCGTGGAGCGGCGGCGGTCGGCGGCCGACGAACGCCGCGTCGACATCCGGCTCACCGACCGAGGACGCGCCCTGCGCGCCGAGGCGGGCGACATCCCGGCCCAGATGGGCAAGGCCAGCGGCTTGTCCATGGACGACATCGCCGCATTGCGCGACATCCTGCGCCGACTGACCGATTCGCTGAAATCTCAGCTGAACGAAGGAGAATAGACATGCCGATCCTCTACACCGCCGAGGCCCTGGCCAGCGGCGACGGACGCAACGGCCGCGCACGCACCACCGACGGCAAGCTCGACCTGAATCTCTCGGCTCCCAAGGAAATGGGCGGCGACGGCGAGGGCACCAATCCCGAGCAGCTGTTCGCGGCCGGGTACGCGGCCTGCTTCCATTCGGCGCTGCGTCTGGTCGGCAAGCAGGTGAAGGCGAACATCGACGACTCCGCGGTCGGCGCCAAGGTCGGGATCGGGCCGAACGACGCGGGCGGCTTCGGCCTTGCGGTTACCCTGGAGGTATCGCTCCCCCATCTGTCCAGGGAGGACGCGCAAGCGCTCGCTGACAAAGCACACCAGGTCTGCCCGTATTCCAACGCGACCCGCGGCAACATCGACGTCCAGGTCCTCGTAGCCGAGGACTGATCGAGAAGGAGCGGATATGCGTGCCGTAGTCATCGAACGGTTCGGTGAACCGAAAGATGTACTGACCACCGCCGAACGCCCGGTCCCCGAGCCCGGTCCGGGCGAGGTGCGACTCGCGCTGATCCTGTCACCGATCCACAATCACGATCTGGCCATCGTGCGTGGCGTGTACGGCTACCGGCCCGAGTTGCCCGCCATCCCGGGCAGCGAGGCGGTCGCGCGGGTCGACGCGGTGGGTCCCGGCGTCACCGACATGTCGGTCGGACGGCGCGTGACGGTGTCCGGTGCGATCAACGTGTGGGCCGACTACTTCGTGGTCCCGGCCCGCCAGGTCATCCCGTTGCCCGACACGGTCTCCGACGAGACGGCGGCCCAACTGCTGGCCATGCCGTTGAGCGCGCTGATGCTCATCGAGGACCTCGGGCTGCGGTCCGGCGAGTGGCTGGCGATCAACGCCGCCAACGGCGCGGTCGGCAGGCTCGTCAACGTCTTCGCCAGGCAGCGTGGTTTGCGCGTGCTGAATCTCGTGCGCGGCCCTGGCTCCGTCGCGGCGCTGCGGGAACTCGGCTACGAGCCGGTGCTCGACACCGAGAGCGAGGGCTGGCGTGACCAGGTGGACGCCGCCACCTCCGGTGCGCCGATCGTCCGGGCCGTCGATCAAGTGGGCGGTCGCGCCGCGGCCGACGAACTGGCGTTGCTCGCGCCCGGCGGTCAGCTGATCTCCTTCGGCGCGCTCTCGGGCAAGCCGCTGACGCTCGATCCGGGCAGTCTGATCTTCGGCCAGGCCGTGGTCAAGGGCTTCTGGGGTTCCAAGCGGATCGAGGAGATCGGCGCGGACCAGCGCGGACGGCTGATCAGCGAACTGATCGATCTCGCCGCTCGCGGTGAGCTGCGGCTGGACATCGAAGCCGCCTACCCGCTCGAGGCCGCGGCGGACGCCGCCGTCGCCACCGAGACGCCGGGCCGCGCCGCCAAGATCGCGCTGCGGGGTCAGCCCGCCTGACCGGCGTTCAGCACGGCCATCGCGGCATTGTGCCCGGGAATGCCGCTGACGCCGCCGCCCCGGATGGCGCCCGCACCGCACAGGAACACGTTGCGGTGGCCGGTCGCCACGCCCCACCGGGCGCCGGGGTCGGCGGGGTCGGCGTCCTCGGGGAGGTAGGGGAAGGCCAGGTCCCGGTGGAAGATGTGGCCACCGGGCAGGCCGACCTCACCCTCGAGTTCGATCGGCGTCTTCGCCTCCAGGCAGGGCGCGCCGTTCTCGTCTCTCGCCAAGCAGTCCGCGATCGGTTCGGCGAGCACCGAATCGAGTTGCGCCAAGGTCGCTTTCACGAACTCTTCTTTCGCCGACGCGTGATCGGCGGCGAAGAGTTTCGCGCGAGCGTGCAGTCCGAACAGGGTGAGCGTATGCGCACCCTGCTCAGCCAGGTCCGGTGCCAGGATCGTCGGATCGGTCAATGTGTGGCAATAGATTTCGGCGGGCGGCGCGGACGGAATGCGGCCGATCGCGGCCTCGCCGTAGGCGCGGTCGAGTTGGGCGTACGACTCGCCGATGTGGAAAGTACCGGCGAATGCTTCCCGTGGCTCGACCTCGGCGTCGCGCAATCGTGGGAGGCGGCGCAGCAGCATATTGATCTTCAACTGCGCACCCTCGGGCTTCGGTGGCAGCGGCTCGCCGAGCAGCCCGGCGAGCGTATACGGCGCGACGTTCGCCAGGACGTGGCGCGCTCCGATCTTCCCTTCTTCGTATCCGACTTCCGCTGTGTCGCCGTCGGTTTCGATGCTCGTCACCGCGCAGTCGGTGACGATCTCCGCGCCCGCTTCGCGCGCGGCCGCGGCCAGTGCGTCGGTGAGCGCGCCCATGCCGCCGATCGGCACGTCCCAGTCGCCGGTGCCGCCGCCGATCACGTGGTACAGGAAGCAGCGATTCTGCCGCAGCGACGGATCGTGCGCATGGGTGAACGTGCCGATCAGCGCATCGGTGAGCACCACGCCGCGCACCGTGTCGTCGGCGAAGGTCGACTCGATCGTCTCACCGAGCGGCCGCTCGAACAGCGCCTCCCAGGTGGCCGCGTCGTCCACGATGTGCCGTAATGCCTCCTTCGACACCAGTGGCATGGTCAGCGTCGGAAAGACCCGCCGGGCCAATTCCCCCGTATTCGCGTAGAACCGCTGCCATGCGCGGAATTCCGTATCCGAGCCGGTCAGCCGCGTGAAACTCGCCTCCGTCCGGGCCTGCGCCGACGAGACCAGCAGACCACCCTCCCGTACCGGCGTGTAGGACGAGACCTCCCGCCGCCGCGTCTCGAACCGCAAGCCCAAGTCCGTCACGATCGACCACGGCAACAGGCTCACCAAATACGAGTACCGCGACAACCGCGCGTCGACGCCCGCGAACACCCGCTCCGATACCGCCGCCCCACCGGTATGCGGCTGCCGTTCGAGCACCAGCACCGACCGCCCGGCCCGAGCCAGATACGCGGCGGCCACCAACCCGTTGTGGCCGCCACCGACGATCACGACATCGTAGGAAGAGCGCGTCGGCGTCATGGATTCTCGATAGCACGAATCGGCGTCGGGCGACAGCGTCCACGCCTACCGCCACGGCGTGGCGATCCGGCCGGGGCAGTCAGCGCAGTCGGGCCGCGAGCCCGTCGAGGACGACGCCGAGTTGCCGTTCGAACCTGCTGTCACCGTCGTCGCGGAGGTGCCCGGCGGCCTTGACCAGTTCGGCGCCTTCACCCAGCCACTCATCACGTTCGGCGAGCGAGTACCGCGCCGGGTCGACGTCGGCCGACTGGCTGCGCTCCTGTTCCTCGATAACGAAGCCGACGACGTACGCGGTGACCAGGTCGAGGGCATCGTCCGCCTCCGCCAGTGCGAACCCAGCCGCTGTCAAGCGCGCGAGCCAGGATTCCTTCGCCCGCACCACTTCGGGGTCGGAGAAGCGCGTGCCGCTGAAGATGCGCGCGCCGTCCCGGTGGCGCAGGTATTCCGCGCGCAAGACGCGGGCGTAGGCGGCGACGTCGTCGCGCCAGTCGGCGCCGGAAGCGATCGCCGAGAGGGCGTCGGTGACGCGGCGCATCACGAACGTGCTCATCTCGTCGAGCAGTTCCTGCTTGTCGCGGACGTGCCAGTACAGCGCTGGGGCCTTCACCTGGAGCCGGGAAGCGAGCGCGCGGACGGTGAGCGCATCCATGCCCTTCTCGTCGAGCAGCTCGAGTGCCGCCGCCACGATCCGTTCCCGGGTGATGCCCTTTGCCACGGTTGACACCTTAACAAAGTTCAGGAAAGGTGGGCGATGCGGTTGATCTAACTTAGTTAAGGAGCTTGTCATGCGTGCTGCAGTCGTCGACACCGCAGGAGCGACACCGGTCTGCGCGGACTTCCCCGACCCGGAACAGCGGCCGGGCCGGACGCCGCTGAGACTCGTCGGCGCGGGCCTGCACCACGTCGTCCGTGGGCTGGCATCCGGCCGGCATTACGGCAGCGACCATGCCTACCCCCTCGTGCCGGGCGTCGACGCCGTGGCCAGGACCGACGACGGGCGGCTGGTCTACACGGGCCTCGCCCGGTCGCCGTGGGGAACGATGGCCGAATGGCTGGTCACCCCGTTCGAGGTGGAGCTGCCCGCCGGGGCCGATCCGCTCGCGACCGCCGCCGGCGTGAACCCCGCCTTGTCGGGCTGGATGCCCCTGACCACCCACCGCGAGGAGACAGGCGAACTCGGCACCGTGCTGGTACTCGGGGCCACCGGCATGTCGGGCAGCCTGGCCGTGCGAGCGGCGATGTCTCTCGGCGCGAAACAGGTCATCGCGGCCGGGCGCGATCACGAGGCGCTGGAACGACTGCGAGGCCTCGGCGCCGTCACCGTTCCGCTCGCGGCCGCCACACCCGACGCCGGGGCGGCCACCTTCGCCGCCGTCGTCGCCGAGGCGCAGCCCACGCTGGTGCTCGACTTCTTGTGGGGTCCCGTCGCCGAGGCCACCTTCGCCGCACTGGCGAAGGGCGGCATGGACGACGACGGCACGGCGATCGACTACGTGCAGATCGGCTCGCTCGCCGGAGCCGACGCGGCGTTGCCCGCGGCTCTGTTGCGCAGCAGGCGGATCCGGATCAGCGGCAGCGGCGCGGGCTCGGTTTCGAAGGCCGCGATGATCGCCGAGCTGCCCGAGGTCCTCGCCAGGTTCGCCGACGGCACCTTCGACGCGCCGTACACCGACTACCCACTCAGCCGCGTCGCCGAGGCCTGGGCGCATCAAGGGCGCACCCGTGCCGTCGTCGTCCCGGACTGACCGGACCCGGCGCGAGAAGGGAGGAAACGGGCAGACACGGCTTCGATGTCGCGGCCGGCCCGCCGGGATGTCGCTCGACTGCGGGAATGCCTTGCGGTCCTCAGCTATAGGCGGAGAACAGGACTCGGTCAGGTAGTCGCGGTGAGCAGGGCCACCGCGGCCGAGCGAGCATGCCCGCCGACACCAGCCGGATCATGCATCGCCGCGACGACGGTCGCGCCCTCCACCAGCATGAGCAGCTGACGGCCCAGCACGGCGGGATCCTCTGCTCCGGCGCGGGCGGCGATGCCGGTGAAGAGGTCGAGATAGCGCTGCAGGTGCCGCGCGGTGATGGTCCGCACCTCGTCGTCGTAGTGCTGGGCCGACGCGTTCACCATGGCGCAGCCGCGAAAGGCCGGTTGTGCGTACCACTCGCCGAGCGCGTCGAAGACCGCGGCCAACTGCTCGGCGGGGTCGTCGCCTGCCGACTCCACCGCACTCGCCAGCCACCCACCCACTTTTTCACTGCGCGACTCCAGCATCGCTCGCACGAGCCCGTCTTTGGTGCCGAAGTGGCGATACAAGGTCTCCTTGGACACCCCGAGCCGCGCGCACAGTTCGGCTACACCGATTCCGTCGAGGCCGCGCTCGTACAGCAGCGGTTCCGCCGCTTCGAGGATGGCGGCGCGGGTGCGCGCCGGGTCTATCGTCGAGCCTTTGGCCACGGGCATACATAGATGGTAACGGCTGGTTCGATCATCTGCTAGCATCCAAGGTCGTACCGATCGGTTCGACCTCGGAAGGCCGCGTTCATGACCCCGATATGGCAAGCCGCGCGCCTCGCCCTCGGCACCGCGTCGGCATTGGGATTCGCACGGTTCGCATACGGCTTGCTGTTACCCGCCATGCGAAACGACCTCGGCTGGAACCTGGCCGATGCCGGAATGCTCAGCACCGCAAACGGACTGGGCTATCTCGTCGGCGCCGTGGCGACACCCGCAGTGGTTCGCCGCCTGGGCACGGCAGCCGCGTTCCGCACCGGGATGACGCTGACCGCAACGGCGTTGACGTCCACAGCCGTCGGCAACGACCATCTCTTCCTGCTCGCGACCAGAGCCGTGGCCGGGGCGGCGGGTGCGGTCGTCTTCATCACCGGCGGCGTCATCGCCTCGCATATCGCCACGCACGCGTCATCCGGCACGCCCATCGCCGTCTACTTCGCGGGCACCGGGGTCGGCATCGTGCTCAGCGGCACAACCGTGCCGCTGGCGGGGGATCACTGGCGGATGGCGTGGGTCGGCCTGGGTATCGCCGCAGGCCTTGCGGCCCTGGCGAGTTGGACCGCCACCCGCCTCGACTCACCGGCTCCGAAAGTCGCCGGACACGCGCACTTGCGGCCACTGTGGCCGACAGCGCTCGCGTATCTGCTGTTCGCGGGTGGATACATCACCTACATCACCTTCCTGTCGGCGTACCTGGTCGATCGGCACGCCTCGACGCTCGAGGTGATGTCGGCCTGGACCGCGATGGGACTCGCCGTCGTCGCGGCACCTGTTCTGTGGAGCCGCCCCATCAGCCGCTGGCCCGGAAGCAGAGCGCTGTGCGTACTGCTCGCCGTCTTGGGCGCGGGCGCGGCACTGGCGCTGGTCACCCCCGCACCGCCGGTCCTGCTCGCCTCCACCGTCGTCTACGGGGCGACCTTCATGAGTGTCCCCGCGGCGGTCACGGCCTCGGTCAAGAACAACACCGCACCGGTCGATTGGACCGCGACGCTGGCGGCCTTCACGACGGTGTTCGCCGTCGGGCAAACCGCAGGGCCGTGGATCGCCGGGACTCTCGCGGATCACACGTCCACCAACTCCGCACTCGCGTTCACAGCGATCGCATGCGTCGCCGCGTCGGCGAGTGCCGCCATCCCACCCCCTCGCTCCCCCGACCAGAAGGAGAACGACAATGACGACTTTCGTCCTGATCCCCGGCATGTGCCACGGCGGCTGGTGCTTCGAGCAGCTCACCGAGCAGCTGCGTACGCGCGGCCATCGCGTGCTTCCGCTGACCCTCACCGGAGTCGGTGAGCGCGTGCATCTGCGCCACGGCGTGAATCTGGACACTCACATCCAGGACGTCACCGCCGCGCTGGCGGCCGAGAACGTCACCGACGCCGTCCTGGTGGGACACAGCTACGGCGGCATGGTGATCACCGGCGCCGCCGATCGCGCGGCGGCCCGGGTGGGCGCGCTTGTGTACCTCGACGCCGTGGTCCCCGGGCACGGGGACTCTTGCTTCACACTGGTTTCCGACGAAGAGCGGCGGTGGTACCTCGACGTGGTCGACACCGGCGACGCGGTCCGCCCGCTGCCCTTCTTCGATCCGCGAGCCACAGCGCACCCGCTCGCGTCGGTTCTCCAACCACTCACGCTCACCGGGGATCTCGGCCACATCCGGCGCAGGGATTACGTCTACGCGGCCGGATGGGAAACACCCTCACCGTTCACCGCCACCTACCAGCGATTGCGGGACGACGCCGGGTGGACGACTCACGCGCTCGACGGCGGGCACAACCTGATGCGCGACGCTCCCGAAGATCTGCTGCGCATACTGCTCGACGTCGCCGAATCGCACTGACGTCCAAGCGATCCGATCAGTCGGCCTCGACATGCGCCATCCCCCGCCGGACCGCACCCGACCGGTCCTCGACCTCACTCGAGGCGCTGTCCGACACGCAGGACGCTCAGATAACGGCGTGATGCCCGGTCGCCCATCCGTGTGCGGATGCGCTCGGCGACGGCATCGAGCAGGGGCTCACGGACGTCGCGGGCGAGCCTGCGATACAGCGACGTCGAGCGAAGGAGATCAGCGAAGCCGTCTCCGTCGAACTGCTGAACTGTTGGGTACCAACGCACGATCGTCGGGCCGAACAATGCTCCGGGATCCTCGACCAGGCCCCAGCCCTCATCGGTGGCGCGCACGTCGTCCTCCAGTGGTGGATGACCCCAGCCAGGGTTGCCGGGGCAGAACCGCTCGTGCAGATCGGCAGTTTCGGCGTAGACCTCCGGCTCGCCCGGCCTGCGGACGACGACGTTGCCGAGCAGCGCCATCCAGCCTCCGGGACAGAGCACATCGTGGGCTCGCCGCCAGCCGATCGACGGGTCCACCCAATGCCATGACGACGCGGCCACGAGGGCGTCGAAGCGTCGGCCACGGTCGTCCCACTCCTCGAACGTCGACGTCTCGACTTCGATGTTGTGCAAACCAGCGATCCGCCGCCGAGCGAATGCGGCCATGTCCTGGCCCGGCTCGATGGCGGTCACCGAGCAGCCGAGCGCTGCCAGCGAGCGCGTCGCCTGACCGGTACCGCAGCCCACCTCCAGCACCGCCGACCTTTCGGTCACGCCGGTGATGTCGCAGAGGTCCGCGAACAGCTCGTCAGGGTATCCCGGCCGGACTCGGTCATAGAGCTGCGGCACCTCGTTGAACACTCGGCCGAGGTCGTGTCGATTCGGGTCCGTCTTCCGATCGTCGGTCACGAACGGACAAGCTACGAGGCTCGCCCACCCATTCGCCACCGGTTTACCGGCAGCCGATGACGCGTTACGTCGTTCCTGCCCAACGCGCGCTCACGTCGGTGACCGATCCTTCTCATGCACGATGTGTGAATGCGTTTCACTTTCGCCGGCGTGGCGCAGTTGAGTGCCGTGCCCCGAGTCGCTGTCGTCATCGATGTGATGCGCGCTTTCACCACCGCGGCGTACGCCCTTGCGGGTTCCGCCGACCGGATCGTCTTCGCCGGCACCGACGACGCGGCATTGGAACTGAAGGCGCGTCAGCCGAATTGGCTCGCTGTGCGTGACGGCGCACCGGCGCCGGGGTTCGATCTGTCGAACTCGCCCGGACAGCTCAGCACACAGGATCTGCGAGGCCGCACCCTGGTGATGAAGACCACCGCGGGTACCGCGGGCGCGCTGGGCGTCGCCGACGCCGACGTGGTTCTGTGCGCGAGTTTCGTCGTCGCGCAGGCGACCGCGAGACTCCTGCGGAAGCTGGCACCCGAGCACGTCGTCTTCGTGATCACCGGAGACAACGGAAGCGCCGAGGAAGATTTGGCGTGCGCGCAATACATCGCCGCGTTGCTCACGGCCGACGACGTCGATCCGCGTCCGTTCACGAAACGAGCCCTGCACTCGACCGCCGCGAGGCAGCTGATGGAAGGCGTGGACAAGGGATACCGAGGAGTGCATCCTGACGACGTACAGCTATGCCTGGAGGTCGACACTTACGCATTCGCGATGACCGCCACCAACGACATATGGGGGATGACTCTGGGCGTCGAGGAGCCCTGATCCAACGTCGACGGTGACGCCGCTCGCGCTTCAGGCGATGTCTGGGATCTCGATGCCCGGCACACGCCCTTATGGTGGACCGATGGCATCGGTCAAGCAGGTCCAAGTCACCTTCGACTGCGCAGAACCCGAGCGCGTCGCTCGCTTCTGGTGCGAGGTGTTGGGCTACGTGGTACCGCCGCCACCAGAGGGGTTCGCTACGTGGGAGGATTTCGATCGCTCGCGGCCGCCTCAGCTTCAGGGTTCGTCGTTCGCCTGCGTCGATCCCTCGGGAGTGGGCCCGCGGCTGTACTTCCAGCGCGTTCCCGAAGGGAAGGTCGTCAAGAATCGAGTGCATCTCGATGTGCGGGTCGGCACCGGCCTCGTGGGTGAACAGCGCCTCGCCACGCTCGAAGCCGAGTGCGCACGGCTTATCGCCCTCGGCGCGATACGCGTGCGGCTACTTTCCGCCGATGACCACAACGAGTCGTGCATCGTGATGCAAGACATCGAGGGCAACGAGTTCTGTCTCGACTGAGTGACGCGACCCCGGTACGACCCGCTGAATGCAGAAGAAGCAACCTCAGGCGGAGCACTTGTCGCCTCCAGTTTGCCGCTGTTGCATTTTCCACGCTTTGGCCGCAAGGCACCAAGCGCGTTAGCTTTGCTTACGAACGACTTTGGGCGCGGAATTTTGAAACACCACATGTGGTTCGTTCGATGAGACGATTATGTTGTCGGGGCGGCTGCGGAGGAAGCTGACATGATCGACGGAATGGCCGTTGCCACTCACCTGGCTGTGGCACTGGGGGCAACGGGCGGACGGCCCGTGGACCGATCGGTGGATCAAGGATTGACCGCGCTCACCGGCGTGGTCACACGCGGGCTCGGACGACGCGCACTAGATGACCTCGACCAGAACCCGCACAGCATGGCAGCACGCCGCCAACTCGCCGCCGAGATCGAACGCGCGGCAGCCGCCGACACGGAATTCGCCCGCGAACTCGCCGCCCTGCAAGCCACGCTGGGCAGGCTGAACGGCGGAACCGTGATCAACACCGCGACCCACGGCAGTCGGATCGTCACCGGCAGCAAAGGCAT
This sequence comes from Nocardia sp. NPDC059691, assembly GCF_042733915.1. Classification (NCBI taxonomy): domain Bacteria; kingdom Bacillati; phylum Actinomycetota; class Actinomycetes; order Mycobacteriales; family Nocardiaceae; genus Nocardia; species Nocardia sp. NPDC059691. Next base: position 276,290 of record NZ_JBHWFB010000007.1, on the reverse strand, counting down.
CACGGCTGGTGGCAGCATTCACAACACCACATACGACATCGCGTCGGATGAGGATCTGTCCCGAGCTCCGGTCTGGACCAAGGCACTGTTGTGGATCGGCTTGGTATTCGTCGGTATCGGCTTCGTCGGCGGTCTGATCGGCATGTCTCGTGGCGCGTCGGTGTCGGGGCAGTTCAACTTGCTGCCGTTCTTCCTCGTCGGCGGTGTCCTCATGACCTTCGCCGAGCTCGGCGCGAGAACGTCGACACCTCGACGCCGCCGGTAGGTCGGAAGCAGTTCGTTCGCTCGGTCGCCTTGGCGTGGTACAGCCGGGTCGTCACCCCGACGAGTGAGATCCGCAAGAGAATTCAGAGCTTGTCGGATGTGCGGCGGTTTACTGGAAAACAGCTGGATCAAGGCCTCTTCCGCCCGTCGAATTAAAACATGCTGCGGTTTATGGATTTTCGATATCCACCCGCTCGATCGTGCCCGACTCCTGGCATGCAGACCGCTACCTCGGGGTCGTACCAGAAATCAGTGAGATGAATTTTTCAGTCCGGAATGTGTGAAACAACGCCGGTGGCTCGTTCGATGAGATGGTTATGCTGCCGGGGCGGCTGTGGAGGAGACTGACATGATCGACGGAATGGTCGTTGCCGCATATGTGGCCGCGGCACTGGGGGCGGCGGGCGGACGGGCCGTGGACCGATCACTGGATCAAGGCCTGACCGCGCTGACCGGCATGGTCACACGCAGGCTCGGACGACGTGCACTCGACGACCTCGACCGAAACCCGACGAGCATGGCAGCACGCCGCCAACTCGCCGACCAGATCGAACGCGCGGCATCCGCCGACGCGGAATTCGCCCGCGAACTCGCCGAACTCCGAGACCAACTGGACAGGATGAACGGCCGGACCATCATCAACACCGCGACCCACGGCAGCCGGATCGTCACCGGCGGGGACGGCATGACCGCTGGAGACGACATCCATAACACCACCTACGATTCCCCGGCCCCAGGGGATCTGTCGGGGGCACCTCTGTGGAGCAGAGTCCTGATCTGGATCGGCACAACTGTCGGAGTGATCGGCTGGGCCATCGCCGGGATCGCGATTGCTCAGCACACACCGGGGCACATGAACGATGCCACAAACGGATTCGTGGTTTTCATGATCGGAGTCGGCATCGCGCTGGTGGGCCAATACGGCGCGAGCACGTCGACACCCCGACGACGGCGGTGACGCCGACCCCATCACCCCACCCCGAATGATGGGCGCGGCTGCCCGTCACCGCAGGCCTCTGCTCAGGCGTTCAGGTTGCGCCATCGCCGCAACCGGCAATCTCGTCCATCAGCATCCGCAGGGTCAGGGACTGTTTCTCGGGCGGAAGGGCGTCCATCGCGCTGCGTGCCGTCCGAATTCCTTCGGTTCGATCACCTGCTCTGACCAGCATCGGACCGCAGTGCATCTCCAGATGCGTTGCGAAGCGCGGCAACTCGGCCGGAAGCTCCGTTCGGGCCTGCTCTTGTGCGGCGACCGCCAATTTCTCATCGCCGAGGCGCGCGGCGAGCAGGGACAGGAACACATTCATGCGCCACCACGGAACGTCGTAGTCGGAGGTCTGCTCGTAGGAGCCGGACTTGTCGAACACCCGGCGTCCCTTCTTCGACAAGAGCGCGCCCCGCCTCGCCATCGCCTCGCGACACTGCCGCATGAGCCTTGCCCATGGATCGCATTGAGCCGACCCAAGCTCGGCATGCCCGACAGCGCGAGCGCCTGGTCGGCGAGAAGATCGGCGACTCCCAACGCCGCACCCTCGTAGCCGAGCGCTATGGCCGCCTGCCCCCGCACCCACACTCGGGTCTGCTCATCCTCGGAACGGTCCGCTGCCTCGGCGGCCATCCGGTACCAGGTGACCACCTTAGTGCCGTCCGATCCCGGAAACGTCTTCGCGTACAGCGTCATCAGCCGGGCGGCCGCTCCCCACATCTGCGGACTGTCCAACTGCTGTTGCAGTATCGCCAGGTCGATGGCCAAACGCCGCTGAATGTGCGCCGCACCGAGTGACATGTAATCGGTACCGTAAGCGCTGAGCTTTTCCTGCCATGCCTCGATACTGGGTGGTTTTCGTGCACGAGCACCAGACCCACCGCTACGCCGACGATGTGACCGTCGATCTGCGCGATACCTCTACCTATCCGCGCCTGCCGAACGAGCGCTTGTATCCGCAACCGTGACCGCGCGCCGGTACGGAGACGGCTTGATAAAAGAATACGGTCGACCGTATATTCTCCTCCATGGAGCACAACGTCCTCACCGAGGAGACCGACCCGTTCTGCCTGGACCAGGCGGATGCCGTGGCCTTGCTGGCCGGAGCCCCGTGGGGCAGGTATGCCGTTGTCGGCGACAGTCTTTCGGCTGGAACCGGCGATCCCACCCAGGGCTACCGAGATCAGGGCTGGTCGGACCGGGTTGCCGATGTCTTGCGGGCAGTGCGGCCGGATCTGGATTACCTCAACGTCTCCGAGAACGGGGCGACCACCGCCCAGACGCTCGAGAAGCAGGCGGCCCGCATGCTCGAGTTCTCCCCTGATTTGCTCCACCTGCCCTGCGGGGCCAATGACATCGCGCGGCGCAGGCCGGACTTCGGCGATATAGAGCGAACGCTGCGGCAGATGTACGACCTGGCGAAGGGAACCGGCGCCCTGCTGACCACTTTCACGCTCGGCAAGGCGTACGTCGTCCCGGTCTTCCCGGACTGGCCGGAGCGAATCGCCACGGTCAACGAGATCGTGCGGGGGCTGGCTTCGGAATACGACGCCCTCGTGGTGGACATGTGGGACCACCCGATCAACGACCGCGACAACCTGCTCAGCGCGGACGGTATCCACTTCTCGACCTCGGGTCAGGCCGTCATGGCGGCCGAGGTGGTCAAGAAGCTGGCCGAATCCCTTGGCACCGACAAATGAAGAGGTCTCTCATCGTGGCAAGTAGTCAGCAAGCAGCCAGCCGGCCGGTAGCAGTCGCGGACGCGGACGCGATTGCGTGGATGACGGTATCGATTCTTCTGACCGCCCTGTTCATGGCGGTTCTCGACTCGTTCATCGTCGTGGTCGCCGACCCCTCGATCGCGGCGGACCTGCACGCGTCCGACGGCGATGTCCAGTGGGTGCTGGCGGGCTATCAGCTGAGTTACGCGGTCTTCATCATCACCGCTACGCGCCTGGCCGACATGTACGGCCGCAAGCGGATCTTCCTTCTCGGGGTGGTCCTGTTCACGCTGTCGTCGGTCGCTTGCGCGCTGTCACCGAACGCGGGCAGCCTGATCGCCGCGCGTGTCGTCCAGGGCCTGGGAGCCGCCCTCATGGTTCCCCAGGTGTTCGCGTACGTCACGGTGCTGGTGCCCGCGGCGAGGCGGCACAGCGTCTACGGCGTGCTCGGCATCGTCATGGGCATGGCCACCATCGGCGGACAGGTCATCGGCGGACTGCTGATCGGCGCCAACCTGTTCGACTCCGGCTGGCGCCTGGTGTTCTGGGTGAACGCGCCGATCGGAGTCGTCATGCTCCTGCTCGCCGTGCGATTCGTGCCGGAGACAGGCTCGGCTGCCGACCGCAAGCTGGACATGTCCGGCGTCCTGGTGCTCAGCACGGCACTGTTCCTCTTGGTGCTGCCGCTCATCCAGGGGCAGGAGGCGGGTTGGCCGGGGTGGGTCTGGGCTTGTTTCGCGGGCAGCGCGGTCGCGTTCGGCCTGTTCGTCGCGATCGAGCGGCGCCTGGAACGGCGCGGCGGGGATCCGCTGGTACCGCTGACATTGTTCGGACAGCGCTCGTTCTCGCTCGGGATCGTTCTCGTGCTCGCCCTGTATGCGCTGATCTACTCGTATTATCTGGCCTTGTCGGTAACGATGCAGCAAGGCCTCGACATGTCGGCGCTCGGCGCGGGTCTGGTCTACACGCCAGCCGCCATAACGTTTTTCGTGTTCAGCATGGTAGCGAGCCGGATGGTTCCGAAGTATGGACGACGCGTCCTCGAGGTCGGGGCGATCATACTGGCGACCGGTTACCTGGCGACCGGTCTCTTGCTGGTGTCCGGCCCTAGGATCACTCCGCTGCTCGTGATCCCCACCCTGATTCTGCAGAGTGTCGGTGGCGGACTGGTTATTACGCAGGCGCTCAACACGGTGCTGAGCCGTGTCCGGCCCGAGTCGGCCGGTGTCGCGTCAGGGGCCTTGTCCACGGCCCAGCAGTGTGGCGGAGCGCTGGGCGTCGCCGTCATCGGAGCGGTCTACTTCAGCTCGTTCCACCCGGCCGAAGTCGGCAGGGTAGCCGCCGCAGGCCACGCCTTCGCGGTCGCGTCGTTCGGGACGTTCGTCATCGCTGTCGTAGCGGGCGTTGTCGTCTTCCTTCTTCCGAAGCGGCCGACGGTCCAGGTCTGAATGCGAGGACACGGTCGGGCTGCGGACGAAGTGGGTCCCGCTTACGTCCGGGCAGATCGGTTGCCCGGACGTAAGCCAGCGAAAACATCAGCGCCGCGACACTGTCGAGCGTATGTCGGCGGGCCATGACAATCCATCAGATCTGGGTCGCGATGTCGAGCATGGTGAGCACATCCGAGGCCGGACGAACGTCGCCGAATGATCTGTAGATGGTGTGGAGTGCGGCGTTGTGGTCGCGGTCGCGGCGGGCGGCGTTGGCGTCGGCGACCATGATCACTCGGAAGTCGAGGGTGGCGGCGTCGCGTGCCGAGGACTCGCAGCACACGTTGGTGACGGTTCCCGTGATCAGGACGGTATCTATGTGTCGCTGTTCGAGTAGTTGCGGCAGGACGCAACGACCAGGGAAGAAGGCGCTGAACCCGGATTTGTCGACGAACAGGTCATCGTCGTGGGTGGCCAGATCGGGCCACAGTCGAGTGGGTATCGGTCCGGAAGTCCCCGCGTCGCTGTAGGTTTCGGCGATCTTCGGGCCGAAGAACTCGATCGCTCGCTCGGCCGGTTCCCCAGTCGCGGGCACCACCCACGCGACGGTTCCGCCCGCTATCCGCAACGCGTCGGCCAGGCGGTTGATGTTGGGCACGATCGCCCGGCAGTAGGCATTGCCGGAGACGTGGAGCGGCACCATGTCGATCACGGCCAAGGCGGTGCGCTCGGGATCGAGCTCCGGATACGCGAACCGGCGTCCGCGGCGGGATTCGTGGCGAGCGTACTCACGGGCCTCGATATGCCAGTCGTGTGTCGGGAGCGTCGGTGTGGCGTCGCCGTCGTCGCGAATCAGGTCGTACACATACGAACGGTCACCCTTCCGGCTCACCCACACGCCCTCGGGCGGCAGGTCGCCTCGCCCCGCGTCGTCGAACGGGCGGCTGGACACCTCACCCGACTCCGAGCACACCACCCATCCGAAGCCGGGCAATCGCCGGCACCAGATGTCGAGGTCAACACGCTTGTACGACGGGAATCCATGCATCTCCCCCTCGCGGGCGAACTCATAGGTCAACCCGTCCACCCGCCGCACGAACTTCACACCCGACATCACGCCATCCTCGACGAACGACCCGGCCGCCTCAACTGAAACTCCTCGCCGAGCTCGACGAACTTCATGGGGACACTCGCGACCCGCCCCAGCCGCTCAGCGCGGGTTCCGCTTGCACGCACTCACTCTGACGAGCCCGACGAGCACGCGGAACTGCCGCATTAAGTGATGCAGTATTCATGAATACCCATGAGCCCACCGCCACTCGACGGATGCGATGCGGCCGGAGGACTTCCCCTGCCACCTTATGAACTTGTGCACACGAAATCCGCAGGTGTAGACACCTATTCGGAAGCCGAATTGGCGAGTCCACGGCAAGATATCGCCCGCAGGCAGCGGAACTCGCTCCGCGATCTCGCGTACAACAGCGCACACTCTAGCTATTATGTGGACCAATATTCTTCAACATAGGAGCGCAATGATGCGTACCCCCCTGCGCCTCGCCACCGCCTCGGTCGCGGCGGCGACCCTCGTCGTCACCGCGGCCGGTGCGACGGCCGAACCGATCAGCTCCGCCCCGGCGACCGCTGTCGCGGCCGGAACCGGCTCGTCGGCGGTGGATTCCGGGGCGGCAGCGGCCCAATCGGCCGTGTACTTCCTCCAGCGTGGCGACGTCATCGGGATTCTCGTGCTCTTGGTCACCGCGCCCTTGCAGATATTCACCAGTGGCGTCTGCGATCTGGCCACCGGGTCGGCGCTTCCGAGTCCGTGCGCCACACCGAGGTGAACCCCCGGTGGCGTCTGCGCGCCGGTGCGCCGCGGCGAATTCGGGACGCACCCTGATCGGACCCCCGCCGAACGGGAAAGACCCCGCCCGGCGGTGCAGCCGGACGGGGTCGGGTGTCCCCCAACGAACGAGACGTCGGGTTCTTCGCCGCTATCTACTTCGCCTGGACGGGAGGCTGGTTGATAGTGGAGAAGTACTGGATGGCGGCGCCGATCGCCACCGGGGCGGTGACCAGGATCTGGCCCGCGATGGTGCCCAGGGCGCCGATCGCGATGATGCCGCCGAGGCAGCCGATGGCCGCCGCCGGGATGAACGCGCCGAACAAGCCGACGATCGCCGCGGAGGCGACGGTCGCGCCGGCGATGCCGCCGAGCACGCAGCCCACGGCGCCGCCGCCGATGCCGCCGATCAGGGTGCCGAGGGTGGCGCCCATGGTGATGGTGCTGGTCATGCGGGACCAGGCGGCCTGCTCACGGTCGTATTCGTTCTTCCACGGGGCCTTGTCCTCGAACGGCAGGGCGACCGGCTTGTAGGCCGCGTGCGCCATGTCGAACTGCGGGGTCAGCGTCGCGGTGCGATCGACGATGTCGGCCACGATCGGGAACTCGAAGTCGTCGACCCGGAACTTCAGCGGCATGCCGGTGAGCACGGCGCCGTTGGCGGCCTTGATCTTGAACAGCCCGTCCTCGACGACCATGGAACCGGCATCGGTCGTGACGATGGACTGGGTGTCGGTGGCGTAGGCGGTGAAGTCGACGGCGTCCTCGCTGCCGGGCTGCGCACCGGCCGAGCCGGCGGCGATCCCGACTGCGGCGACCAGACCAGCGGCCACCGCAACGATTTTCCTCATCCTTGGTTCTTTCCTCTCGGTTTCTCACAGGAAGCGGTCGCGACGAGCGCGCCGCACACCCACCGCGGTCGCAGCGGGCAGGTCAGAGGTCGAGGACGAGCGGGCCCGACCTGGCCCGCGAGACGCACAGCATCATGGTGTCGCCGCGCGCCCGTTCCTCGTCGGTGAGCAGCTCGTCCCGATGCTCGATGTCGCCGGACAACACCGCGGTCTCGCAGCTGCCGCAGGTGCCTTCGCGGCACGAGGTGACGATGCCGATTCCGGCGGATTCCAAGACGTCGGCGATGGATTGGTTCGCCCCGATCCGGAAGGTCTTGCCGCTGGCCGCCAAGCGCACCTCGAACGGCTCGTTCGGGGCGAACTCCGACTGCCGCGGCACGAAGCGCTCCACGTGCACCGGCACCCCGGCGCGCGCGCCTTCGGCCTCCGCCGCCGCCAGCAGCGGCTCGGGTCCGCAGCAGTACACGGGGGTGTCGGAGAGATCGGCGAAGATCTCGCGCAGCGGCAGTAGGCCGTGCTCGTCCTGCGGCAGCAGGTTCGCCAGCGGATAGCGCTCGGCGATGGCGTCGGCGAACGCCATGTGCCCTCTGGTGCGGCCGCCGTAGTACAGCGACCAGCGAGCACCCGAGGCTTCCGCGGCGGCGACCATGGGCAGGATCGGCGTGATCCCGATGCCTCCGGCGAGGAAGACATAGCTGTCGCCGCTCACGAGTTCGAAGTTGTTGCGCGGCGCGGACACTCGCAGCACCGAGCCGGGTTGCGCGGCGCGGTGCAGATAGGCCGAGCCGCCGCGCCCGTCCGGTTCGTGCAGCACCGCGATGCGCCAGCGTGCCCGGTCGGCCGGGTCGCCGCACAGTGAGTACTGCCGCACGCCCGCCGCGCCGACCGCGACATCGATGTGGGCTCCCGGTGTCCACGACGGCAGTTCGCCGCCGTCGACCGGGGCCAGGTCGAGCGCGAAAACGCCCGCGGCCTCGTCGCGGCGGCGCCATACTCGCACCGCTGTGTCAGTCATATCCGTCCCCTAGCCCGGCAACGTCTCCGCGATCACCGTCGCCGAGATGTGCCGCCCACGCACCGGACGAATGGGCAGTCGATTCGCGCAATCGACGTTGACTATCGCCCCCTCGCCCGCACACGCGGCGCGCCGAGACTGACGCCATGACCACTGTGGCGCAATTGGTGGACAAGACCACCCAGTTCATTCGGGACCAGGTCGTTCCGGTGGAACGCGAGGTCGTCGTGGACGGGCGGGTGATGGACGACGCGCTGCGGCTCGAGCTGCAGAAGAAGGCCAAGGAGGCCGGCGTCTTCGGACCGCTGTCGGATCCGCGATACGGCGGCCTCGGCCTCGACACCCGAGCCCAGGCGCAGGTGCTCGAAGCCGCGGGGGCGAGCCTGCTCGGCCCGATCGCGGTGAACGCGTGGGCGCCCGACGACGGCAACATCCACCTGCTCGCGCACGTCGCGAACGAGGAGCAGCAGCAGCGCTACCTCGCGCCGCTGGCCGCGGGCGACGTCCGTTCCGCGATCGCGATGACCGAACCCGCCCCCGGCGCCGGATCCGACCCCGGGATGCTGCGGACCGTTGCCGAGGAGACCGAGTCCGGCTGGGTCATCAACGGCGCCAAGCATTTCACCACGGGCGCGCAGGGGGCGGCGTTCACCATCTGCGTGGCGCGCACGGGTGACGGCCCGACTATGTTCCTGGTCGACCAGGACAACCCCGGATTGCGGGTGGGTCGCCGGATGCCGACGCTCGACCACACCAGCGCGCCCGGCGGCCACTGCGAGGTGACCTTCGACGACTGCGAGGTGCCCGATTCCGCCGTGCTGGGCCAGGTCGGCCAGGGGCTGGCGCTCGCGCAGGTCCGGCTCGCGCCCTCGCGGCTGGTGTTCTGTATGAACTGGCTCGGGCTCGCGGTGCGGGCGCACCAGCTGACCATCGAGCACATCGGCACGCGCACGTCGTTCGGCGTCCCGATCGCCGAGCACGGCATGGCCCAAGGCCTCGTCGCGGACAACGAGATCGACATCGCCGCCGCGCGCGGCGTGATCCGCACCGCCGCCGAGACCATCGACGCGCAGGGGCCGACCTCCTCGCAGGCGCGGCACGAGGCGTCGATCGCCAAGACGTTCGTCTCCGAGGCGGTCTGGCGGGTGCTCGACCGGGCGGTCCAGTTGCACGGCGGGCTCGGTGTCTGCGAAGACCACCTCGTCGCTCGATTCCTGGTCGAGGCCAGGGCTTTCCGCATCTACGAAGGACCCTCGGAGGTCCTGCGCTGGTCCATCGCTCGCCGCGCCCTGCGCACCAAACGCTGAAGGAGACGTCATGACCACGCGTGAGATCGCCGGTTTCGCGGCGGCCTATCCCGAACTCGACTGCGACGCCGTCGATTACGAGTACCTGCGGGCGGTGTCGCAGGAGATGGTTCCGTTCGGCCGCCACGTCGGCACGCTGATCACCGAGATCGGCCCGGAACGCGCCGTCGTCGAGATTCCCGCCGTCGGCTCGGTCCGCAACCACATGGGCACCGTGCACGCCGGGGCGCTGTTCACCGCCGCCGACATCGGCGGAGCGGCCGCGTTCGTCGGCGCGGCGGCCACCCGCCTGCGCACCGTCGAGCGGCTGGTGCTGCGCGGCGGCAGCGCGTCCTACCGCAAACCCGCCGTCGGCCGCATCCGCGCCATCGCGACCGTCGACCAGCGCGAACTCGCCGACGTGCTCGCGGCGACGGCCGCGCAGCGCTTCGAGCTGTCCGGCAAGGCGGCCCTGCTCGATGACGGCGACGTCGTCGTGGCGAAGTTCACCTTCGACTACGTCTGCGACATCACCCTCGCGGAGGACGAGCGATGACCACCGCGGCGCCGCAGAACCGTTCGGAGTTCACCACACTGGAATCGGCCACGGTGCCGACCGGCGACGGTGTCACCTTCACCGTCCGCTTCCTGGAGTCGAAGAAGCCGGGCGCACCGGTCGTGCTGATCCTGCCCGCCATGGCGATGAAGGCGAAGAACTATCTGTTCCTCGCGAAAGAGCTTCATTCGCAGGGGCTTTCGGTGGCGTTGACCGACTTGCGGGCGCACGGCGAGGCCGAGCCCGGACTCGGGCTGCACCGCGACTTCGGCTATCGCGAGATGATCGAGACCGACCTGCCCGCCCTCGTCGGGGTGGTGCGGGCGCGGTTCCCCGAGGCGCCGATCCACTTGTTCGGGCACAGCCTGGGCGGACAGCTCGCGTTGCTGTTCACCGCGGCGGAGCCGGAGCGGATCGCGGGCGTCACCGTCATCGGCACCGGCACGGTCTTCTGGTGGGCCTTCGGCGCGCGCCGCTGGTGGGAGGCGCTGAGCCAGATCCAGTGGATCGGCCTGGTCTCGCGGTGGAAGGGTCACTGGCCCGGTGGTGTGCTCATCCCGGCCCCGATGCCGGGCGGCGTCATGCGTGACTGGTCGATGCACTCGCTGACCAGCTACTACCGCCCCAAGGGCAGCAAGCGCCGGTACAACACCCTGCTGCGGAACCTGACCGCGCCGGTGCTGGCGATCTCGCTGTCCGACGACGTGCTCGGCCCGAAGTCCAACGTCGACTTCCTGGTCTCCCGGATGCCGAACGCCCGGGTGACCCACTGGCACATCGACGAGAACGCCCCGGTGGCCAATCGCGACCACTTCCTGTGGATCAAGGACTCCCCCGCGATCGCGGCCCGGGTGGCGACCTGGATCGTCGCGGGCGAGCTGCCGGGCTGAGGGGCGACGGTGGCACGACTGCGAATCGAAGCGGTGTCGAAGCGATTCGGCGCCGCCAACGCGGTGCGCGAGGTGAGCCTCGACATCGCCGACGGCGAGTTCATGGTGCTGCTCGGCCCGAGCGGCTGCGGCAAATCCACGCTGCTGCGCATGATCGCCGGTCTGGAGGATCCGTCCGACGGGCGAATTCTGCTGGACGACAAGGACATCACCCATCACGCGCCGCAACAGCGGGACTTGGCCATGGTGTTCCAGAGTTACGCGCTCTATCCGCACCTGACCGTCGCCGAGAACATCGGGTTCCCGCTGCGCGCCCGGCGCACACCGCGCGCGAGGATCGCCGAGCGGGTGTCGGAGGTCGCCGGGGTGCTCGGGCTGACCGAGTTGCTGCGCCGCAGGCCGTCCGCGCTGTCGGGCGGGCAGCGGCAACGCGTGGCCCTGGCGCGCGCCATGGTGCGCGATCCCGGAGCGTTCCTGATGGACGAGCCGCTGTCGAACCTGGACGCGAAGCTGCGCAGCGCGACGCGCGCCGAATTGATCGGGCTGCATCAGCGGCTGGGCGCGACGTTCCTGTACGTGACCCATGACCAGGTCGAGGCGATGACCATGGCCGATCGGATCGCGCTGCTCAACGAGGGTCGGGTGGAGCAGGTCGGCACACCGACCGAGCTCTACGACCGTCCGCGTTCCACCTTCGTCGCCGGATTCCTCGGCGCGCCGCCGATGAACCTGTTCCCCGCCGTCGTCACCGAGCGCGACGGCTCGCTGCGCGTGGTGGCCGATGGGATCGATACCGAATTGGCCATCGGCGTCGAGGGTTTCGACGACGACCTGGAAGTGGTCGCGGGCATCCGCCCCGAACAGCTGCGCTTGGATCCGACCGGCGCCGACATCCGCGGCCGGGTGACGATGGTGGAGAACCTCGGCAGCGAGGAACTGATCCACTTCACCACCGGTGATCGCGTCCTGTGCGCCCGAGCGCCGCGGCCCGCGGGCGTCGCGGTCGACGACAACATCGCGCTGCGAGTCGCCCCGGCGCACATCCACCTGTTCCATGCCACCTCCGGGCTGCGCCTGACCTGGCAGGAAACGCGGCAGGACGCCCACGTCGACAGCGCGGGCGAACCCGTCGCCGTCGCCTGAACCCGAACACCCCTACTCGATGAGGAGAAACACCGTGAAACGCACCGCGCCCGTTCTGGGCCTGGTGTTCGCAACCACCGTCGCGCTCAGCGCTTGCGGCGGACTCGGGAGCACCACCACCGACTCGAACGCCGACAGCGCGCGGATCCCGGAACTGAAGCCGGACCAGCAGGTGTCGATCGTGTTCGAGTCCTACAACTACGGACTGGCCGGCGCCTGGACCGACACCTTCAACTCCTTGATCGCCGATTTCCGCATGAAGTTCCCGAACATCACGGTGACCGCGCAGAAGCCGCAGGGCAACAGCCCGAACCCGGCCACGGACACCATCTCCAGCATCCAGAACCAGATGGTCGCGGGCTCGCCGCCGGACGTCGCCCAGCTCGGTTTCAGCGACCTGGACTTCACCATCCACCAGCTCGGCGCCAAGCCGCTGGACACGTTGGTCGGCAAGCAGGAAGTGCAGCACAACTTCGACGGAGCCCAGCACCCCTTCGCGCCGAAGGCCCGCACACTCGCCGACTGGGACGGTCACACCTACGGCGTGCCGTTCGTGTTCTCCACGCCCGTGCTGTATTACAACGCTTCGCTGTTCGCCGACGCCGGCCTGGATCCCGCGAAGCCGCCCGCCACCTGGCAGCAGGTCGCCGAGGCCGCGACGGCGATCACCGGGAAGACCGGCAAGGGCGGCATTTACGTCGACTGCCTGACCAAGACCGCCAAGGACTGGTGCTTCCAGTCGATGGTGCGTTCCAACGGCGGCCGGGTGATCTCCGAGGACCGCACCAAGCTCACCTTCGCCGACGCTCCCGCGGTCGAGGTCGCCGCGATGAGCCAGCAACTGGTCAACTCCGGCGGCATGCCGAAGCTCAACCAGAAACAGGGCTACGAGGCCTTCGCCCGCGGTGAGATCGGCATGATCCTGGAGACCAGCGCGATCCAGGGCACCTTCGTGACCGGCGCGAAGGACAAGTGGGACCTGCGCTCGGCGCCGATGCCCAGCTTCGCGGGCAAGCCGACCGTGCCGACGAATTCCGGCGCTTCGCTGCACATCCTGTCCAACGACCCGGCCAAGCAGCGCGCCGCGTGGGAGCTGATCAAGTTCCTCACCAGCGAATCCGCCTACACCAAGATCTCGCAGGGCATCGGCTACCTGCCGCTGCGCACCGGCCTGATGGACGACCCGCAGGGGTTGCAGACCTGGTCGAAGGAGAATCCGCTGCTGGGGCCGAACGTCGCCCAGCTGGCGAACATGGAACCGTGGATCTCCATGCCCGGCACCAACTACCTGCAGATCCGCGACGGCATGATGGACGCCGTCGAGGCGATCGTGTTCCAGGGCAAGGAGCCGCAATCCACTCTCACCGCCGCCCGCGATCAGGGCGCCAAACTCCTGCCGACGTCATGAGCGAGGTGACGATCGTCCAGCTGACCGACACCCACATCCGGCCCGCCGGGGAACGGGTGCACGGGATGGTGGACACCTACGCCAATCTCACCCACGTGCTGCAGCAGTTGCGTGCCTCACGGCAGCGCATCGACGCGCTGGTGCTCTCGGGCGATCTGACCGACACCGGGTCGCCCGAGGCATACCGGCGGCTGCGCGGCGCGGTCGAGCCGGTGGCCGAGGAACTCGGCGCGCAGACGGTGTACGTCATGGGCAATCACGACGAGCGCGCCGCCTTCGCCACCGAATTGCTCGGGGCCGACCCCGCCGCGCTGGACCCGGACACCACCCACGACCAGGTGGCCGACGTGGCGGGTCTGCGGGTGATCGCGCTGGACAGCACGACGCCGCGACGGCACGACGGACGGCTCGAGGAGCACCAGCTGGACTGGCTGGCCGAGCAACTGCGCGAACCGGCGCCGCGCGGCACGCTGCTGGTGCTGCACCACCCGCCGATCCCCTCGCCGGTCGCGGCCACCGAGTACCTGCGGCTGGAACGGCCGGAGCTGCTGGCCGAGGTGCTGGCCGGTTCGGATGTGCGGTTGATCGTCTGCGGGCACAACCATCTCACCGGGGCGGCGGCGCTGGCGGGCATTCCGGTCTGGATCGGTCCGGCGCTGGCTTACCGGATCGATACGATCGCACCGGCGGGACGTCATCGGGGACTGATCGGCTTCGGCTACAGCCGCATCGATCTGCTCGGTTCGACGATGGTCGCCACGGCGATCGAGGCGACGCCCGCCGAGACCCTCTACGACCGGCCCGAGCAGGACGTGCTCGATCAACTCGCCGCGCTGGCCGCGGAGGCCGGGTAACTCGATGTTCGTCGTCGAATTGCCGCTGCCTGCAACGGAAGCGGCCGAAACGGTCAACCCGTCGCATCGCCCCGCCCGGTTCCGCCGGGCGGGGCGGTTCGCCGTGCCGTACCTGTATCTGGCGCCCGCGCTGGCGTTGCTGGTCGTGTGGATCTACCGGCCGCTGGTCCAGGCGGTCGAGCTGTCCACGTATTCGTGGAACCTGCTGCCGACCTCACCGATGAAGCCGGTCGGCACCGGCAATTACGAACGGCTGCTGGATCTCCCGGCCTTCTGGGATTCGGTGGGCCGCACCGGGGTGCTGATCGTGGGCATGCTGCCGTTCACGGTGCTGCTCCCGCTGCTCATCGCGCTGGCCAGCCGACGGGTGCACGGCCGGGCGCGGACGGTCTACCACGCGTTCGTCTTCGCGCCGTTCCTCGTCGCGCCGGTCGCGGCGGCGGCGGTGTGGCGCTGGCTGCTGCATCCCGGCAGCGGCTTCGTCGATCAGGTTCTGCGCTCGAATCGCAACTGGGTCTACGACGTGGACACCGCGCACGGGGTGATCATCCTGATCACCGGATGGCAGTTGCTCGGCTTCGCCGTCCTGGTGATCTGGGCCGGGCTGGCGGGTATCAGCGGTGACTACGACGAGGCCGCCCGGGTGGACGGGGCGAGCGCCCGGCAGATCCGACGGTGGATCACCCTGCCCCTGCTGTCGCCCACACTGCTGTTCCTGGTGCTGACCACGGTATTGCTCAGTCCCACATTGACTTTCCCGCTCATCGACTCGATGACGCAGGGCGGTCCGGCGCAAGCGACCACCAATATCTACTACCTGCTGTGGGACTACGCCTTCCACAGCTTCGACGCCGGACTCAGCGCCGCCGCCGGTGTGCTGCTGTTCGCCGGGTTCGGCGTGATCGCGGGTGTGCTGGTGTGGGTCTCGGAAAAGGTTGCCTTCCATGACGATTGACCGATTGCGCACCGCGGGCAGCCATCTGCTGCTTGCCGTCACCGCGGTGCTGTGCGCGTTCCCGATCTACTGGCTGTTCGCGACCTCGCTGCGGCGGCCGGAGGACGTCACCTCGCTGTCGCCGATCCCCTGGCCGATCTCGTTCGCCAACTATGCCGACGCGGCCGACAAAGTCGACGTGGTGGGCCTGATCGGCAATACCTTCTTCGTCGCGGCGCTCTCGGCGGCGGGGCAACTGCTCATCGCGCTGCTGGCGTCCTACGCGTTCGCGATGTACACCTTCCCGTTCCAGAAGGTGCTGTACCTGGCGTTCGTCGGCACCTGGCTGGTGCCGTTCCAGGTGACAATGCTGCCCAACTACGTCCTGCTGACCAAGCTCGGGCTGATCAACTCCCTGGTCGGCGTGGTGCTGCCGACGTTGTGCTCGGCGCTCGCGGTGCTGCTGCTGCGCCAGCACATGGCGAGCTTCCCGAAGGAGCTGGTGGCGGCGGCGAAGATCGACGGCCGCTCCTCCTGGTCGATCCTGTGGACGGTGGTCGTGCCCAATCTGCGCCCCGCGCTGGCGGCCTTGGGAATCCTGCTTTTCATCAACGCGTGGAACGAGTACTTCTGGCCCGCGGTGGTGCTGCGCCAGTCCAACAGCGTGTTGCAGCTGGGTCTGCGCAGTTTCATGGGCACCGAGGGCGATCAGTGGGGTCCGATGATGGCGGTGGCCAGCCTCGCCTGCCTGCCGGTGCTGCTGATGTACCTGCTGCTGCAACGGCACATCGTCAACGCGTTCGTGCGGTCGGGGTTGAAGTAGGACCCGGGTTTTCGAGGTCAGACGACTTCGAACACCCGGTAGGCGATGCCGCCTTCGACCGGGTATCCCGATCCGACGCACACGATGTCGTTGAGCCACAGATAATCTGGTGCGCCGGTTTCGAAGACCGGTGTGGTGCGGAAGTAGTAGCGGCCGGGGTCGACGAGATGCCGCGTGGCCGGATCCCCGATCCGGCCACGTATCTCCTCCGGCATGATCCAGCGCCCGCCGTAGGTCAGCTGCAGGAGGGCGTCGTCGTCGGTGCGCAGGGTGAGCCGGACATCCAGCGTCATACTTCCGTCCTGCCGGAACGTCGCCCAGTCACCGCCACCCGGCACCACCGTGCCACGCAGCTTCGGTCCTTCGAACGATCCGCCGTCGGCGCCGAACAGCACCCGCCCGTTCCCGATATTCAGCGGCGGCGCCAGATCCACCACGACGTCGAACAGCAGCCTCGTCTCGATCCGGGCGACATCCTTGACCCGTGCGTCCATGATCTATCTCCCTCCGAACAACTTCTGCCGCACCACGTCGGTGGAGACGCCCGATTGGGCGCACAACCCGAAAGCCGGTGCCTCCAACACCATCTCGCCGTGCATGAGCCGTACGGCCGCGGCCACATCTTGCCTGCTCTTGGCGACCGCGAGCCGCGTTGCCAGGTCCATCGTCCAACCGCTGTCCACGTCAATAATATACGGTCGACCGTATTTATTGTCTAGATCGGGCGGGAAAACGAGCGCTCGGCCCGCATCGGAGACGGCCAGGGCCCGGTCCGCATGGACCGGGCCCCGTGCAGCGATCGAAAGTGCGCCGCCATCGGACGCGGGCCGTCACCGCGTCCGATGGCGGCGGCTTCATGAGGCGACGCGCGACACCGTGGTGAGGGTCCCGATGAGGGCGGTGTCGTGATCCGCGGCGCGGAATCGGGGGTGATCGAGGATGTCGTGCAGGAATTCGGTCGTGGTGGCCACGCCCCTGCCACGGATTCTGGTCTCGGCCAGAGCCCGGCGCATCCGCGCGATGGCCGCGGGACGGTCGGGAGCCCACACGATGATCTTGGCGAGCAGCGAATCGTAGTGCGGCGGAATGTCATAGCCGGGGCCGACATGGGTGTCGATCCGGACGAACGGTCCACCGGGCAGCGTGCATTCGGCGAGCGTGCCCGGGGCGGGTGCGAATTCGCGCTCCGGATCCTCGGCGTTGATCCGGCATTCGATGGACACACCGCGCGGCGTGGCGACGTCGGCGGACAACGCCAGCGGCAGCCCGGAGGCGATGCGCAACTGCTCGGCGACGAGGTCGATGCCGGTGACCATCTCGGTGACCGGATGCTCGACCTGTAGCCGGCAGTTGACCTCCATGAAGTAGAAATCGCCCCGCTGATCCAACAGGAATTCGAAGGTTCCCGCCCCGACGTAGCCGACGGCTTCGGCGCCGCGCACGGCCGCTGCCCCGATCCGGGCGACGAGTTCCTCGGACAGCCCCGGCGCGGGCGACTCCTCGACGAGTTTCTGGTGCCGCCGCTGCAAGGAGCAGTCGCGCGCGCCGAGATGCCGCACCGTGCCGTGCCGATCGGCCAGGATCTGGACTTCGATGTGCCGCGCCGAGTCGAGGTAGCGCTCCACGTACAGGCGTCCGTCGCCGAACACGGCGGTGGCGTTGGCTCGGGTCTCCTGCCAGGTCGCGGCGAAGTCCGCCGAGTCACGCACGACCCGCATCCCGCGGCCGCCGCCCCCCGCGACCGCTTTGATGATCACCGGGTAGCCGATGTCGTCGGCGAGGGCGTGCGCCTCGTCCACCGTGTCGAGCGGCTCACGGCTGCCCGGCAGCAGCGGCAGCCCCGCCGCGGCCATCAGTGACCGTGCCGTCGACTTGTCGCCGAGATCGGCCATGATCGCGGCGGGGGTGCCGACGAACACGAACCCCTCCGCCTCGCACACCTCGGCGAAATCCGGGTCCTCGGAGAGGAACCCGTATCCGGGGTGGATGGCGTCTGCGCCGGTGGCCCTGGCGGCCTCGATGATCGCGGGAATGTAGGAGTAGCTGCGCTTCGCGGGCCCGGGACCGATCCGGAACGCCTGGTCGGCCAGCCGGACGGCAGCCGAGTCGGCGTCGGCCGCGGAATACACCGCGACGGTGGAGATTCCGAGTTCGGCGCAGGTGCGGATGACCCGCACGGCGATCTCGCCGCGATTGGCGACGAGCACCTTGCGGATCGGCCGCACGGTCATCGCACCACCTCGAGCACCAGCAGCGGCGCGCCGTGCTCGACCGCTTCCCCGTTCTCCACCAGGAATTCCGCCACCCGACCCTCCCTGGTCGCGGTCACCGGGATCATCAGCTTCATCGCCTCGACGATGCCGACCTGCTGACCGGCCCGCACCGGGTCGCCCTCGGCGACGAACGGCGACGCGCCGGGTTCGGGCGCGCGATAGAACACGCCGACAGTTTCCGCCGTCAGCGTGAAAGTATCCGCGTCCGGACGAGTGTCCCGCGGCGCGGACTCTGCGGGCGCCGCGGGGACCGGGGCGGCCGCCGTGGGTGCGACGGCGACCGGCCCACTGGTGCCGTTGTGCCCATCCCAGCTGATCCGCAGCACCAGCGGGCCGTTGGCGACGGTCACCGAGGTCGGCGCGGTCTCGGCCCGCACGGACAGCGCGTGTCGCGACAGCACGGTCAGCGCCTGGTCGGCGTCGACCGGATTCAGCGCGCGGCCCGCGGGCTCGGTGGTCACGGACTCGGTCATCACTTCTCCTGATCGTTCGTGGACAGTCCGAAGACACGGAAACGGTGGTGGCGCCGGTCGAGCAGTTGCGCCGCCTGGAGTCGCGCCAGATCGGCCACGGCGTGGCGCAGCGCCTGACGCAGGGCGGCGGCGGCCGCGGCGGGATCGCGGTGTGCGCCGCCCGGCGGCTCGGGCAGTACGCCGTCCGCGACGCCGAGTTCGAGCAAGGAGGTCGAGTCCACCCGCAAGGCGGCGGCGGCCCTGGGCGCGGCGGTAGCGTCCTTCCACAGGATCGAGGCGCACCCTTCCGGGCTGATCACCGAATAGACCGCGTTCTCGCAGACGATCACTCGATCGGCCACCGC
The DNA here is from genome assembly GCF_042733915.1 of Nocardia sp. NPDC059691. Lineage (NCBI taxonomy): Bacteria > Bacillati > Actinomycetota > Actinomycetes > Mycobacteriales > Nocardiaceae > Nocardia > Nocardia sp. NPDC059691. The sequence continues at coordinate 257,200 of NZ_JBHWFB010000007.1, read as the reverse complement.
CAGTGCGAGCGCTCCCCCGCTGCCGCCCTCGCCGGTGACCACGGTGACCACCGGAACGGGCAGTCCGGCGAGCAGTTTGAGCGATTCCGCGATGGCGACGGCCTGCCCCTGTTCCTCGGCGGTTACACCGGGGTAGGCGCCCGCGGTGTCGACCAGGGTGATCACCGGAATGCCCAGCTTGGCGGCCAGGCGCAGCACGCGGGCCGACTTCCGGTATCCGGCCGGGGTGGGCATGCCGTAGTTGCGCTGCGCCAATTCGGTTGCGGTGTGTCCCTTTTGAGTGCCGATCACCACGACCGGCGCGCCGTCGAGGCGGGCCAGCGCGGTGATCATGGCCGGGCAGTCGGCCGCCAAGCGGTCGCCGTGCAGCTCCACGAATTCGTCGAACGACGCGGCCAAGTAGTCCAGCGTGGTCGGCCTGGCGAGTTCGCGCGCGGCGCGCACACTCTGCCAGGCGTCGCGCGGGGCGAGCTGGGTCGCGTCGGCGCGGACCGGATTCTCGTCGTCGGCGAACGCGACGGGACGCTTGCTGTCGGCGGCCAGCGCGAGCAGGCGGGCCAGCCGGTCCCGCAGGGCCGAGCGGTGGCAGATCATGTCCACCACACCGTGTTCGAGCAGGAATTCGGCGGTCTGGAAGCCCGCGGGCAGCGTCTCGCCGATGGTCTGCTGGATCACCCGCGGTCCGGCGAAGCCGAGGCGAGCGCCGGGTTCGGCGATGATGATGTCGGTGGACGTGGCGTAAGAGGCCGCCACGCCCCCGTAGGTGGGATCGGTGATCACCGAGATGGTCAGCACGCCCTCGTCGTCGAGTTCGCGCAGCGCCTGACTGGTCTTGGCCATCTGCATCAGCGCGAGGATGCCCTCCTGCATGCGGGCGCCGCCGGACGCGGTCACCAGCACCAGCGGCACCCGCGCCGCGAGCGCGGTCTCGGCAGCGCCGGTGACCGCTTCGCCGACGGCCGCGCCGAGACTGCCGCCGAGGAAGCGGAAGTCCATGACCGCCAGCACCAGCGGTGCGCCGCCGATCGTGCCGCGCACGCAACGGATAGCGTCGGGCAGCCCGGTGCGACGGCTCGCCTCGGCGTGCCGCTCTGGATAGGGCCGGGAGTCGGTGAAGCCGAGCGGATCGACCGCGGTGGCGGACGGCTGGATGTGCCGCGCCGATCCCGGGTCGAGCAGCGCCTCGATGCGCTGGTCCGCGGTCAGCATGCCGTGCCCGTCGCAATCCGGGCAGACCCGGCCCGCGCGCTCGTAGCGTTTGGCGTAGAGCATGGCGGCGCAGGATGGGCACACCATCCAGGAGGTCCGGGTGTCCGGACCCGTCTCCAGTGTGGTCATCGTTCCTCCCTCGGTCGGGGTACGAAGCGGGCGCAGTCGGCGGGTAGCCGCACGCCCGCGGTGCGCAGCTGGGCGACGCGGGTGAGGTAGGCCGCGCCCAGCATCATCTGGTCGGCGATATCGGCGACGTGCCGGTTGCGCAGCGCCGCCAGATAACTTCCGGCCGCCCAGTTGTTGAACCCGCCCATCGCGGGCCCGCACCAGATCTGGTAATCGGCGACGCGACCGGCCTCGCCGCGAATGCTCCACCCCGACGACAGCCCCAGATACCACCGGAACACCAGCGCCATCTTGCGTTTCGGGTCCGCGTCCGCGCCGGCCAGCTGGGCCGGATCGCGTTCGGTGAAGTAGCTGACGCAGTCCTCCCACACGGCGTCGAGGGGCCGCTGGAACAGCGTGGTCTCGAGCTCGCGGCGCAGCTCGGCCGGGAGCGCGTCGATGCCGTCATAGGCGCGGTAGGTGTCGTAGAGCCGCTGCGCGCGGGTGGCGAACATGGTGCCCCGGCGCAGCACCTGCACCTGGACGCCGAGCTCGAACATGTCCGAGGACGGCGCCATGGCGCAGTCGGCGAAATCCGCTCGAGTGAGCAGCTGTTTGGTGGTGTCGCACTGGGCGGCTTCCACGGTGGCCTGATTCACCGAACCGGTCACCACGTAAGCGGCGCCCAGCGCGAAGGCGGCGGCCGCGGCTGCGGGGGTGCCGATGCCGCCCGCCGCGCCGACGCGGACGGCCGCGGCGGCGGGCACGGTGCGGGCCAGTCGATCCCGTGCCGCGATGAGCTCGGGCAGCAGTACCAGCAGTGGTCTGCGGTCGGTGTGACCGCCGGAGTCGGCTTCGGCCGTGATGTCGTCGGCCATCGGCACATGTTCGGCGAGCCGCGCCTGCTCGGGCGTCAGGTCACCGGCTTCGACCAGTGCGCGCAGCAGCCGTGCGGGAGCCGGACGCAGGAACGGCTCGGCCACCTCCACCCGGGAGACCTTCGCGATCAGGCGGTGGCGCACCTCGACACGTCCTCGCCGGTCGACGGCCAGCCCTGCCGCCCGGTAACGCACGACCTCACCGGTGAGGTCCATGAACGCCGACGCCTCCACGCAGCGAACCTGGTGCCGCAGGCAGGCGTCGACGATCGCGCGCTCCAAAGCGGGCTCGGAGGGACTGTGGATGAGATTGCACGCGAACGGTTTTCCGACCAGCGCGCGGCTCAGCTCGGCCAGCGCCGCGTCCACCGCGGCGGGTGGAACGCCCGCCGCGCCGTAGGAGGCGAGATATCCCGCCCGCGCCATCGCCGAAACCAGAGCGGGCGAGGCGATGCCGTTCGCCATCGCGCCTGCCGCGTAGGCCGCTCGCACGCCGTGGGCGGACGCGAATCGCCGATCACCGAGCTGCTCGGGCGGCAGCGGAGCCACCGCCGCGAGCACCTGCGCGTATGCCGCGGTGCGCTCGTCGGACGTCGCGCCCACCCGGCCGTCGTGGCGCACGATCCAGCACGGGCGCGTCAGGTCGGACAGGACGGCGGTGATGCCGTCGGCGGTGTCGGCGAGGATACCGGCCCGGGACGTGGTCATCGGCGCTCCTCCCGCTCGACGAGTTCGACCGCGAGATCGGTCAGCTCGTAGATGCGCAGCCCCGGCTTCCACAGCGAACCGTCGGCGACGACGGTGACCCCGCGCGGGCCGCGGTGGATCTCCTTGATGTGGGCCTCGAGTTCTACGGTGCCGTCGGTGGGCAGGAACTGCCCGCGGTAGCGCCAGCTGAACGTCCGGCCTGCGGGGATGCGGAAGACCGGATCGCCGATCGTGTCGGCGAATCCGGCGTCGATCATCCACTCTTGGATCGCGTGGATCACCGATTCCACACCGAGCGAGCCAGGGATCACCGGGTCGAGGTGGAAGTGCCGGGCGAAATACCAGTCGGACGGATCGATCTCGCGCAGCGAATGCAGATATCCGGAGTCGTAGCTGCCGCCGCCGTCGACCACCTCGACCCGGTCGATCAGCGCCAGGGTGCGCCTCGAGCACAGGCGGGCGGCCGGGTTCGCGCGGCGGGCGGCGACATCGATGGTGCGCACCCGTGCGCCCGGGTTCTCCGCCAGCCAGCTCGGCGCGGGGCGTCCCGCGTCGAGTCCGGTCTGGTTGGCCAAGGCCTCGTCGCTGAAGTAGCCGAACATGGTCTCGCCGGTGTAGAACGGCTCGCCGTCCACGCTGAGCGTGTAGTCGAAGGTTTGCAGCGACGAACCGGGCAGGATGGTGGTGGACAGCAGCCGAGAGGACTGGCGGATCGTCTTGTCCCGCAGATCGAGCTGCCGCAGCACGGTGGCGGTGCCGCCCAGGTTGCGCAGACTCAGGGTGGTGCCGGGCTGGGTGAGCGTGGGGCCCGCGTAATAACCCATCAGCAGCGCCGCCTGCAACGAGGTCTCCATGTAGACGAAGTGCGGCATGGAGTCGTTCGCGGTGTCGCCGTAGTACCAGGAGTCGGCGGGTGAGTCGTATTCGGTGGTGTAGGACGCGCCGTCCAGGTTCCCGCGCTTGCCGTCGAAGTCGAGCACCCGGTCGACCAGCAGCAGACCGCCGGTCGGCAGACGGGTCGCCCGCACCCCGGTGTACTCCGCGAATTCCGGTCCCATGGCGATCCCTTGGTCACCCCGAGCGAGGTGGGCCATGTGGAACTCGTTGAGCAGCAGGCTTTCCGAGACCTGGCCGGGGCCGACCCCGCTGCCCGGACGCTCCACCACCGTGACCGTGACGTCGAGCGCGCCTTCCGCGCCCGCGACGCGGACAGTGCCGGTGACGTACGGCCGGGGCACCAAGTCGAGCGCGGTCACCGTCAGCGTGATCGTGCCGGACGCGGCAACCGCGACCGTACCCGCGCATTCGGCGACCAGGGAGCTGCCCGACAGCACCAGCGGCAGGCCCAGATACAGCGCGAACACCTCCGCGACCTGCATCGCCGCCGCGTGCGGGTCGCCCTCGAATCGTGCTTCGACGCTGCCCTTGCCGGAGCCGCCGTACAACTCGATGCCAGTCACCTCGGTGAGTGCGAGCCGGGTCGAACCGCCCAGCCGGGCCGCCGCCACAGTGCCGGGGCGCCGGTACGCGGAGCCGAAGACGCTCAGCTCACCTTCGGCGAGACGGAGCAGGTCCGCTCGATCCAGGCGCGTGCGGTCGGTGCGAGCCGGCGGCTTGAAGGCGGACTCGGCGGCGGTGAATGCGCCCCGGACGCCGGACGCCTCTGGTCCTTCGTGGACGTGACCGGCCGCCTCGGCCGTGACCGACGAACGGCGCAGCGCTCGCTGCCACACCGCCCGTTGCATCGCCAGCTGCGCGCTCAACGCCGCCCGGTGCGCGGCGACGATACCGGTGCGGATTTCGGCGAGCGGACCGGCCGCACGCGAGGCGGAGCCGTCGGCATGCGCCGCCCGCGCCTCGGGTTGTGTTCCGGTGACCGCGAGACCGGCGGCCGGGGCCGTCTCCGCGTACCCGGCGAACGGGCTCGCCGGCGTGACCGTGTCGCCGGAGCGCGGCCGAAGCGTCGGCGCCTCGTCGACGACCTCCCCCGTATCCGCGAGCGCCGTCACCGGATCGAACGGAATCCCGTCGAATTCCAGGGTTGTCATGCCATCCACCGCCTCACCGAGGTCTGGAACTTCTCCGTCAGATCGGGTGTCGTCACCACGGTGACGTCCGAGAAACGTTGCAATACAGTGCCGTCCGCCGTTGTGGCGGTGGCGTCGATCCGGGCGTCGACACGACCTGCGCGCGGGTTGTCCACGGTGAGCACGAACGGCTCGCCCGCGGGCAGTGGCCGGAAGTAGTCGATCCGCCCGGCGCCGAGCGGCAGACAGGCGCTGCCGAGCAGCCGGTGGCCCAGCACGGGCGGCCCCTGCAAGATCAGGTCGGCCAGGACCGGATCGTGCAGCCGCCCGGCGTAGGCTCCGCCCGCCACGGTGGCGGGGGGCAGTTCGCAGTCGAAGACGATCGCGTCGTCCGAGACCGCCCGGACCCGGCGCAGTCCCTGCAACGCGGGCGCGTGGAACTGGACGGCGTCGCGGTAGGTGGTCGCCTCGCCGACAGAACCACCCGGCACCGGCTTGCGCGGTGGCCGATCCGGCGTCTCGGCGAGCACGAGGGTCGCGCGGAAGCGGACGGCATTCTCGCCGCGCACCGTCGCCCGCACAGTGGACGCGCCCTCTTCCGGCGCGATTTCCAGTTCCAATTCGTGGAGCGGCCGTTCGAAGACGATGCCTTTGAGCACTTCGAAGTCCCGGACGCCGACCACCGTGCGGCCCGGCAGGCCGCGTTCGGCGAAGTTGATCATCGCACCGAGCCCGAAGGTCGCGGGCAGCACGATGTGCTCACCGATCCGGTGCGCCGCGATGATCGGGTCCGCAGTGATCCCGGTGATCGTCCGCCGCGCCCGCACTGTGCCGGCAGCGGACGTGGTGTCCGACAACGACTTCGCGGGCCCGATGAGCACGACCGTGTCCGCGGAGCGCGCCTCGGTGAACTGCTCGGTGAACGCCGCCGCGCCCGCCTGCGGGTCGAGCAATTCGACGCCGCGCGTCCGGAAGTGTTCCCGCAGAGCGGGAGTCACCATGCCGCCATCCCACGCGCCCCAGTCGATCGCGTTGACATGGCAATTCGGCCGCTGCGCCCGCAAGCTCACCGCGAATCGGGAGAGCGCCTCGTTCGCTGCCGCGTAATCGGCCTGACCGGCATTGCCGAACAGCCCGGCCACGGAGGTGAACAGCACCAGATGACGCAGTTCGCCGAGCGCGCCGAGCACCGACGCCAGTCCGGCGATCTTGGGATCGAGCACGCGCGCCACCGATTCGGCGGTCTTGTCCGTGATCACGGAGTCGGCCAGCACTCCCGCTCCGTGCACGACGCCGGTGATCGAGTCCCGCCACGGTGCGAGCGCGGCGGCGACCGCCTGCTCGTCCGTGATGTCGACCGCGAGGTACTCGGCGCGGGAACCGAGGGCGGTCAGCGTCTCCCGGATCTCGCGTGTTGCGCGGATTCCGGACACGGCACGCTCGATATCGCGCGGCTTCGCGCCGGAACCGGCCAGCGCGCGTACCGCGGCGGCCTTGAGATCGGCATCGGAAACCACTGCCGCCCAATCGGGTTCGGCGGCCGGTTCGGAGCGCCCGAGCAGCACGAAGCGCGCCTCGCTGCGCGCGGCCAGCGCCAGCACGCAGGCCGCCGTGACGCCGCGCGCGCCGCCGGTGACCAACAGGACGTCCTCGGCGGTGAGCACGGTGGCATCCTGCTCCGTGCCCGTGCGCACCGGGAGAACGGTGCGCGCGGGCGCGTGCCCGCTCGGCACCGGAGTCCATCGCCGCGCCGCCGCGTCGATGCCGACCTCGAGCGTGTCGCGAGCCGGATCGAACAGCTCGGCGGTGACGAACTCGGCCAGTTGCCGTGCGGAGCAGGCCGGGTCGACGTCGAGCGCCCGGCAGAACAGCTGCGGCTGTTCGGCGGCCAGGGTTTTCACCACACCGCCGATCCCGCCGAGCAGCACGTGTTCGGGCTGCTCGGTGCCGTGGAAACCGAGTGCGCCGTCCAGCCGCGTCACCGTCACGAAGGCCGCTCGCTCCGATCCGCCGCGCAGCAGCGGCACAGTACGGCCGGCCAGGAGGATGCCGTCGGTCAGGCGGCGTTGCGCCGACGCCCAGTCGGCGGTGCCGCCCAGCAGGACGAGGCAGAGATCGAGCGGCTCGCCGTCCAACCCGTCTGCCGAATCCATCTGTCGCACAGTCCAACCGAGCCCGCTCAACGCTGCCGCGAGCGCGTCGGATCCGGAGTCCGCTTCGCCGGTCAGGTCGACGAGCGCCGCCCGCGCCCCGTCCCGGTAGGGCGCTACCGCCCGATCCGGCGCGGGCAGCGCGACCAGTTCGACGGCGTGCCGCGACGTTTCCGCCGCGGCCTCAGCTTTTGGGTGGACATCACCTCCCGCCGTCCCGGCGAGTTCCACCACGATTTGATCCAGCGTGCGAAGCGTGCCCAACTGCTCCGGGCCCAGACTCGGTAGATTCGGAAACCGTTCTTGCAACGCGCCGATCACCTGCACCCGCTTGATCGAGTCCACACC
>NZ_JBHWFB010000007.1:0-249673 GCF_042733915.1 Nocardia sp. NPDC059691 | reverse complement strand
CCAGATCGGCTTCCAGATCCATCGACGGATCCACCATCTCCACCGGATAACCGGTCTTCTCCGCGACCACCTCACGCAGCGCGCGCCGCAACGCCTCGTCCGTCACCTCAGCGTCGGCCGGGGCGACCGCGCCGTTCGCCGACGATCCGGCGTCCTGCGCGCCGAGCAGCTCGGCGATCTGATCCAGCGTGCGAAGCGTGCCCAACTGCTCCGGACCCAGACTCGGCAACTGCGGAAAGCGTTCCTGCAGAGCGCCGATCACCTGCACCCGCTTGATCGAGTCCACACCCAGATCGGCTTCCAGATCCATCGACGGATCCACCATCTCCACCGGATAACCGGTCTTCTCCGCGACCACCTCACGCAGCGCGCGCCGCAACGCCGCACCCGAGACCTGGTCGTCGGTGACCACGTGAGCGGCGCCGTTCGATGTCGCCGACGGCGCGGCCGGGGTCGGCGCGCCGGTGGCGCCGAGCAGCTCGACGATCTGGTCCAGCGTTCGCACCGTGCCCAACTGCTCGGGGCCGAGGTTCGGCAGTTGCGGGAAACGTTCCTGCAGAGCGCCGATCACCTGCACCCGCTTGATCGAATCCACACCCAGATCGGCTTCCAGATCCATCGACGGATCCACCATCTCCACCGGATAGCCCGTCTTCTCCGCGACCACCTCGCGCAGCGCGCTGCGCAACGTGTCGCCGGTCACCTGGTCGGCGGGAGCAGCGTGCCCGTTCGTCGCCGGAGCCGGCGCCGCGACGGGTTCCGGGGCGGGAGCGCGGTGTTCGTCCACGACCATGGCGGTGGCCAGCGGCCGTCGTACCGGCGCGGGCTCGATCGCCGCGCGCGGGGCGGGCGCGGGGCGCGTGACCTGCGTCGATGACCGCGATACCGGTGCGAAGCCGCTCTCCAGCTCGACCAGCTGGGCGAGCACCTCGCTGGCCCGCGCGTGGCTGTGGCTGATCGCGACACCGTGTTCCTTGACCGCTTCGATGGCGCGGACGGTGGCGGCGTCGAGCCTGCCGTCGTCGAGCGCGCCGGCCAGATCGCGGGCCATGTCCAGCTGGCCGTCCAGGAACTGGCGGTGCGTGTGCAGGTGCTGGACGAGCGCGCTCTCCAGCGCGTCCGAACCGGTGTCGGCGGGCTGCGGTGTGGGGTACACGGGTGTCTCCGTTGCTGCGGTGGAAGCGGGGGGCACGGCCCGCTGCTCGGCGGGCTGGTGATCGACCACGCTGTCGACCGGAGCGGGAGCCGCCGCGAGCACGCTGAGCCGGTATTCGGCGTCGAGCGCGGCGGCGTAGGACTTGCGCCGGGTGTCGGGCACGTATTCCGGCGCCGACATTGTCACCGTCATGGCGCGACCGGTGACCGCCGCCTCCGGCTCCGGCGCGGTGTGGCGGTTGATGCCGTGCAGGCCGAACCCGAGCACGGCCAGGCGCACCGCCGCGCGGGTCAGCGCGAGATCGCTGTTGCCGATCGGGCCGGAGTCGGTCGCGATGACGACCACGTCGTCGCCGAGGGTGCGCCGCACCAGCGAGGTCAGCACCTGCTTCGGCCCGAACTCCACGAACACGGTGCAGCCCGCGTCGCGCATCGCGGTGAGCGCGGCCACGAATTCGACCGGCTTGCCGAGCTGTTCGGTCAGCACGGCCCGGTTGGCCGCCACGTCGTCGCCGTAGCGGGCGTCCGGCGTGTTGGCGAAGACCGGAGCGTCCGGCGCGCCGATGTGCACCTCGGTGATCGCGGCGGCGAACGCCGTAGTGGCGTGAGCGACATAGGGCGTGTGGAACGCACCGGACACCGGCAGCGCACGGGTCGCCACGCCACGCGCGCCGCAGCGCGCGACGACGGCCGCGATCCCCTCCGCACCGCCGCCGACCACGACCTGGTCGGGCGCGTTGTGATTGCAGATCCAGACGTCCTCGACACCGTCGAGCAGTTCCTCGGCGGTCTGCCGGGACGCACCGAGCGCCACCATGGTGCCCGCCTCGACACCCGGCTCGGGCGTCATGGCCACGCCGCGAGCGCGAGCCAGCGCGAAGAAATCGGCCGTGCTGAGCGCACCCGAGGCCCACAGCGCGGTCAGCTCACCGAAGCTGTGCCCGAGGTACCCGTCGGCGTGGAAGCCGTAGTCCGACAGCGCCGTGAACTGCCCTGCGGACAGCGCGCCGATCGCGGGCTGCGCGAATTCCGTTCGGCGCAAGACGCTTTCCTGCTCCGCCGCCACGTCGTCATCGAACGCGGGCGGCGGGAAGACCACCGACGACAACCGCACCGGCGCGCCCGCGAACGCCTCGTTGGCCGCGTCGAACGCCGCGCCGACCGCGGGATTGTTCACCGCCGCGTCCAGCCCCATGTCGACGTACTGGCTGCCCTGCCCGGCGAACAGCGCGCCCGCCTTGCGATCCGGCAGTGCGGCGGCGCGGAAGTACACGCCCTCGGGGTGCTCCCAGTCGGCGGCGTCGGGGTTGCGGACCAGTTCGTCCACCGCGAGCGAGCGCAGATGCGCGGCGTTCTCCTCGTCCACCGAGACGAACCCGATGCGCGCGTGATCCTCCGGGATCTCGCCCCCGTCGGACGGCGCGACGCTGCGCACCGCATCGATCAGTCCGGACACGTCGGGCGCGTGCCACAGGTGCGCGCGGGCGGTGCGGTGCAGCACCGGGTGCGCGGCGCGGTCGGCGTCCGCCTCCTCGAGCACGACGTGGAAGTTGGTGCCGCCGAAGCCGAATGCCGAAGCAGCCGCGCGGCGCACCGGGCGCTGCGGGTCACGGATCCACGGACGCGTGCGGGTGTTCACGTAGTACGGCGCGTCGACGGCGGCGATCTCGGCGTTGGGCGCCGAGACGTTGATGGTGCCGGGCAGCACCTTCTGGTGCAGCGCCAGCGCCAGTTTCATCACGCTGGCGGTGCCCGCGGCGCCCTTGGTGTGCCCGATCTGCGACTTCACGCTGCCGAGGGCGGCGAAGGCCCGCTCCGGCGTCGCGTCGGTCAGCAGCTCCTTCAGCGCGGTGAGCTCGGTCTTGTCGCCGACGGGCGTGCCGGTGGCGTGCGCTTCGATGAGCGCGACATCGGCGGGCGAGATCTCGGCGTCGGCGTAGGCCCGGTCCAGCGCGACGCGCTGGCCGCCCGCGCGCGGGGCGTAGATGCTCTTGGCGCGGCCGTCGCTGGAGGAGCCGAGTCCGCGGATGATGGCGTAGATCCGGTTGCCGTCGCGGCGCGCGTCCTCCAGTCTGCGCAGCGCGAGCATGGTGATGCCCTCGCCGAGCAGCGTGCCGTTGGCGTCGGCGGAGAAGGGACTGATCTGCCCGCTGGACGACAGCGCCCCGACCTTGCTGAAGCACAGGTAGATGAAGATGGTGTTCTCGGTGTCCACGCCACCGGTGATCATCATGTCCGCGCGGCCGTCCTGCAGTTCGGCGATGGCGGTGCGCAAGGCGGCCAGCGAGGCCGCGCACGCCGCGTCCACGGTGCAGTTGATGCCGCCGAGACCGAGCCGGTTGGCCACCCGGCCCGCGGTGATGTTGGCCAGCAGGCCGGGGAACGAATTCGCCTCCCACGGCGCGAAAGCCGCGACGAACCGATCGGCGATGGCGTCGGCGTCCGCGTCGGACAGACCGACCGAGCGCGCCGCCTCCTTCAGCACCGGCGTGGACAGCCGCGCGGCCAGCGGGTGCATCAGCGGCACCGGGCCGGTGGTGCCGAGGACCACGCCGGTGCGGCCGGCGTCGTACCAGGCGGAGTCCACCGCGCCCGCGTCGCGCAGCAGGTCACGCGCGACGCCGAGGCTGAGCGTCTGCATGGTGCTGGTCACTTCGAGCTGGTTGGGCGGCAGCCCGAATTCCAACGGGTCGAATTCGATGTCGGGCAGGAACGCGCCCCGGCGCGAGTAGGTCTTGTCCGGCGTCGCGGGGTCGGGATCGAAGTAGTCGTCGAGGCTCCAGCGCGACCCGGGGACCTCGGTGGTGCAGTCGACGCCGTCGACGATGTTCTGCCAGTACTCTCGATGATTGTGGGCGTTGGGCAGCAGCCCGGACATCCCGACGATGGCGATCGGGTTGCGCGCCAGGCGTCTGTCGTCTGTCACGGAAATTCCTCTCGAACCGGGTGGATGGTCAGGCGGCCACGGTCGTCGCGGTGCGCGACGCGACGAGTTCGGCGACGCTCGCGGCGAACCGGTGGTGGCCCAGCGAACTGGGGTGCAGACCGTCGGCGGTCCACATCTCCGGCCGCTCCCATTCGGGTTGGGTGGCGATGTCCAGCAGCAGCGTGCCGGTGTCGGCGGTGACGTCCGCGAGCACCGCGTTGGCGAAGGCGAACCGCTCGCGCAGCAGCGCGCGGAAGCCGTCGGGCACGGGCAGCCGGGCCGGGATGTCCGGGTAGCTGGCCGTGAACACGGTCGCGCCGCCTGCCCGCAGGCCGCCGAACAGCTCGGCGAGGTTGCGGGCGAAGCGGTCTTCGGCGAAATCGCTCACCAGGTCGTTCACGCCGACCACGACACCGAACAGGCCGGAACGGCCCGAAAGCGCCACGCGCAGTTGACGTTCCAGCACGACGGTGGTCGTCGCGCCGTGCTCGCCGAGATTGCGCACCGCCGCGGGCCGCAGCCCGAGCTGGCCGCCGAGACGCGGAACCCAGCCACGGTAGCCGCCCCCGGGCGCGGTGTCGCCGCGCCCTTCGACGAAGCTGTCACCCAGCGCGGTCAGCACGGGCGCGCTCATGCGGTCACTCCGTCCTTGCTGACGTGCCTGGCCGCCGCCGGGAAGTCCACCTTCTCGTACAGTGCGGCCAACTCCTGCTCGCCGAAGTACTTGTCCGGCGAGTAGATTCCCGCGATCAGCCCGAAGAAGTGCTTGGTGTAGTCCGCGTCCAGCGACGTCGCGCGGAACACCGAGTCGTAGTACGGGGTCAGCGACAGCTCCGAGATGCTCAGCGTCAGTTCGTAGGTGCTGGCGCTCTGCGCGTCGCGCTCGCGCTGATACTCCGCCAGCGCCTCGTCCATCGGACGCGCACCGGACAGGCCTTCGTCCACGTGGTCGGCGAGCAACTGCGCGTACTTGAACGCGTCGGTGATGCCCCAGCCGGTGAACGGATCCTTGTGGTAGGCGGCGTCGCCGACCAACGCCCAGCCGGGGCCGTGCGACGCGCGGCGGTAGTTGTCCGGGTACAGCATCGGGCGGAACTGCTCCACCCGCTTGCCGGTGTCGCGCAGGCGAGCGCCGATCTCCGGGTCGACCTGGTCGACGATCTCCTGCACGCCGGCGTCGGGGTCGGCGCGGAACTCGCGGAACCGGTCCCGCTTGCGCATGACCGCGACCAAGGCCAGATCGTCGTTGGTCGGCCAGGACGCGAACTGCTGCTCGCCGAATCCGGTGCGGTGCTGCATCCCCCAGTCGACGCCCTCGTAGTAGGAGTAGTAGACGAAGCACGCCGCGGGCGAGCCCTCGTACTCCTGTGCGCCGACGGCCCTGGCCACCAGCGAGTTCGAGCCGTCGGCGCCGACCACCAGTGTGGCGCGGAACTCTTGCTCGGCGCCGTCGCCGATCGCCCCGCGGATGCCGGCCACGCGGTCACCGTCGAAGACCAGTCCGGAGACGGTGAAGCCCTGGATCACCTCGACGCCGGAGTTGGCCGCGGCCTCGACCAGGATCTTGTCCAGCACCGTGCGGCGCGGGCAGTAGACGGCGTCGATGCCGTCGGCGGCGGTATCGGCGAAGCCTTTGATGACGATGTCGGTGTAGGAGAAGTTCAGGTGGCGGATCGCCGGAACGCCGGTGGCGACGACCTCGTCCAGCAGGCCCCACGACTTCAGGAAGCCGAGCCCGGCCTGGTGGATGTAGTGGGTCGAGGGGGTGTCGCTGGGGAAACTCGCGCGGTCGACGGCGAGCACCCGGTAGCCCTTCCTGGCCAGCAACATGGCCAGCGGGGCGCCCGCGACCCGGGTTCCGACAACGATGACGTCGTACATGTTTCGCATCACTTTCCGGTAGTCGAATTCCGATTCGAGTCTGTGGCCGTGCCTGGCGCTCGACCACCGCGCCGGGCCCTGATTCATCGGCCGATCGGCCGCGGCTATCGTGCGGGCCGTGGCGCGGAATACAGCAGTTCGATATCCGCCGCGTAGGCTTCGGCGATCGCGGCGCGGCGCAGTTTTCGTGACGAAGTCGACAATCCGTCCTCGACGGTGAAATCTCCCTCCACGATCCGAAATGCCCGAATCGATTCCGCGCGCGAGACGAGCGAATTCGCGTCGTCGACCGCCGATTGCACGGAGGCGGTGAGATCGCCGTCCGGCTCGGTGGCGCGCCAGCGCCGCACCTGCGCCTGATCCAGAGTCACCAGGGCGGTCACGAAATCGCGGCCGTCGCCGAGCACCATGCAGTTGGACACCAGCGGATGCAGCCGGATCCGGTCTTCCAGCGGCGTGGGCGCCACGTTCTTGCCGCCGGAGGTCACCAGGATCTCCTTCTTACGCCCGGTGATCCGCAGGAATCCGTCGTCGTCGAGTGCTCCGAGGTCGCCGGTGTGCAGCCAGCCCTCCGGGTCCACCGGCGACTGGCTCGCCGCCGCGCCCCAGTACCCCGGCGACACGTGCGGTCCGCCGACCAGCACCTCGCCGTCGTCCGCGGCGATGGCCACCGAGGTCCCCGGAATCGGCCTGCCGACCGTGCCGAGCCGGTTGGCCCCGGGGGCGCTCACCGTCACGGCGGTGGCGGCTTCGGTGAGGCCGTAGCAGTTGAGCAACTCCACGCCGAAGGCCGCGTAGAACCCGACCGTCGAATCGTCCAGCGAGGCGCCGCCGGAGACGACGTAGCGCAGCCCACCGCCGAGCGCTGCCGCCACCGGGTGCGTCGACGGCTCCGGCGTGGCTCGCGCCCGCATCAGGTCGAGACCGCGCTCCACCGCCTCCCGCTCCTCGGTTTCGGTGAGCAGGCTGCGGCAATACTTCCGAATCTTCTCCAAGCCGTAGGGAATCATCGCGAGGAACGTCGGCCGCACGGCGGGCAACGTGGGCACCAGGTCCGGAATGCCGGGCAGCAGATGCGTGCGGCTGCCGCCGAACAGGCAGGCGAACAGGATGGTCTGGCCGAAGACGTGCGACAGCGGCAGGGCCAGCACGGTGGTCCCGTCGAACATGGCACCGGTGCGGCGCACGGTGTTCGACGAGGACACGAACATGTTGCGATGGGTGATCAGGCAGCCCTTCGACACGCCGGTGGTGCCGCTGGTGTACACGATCATCGCCAGGTCGTCGGGCCGGACCGCGGCGATGCGCGCGGCCAGCCCCGGAGCGATCGCGCCGGTGGCCCAGTCCGCGATCTGCTCGAAGACCCAGACCTCGCCCGCCCCGGCCGCGCGCAGCCGCTCGGCGTCCTCGGCGCTCTCGGCGGCGAAATACGCGCTCCCGCTGTCGCTCAGGATGTGCTCGATCTGGCTCGGCGACGAGGTGGGGTAGACCGGCACCACCACCGCGCCAAGGGCCAGCAGCGCGCAATCCAGCAGCACCCAGGCCAGATTCGTGCGGCCGAGCACCGCGACCCGATCACCCGCCGCGACGCCGCGCTCGGCCAGAGCCGAGGCCAGGGCACGGGCCCTGTGGTCCACCTCGGCGCTGGTGAGCCGCGTTCCGTCGGCGTCGCACAGCGAAAGCCGGTCCGGGTGATCGGCAGCCGCGCCGGAAATCACCGAGTACAAACTCGCCGAGTCCGGCAGATCGAAACCATTCTCACCGACCGACACTGCGATGACAGACACTGTGTTCACAATGTCGAATTCTGGTCGGCGGCACGGAATTACCGCGCCGCCGACATCGCGGTTCCTACCGCGCGAATGTCATCACCTATCGACGTGGTCAGGCCGATACCGCACGGGCAATATCGATTTGCGCCGGTTCCGGAGAATCGATGCAATCCAGGAAAAAGCCGACCGCCGGATTCGGCTCGTCCGCACGCCACACCGCGTACAAATCGAGCGTCGGCACCGGATCGAACAGTTTCACCGCGACCGAAGCCGTTCCAGGGCCGCCCATGCCCATCGAAATCGCCCGCGGCAGCGAGGCGAACCCCACCAGCGGGCGCACCGAGACCATGTGCGCCGTCGCACCCGGGTCGTCGGCGGTCTGCGCCACCGCGAGGGAGATCCTGGAATCCGCCGCCGCCCGGAAGATCGAGTCGTACATGGCCGGACACTGTTCCCTGGCGAAGAGCACACATTCCTGGCCCTCGAGTTCGGCGAAGGGAACGCCGGGCCGGTCGGCCCACCGATGCCTGCGCCCGACCACGGCGACCAGTGGCACCCGGTGCAGCAGCCGCCGGTACCGGAAGTCGGTCGTACTGGGATGGCCGTAGACGAGGGCGAGGTCCAGCGACCCGTCGGAGAGCGCCGCCAGCTGCGGGCCGGTGCGCTTCTCCCACAGCGACACCACGATGTCGGGATGTCGCTCCGTCATCCTGGTGAGCGCCTCCGGCAGCACGTGTCTGCTGGCCGGAAGGTT
This sequence comes from Nocardia sp. NPDC059691, assembly GCF_042733915.1. Classification (NCBI taxonomy): domain Bacteria; kingdom Bacillati; phylum Actinomycetota; class Actinomycetes; order Mycobacteriales; family Nocardiaceae; genus Nocardia; species Nocardia sp. NPDC059691. The sequence continues at coordinate 241,185 of NZ_JBHWFB010000007.1, read as the reverse complement.
GTATCCGATGTTGAGGGCGCCCGCCCGCCCTTCGGCGGTCGCCTTCGCGGCCTGGGCCGCGCGGTCCATCTGCGCCACGATGAGCCGGGCCTGACTCTCGAACTCCCGGCCCGCCGGGGTCAGCTTGACCTCGTGCGAGTTGCGTGCGACCAGTTGCACGCCGAGCGATTTCTCCAGCTTCTGCAGCTGGGCACTGAGACTGGGCTGCGTGAGATGCAAGCGCTGCGCTGCGCGGCCGAAATGCAGCTCTTCGGCAATCGTGATGAACGAAACCAGATGTCGGAACTCCATGCCGCCGGCTCCTTTTTCCGCGTACCGGAAACGGTAGCGCCACCAAGTAACCGAGGATGAACCGGGATCGGACGAACGACACCGAAACCGTGGCCGATCGGTGAACTGCCGCCGAAGGGACGAGAGGGTGTGCTACTCGCGCCCGTGACCATCCAGCTTCCCCGAAACCCCGCCGGAGGGCAACTCGAAAGACGGAAACTCGGTGTGGCGCAACCGCGCTGCCACCGCGGCGCGGGCCGGGGCACTAGCCGAAATACTGGTGGAACCACGCCGTCAGGTCGGCTTCGCTTTTCGGCCCCGGTTCCGGGTGATCGGCGCGCAGCGTGCAGAAATTCCCGATGACCGCGTACTGCTGATGGATCACCAGCAGACAGCTCGGGCCGAGCGCCGCGTCGGTGTTCGGATAGCAGAAATAGCGGCCGAGGACTTTGCCGTCCTGTCGCCAGACATCGTCACCCTGGTCGCCGCGACCGCAGACATGGCCGGAGAACTGCGCGCGGTCGGCCTCGTACAGTGACGTCGCGGACTCCGGGTTCGAGAGGCCGAAGAACTCCGCGGCCGGAAATCCGGCCTTCGTCCCGCAGGCCAGCGCCGCGGCCACCGGACCGGGCGGCGGGTCGGCGTGGCGGCAGTTGGCCGGCCCGAAATCTCCGGCCAGATGGTTCAGCACCGCATGATCGGCCCGCGTGAAATAGTCGGGATCGCGGGCGACGTCGGAGGTGCGGAACCCGAGGCGGTTACGCACGGCGGCATAGTCGCGGTACGGCTGCTCGTCGGGGTTCCAGATGTACACCGCGGCCGCCGAAGCCCGCTCGTCCGTGAGCAGCAGCGCGGGGCGCGGCGCGGCGGGATCGTCCATCTTGCTCTCGAAACACGACTTGCGGCCGACTTCCACGCCGTCGCGCAGCATCGGACCGTCCGGTCCCTGCGGGTCTCCCGGGCAGTTGTGTCCGTGCAGCGCGGTCAGCAACGACGAGGTGTAGCCGCGCAGTTGGTCGACGGTGCGAAACCGCAGGAATCGCGCCACGGGGTCGCTCGCCGCCGGATTCGCGGCGCAGAACACGACGGCGACCGTGGGAGCGTCGGGGGTCTCGTGCACACAATTCGCGCGTTTGTAGCCGGAGGGGCCGACCAGCGAGAGCAGTTCGACGTCCGCGCCGTTCGGCGCGCTCGCGTCGGGCACGGCGGTGCCGGGGGTCGGCCGGAACAGCTCCCAGCCCAGGAAGCCGAGCGTGGCGGCGAGCAGCACGACGCCCAGCAGGGCGAGCGCACGCAACAACCGACGGCGGTGTGGCCGCCTCGGGCGGTGACCGCGGTCCGCCGCCTCCGACCGGTCCTCCGGACTACCCGCACCGGCAGGCGCGTCCGCGGTCTCGAGCGACTCCGCCGGGCCCGTAGCCGGGCCCGCTACGACCGCCGCCTGCGCCGCCGCCCCCAGATCACCCGCGGTGCCGTACCGCGCCTGCGGATCTTTGGCCATGCCGCGCGCGACGACGTCGTCCAGCCGGAGGGGCAGGCCGGGACGGTGCGAGTGCGGCTGCGGCGGCGGCTCGAACAGGTGCGCGGAGATGATCTGCGCTTCGGTGTCGCGGGGGTACGGCCGCGAACCGGTCAGGCACTCGTACAGCACGCAGGTCAGGGCATAGATGTCGGCGGCGGGGGTGACCGTGCGAGAGTGGAACCGCTCGGGCGCCATGTAGTGGAACGACCCGATCGCCGAGCCGGTGCCGGTGAGACTTTCCCCGGTCGCCGACTGCGCGATCCCGAAGTCCACGAGATAGGCGAAGCCGTCGGGGGTGAGCAGGATGTTGTCCGGTTTGATGTCGCGGTGCACCAGGCCGTCGGCGTGCGCGGCGTCCAGCGCTGCGGCGATCTGCCGGATGATCGCGACCGCCCGCTCCGGCTCCAGCGACCCCTGCGCCTTCAGCAGCGCGCGCAAGCTGTCGCCGCCGACCAAGCGCATGTCGATGTAGAGCCGGCCGTCGATCTCGCCGTAGTCGTGGATCGGGATGATGTGCGGTTCCTGCAGCCGCGCCGCGACGTGCGATTCGCGCCGGAATCGCTCCCGGAACACCGGGTCGTCGTGTAACCGCTCCGGCAACACCTTCAGCGCGATGACGCGATCCTTGACGGTGTCATAGGCCTCGAACACTTCCCCCATGCCGCCACGACCGATCAGGCGATCCAGGCGATACGGCCCGAATCGCGACCCCACCTCGAGCGTCTGACGTCGCGTCGTCATCTCGTCCTCCATGACGGGGACCCGGACTTCCGGGGGCCATGCCCCGGCTTCCCGCGCTCAACTGTAGAGCCCGGCGAACCCGTTCGGCGGACGTATCGCACAGCGGGCCGGTCAGCGGCCGGAAGCCATCAGCGCTGGTCCCAGCGCGGTGGGGCCTCGCAACGCCGCGAACCGATACCGGTTGCCGCCACGGTTGTGGCGATCATCGCGACGACGGGAACCCGTCGCGGTGGTCGCCACCGGCAGCCGTCGTCAACCGGATGCCTCTGGCTTACGCGGGCGGCGGTGCAGGGCGAGCTGGATCTCCAGCAGCAGGCGGTCGGCGGGGTCGTCGAGATTCATGCCGAGGATGTCCTCGACCCGGCGCAGCCGGTAGCGCAGCGTGTTCGGATGCACGCACAATGCCGCGGCGGCGTCGCGCACGTCGCCGTGTTCGCGCAGATAGGTCTCGACGCTGTCGCGCAGGTTCGCGGAATGCTTGCGGTCGTAGTCGAACAGTGCGCCGAGCCGCGGATCGCGCAGTTCCGCCCGCGCTGCCACCAGATCGAGCACCTCGCCGAGCAGCACCGCGGTGCGCGCCTCGGCGAGGGTGGTCACCCTCGCGGGCGACGTGGCGGTGCGGTCGAGGACCCGATCGACCTCGGCGCGCGCGTCGGCCACCCGGCCGAGATCGGGCACCGGACAGGCGATCGCGGCCCGCAGCGACAGCGACCCTTTCGCGTCGAAGTGCTCGATCAACTGACGCGTCCAGGCCGTCACCGCCCGCTCGGATCGGTAGCCCGGCAGCAGCACGTAGACGCGGTCACCGATCGCGGTGGTCACCGAGTCACCGCGAAAGGAACTGGCACGCAACCGGAGTACGCCACCCAGCGCGGCCCGGTCGGCGCCGGACGCGTGCTCGCCCGCCGCGAGCGCGAAGCCGATCACCGCGGCCGGACCGGTCGACGGCAGATGCAGCGCGTTCGCCACCGCCGCGGCGTCGACCGCCGCACCCGCGCCGAACAGCCGGCGGATCAGCAGCGCCTCGGTGGTGGGCGCGTCCAGGCTCCGGGAGATCAGGCGTCCCGCGACGGCCGCCGCGCCGCGCAGGATCTCCGCCGCGTCCGGGTGGAACGGCCGATCCCCCTGCTGCAGCCAGATCGCGCCGAGCACGCGCGGAGCGCGTGCTCGCGCGTCGGTGGGTCGGCGTATCCCGATCGCCAGCCTGCGCTTGATGTTCAACTCGTCGTGGGCGGGCACGTCGACGATCTCGTCTGTGTCGCGCAGTCGATCGAGCACGCCCCACTGCCGCAGTAGGCTCAGGTACTCCGGCGGTCCTTCCCGGCCGAGGATCGATCGCACACGCAACTCGTCGGCGGTCTCGTCGGACGCCGAGTACGCGAGCACATGCGACTGCGGGTCCTCGATCGACACCATCCCGCCCGCGTGGTCCGCGATCATCTGCGCCAGCGCGAACAGGTCGATGTCCGCGGCGACTTCCTCACCATCCCCGCCCACGTTCCCGTCCTTCGGCCAACTCGACAACGCATTTGCCTCATCTTTGTCCAATAGGCTCATTGTCCGGACAGTTTTCCGGTGTTGACTTCCCAGTACAAAAAATTCATCTGACAACTGGAGGTTCCATGGACGCCGTCGTGTCCCCGCCCCCGCCGGTCAACGAGCCGGTGGGCAGCTTCGCGCCGGGCACGGCGGAACGCGAGCGCCTGCGGACGAAGCTGGCCGATCTGGCCGCGACCCCGACGGAGGTCACCCACGTCATCGGCGGTGTGCATCGGCACGGCTCGGGCGAACGCGTCACGGTGACGCAGCCGCACCGGCACGCCGCCGTGCTCGGCACGCTCACCACGGCCGGGCCCGGCGAGGTTCGCGACGCCATCGCGGCGGCCGCAGCCGCGGCACCGGGGTGGCGTGCGCTGCCGTTCGCCGAGCGCGCCGCGATCTTCCTGCGCGCCGCGGACCTGCTGGCCGGGCCGTGGCGCGAAACCATCGCCGCCGCAACGATGCTGGGCCAGTCGAAGACGGCCTACCAGGCCGAGATCGACACCCCCTGCGAGCTGGTGGACTTCTGGCGGTTCAATGTGCACTTCGCTCAACGGATCCTGGCGGATCAGCCGATCTCGGCGCCCGGAGTGTGGAATCGGATGGACTACCGGCCGCTCGAGGGATTCGTCTACGCGATCACGCCGTTCAACTTCTCCGCCATCGCGGGCAACCTGCCCACCGCACCCGCGCTGATGGGCAACACCGTGGTGTGGAAACCGGCTCTCACCCAATCGGTGGCGGCGTACTGGACGATGAAGCTGCTCGAGGCGGCGGGGCTGCCGCCAGGCGTGATCAACATGGTGCACGGCGCGGGCCCCGAGGTGTCGGAGGTGGCACTGGCCGACCACCGGCTCGCCGGCATCCACTTCACCGGATCCACCGCGACCTTCCGCCACCTCTGGCGCACCGTCGCGGCGCATCTCGACCGCTACGACTCCTACCCGCGCCTGGTCGGCGAGACCGGCGGCAAAGACTTCGTCGTCGCGCACAGCTCCGCCGATCCGGACGTACTGAGTACGGCCCTGATCCGCGGCGCGTTCGACTACCAGGGCCAGAAATGCTCGGCCGCCTCGCGCGCTTTCCTGCCACGATCGGTGTGGGACCGGATGGGCCGCGAGTTCATCGACCGGGTGGCCGGGCTCAGCTACGGCGACGTCACCGATTTCGGTCACTTCGGCGGTGCCCTCATCGATCGGCGGGCCTTCGACAAGAACACCGAAGCCCTCGCGCGCGCCAAGGCGACCCCGAGCCTGACCATCGCCGCGGGCGGCCACGCCGACGACAGCATCGGCTATTTCGTCGAGCCGACCGTCCTGCTCGGCGACGACCCGGCCGACGAGGCGTTCCGCACCGAGTACTTCGGCCCGATCCTGGCCGTGCATGTGTACGACGATTCGGTCCGCGGCTCGTTCGACTCCGTGCTCGACCTGATCGACCGTGGTTCGCCCTACGGCCTGACCGGCTCGGTCATCGCCCGGGATCGCGCGGCGATCGCCACGGCCGCCGACCGGTTGCGCTTCGCGGCGGGCAACTTCTACATCAACGACAAACCCACCGGCGCGGTCGTCGGCCAGCAGCCGTTCGGCGGGTCGCGCGCGTCCGGCACCAACGACAAGGCAGGCTCGGCACAGAACCTGCTGCGCTGGACCTCCGCTCGCACGATCAAGGAAACCTTCGTCCCCGCGACCGACCACCGCTACCCGCACCAGGAGTTGTGATGGCCTTCTCCGGACTGCTGCGGCCCGCCGTGCTGGCGGCCTCCCGCTCCCCGCGCGTGGAGCGCGCGATCACCCGCATCCCGGCCACCAAGAAGGTGGTCGACCGTTTCATCGCGGGCGAGACCGAGGGCGACGCGGTCGCCGCGACCTCGGCGCTGCTCGGCTCCGGCCGCTCGGTCACCATCGACTACCTCGGCGAGGACACCACCGATCTCGACAGCGCCCGCGGCACCGTCGTGCACTACCTGCGGCTGCTGTCGGCGCTGGCGGAACTGCGGGCCGTGAACGATGCTCCGGTGCCGCAGCTGGAAGTGTCGCTCAAGCTTTCCGCGCTGGGCCAGGCGCTCCCGCAGAACGGATACGCCATCGCCCGGGAGCACGCCTACGAGATCTGCACGGCGGCGAAGTCCGCCGGGGTCTGGGTGACCGTCGACGCCGAAGACCACACCACCACCGACGCGACGCTGGCGATCGTGCGCGAGCTGCGTTTGGACTTCCCATGGCTCGGCACGGTCTTGCAGGCCTATCTCAAACGCACCGAGGAGGACTGCCGCACCTTCGCGGGCCCGGGATCGCGGGTCCGCTTGTGCAAGGGCGCCTATCGCGAACCCGCGTCGGTCGCCTATCAGAGCCGTTCCGCGGTGGACGAGTCCTACCTGCGGTGCCTGCGGATTCTGCTGGAAGGCAAGGGCTATCCGATGATCGCCACGCACGACCCGGCGCTGATCGATGCCGCGCTGCGCCACGTGCGGGAAAGCGGCCGGAAATCAGGCGATTTCGAGTTCCAGATGCTGCACGGCATCCGCGACACCGAACAGCGGCGCCTGGCCGGAGTGGGCCACACACTGCGCGTCTACGTGCCCTACGGAGACCAGTGGTACGGCTACTTCATGCGCAGGCTGGCCGAGCGCCCCGCCAACATCGCGTTCTTTTTGCGCTCCTTCCGCGACCGCTGAGCGGGAGCGCGGACGGACGAAGCCCACTGAACCGAGTCACCAGCACTGGCACGCTTTTCGCCGCCACTTGCGGCGCCACGCGACCATACTGGCCGAACACACGGTTTCGACCGAGTATGTGCCTTCGGCGCTGGAGAAAACGAACACAGCTTTAAGGAACAGCATGGTCCTCGCTCACCTACGCGCCCAGATGACGCGCCGAAAGCCGCTCGGCGAGGTCGAGGACGAGGCCGCCGCGGCCGACGAGCAGTTGTCGCGGTCGCTCGGCCTGTGGCAGCTCACCGCGATCGGTGTCGGCGGCATCATCGGCGCGGGCATCTTCACGTTGGCGGGCGCGGTGGCGCACTCGGTCACCGGGCCTTCGGTGTTGATCTCGTTCCTCATCGCGGGTGTGGCCAGCGCCGCCGCCGCGCTGTGTTACGCCGAGTTCGCCGGGATGGTGCCCAAGGCCGGGTCCGCCTACACCTACGGATACGTGTCGCTCGGCGAGATCGCGGGCTGGTTCATCGGCTGGGATCTGCTGCTGGAGTACGTCGCGGTCGCGGCGGTGGTGGCCATCGGCGTCTCCGGCTACTTCAAATTCCTGCTGGAACAGGTCGACATCGCAGTGCCGGATTGGATGCTGGGCGCGGCGGGAACGGGTGACGGCCACGTCGTCGACGTGTTCGCCATGCTGTTCTGCCTCGGTACGGCCTGGCTGCTCTCGCGCGGGATCCGCAGCGTCGGCCGGTTCGAGACCGTCGCCGTCGGCATCAAGGTGGCCCTCGTCGTGCTGATCATCGCGCTCGGCGTGTTCCACATCGACAGCTCGAACTACACCCCCTACTTCCCGTTCGGCACGGGCGCGGTGTGGACGGGCGCGGCCACCGTCTTCTTCGCCGTGTTCGGCTACGACGCGATGAGCACCGCCGCCGAGGAGTCCACCGAGGGCAAGAAGCATCTGCCGAAGGCGATCATCTATTCACTTGCCATCGCCATGGTCCTCTACGTTCTGGCAACCCTGGTGCTCACCGGCATGCAGAAGTACACCGAGATCAGCCCGACCAGCGGGTTCTCCACCGCGTTCGAATCGGTCGGGCAGCCGGGCGTCGCGAACATCATCGCGATCGGCGCCATCATCGGCATCGTCACCGTGGTGCTCACCTTCATGCTCGGCGTCACCCGCGTGTGGTTCGCCATGAGCCGCGACGGGCTGCTGCCGGAATGGTTCGCCAAGACCCATCCGGTCCGGAAGGTGCCCACCAGAGTGACCTGGATCGTCGGCATCGGAGCGGCGCTGATGGCCGGTCTGCTGGACATCACCGTGGTGGCCGAACTGACCAATATCGGCATCCTGATGGCCTTCATTGTGGTGTCCGTAGCCGTGATCGTGCTGCGGCGCACCCGCCCCGACGAGCCGCGCGAGTTCCGCCTGCCGTTCATGCCGGTCGTGCCGCTGATCGGCATCGGGTTCTCGGTGTATCTGATCTGGTCGTTGCCGTGGGAGACCTGGGCGCGTTTCGTGATCTGGCTGGTCGTCGGCCTGATCGTCTACTTCACCTACTCGCGCACCCATTCCAGGCTCGAGCGGCCCCGGCCCGCCGCGACGGAAGGCCCGGCGACTTCCTGACCGCGCGGCCGTCGGCGGGTACACCATTGCGGAAAGGTCGCTCGACTGCTTACGGTCGAAACGTCGGCATCGGCGACAGCCGCGACGTCGCGCGGCTCGGAAGGAGCGGTGGCGGATGGACCTGCGCGAGGCCGTGTCGGCGGGTGTGCTCGAACAGCGCGAGTTGCTGGCCCAGGGCGCGCTTTCGGCGGAGCAACTGGTCGAGGCGACGCTCGACGAAATCGATGCCGCGGCGGATCTCGGCGCGTTCACCCATGTCCTGCGGGATGAGGCCAAAGCGGCGGCCGTCGATCGGGATCGCGAGCGCGCGGCGGGCGAGCCGGTCGGCCCGTTGCACGGGGTGCCGGTCGCGGTGAAGGACGAGTTCGATGTCGCCGGCGTGGTGACCACCTTCGGCACCAGGGCGAATGCCACGCCGGCCGTGGCGGACGCCGAAGCCGTGCGCAGGCTGCGCGCGGCCGGGGCGATCATCGTCGGCAAGACCGCGATGCCGGAATTCGGGCAGTGGCCGTTCACCGAGTCCAGCACGTTCGGCGTGACCCGCAATCCGTGGGACCCGAGCCGCTCTCCGGGCGGATCGAGCGGCGGGTCGGCCGCCGCGGTGGCGGCCGGGCTGGTGCCCGTCGCACTCGCAGGCGACGGCGGCGGGTCGATCCGGATCCCGGCGGCATGCTGCGGATTATTCGGTCTCAAGCCGCAACGCGGGCGTGTGCCGATGTCCCCGAACGAGCACCTGTGGTGGGCGTTGGGTGCCGCCGGGCCGCTGACCCGCGGCGTGCTGGACTCCGCCGTCGTCTACGACGTCATCCGCGGCAGCACCCCCACCGACCGATTCCGGGCTCCGGAACCGCCGACCTCGTTCGAGGCGGCGGCGCGCGAACCGGCCCGTCCGTTGCGCATCGGCTACAGCACCAAACCGCACGCCCTGATGGTGAAACTCGATCCGCAGTATGTGCGCGCCGTCCGCGACACCGCGAAATTGCTCACCGAACTGGGCCACACGGTGGCCGAGATCGACCCGCACTATCCCGAATCCATGCACGCGTTCTTCCCGCAGTTCTTCGGCGGCGTGCGCGCGGAACTGGCCGAGATCGATCATCCGGAACTGCTCGAACGCCGCACCAAGCAGACGATGGCAGTCGGCGCCTGGGCGCGCAGGCCGGTCGTCGAATGGGCGATCCGGCGCGGTGAGGCGTTGACGCGCAAGATGGACCGCGTCTTCACCGAATGCGATCTGCTGCTGACTCCCACCATCGCGATCCGCCCGCCGCTGCTCGGCGTGCTCGACGGGGCGAACACGGTACGAGCCCAGCTCGCCTCGATTCCGATGGTCGCCTACACCGAGCTGTGGAACGTCACCGGTCACCCCGCCGCCTCGCTGCCCGCGGGCGTAGGCGACGACGGGCTTCCGCTGTCGGTGCAGCTGGTGGGCCCCACGAACGGCGAGACGACGATTCTTCCGGTCGCCGCGCAACTCGAGCAGGCACGCCCGCATCCCCGCCCGGTCGCCCTTTCGCACCGCTAGCCTGCACGGCGTCGCCAGAGCCGGAAGGCCCACCGTTCCCGGCAGCGGCGTCGGCGCGCCCGAATGCGCGAGCCGGTCCGAACGTGACATCCGCCGCACCACCCCGGTCAGTGAGCGGAGCCACCCGTCGCGGGGGCCGCCGCGTCCTGATCGTCCGACCGCGCGTGGGGCGGTCATTGCCCGGGTACGCCATGCCAATACTCGCCACGGACCTTCCGCGATCGCTGCTCGGAAGGGCGCGGCCGGTCGGTCCACCCCTCGCGAACTCCTGGCGAACGCGAGGCTAAGATACAACTTGTGTCTAAGACGTATTCATCCGCTGAGCAGGCCTATCGCGCCGTGAAGGAGCGCATCCTGTCCGGCGCGCTCGCGGGCGGGGAGCTGATCAGCGAGGGTGAGATCGCCGCCGACCTGGGCACCTCCCGCACGCCGGTGCGCGAGGCGTTCCTGCGGCTGGAGACGGAGGGGTGGATGAAGCTGTACCCGAAGCGCGGCGCGCTGGTGGTGCCGATCCCGCCCGACGAGGCCGAGCACGTCGCGCACGCCAGGTACGTGGTGGAGACCGCCGCGGTCCGCAGCGCCGCCGCGAACGACCCCGGCATGCTGGTCGAGGCGTTGCGTTCCTCGATCCGGCGGCAGCGCGAGCTGGCCGCCGCGGGCGATCTCGACGGATTCGCGGTCGCCGACACCGACTTCCATCGCACCTACGTCCTGGCCGGTGGCAATCCGCTGCTGTCGGGTTTCTACGACTCGCTGCGGGAACGCCAGCGCCGGATGAACAGCGTCGCCCTGCACCGCGGCCCGGTCGACATCACCGGGATCATCGAGCAGCACGCGCGGCTGGCCGACCTCGTCGCGTCCTCGGACGTCGACGGGTTCGCCGACGCGCTGGTCGAGCACCTGTCCGGCGTGCACCAACTGGAACTACGAGGCCGGTGATGGCGACACTCACCGTCACCGCGCCCCGCGACCGGGTCGTCTCGAGCCGATGGCCGGGCGTCGCCGCCGCGATGTTCGCGATCGCTTGGGGCGGAAACGAATTCACACCGCTGCTGGTGATGTACAAGAGCGACGGGCTGGCGGCCACGACCGTCGACCTGCTGCTGTTCTATTACGTGCTCGGCATCGTGCCCGCGTTGCTGATCGGCGGCCCGCTGTCGGATCGCCACGGCCGCCGGGCCCTGCTGCGGCCGGCGCCGCTGATCGCCGCGGCAGGTTCACTGCTGCTCGCGTTCGGGTCCGCTTCGGTGCCGCTCCTGTCGGCGGGACGGGTGCTGTGCGGCATCGCGCTCGGGCTGGCGATGGCGGTCGGCGGCAGCTGGCTCAAAGAGCTGGCGCAACCGCCCTACAGTCCGGAGCTTGCCGCGGGCACGGGCGCGCGCCGCTCCGCGATGAGCCTCACCGCGGGCTTCGCCATCGGCGCTTGCTGCGCCGGTGTACTCGCGCAATGGGCGCCGTGGCCGAACACCTTGGCGTATCTGATCAACGTAGGCCTGTGCCTGATCGCCGCCGTGTGGGTCCGGCGTACCCCGGAAACCGTCTCCGGGCGGCGAAATCCGCGGAGCCTCCGCGACGACCTGCGCATTCCCGCGGCGGGGCACCGGCGCTTCCGCACGGTGGCACTGCCTGCCGCGTTGTGGCTGTTCACCTCCGCCGCGGCGGCCTACGCGGTGCTGCCCGCGCTGATGGCGCCTCGGGTCGGCGCGGCGCCGATCGCGTTCTCCGCCATGATCTGTGTCATCACCCTCGGCTGCGGGTTCGCGGTCCAGTCCGTCGCGCGCCGGATCGACCGGCCCGGCACCGCGCGGGCGGCGGCGGCGGCACTGATCGCGGTCACGATCGGGATGGCGCTCGCCGCGACGGCTTCCGGTCTGTTGACCCTGTGGGCGACGGTGGCCGCAGCCGTGGTGCTGGGAGCCGGCTACGGCATCGGTCTGGTGGCCGGGCTGCAGGAGATCGAACGCATCGCCCGCCCGGACGATCTGGCCGGGCTGACGGCCGTGTTCTACTCCGCGAGCTACTTGGGATTCGGCACCCCGGCCCTGCTTTCGTTCCTGCACGACACGTTCGGTCTCGGCTATCCGGCGATGTTCGGTGCAGGCGCTCTCGCGGCGGCCGGATGCCTCGGCCCGGTGCTGCGCGACTATCGCGCCTGACGGTCACCGATCCGCCGCGCCGCTCTCAACTCTTCGGCGTCAACAAGACGAGCGGAATCTCGCGCGTGGTCTTCGTCTGATAGCCGGCGTAGACCGACTGCGCGGAGGTGACCCGGGGCCACAACGCCGCCCGCTCCTCGCTGGTGGCCACCCGAGCCGTCATCGGCACCTTCGGCCCGTTGCGCACCGACACGACGACGTCCGGGTTGTCGCGCAGGTTCAGGAACCACGCCGGGTGGACGGGGTCGCCGCCCCGCGAAGCGACCACGACGTAGGTGTCACCGTCGACGATCGGCGCCGTGAGCATCACCGCGTGCGGCCGGCCCGATTTGCGGCCGGTGGTGGTGAGCTCGAGCGACGGCATGCCGGAGAAGTCGTTGCCCAGTTTCCCGAAGCTGATCTTCAGTAGGACGCGATGCGCCGTATTCATGGCCTTCAGCGCGAAATTCGAGGGCATACGATCCTCACGATCGGCTCGACGGGTGGTTCGGCTCGACGACCCCCGCAACGGGAGATCACGAATCGTGACTGTACCCGAATCGGCGCGGCTCGCTCAGCGGGCGGACCACCCCGACCACCGCGCCACATCGATGGCTATGACCGGGCCCGGTGGCGGCTGCTGTTCGTACTGGGAGTAACGCGCGGTCAAGTGACCGATCGCCGCCTGCGCCTCGGCGCCGTCCGCGATGCGGGCCGCACCGTCGGCGCGAGCCCACCACAGCTGGGTCCAGTCGTCGCCGTAGCGGTCGACGAGCACGGCGACCGCGGGGTTGGCCGCGATATTGTCCAGGCGGCGCAGCGCCGTGGTCGTCTTCGGTTTCGCGTCGACGCTGGTGTAGACGACCTCCCCCGCCACCGCGAAGACTATGGGCACCAAATGCGGGCGCAGTTGCGGCGAAACCGTTGCCAACCGTGCGACCGGACTGGTCGCGAATCGTTTGCGCGCCTCCTCGGAACTCAGCCGCACACCCGCCTCCTCGAGCTCGCCGTCCCCGGAAATCGGGAATCGAGTATGTTCCGCCCCCTATGCAACCGGACATTTGCCGTGAAATCACGGCGATCGACTACTACCACGCTACGGTCGAGTCAATGTGTGACCCGTCAAGAGGCTATGTCGTCAGAAGGTGGAGGCGGTTGTGGAAATCGATATCACTGCCCGGCTGAACCTAGCGTTCGAGATGTGGGAGCGTGCGCACGGGCGCCCGCTCGCCGACGATACGGTCGAGACATGGGTGACCGCAGCCGGGTACGACCTGGAACCAGGTCACCTGACGAAAGTTCGACGCGGCCAGGTCGCCACGCTCCCGGAGCAGACCCGCGCCGGGCTGGCCCACGTGTTCGGGCTCGACCCCAACTATTTCGTGTTCGATCCCGGTCCCGACCGGGCCTGCGACGCCGAAGTGATCGCACACCTGGACAATTCGGCCCTGCGCCGCCTCGGACAGGCCGTGAACGGCGTATCGCTGCGCACCCTGCTGTACCTGGAGTCCGTCGCCGAAGTGCTCCGCCAGGCCGACGGACTGCCCCCGTGCGAGCAAACCGCACAACTCTGATCGAACGACAGCGGCTCGGCGACGGCCCCCGGGAAGCCCGGCGGGCCGGCCACACCGCCCCGGCGCCACCGCCACTCGCGGACGCGATCGCATGACGCGTCGATAATCCAAGCTTGCAATATCGCATCGGTAATACGGCCGCACATAGGACGCCCCGGCATACCGATAGTGAATTCTAGGCAAACGTTAATTTCCCCATTTCGCACCGAGCGCGTCGCCGTGTAGCGCTTTTCGGCGCGTCGTCAGCGTAATCCGAGCATCGACACGGCAGCGGAATATCCGCCCGCGCCGCTTTCCCGTGAAATACGCCCGAGTGGCGCCGCACCGCCCACCCCGCTATGCTCGGGCCGCGATATTTCGAAACTGCTTGTCGGTCTGCATATTTGGGGTGACGAGGCACGCAGAAGGGGGCAGCTGTGCCGTTTCCCGGCGGCAAGCGCGAGTGCGGAAGTACGGAACTTGTCAGAGTTGTTGAATCCGGCGGTGAGTGAGCCCGGCGAAGACGCCGTCCGGCATCCGAAACCGCCGTACACGACATTGTGGGCCTGCGTTGTCGCGACCGCTGCCGTCGTCACGGCGGCGGTGTACTACGCGCCCGCCGAATTCCGGATCCCACTCGCGGCAGGCGCCACCGCCGCCGCCGTCGCCCTGTGCGCCGCCACCACGGCGGCCGTCCACTTCCGTCGCCAGGCCCGGCACGCCCGGCGGGACGCAGGCCGGGCCAGGGACGACCGAGCGCTCGTCGCCAGCGGCGCGGAGGCCGAGGTCACCGCCGCGAGCGCGGCGGTCGCCGAATACGAAGCGCGCGCGAAGAGCAGTGACAGTCGTCGCGCCGCGGCCATGGCGGCCTTCGCGGGCGCGGCGGGCCGCATGCAGGCGATGACCACCAGCATGCTCGCGGAGCTGCGCGAGATGGAGCACCGCCACGGCGACCCCACCGTGCTCGCCGATCTGCTGCAGCTCGATCACCGCACCGCCCAGGCGGGCAGGCTCGCCGACAGCATCGCCGTGCTCAGCGGCGCGCGATCCGGCCGCCGCTGGGCCAAACCCATTGCGATGGAATCGATTCTGCGTGGCGCGATGGGACGTGTGGCAGGCTATCAGCGAGTCCGGTTGCGCGCGATCGCCGACATCGCGGTCTCCGGTCACGCCGCGGAAGGCGTCATGCACGCGCTCGCGGAACTGCTCGACAACGCCTGCAACTTCTCCCCGCCCACCACCGAGGTGCACGTCTACGCCGCCGAGGTTCCGGCGGGCGTGATCATCACCATCGAGGACAGCGGATTGGTCATGAGCGAGTCGGCGTTGCGCCGGGCCGAGGCGGCGGTCTCGGCAGGCACGCCGGATGCCCGCGGGGCCGGAGCCGACCTGTCCTCGCTGACCGGGACCAGGCTCGGCCTCGCCGTGGTGGGCAATCTGGCGCGCAAGCACGGGCTCACCGTCTCCTATCGGCCTTCCGCCATCGGCGGCACCGCCGTGGTCGTGGTGATCCCGCGAGACCTCACCACCGGGGCGGAACGGCCGCAGCCGTCCACCACCACGGGCACGCTGCCCGTCGCGCGGGAGCGGTCTCGCGCGGCCGCGCCGCTCGACCACGAATCCGCCGATCGGGAGGCCGTGCGTCCGTCGCTCGCGCTGGATGCTCCCGCCGTCGCGCCCCGAGCGCTGCCCAAGCGGCGTCGCGGCAGCACGCTGGCCGCTGTCCATCCCGAGGGCATCGGCGCACCGGAGGCCGCCGCACCGAATCCTCCTCCGGCACGACCGGACTCGCTGGGCGCGTTCCAGCGCGCGGTGTCCGGGCCCACGACCGGCAGCGCCACCACCACTCCACCTGCCCCTTCCGTCTCCATGGAGAACGAACGATGACGACCTCCGAGACCGCCCAGCTGAGCTGGCTATTGGAACAGCTGCTCACCCGCACACCGCGCACCAGGCACGCTCTGCTGCTGTCCAGCGACGGGTTGAAGATCTGCCACACGCCCGAACTCACCGTGGACGGGGCCGACCAGCTCGCCGCCATCTCGGCGGGCATTCAGAGCCTCTCGCACGGCGCGTCGGTGGAATTCGGCGACGGCCGGGCCGGGGTGCGCCAGTCGATGACGGAGTTCTACGGCGGCATCCTGTTCATCGTCGAAGCCGGGCTCGGCGCGCACATCGCGGTCGTCGCCGCAGACGACGCGGACGCCGGGCTGGTCGGCCACAATATGCGGGAGCTGGTGGAACAGCTCGGCGAACACTTGGCGGCCACGCCGCGCTTCCCGGGAGCGGGCGTGTCGTGAGCAGACCAGGCCGCGACGACGACCCCGATCGGCTCTACACGCTGACCGGCGGGCGCAGCAAACCGGACTCCGACACCTTCGATCTGGTCACCCTGGTGGTCAGCGAGTGCGCGCCGACGCCGGGCATGCAGTCCGAGCACGTGGCGATCCTCGACCTGTGCCGAGCTCCGACCGCCGTCGTCGAAATCGCGGCCGAGCTGCGGATTCCGGTCGGCATCGCGACCATCCTGCTGTCGGACCTGCTGCACGCGGGCAAGATCACCGTGCGTCCTCCGCAGGCCGGTCCGTCCGACTCGCCATGGCACTGCCTGCCCGACACCACGACGCTCGAGAAGGTGCTCGTTGGACTCCGCAAGCTCTGATCCGCGTCCCGCCCGCGCGGACGCGCCCCTGCACCGTGCGACCACGCGGGGACTGAAGGTCGTCATCGTCGGCGGTTTCGGTGTCGGCAAGACGACGATGGTCCGCGCGGTCAGCGAGATCCGGCCGCTCGATACCGAGGCGATCATGACCGACGAGGGGCTGGAGATCGACGATCCCAGTGGCGCGCCGGGCAAATCGACGACGACCGTCGCCTTCGACTTCGGGCGCATCACCATCGACGACGAGCACGTGCTGTACCTGTTCGGCGCACCGGGACAACAGCGGTTCCGGTTCCTCTGGGATCGGCTGTTCACCGGCGCGCTCGGCGCGATCGTGCTCGTCGACCCGCACCGGATCGCGGATTCCTGGTACGCGGTCGACCGGCTGGAACACCAGAAGACGCCGTTCGTCGTCGCCTGCAACGACTTCGGCGAAGGCCACCGCCCCGACGAGGTCCGCGACGCGCTCGACCTGGATCGGCACGTGCCGGTGATCGACTGCGACGCCCGCTCCCGCGAGTCCGGCAAGGGCGTCCTCATCACCCTCGTCGAGCACCTCTATTCCCGCGCGCCGTCCCCGGCGGCCCGGCGCCCCTTGTTCCCGACTCCGGAGGCCGCGTCATGACCACGCCCGCGCCGAGTTCCACCGACAGCTGCCCCGTCCGCACCGCACCGGTCACGTTGAGCGGCCCGCGTTTCCATACCGACCCGCATCAGCTCTATCACGAGATGCGCCGGGAGCACGGACCGGTGGTCGCCGTGGAACTGCCCGGCGGCGTCCCCGCGTGGCTGGTCATCGGCTACCGCGAATTGCATCAGGTGACCAACGATCCCGAGTTGTTCCCCCGCGATGTCGGGCGGTGGAACCAGTGGCCGAACATCCCGCCGGACTGGCCCTTGCTGCCGATGGTCGGGCAGCCGATGCCGTCGATCTATTTCACCGCGGGCGCGGAGCACCGCAGGCACGTGGCGATGGTGGAACCGGCGTTGGAGACGGTCGACACCTTCGAATTGCGCCGCACCTGCGAGGACCTGGCCGACCGCCTGATCGACGCGTTCTGCGGCAGGGGCGAAGCTGAGCTGGTCGCCGATTTCGCCGAACCGCTGCCGGTGCTGGCCCTTGCGCGGATCCTCGGCTTCCCCGACGCGGACGGACCGCGGCTGGCGTGGACGATGAAGACGCTCGCCGACGGCGGGGCCGACGCCCAGGCCGCGCATCAGCAGTTCGCCGAGCACATGGGGCGGTTGCTCGCGACCAAGAAAGTCGCGCGAGGCGCCGATTTGGTGTCCTGGATGCTGGCGCATCCCGGTCCGTTCTCCGACGAGGAATACGTCCTGGACCTGATGGCGATCACCGCCGCCGGATACCTGCCCACGGCCGACTGGATCGGGAACTCGGTGCGGCTGATGCTCACCGACGACCGGTTCGCCGCGGCGCTCGGCGGCGGGCGACACAGTGTGGGCCAGGCGATGAACGAAGTGCTGTGGGAGGACACCCCGACCCAGATCCTCGCCGGACGGTGGGCAGCCCGCGACACGCGGCTCGGCGACAAGGTCATCCGCGCCGGTGACATGCTGCTGCTCGGCCTGGCCGCGGCCAACGCCGATCCCCATGTGCGCCAGCATGTTTCCGACGGCGCCGAGCCGGCGCACTCGGGCAACAGCGCGCACTTCGCGTTCAGCTACGGCGAATACCGCTGCCCGTTTCCCGCGCAGGAGATCGCCGAGGTCGTCGCGCGCACCGGCATCGAGGTGCTGCTCGACCGGCTGCCCGATCTCGATCTCGCGGTGCCCGCCCGAAACCTGGTCCGGCGACCGTCGGCCTTTCTGCGCGGCATGACATCCCTGCCCGTCCGCTTCACACCCGTTCGCGCCGTCGGAGGTACCCCGTGAGCAGAGAATGCCCACACGCAGCAGCCCTTGTCATCGATCCGATGGTCGGCGACCTGAGCGGAGAGACCAGCAGGCTGCGCGCCGCGGGTCCGCTCACCCGGATCGAGTTGCTCGGCGTGCCCGCTTGGACCGTCACCCAGCACGCACTGGCCAGGCAGCTGCTCGTCGACACCAGGCTGGTCAAGGACATCAACGCCTGGTCGCTGTGGCAGTCCGGCGCGGTGACCAGGCAGTGGCCGCTGATCGGCATGGTCGACGCGGGCCGTTCCATGTTCACCGTCGACGGTCCCGAGCACCGCAGGCTGCGGATCAAGACCACCCAGGCGCTGACCAAGCGCAGGCTCGACGCGCTGCGTCCCGCGGTCGAGCGGATGACCGCCGAACTGCTCGACGACCTGGCCGAGGCCGGACGCGACGGCGCGGCGGTCGACCTCAAGACGGTGTTCGCCTACCCGCTGCCGATGCGGGTCATCAGCGAGCTGATGGGCGTGGACCGCGCCGACCATCCGATGCTGCTCGACTGGTACAAAGCGTTCTTCTCGCTGCTGACGCCGCAGGACGAGCGGCTGCGGGTGATCGACGAGTTGGACCTGTATTTCACCGAGTTGGTGCGCAAGAAGACCGCCGACCCGACCGACGACCTGACCAGCGCCTTCATCGTCGGCGGCGACGACGCCGAGCCGTTGACCGAAGAGGAGGTGGTCGGCAACCTGAAGGCGCTGGTGGCCGCCGGGCACGAAACCACGATCGGCCTCATCCTCAACACCGTGCGCGCCCTGCTGGCGCGGCCGGAGCAGTTGAGCGCCGTCCACGCCGGCGACCGCACCTGGGACGCCGCGGTGGAGGAGACCCTGCGCTGGGACAGCCCGGTCACCCATCTGCTGATGCGTTTCGCCACCGAGGACATCGCCGTCGGCGACACCGTCATCGAGAAGGGCGAGGGTGTGGTCATGTCCTACCGTGCGATCGGCCGGGACTTCGCCGTGCACGGCGACGACGCCGACGACTTCGACGTCTCCCGCCCGACGGCCAACCGGCACTTGGCTTTCGGCTACGGCCCGCACATCTGCCCCGGCGCCGCGCTCGCCCGCATGGAAGCGGGCATCGCGCTGCCCGCCCTGTTCGCCCGCTTCCCCGGCCTGCGCTTCGCCGTGCCGGTCGAACAAATCCGCAACCTGCCGGTGCTCACCCAGAACGACCTCGAAGCGTTCCCGGTGTATCTGGGGAACTGATTCGGCGCACGGGTTGTTACCGTGCCCATGGCCAGTGATTCCCCGGCGCCGCACCGCCGCGCGCAGCTGCGCGACTTCCTCCGCACCCGCAGAGCCAGGCTCACGCCGCGCGACGTCGGTCTGCCGACCGTGGGCAAGCGGCGGACGCCCGGCCTGCGGCGGGAGGAGGTCGCGATGCTCGCCGGGGTGAGATGTCGGTTACACACTCCTCGAGGGCTCACCCAAAGCAGGAGACGAAACCGTCGCCTCCCCCGTCCGTAAATCAGTCTTCGACCGAATCACCACCTCCGGGTTGGTCTGAGCATCCTGAAATGGCGAATACAGGATGGTTTTGAAGCCCGCCGGTATCGAG
This sequence comes from Nocardia sp. NPDC059691, assembly GCF_042733915.1. Taxonomy (NCBI): domain Bacteria; kingdom Bacillati; phylum Actinomycetota; class Actinomycetes; order Mycobacteriales; family Nocardiaceae; genus Nocardia; species Nocardia sp. NPDC059691. Next base: position 221,475 of record NZ_JBHWFB010000007.1, on the reverse strand, counting down.
GATCGAACGATTTCGCGGCACCACCAGGCAGTGTGCACGAGTCGAGCGGGTGCAAGCGGTACGACTTCACCCAGCGGAGTGTCCGGCTGTTCGTGCCACCGCCACTTCACCCCATGTCTGCGTCGGGTACCTGCGGCGCTGTAGGGGTGACGGTAAGAACCGTGTCACCTGGTCGATGAAGCTGTCGTGATAGCGGCCTTGGGCGGGTCGGTGCGGTATAGCTTGCCGCGTGATGAGAGAGATGGGCCAGGACGAACTGATCGACCGGTGGACGTGACTGGGCAAGGAACCAGAGCTGGACGCCACCAAGCGGGGCGCGACGAAACTCGGGCTCGGGCTGATGCTGCGGTTCTATACCAAGCGGGCCGGTTTCCGCGTGCCCGGGCCGAGATCTCCGACGCCGCGGTCGACTACGTCGCCCGGCAGGTGGATGTAGAGCGGATCGAGATGCGTTCTACGACTTCACCGGCCGCACCAGCAAGCGCACCGGTTCAAGCGGTGGTGTGGTCGGGAGGTGACCATCGGTAGGCGATAGGTCCGACGAGCAGGGGCTGGTCCAGCGTGTCGGCCGTGAACGACACTCCAGTGACCTTCGCCGCCAGGGCGAAGGCTCTCGGCACGACGGCGCTGTAGCTGATGTCCCAGGCGTCCGAGTCGCTCTCGTCTTCATCGGCGTCGTAAACATAGTCATCGCCGGTCATGTCCAGCTCCATGCCCAGCTCGCGCATGTAGTCGTTGAACCGGTCGGGGTCGCAACCCCAACGGATATGCGGGTACTCCAGTCGGTGGCCGGTCACGATCGTCCCGTCGATCGCGTACTCGAGGCTGTGCTCGGCGTAGCCGTGGATGGTGATCGCCAGGACCTCGCAGTCTTGCGATAGTTCCGCCAGCGTCTTGCGCTCAGTCATCCACCACCCGGCCGGTTCGATGGCCACGCTCCATGCACCGGCCCGAAACACGCCCACGTGACCGCCTCCGTGCACACCGGCAGTCTTGCCGAGGAACTCGACCATCCTGTCGTTGAGCTCTTCGAAGTCCGACTCCTGGCCGGAGTCGTCGCCTTTGCTGAAGCGGCGCACCACCTCCGACGGGTCAAGGTTTCGGAAGAAGCCGACGCTGAAGATCTCGCCCAGCGGGTCCGCTCGGCTCTCGGATGCGTTCAGCCACTGGAGTGGGGCCAGGGGATCAGTTGTCGCCATATGGGTCATGGTGGCAGACCCCACCGACAACTGTTCGATCGTCTGGAACGCCTGATCGACCCACTGTCCTCAGCGCGGAATTCTCTTGGCTCCGTTGGCATCCGAGCGGCTCGCCGGGCCGGCCCGCTAGGGTCGGCAGATCACCGGACTTGCTACCACTGGCGACCATCCTTGCCGCGCGGCGAGGTGGCCTTCGGCACCGAGCACATCGGATCGACATCCGGGACCGCCCGAAAGCACTGAAATGCCGCTGATCGCTCGGGTTGCTTCAGTCCTTGGGAGTGCAGAGTGGCACCACTCACTCGGGTCGGCGTCTCCTGGTACACGTGGCTGGAGCAGGGACGCGACATCACGGTGTCGGCGGAGGTGCTGGACGCCGTCGGCGCGGCGCTGCGCCTGTCCGGCCCGGAGCGACGGCATCTGTATCTGCTCGCCGGTCTCAATCCGCCGCCGCCGGGCCCGGCGCGTGACGCCGAGGTCACCCCGCAGTTGCGCCGGCTGCTCGACGCTTGGGGAGCGCGGCCCGCCGTGCTGCGGGACCGCTACTGGAATCTCCTCGCGGTCAACGACACCGCGCGCACCGTCTTCGGATTCACCGCCGCCGACCACAACTGCCTGGTCTCCTTCTTCCGCAACGCCCGGTATCGCGGCATGCACGTGGCTTGGACCGCGATCGCGCCCGCCGTCGTGGCCGCTTTCCGCGCCGACGCCGCCTACGCTCCCGACGATCCGGAATTCGGCCGGGTGGTCGGCGAACTCAGCGCCGCGAGCCCAGAATTCGCCCGGTTGTGGGCCCGCCACGACGTGGACGCCGCCGTCCAGGCCGTGAAGGCGGTGCGCCATCCCGACGCCGGCGACCTGGTGTTCGACACGACCACCCTCGCGGTGGCCGACCACCCCGGCTGGTTCCTGGTGCTCTACAACCCGCAGCCGGAGAGCGCGGAGCGGGTGGAGGATCTGATGCGCGTCGCGCTCACCGCCCCGGGGTGACCGCAGCCTGGTGGCGCCACACCTAGGTGGACTGGACACTGTTCGCCCGCCAGGACCTTCGGCACGCTGATTCCCATGACGCACAACATCTCCCGATTCGGCGGCAAGATCGCACTCGTCACCGGCGGCTCGAGCGGCATGGGGCTGGCCACCGCACGACGGCTGCTCGCCGAAGGCGCACAGGTGGTCATCACCGGCCGGGACAAGGCCAGACTGGACGCGGCGGTCGACGCACTGCGCGGCGGCGACCGGGTGCTCGCGGTCCAGGCCGACGCGGCGCGCTCGGCCGATCTCGACGCGCTCACCGCCGCCGTCCGCGACCGGCACGGCCGATTGGACGTCGTGTTCGCCAACGCGGGCGTCGCGTCCTTCCGGCCGAACGCCGAGATCAGCGAAGACGAGTTCGCGCGCGTCGTGGACATCAACTTCAAGGGCGTGTTCTTCACCGTCCAGAAGGCGCTGCCGCTGCTTTCGGTGCACGCGGCGATCGTCATCAACGCGTCGTGGACCCTGCACCGCGGCCTGCCTGGCGCGTCGCTGTACGCGGCCACCAAGGCGGCCGTGCACAACCTGGCCCGCAGCCTCGCGGCGGAGCTGGGCCCCCGAGGGATCCGGGTGAACTCGGTGAGCCCCGGCTATATCGAGACCCCGATGTTCCACGACAACGTCAGCCCCGACGCGCACACCGCCGTGCTCGCCGAAGTGGCGAGCCGCCGACTCGGCACCGCCGAGGACGTGGCCGACGCCGTGGCCTTCCTCGCGTCCGCCGAGGCGTCCTACGTCAACGGGCAGGATCTGATCATCGATGGCGGTTTGGTCGCGGCCATTTCCCGGGAAATGATCTGACCGGACCCCGTCACGGGCGGGAACCCGTTCGCGTCGCATTGATTCGATGATGGCTTTCCGGATGGGCCGCCAGAGCAGGCCGAGTTCCGCCGGGGTGCGGGAGTCGTGGGTCGGCGTGGCGGTGGTCAGCCGTACCCCGCCAGGTTCGGCTCACGCCGAAAGGACGTCGGTCTGCCGACAGTGGGCCGACGGCGGTCGCCCGTGCCTGCGGCGAGCGGATCGCGATACTCACCGAGGTGACGTCAGCAGGCGACGGCTCTCAGGATGACTCCCCGTAGTAGGTGGCGATCGCGGCGGCGCGGTAGCGAAGGGAAGTGCGTAACGACTGCGGGGCCAGTGCTTCCGCGTCTGTGGTGAGCTGCCACAGCGCCCATTCGGCGTGTCGCGAGTCTTGGAAGGTCAGCTCCAGCCGCAGCCAGCCGTCGGTGTCGGTTTCCTCGGTGCGGACGGCCAGTGCGGTGCTCACGAGTTCCTCTCGCCGGGCTGGGTTCACCCGTACCAGCACGGCGATTCGGTCGCCGCCGGTCCGGAACCGCGTGCTGCGTTCCTGCCACGCCCGGTCCAGATCGACCCGGCCCGGTCGCTGTGCCGGTTCGGAGAGTTCCTTCGCAGCCAGCACCCGCGACAGCCGGTAGGTGCGGTCCGCGCCAGATCTCGTGGCCAGCAGGTAACCCTGGTCGCGAACGATGACCAGGCCGATCGGATCCACCGTGCGCCACTTCGGGGTCTGGTCCACAGCCGCGTAGTGGATGCGCAGCTTGTGTCCGGCGAACACCGCGCGCCGGATCTCCGCCGATATGGTGTCGGGCACTTCCTCAGCGATCAGCCGACGCGACAGCAGATCGGTCTGCGGGTCGACGAGCAATCGCTCGGCCACGTCAGCCGCGGTGTCCCGGTAGCTTTCGGGTAGCGCGTCGATCACCTTGAGCATCGCCGAAGCAAGCGCCGAGCCGAGGCCGAATGCCTGCGCGCCGCGACGTGATCCGGCGATCAGCAGGGCAAGCGCCTCGTCGTGGTTCAGCCCGGTGAGCTCGGTCCGAAACCCGGGTAACAACGCGTAACCGCCGTGTCGGCCGCGTTCGGCGTAGACCGGGACACCGGCCGCGGACAGCGCCTCGATGTCGCGCAACACGGTGCGGGTGGACACCTCCAGCTCGTCGGCCAGCTCGGTCGCAGTCAGCCGACCGCGCTGGCGCAGCAGTAGCACCAGCGAGACCAACCGGTCGGCGCGCATACGAAAACTCTAACGAATACACGACACAGGATGTCGTGATTCGCTGGGAGGCTCAGCACCACGGCGTCACGGACGGCGGCCACCGGGCCGACAGGACGTACGTACTTCGAAATCGAATGGGAGCTGATGTGGTAGTCGAACGAACGGCAGTCAACCCGGTGACGTGGTCGGTGGAGATGGGATTCAACCAGGGCGAGCTCGTCTGCGGCCACACCCGGACCCTGTACTGCTCCGGGCAGACCGCGATGAGCGGCGACGGCAGGCCGCAGCATGACGGTGACATGGCGGGGCAGTTGGCGCTGAGCCTGGACAACCTGGAGGCCGTGCTGGGCGAGGCCGACATGTCTCTCGCGAACCTCGTCCGGCTCAACGTCTACACCACCGACGTCGATCTGCTTTTCCAGCACTACAGTGTGCTGGCGTCGAGATTGGGGGCTTCCGGGGTGGCACCGACTACCACGATGCTCGGGGTCACACGGCTGGCGATCCCGGGCCAGTTGGTCGAGCTCGAGGGAACCGCGGTCGCGTGATGCCGCCTCCGGCGAGCACTCGAGCTCCGGGAACTGGTCCGACCGGCCCGTGCCGCATCAGGTGTGGGAATCGGATTCGCGGCGCACGGATTCGATGATGGCGTCCCGGATGGGCCGCCAGCGCAGGTCGAGATCGGCCAGCGTGCGGGAGTCGTCGGTCGGCGTGGCGGTGGTCAGCAACCACGCCGCCTCGTAGCTGAGGCCCGCGCTGATCGGGAGGAATCGGGCGGCGGCGTCGGTGAGCCGTCCGATTCCCAGCAGGGCGGCCTTCGGCACCGGTATCCGGCGGATCCGTTGCCCGGCAGCGCTTTCCAAAATATCGACGATCTCGTCGAAGGCCAGCAGGTGACCGCCGCACAGATAGCGCCTCGGTCCGAGACCGGGGCGCATGACGGCGGCGTGGACGGCGGCCACGTCCCGGACATCGATCATCTGCATTCCGCCCCGGATTCGCGGAGCGACGCGGGCTCGCAGGATGGCGCCCCAACCGTCGGAGGTGATCCCGGCCTGCGCCCCGAGACCGGGGCCGACGACGCTGGACGGATAGGTGATCACCACCGGGGCGCCGGTGGCCTGCAATGCCCGCGCGATCCGATCGGCGGCCGACTTGGTACGGCCGTAGGCGCTGCGACCCGGCGCGGTGGGGCTGTCCGGCGTGATGACCGGATCGGGGCTGGGAAACAGCGCGCTGTAGCTGGCCACATGCACGATCGGGTCCAGCCCGAGCGCCGTCGCTCGGGCGAGCACCATCGCAGTGGCGTCCGCGTTGACCTCCCACATCAACTGCTCGCGCCGGTTGTCGGTGCCGACCACGCCCGCCGCGTGCAGAACGGCGTCGCATCCGACGAGCAACTTCTCCACGGTCTGCGGGTCCCTGATGTCACCGGGCAGCACCGACAGCATGTCCGGCGTGGTGTCGAACATGCCGACCACCGCGGCGAGGGACTCGCTCGGATGGACCAGCAGAACGACCTGATGCCCGTCCCGCAATAGTGCGGAAACGGTGTGCGCGCCGAGATAGCCGGTGCCGCCGGTGACTGCTATTCGCATACCGGCTACCCCTCGTCACTTCCGGTCGGCGTCCACGCGCTCGCCGCTCGCGCCGCCGTACCGGCTTCAGCCGGTATGCCTTTCGGTCCGCCCATCTCATTCCTTCGTCACCACGGGTTCCGCCGTCCGGTCCACCGCCGCCGCGCCCACGGCACACGCGACAATGGCCGCACATCGGAAGCATCGGTACAAATTCGATGCCAGTGGCATCGTAATGGAGGTCAGGAAGCGGCATGGGCGAAACGGCGCAGGACCCGCAGTCGGCGACCCGGAGCACGGGCCGGCCCCGGGACGAGTCGGTCGAGCAGCGCGTGCTGGCGACCGTGCGGGAGATGCTGGTCGAGGTGGGTTGGGACGAGTTGAGCGTGCGGGCGGTGGCGGCACGCGCGGGGGTCGGCCGGGCGTCCATCGGTCGCCGCTGGCAATCGAAGGCCGAACTGGTGCTGCACGCCGTCCTCGGTGAGACGCCGGATCTGGGCCCGTTCGAGGGAACCGATCGGAAGGGATGGATCGAGTGGGTGCTGCGCGGCAGCCGGGAACTGTTCGCGCGGGACGATGTTCGCGCGGCCGTGCCCGGCCTGCTGACCGCGCTCGATCGCGATCGGCAATTGCGCGACCGGCTGTGGGCCGGATTCAGCACCCCCGCGGCCGCGCTGTTCGCCGCGGGCGACACCGAATCGCGTGCGCGATCCGAACTGGATGCCAGGGCCGTCATCGCGCTGGCGGCCGGTGCGGCGCTGTTCCTGGAGTTCGTCGCCGACGGCGACGACACCGCGCTGATCCACCGGCGCATCGGCGAGCTCCTGCACCGCGCCGTGCTCGAGCACTGAGCGGCCCGAACCGCCGCAAATCCGGTTGACGTCGCGTTCGGTCCGCTCAGTACAGTGGGCCGGTGATTCGCACCGCCGCTCTGGCCCATGTCCGGGATCGCCGCCTGCTACAGGCGCGCTCGGTGGGCAAGGACGTCTTCTACATGGCCGGCGGCAAGATCGACCCGGGCGAGACGCCCGAGGCGGCATTGCACCGCGAGGTGCGCGAAGAACTCGGCGTCGGCGTCGTCGCCTACGACGAACTCGGCGTGTTCCGGGCCGAGGCGTACGGGCACTCCCCTGGCACCCAGCTGCACATGACCTGTTTCACCGCGGAACTCGACGGGGAGCCGCGACCCACCAGCGAGATCGCCGAACTGCGCTACTTCACCGTGCGCGAGTACGCCGCCATGGACCACGTCGCCCCCGGCTCGATGCTGGTCTTCCGCAGGCTGCACGAACTCGGCGCGGTCGACTGGTAACTCACCGAGAAGGCCTGATACACAGAGGTTTTCGGGAAGAGCGAGCTGCCTGCCGCATCACGCGCCGTTCTGCTGCGGACCGCGCAGAAAACGACCGACGGCGGTCTCGTCCAGAGCGAGCGCCTTGACGACCGCCGCCGCGCCCACGATCACCATCGACAGGACGAAAAGCCAACTGACCGTGGTGAAGGCCAGGCCGAGCGGACCGAAGTGCGCTTCGGCGTTCGCCGTGGTCCGCGGCAGCACCACCCGCCCCACCGCGTGCATCGCGGTCAGACCGGCGGCAGTGAGCACTCCGGACACCCACAACGGCCGCCCGGTCAGCGCTCCCTTCGTGAGCAGGAAAGGCGCGACCGTCCAGACGCAAGCCCAGACGACCAGCTCACCCGCCAGGGCGAGCGGTCCACCCGCGTACCGGATTCGCGTGAGCTCCCTGGTCTGCCCCACCAGCGCCACCGCGATCGCGACGGCGAGCAGCGCGGCGAGCCAGCGCCACGCATCGCGGGGGCCAAGGGTCGGCACCTTCCATACCGCCGCGTAGACGCGAGCGAGCGCGCGCGCGAACGAGGTCCCGCCGAGCACGACCATGAGCAGTCCGACCACGCCGAAGGCCGCCAGCGTCGGATCGTCCGAACTCGCGCCGGTTTCGGCGCCCAGCGAGCCGGAATCGAACCCGAACTGGTCGTTTATCGTCTCCGCCGCCGCATGCCACCCGCTGAAGACGGACGCGGCGATGATCACCGGCAGCACCGAGGTGAAGATCTGCGCGGCGAGCACCATCGACCGATCGACGATCTGGACCTCCGCCAAGCCATCGATCACCCGGCGCACGGTGCGGCCCTGGGGCGTTCCGCGCAGCCATCCGGTCGCTGCCCGGCTCCGTGCCAGCGAGACTTCCCGGGCCAATGCCACGGACAACTTCACCGACCGCACCGCGATTCACTTCCTCTGCTCATCCGGCCGCGAAGGGCCGATTCGCGCGACTGGTCCGCTTCGTCTCGACGTCCGGCCCCTCCCGAACCGGTCGTCGCCCGGCCGGGAGAACTCCCGCATTTCGCCGAATCGACGCTACGCCGCGCTCATGGCGACTCGCGCACATTCCGGCAACAATTGCGCCGCTCGTGACCGGGCAATGCGGCGACCCGCGAAACGGCACTCCGGGGCCGCGTGCCTGTGCAAGGATCGAGTGCACCGACAGCATTGGACAGACGTATGCGTGCGGGCCTGTTCCCGGGCAATTCCACGCATCGCACCGAATGGCGCATACGGGATTTCTCCACCGAAACAGGAGTAGGCAGATGATTTCCAAGAAAAGCGTCAGTGGAATCGCCGCTGTGGCCGTCGCGCTGCTCGTGACCGCGGCGTGCGGGTCCGACGACGGCTCGAACTCTTCGGCGACGACGACCGAGCAGACCCACCCCCTGCGCAGCAGCCTGGCCGCGACCGCGTCCTCGGCCGTGCGCTCGGGCCTGAACACCGCGCAGCAGGTGATCCAGGACGCGATCAACGCGGCGCTGGCCGCCGCGCCGATCACCTTCGACAGCGGCAGCTCCGACCTCAGCGGGACGGACGTCGCCACCATCAAAGTGGTGGCGGTCCCGTTGAAAGGCAACGACGCCAAGGTGGAGATCACGACCTACGCCCAGGACGAGAACCCCGCCACCGCCAAATCCGTGGCCAAGGCCAGGGGCGACAACATCGCGGCAGAACTCGAGTCCGCGGGCGTCGAGAAGTCGCGCATCACCGTGAAACCCCAGGGCAACCCGACCGACCAGAACATCAAGGTCGACGAAGCGAAGATCGAGGTGCTCGGCAGCTGACCGTGTTGCCATCGGGCCGGGTCCGGCCCGATGGCGCCGGACTCATACGGCGGTGAAACGAGTCGGCAGCGCCGCCAACCCGCGGATCACGACATTCGGCTTGTACGGCGGCGTGTCCGACAGCGCCTCGATGTCGCGGACCTTCCGCAACAGCACCTCCAGCAGCACTTCCATCTCCAGCAGCGCCAGCGGCGCGCCGAGGCAGTAGTGGATGCCCAGGCTGAAGCCGAGATGCTTCTTGGCCGGGTTCATCGGGTCCGCGTACCGGGCGACGTCGATGCGATCGGCGTCGGCGTAGGCCGCGTCGTCGCGATTGGCCGAATTGATCAGCACCACCACGCCTTCGCCCGGCTCGAAGTCGTGCCCGGCCAGCGTGATCGGGCGGGTCGCGGCACGCGTGGTGATCTGAACCGACGGTTCCAGGCGCAAGAGTTCGTCGGGCGCCGAGGCGACCAGTTCCGGTCGCTTGCGCAGCGTATCGATCGCCTCTGGGTTGCGCATCAACTGCAACGAACCGGTGCCGATCAGGTTGGCCGTGGTCTCGTGCCCGGCCACGAACGTGGTGATGCAGGTGGCGAGCAACTCCTGTTCGGTGAGCACGTCCCCGCGATCCTCGACCTGGGACAGCGCGCTGAGCAGGTCGTCCTTCGGGTCGCGGCGGCGCTGGTTCAGCAACTCGCGGAAGTAGCCCATGAATCCGCGCGAGGCCGCGCTGCGCGCCTTCAGCGCCTCCGCCGGCAGCGTGTAATCGTGGTCGAAGCCACGCGCCAAATCCTGCGACCACTGGTGAACCTGGTCGTAGGCCTCCGGCGGCACCCCGATCAGCTCGCACGCGATGATCAGCGGCAGCGGGTAGGCGATCATCTCGACGAGGTCGAATTCGCCTGCCTCCATGGCCTTGTCGACCAATTGCTCGGTGAGTTCCTGGATTCGCGGACGCAGCCTGGTCACCATGCGCGGGGTGAAGCCCTTGGTCACGAGGTTGCGCAACCGGGTGTGGTCCGGCGGCTCCATCCACAGGAACGAGGTGGGCAACTCCTCGGGCGCGTCCTCCGGCGACACCGTCGGATGCATCATCGCCGCCTCCTCCGCGTGGCTCCACGCGGTGGTCGACAGGACGGCGGCGCAGTCCTCGTAGCGGGTGAGCACGTAGTGGCCCAAGGGGGTCTGGTGCAGGCGGCCCGCCTCGCGCAGCACCCGGGCCGGGCGGTAGGGATCCGGTCTGCCTTCGGGGCCGAAGAGCTGGATCAGGGCGGTCTGGACGGCGGAATCCTGTTCCGCGACAGCCGTACCAGCGGTTGACGAGTCCATGTCGAGTGGTTCCTCCTGTGCGGAGCACCGACGCCGGTCGATGCTGCCGGTAGTCGAAATGGGTCGGCGATGGGAAGGGATGGACGGCCGCGGGTCCGGCGAAGGACCCGATGCGCGAAGGGGTCCGGGACCGGTGGGACGGATGTTCGGTGCGGCCGCGCGGGTGCCGCCGCGCAGCAGTACTCGTCCCGCCATCGCGGGGTGCAGCAGTGCCGTCGGCGGTTCGACCAGGTTCGCCACTCGCAGAAAGGTCCTGGACACATGCGGGTCGACGTGGGCCGCGCGATGCACGCGGGCCACATAGGCGTTGGTGAGCCGCGTGCGCACCGTGCGCGGCCCCACCACCCCCGGATGCGCCAGATCCGCGCCGGCCGACAGTTGCCAGGCGACGTCGAGCGCCTTGTCCGCCGCCGCGTAGAACCTCGCGGGGAGATCGGGCGTGGGTCCGCCGGAGCGCAGGCACGCGCGCAGTGCCGCGGCCTGCTGGGCGGCGACCGCCATGCCCTGGGCGTAGAGCGGGTTGAAGCTGCACAGCGCGTCGCCGAGCAGTAGGAAGCCATGGGGCACCGCGGCACGGCGCCGGTAGGCCCTGCGCACCGGAGCGCGGAAGCGGTGCGGCACCGCGTCGCCGACCGGTTCGGAGCGGGTGATCAGATCGAGGATGTCCGGCGCGGCGAGGGAGGCGGCGAACCGGGTGAAGCCGTCGGGGTCGGTGGGCGGGTGGTCACCGAGTATCCCGGCCAGCGTGACGTGCCAGCGGTCGTCTTCCACCCGCACCGCGCCGCCGCCGCGGCCGTTGGCCCCGGTCGAGATGATCACCGAGGCGTGCCCGTCGAGCTGGCCTTCGAGGCGGCGGTAGAACCGCGAGGAGTAGCCCAGATCCACCTCCAGCCGCTGCTCTGCGGGCGGCTCTGCGCCGAGCGCGGTGAGCCACACCGGCGCTCGCGTGCCGCGTCCGGTCGCGTCGACCACGAGGTCGGTCGCATGCGTCTCGACGCCGGAATCACCCGTCACCGACACGGCGCGCACGCCGTGCCGGTCACCGATCAGGCCGCGCGCGGTTCCCGCCACGAGCCGCACCTGAGAAAGCCGCGATATCCGTTCCCGCAATAGCGATTCCAGCAGAGGCCGGGTCGCGATCAGCGAGGTGAGCCCGGTGGCGGCCGGCGCGGCCCGCAGCCCGCCCACGTACCACCTGGTCGCGACCAGGGCCTCGGCGCGGGTCGCGCCGCGCGCGGTCATCTCGTCGGTGAATCCGGGCAGCAGTTCCTCGATGACGGTGCGGCCGCCATCCAGCAGGCCGTGCAGGTGCCGTGCCTGCGGAACGCCTTTGCGCATGCCCTCGACGTCGAAGCCGTCGCGCTCGAACACCGTGACCCGCGCGAAGTGGTCGGCCAGAACCCGCGCCGCCAGCAGCCCGGCGACGCCAGCGCCGAGCACGACGGCGTGCCGTGCCCCGTTCACAACGTCACCGGCAGCGACACGATGCCGCGGTGGATCAAGCTCGGCCGGTACTCGATCGCGTCGGTCGCGGGCGCCAGTTTCTGAGCCCGCGCGAGCAGCGCGCCGACCGCGGCTTCGGCCTCGATCCGCGCCAGCGGCGCGCCCACGCAGTAGTGGATGCCGAGACTGAAGCCGAGATGCTTGCGCGCGGGATGGTTTCCGGCGTAGCGGGTGACATCGAAGCGGTCGGCGTCCGGATAGACCCGGTCGTCCCGGCTGGCCGACGCCGTGAGCACCACGACTCCGTCGCCCCTGCGGAACCGGTGTCCGCCGACCACCGTGTCGGCCAGCGCTACGCGAATGGTGAACTGGGTGGGCGCGTCGTAGCGGAGCATCTCGTCCAGCGCGGGCGCGATGAGGTCGGGCTGGTCGCGCAACAGGGCGAGCTGGTCCGGGCTGCGCAGCAGCGCGAGCATGCCGTTGCCGATGAGGTTGATCGAGGTCTCCATCCCCGCCACCAGGGTGAGCAGGGCAATGCCGATCACCTCCGGCTCGGTGAGCTGGTCGCTGTCCGCACTCGCGGCGACCAGCGCGCTCAGCAGGTCCGGCGTCGGATTCTCCTTCTTGCGCTGGACCAGCCGGGCGAAGTAGCCCATGCACTCCACGGCCGCGGCGGTGCGGGCCGCCACATCCTGCGGCCCGAGCAGCGAATCGGGGTCGCTGCCGCGCGCGATGGCCAGCTGCCACTCCCGGAACTTCGCGGCGTCGGCCGGGTCGGCGCCGAGCAACCGGACCGGCACCATCGCCACCGCCAGCGGCACCGCCAGGCCGTCGAGCACGTCGAGTTCGCCGCGGACGAGCGCCGCGTCCACGATCTCCCGCACGACCTGCCCGGCGACCGGGGCCATCTCGGCCATCAGCCGCGGGGTGAACGCCTTCGCGACGAGCTTGCGGTAGCGGCCGTGCTCGGGCGGATCCATCCGGACGAAGGAACCGGGAATCGCCGCCGTGGTGTCCCGGAACGGACTGATGCCCGCTGCGTAGCCGTGCCCCCAGTCCGCGCCGGTCAGAATCGCGGCGCACTCCTCGTAACGGGTGACCAGCGTGACCGGCACATCGCCGAACGCGAACGGGAAGAGCGCCGCCGCGTCCCGCACCCGCCGGTAGGCCGGATACGGGTCGGCGCGCTCGCTCGGATCGAAGGCGTCGAAGGTGACTTCGGCGGGCGTAACGGTGTTCATCGGGCCTCCATCCGGACACGCAGTTGCGACATGCCGCGCACGACCACGTTCGGCCGGTACAGCGGTTCCTCGAGCAGGGACATGGACGCGACCCGGTCGGCGATCGCCCGTAGCACCACGCTCATCTCCAGCCGCGCCAGCGGCGCGCCGAGGCAGTAGTGCAGGCCGAGCCCGAAGGACAAGTGCCGCTCGGCCTTTCGACCGCGCGCATACCGCGCGATGTCGAACTCGTCGGCCCGCGGGAACGCCGCCGGATCGCGGTTGGCCGACGCCAGCAGCACGATCACCGCATCGCCCGGCGCGAAAGTCCTTCCCGAGACGGTGATCTCGTCGTGCGCGGTGCGTGTGGTCAGATGCACCGGGGCGTCGTAGCGCAACACCTCGTCCACCGCGGGCTCGGACAGCTCGGGGAAGCCGCGCAACCGCTCGAACTGCTCCGGGTTGCGGATGAGCGCCAGCACGCCGTTGCCGATCAGGTTGACCGTGGTCTCGTGCCCGGCGACGACGAGGATCAGCAGCGTGCCGAGCAATTCGGTGCGCGTCAGGCGCGCGCCCGCGTCGTCGGCCTGCACCAGCGCGGTGATCAAGTCGGCGCGCGGAGTGCGGCGGCGCTGCTCGACCAGGTCGCCGAAGAATTCGAGAAAGGCGTGCACGGCGGCGGTGCGCGCGTCCAGCTCCGGTTTCGACAGCAGCACGTCGGGGTCGAGGCCGCGCGCGATGCCCGCCGAGATCTCCCGCACGTGCTCGTGCGCCTCGGGCGGCACGCCGAGCAGTTCGCACACCATGGTCAGCGGCAGCGGATAGGCCAGCGCCTCGAGCAGGTCGACGTCGCGCTCGGCGAGCATCTTCGCCATCAGGTCCTCGACCAAACGCTCCGCGCGCTCGCGCATACCGCTGACGGTGCGCGCGGTGAACGCCTTGCTCACCAGTCCGCGCAGGCGGGTGTGCTCCGGCGGTTCCATCCAGAGGAACGAGCCGGGCAGTTCGACCTCGCTGTCACCGTGCAGCAGTTCCGGTTCCTCGGCGTGGCTCCAGCGCGGGTCCTGCATGATCGCCTGCGCCTCGTGGTGGCGGGTCACCAGGTGGGTGTCGTGCGGGCCCGGCACGAACGGGGCCGCCGCGCGCAGCACGTCGTAACTGCCGTACGGGTTGTGCCGCATGTGCGCGGCGACGCTCTCGACGACCGCCAGCTGAACCGGGGTCGATTCCTCGACCGCGGATTGGTCGGAACTCACCGGCGACTCCTGGGTAGAAATGGACGCGGCGCGGAAAAGGGCATAGCATCCGCCGGATCGCTGCGGACAATTCCGGGACGCGGGAGAGAATTTCTCGTCCATCGTGGTGCGCGGCACCGGCGCGGTGTGGCGACGATTACCCGTTCCTATCGGTCCATAGCCGAAATACTTTATCGCGCAGTGCGATCGGATGATCGGCCTTGTTTATCGCCGACGTCAATTCACAGCGAGTTCAATGCGCCGTCACAATTCGCTGTTTCCGTGGCAGACATGAATTCCGCGGATTCGGCCGGGACCCTGCACGGTCGCCTCGCCGAGATCGCCGCCGCCCATCCCGCGGTGGCCGCCACGTTCTGGTCGCTGCCGGAAACGGTGGACTACGCCGCGCTGCACCGGCGGTCGCTGGTCGCGGCGGCGGCGCTGCTGCGGCGCGAGGTGCGGCGCGGCGAACCGGTGGGCATCCTGAGTCCGAATGCTCCCGAGTTCCTCACCTGCCTATTCGGTGTGACGGCGGCGGGCGGCGCCGCGACTCCCCTTCCGCTGCCCGCAGGCGCCCGCGCGGCGAGCGGCTACCCGCAGAAGCTAGCCGCCATCGTCGCGGCGGCGGGCATGCGCACGATTCTGGTGTCGCATCGCTTCGCCGACCTGGCGGCACTGCTCGGCGACACGCTGGACGTCGAATTGATCGACACCGCAGCACTTCTCGCGGATGACACTGCGACGGCCGACGCCCTTCCCGAGCTGTCGAGCGACGATCCGGCCGTCATCCAGTTCACCTCCGGCAGCACCGCGACACCCAAAGGCGTTCGCCTGACCCACCACAACGTCCTCAGCGGCCTGGCATCGATCCGCACCGGCATCGATCTGAGCCTGGACGATCAGGGCGGGTTCTGGCTTCCGCTGTTCCACGACATGGGCCTGTTCGGCACGCTCTCGGCGATTCTGCGCGGCATCCCCGCCCACGTGTGGTCCCCGCTGTCGTTCGTCAAGGACCCGGCCCGCTGGCTCGCCGACTTCGCCGCCAGCGGAACCACCATCACCGCGATGCCCAATTTCGGCTACGAGGCGCTGCTGGC
The DNA here is from genome assembly GCF_042733915.1 of Nocardia sp. NPDC059691. NCBI lineage: Bacteria > Bacillati > Actinomycetota > Actinomycetes > Mycobacteriales > Nocardiaceae > Nocardia > Nocardia sp. NPDC059691. The sequence goes on along the minus strand of NZ_JBHWFB010000007.1, from coordinate 206,209 downwards.
CGCCGTGCCCGCCGAGCGGGTGCGCGACTACGACTTGAGCCGCTGGCGGATCGCGTTCAACGGATCGGAACCGATCTCCCGAGATGTCGTCGTCGCGTTCTGCGAGCGCTTCGCCCCCGCCGGATTCCGACCGGCGACGATGTTCGGCGTCTACGGCATGGCCGAAGCGACCCTCGCGGTCACCTTCCCGCCACTGGGCCGCGCGCCCGTCTTCGAGTGGGTGGATCGCGCCGCACTGTCGGATGGCGCGATCGCACAGCGTGTTTCACCGGACGCCTCGGGTGCTCGGCCGGTGGCCGGAGTGGGCTCGCCGGTACCGCGTATGCGGGTGCGCGTGGTCGACCCCGACCAGGACTGTGACCTGCCCGACGGCAAGGTGGGCGAGATCCTCATCCAGGGCGACGCAGTCACCGGCGGATATCTCACCGCCGACCCCGCGCGCGTGTCCGGGCTGTTCGCCGACGGCTGGCTGCGCACCGGCGACCTCGGCTACCTGAGGGACGGCGAGCTTTTCGTCACCGGCCGGTGCAAGGACATGATCACGGTGCGCGGCGTGAACTACTACGCCCAGGACGTCGAGGCCGCGGTACGCGACCTCGACGGCGTGTACAAGGGCCGGTGCACGGCGGCGATCGACCCGCACGGCGCGGACGTGATCGCACTGATCGCCGAATCCGAGCGCACCGGAGCCGACGCCGACGCTCTGACCGAGGCGATCCGCGCCCGGGTCTCCGCCGAACTCGGCCTGGCCGCGGTCCAGGTCCACCTGGTCGCGCCGCGCAGCATTCCCCGTACCAGCAGCGGCAAGCTCAAGCGGCTCGCCGCCCGCGATCTCATCACCCACCGCAGGTAATCCCGACCGAACCGGAGCCTTTCGTGCACAGCTATGACGTCTTCCGCCACTACGAGCGCCTGCATTGGAAGCTGGCCGACCTCGATCTCGACGCCGTCGACGCGACCCTGGTCCGTCCCGAGTACATCACCCTGGCCAAGAGCGCGACGATGGGCGAGTCCAACGTCATCGCCGCGGTGCACGGATTCCTGAACGAGTTCGTCGACGACTACGACTTCTCCACGTTCGCGGTGGTGTGGGGCTACCAGGAAGTGCAGCACCACTACGCGTTCCGCTCCTGGCTGAACGCGCTCGGCGAGCGCGTGGACGACAAGGCCGTCGACTCGATGCGCGAGCCGTACGCGCCGGGCACCACCCCGTCGGCGACCCTGGCCACCAACATCATCTCCGAGCTCACCGTCAACCACATCTACCGGGCGGTGGCGAACTGGGTGGAGGAGCCCGTGCTGAAGGGATTGCTGCTCAACGCCAGTCGCGATGAGGCGGGCCACGCGCGCGAGTTCATCCACTACGCCACCGAGCGGCTGCGGCGGCGGCCCGAGGAGCTGCCGTCGGTGCTGGAGACCCTCTACGTGTACAGCTCCGAGGCCAAGATCAAGCACCCGGTCAGCACGTTCAAGGCCGGGATCAGCGAACTCGGCGACCACGAGACCATCGACACCGGCTTCGACCTGTTCCTCGAGCAGGTCGCCGCCGAGGGCGAGCTGGAGGTCCTGCACGACAAGGTCCGGCGCACCTTCGCAGGCATGACCGGACTCGACCTGTCCAGCAACGCCAAGGTTCGCCGGGCCCTGGCCGACGCGATCGCCTAGCGCCATGGACCGCGACAGCGCTTTCGACGACACCGTCCACGGCGGAGTGGACACCGTCCGGGTGCCCTGGTCGGCGATCCCGGACTACCGTTGCTTCGGCTGCTCGCCGCACAACACGACCGGCCTTCGCCTGCGGTTCACCCCGCATCCGGACGGGTTGCAGGCCCGGTTCCGGCTCGGGCGCGAGTTCGAGTCCTACCCCGGCGTCGTGCACGGCGGGTTGATCGGCGTGATCTGCGACGAGGTGATGGGCAATCTCATCGTCCTGGCGCGCCACCACCCGGCGTTCACCGTCACCCAGCGCACCCGATTCCTCACCCCGCTACTCGTCGGACGCGAATACCACTGCGTCGCAACGCTGCCCGGCGACGAAGAAGACCGCCCGATCCGGGCGTCCGCGGAGATCCGCGACGCCGACGGCCTCGTGTGCGCCGGCTCCACCGCGGCCTACCAGCCGTTCGCGCTCGACGACGTGCGCCATCAGCTCACCCTCGGCGACGACGAGGTCGCCGCGCTTTCCCACGCACTGTCCACCGGCACCGCCCTCGCCCCGAACGGAGTCGAGTCATGACCACCACCCACACCGCCGACGACATCCTGCGCACGGTCACCGGCATCGCCACCGCCGAGACCGGCATCCCCGAGACCGAGCTGCGCCCCGACCTGGACCTGCGCGGCATGGCCGGCGTCGACTCGGTGCGCGTGCTGCGCATGGTCGCCAAGATCGAGCGCACCTACGACATCGAACTCGAGGACCAGGACGTGTTCGGCCTGTCCTCGTTGAACGACGTCGTCACCGTGGTCGGCAAGGCGCTGCGCGAGGCGGCGGCGTGACCGTCACCGACCAGCCGGTCACCGCAGACACCAACCAGCACTACGACCTCGACCCCGACATCTTCGGCCAATTCCTCGACCCGCTGCGCAAATACAGCTCGGCGCTCTACGAATCCGAGTCCGACACCCTCGAGCAGGCGCAGCGGCGCAAACTGCGGTTCGTGGCCGACCGGCTCGGGCTGACCGGCGGCGAACGCCTCTTGGACGTGGGCTGCGGCTGGGGCTCGCTGATCCTGTTCATGGCGGCGGAATTCGGCTGCGAGACAACGGGTGTCAGCCCGGCGCCACGCCAGCACGAGTACATCGCCGAGCAGGCCCGCGCCCGCGGTCTCGCGGATCGGGTGCACACCCGGGTCGGCCACTTCGAGCGGATGGAACTGCCGCCGCGCGGTTTCGACGCCGTGACGCTGCTCGGCTCGATCGTGCACATGCCCGATCTCGGCGCGGTCTTCCGCCGAGCCCGCGGGGTGCTGCGGCGCGGCGGCACGCTGTACGTGTCGGAGAGCTGCTTCCGCAACGCGTCCGCGCGCACGGCGTTCGACGCCAAGGCCGGAACCGAGTTCGTGCGCGCTGACATCTTCGGGTGGGGCGATCTGCGTCCGCTCTCCGACCTGGTCACCGCCGCGGAGGACGCGGGTTTGTCCGTCATCGCGGTGGACGACCTCACCGAGCACTACCGCCGCACCATCGACGACTGGATCGCGAACGTCGACGCCGCAGCCGAACGCATCGACGCGCACGGGCCCGGCTTGGCCGCGAAGCTGCGGCACTACCTGGAGATCGCGAACGCCGGGTGGGGTTACACCACCAAGCATTACGCGCTGACCTGCCGTAACGCCCGCTGAGCCGCAGGAGCGACAGATGAACATCGAATCGGCGCTGATTCCCGTCGACGAAGTGGTCGCGGCCGTCGACGGTTTCCTCGCGGCCTCGCCCGCCACGCGCGCCTGGGACGTGGAGACCGCCTTCGACTGGTCCCGCGCCGACGCGGGCCTGCTCACCGAAGGCCAGCGGTCCGCGGTCCAGTTCGTCACCCTCATCGAGGACCATCTGCCCGGCTACTTCGACGTCTACCACCGCTATTTCCCGGTGGACGACACCGTCGACCGGGACGCGTTCGTGCACAACCGCGAGCTCTACCACTTCACGGTCCGCTGGGCGCTGGAGGAGGACACCCACGCACGCGCGCTGAGCCGCTACCAGGTGGCGTCCGGGATGGCCGAGCGCGGCGCCCTGCGCGCCGAGCTGGCGATCGAGGGGCAGAAACCGTTCGACCTGCCCTACCGGCATCCGGTGCAGTTCTTCGCCTACGCGCTCGTGCAGGAGAAGGCGACGCAGATGTACTACCAGCACCTGCGCGAGGTGGTGAACGATCCGGTGCTCGGGGCGGTGCTGGCGCGGCTGTCGCGCGACGAGGCGCGGCATTTCAGTTTCATGGCCGACGTGGTCGGCCGCTACCTGCGGGTACGAGGCGACGCCGCCGTGGAGCCGATCCGGGAGGTGATCGCCACCTTCCGCATGCCCTTGGCCGACACCATGCGCGGCTACTGGCGGTGGGCGCTGAAGATCGCCGACGTGGCCTCCTACGACCACACCGAGGCCTACGAGCACCTCGTGAAGGTGATCGACCGCGCGGTGGACGCCCGCAGCGACCGCCTCGACGAATTGGTGCGCTTCATCGACGAATGCCGTGCACTGGCCTGATTTTCGACACCGGACGGCCCGGCTCCCGATCGTGTTCCGGGAGCCGGGCCGTCCGCTGCGCTCAGTGTTCGGGCTGCAAGACCAGGATCGTGGTCGAACCGTGCGCGATCAGCTTGCCGTTCGCGTCGGTGATCCGGCCCTCCGCCGTCGCGGTGCGCCGCCCGAGGTGCACGGCGTTGGCCTCGCAGGTCAGCCGGGAACCGTCCAGCGTCACCGACCGGATGAAGTTCACCTTCAACTCCAATGTCGTGTAGGCCACGCCGTCACCGAGCTTCGTGAAGACCGCGCTCCCCATCGCCGTGTCCATCAAGGTGGCCAGCACGCCGCCGTGCACGGTGAACATCGCGTTGATGGCGGCCGGGTTCGGATCGAGGTAGTACCGGGTGTAGCCGTCGCCCGCGGTCTCCAGTCGAATGCCCAGAGACGCGCCGACGCCTAGGTTTTCGCGAAGTCCCCGCTCGAAAACCGTGGTCAGTTCGGTGACACGGGACGCGACGGTTCCGTTGGCGTGAGTGTCGATGCTGGTCATGGCTCTTCCTCCCTGCGAACGTTGCCCCGCTATTCGACCAGCGCCCGATGAACGCCACCCGACGGCATCCGCTTGCATACCGACATTCGATCGGGTGATAGGACACTTTTTCGTAGCGAATCCGCCGCATCGGCACCGTCCTGCGCCCATCGCGGCGTGCGCTAGGGTTCGAACTCGTGTCCAAGCTGCGGCGACGGGTGGTCGAGGCTGCGGAAGCGGCGCTGGCCCAACGCAAATACGTGTCGGCGGTCGATGTGTTCGCCGTTCTGGGGTGGGTGCGGTCCGGTCAGGTCGATCGCTGGCGACAGGGGCAGGCGCCGTCGCTGGAGCGGGTCACGGCGGTGGACGGGCGACGAATGCTCGAAGCGGCGGATCTGCTGGGCGAGTGGGCCCGCGAGCACGGGCTGACCGCGGCCACAGCGGCGTATCTGTCGAGCGGCCGCGACCGCGAGGCGTTGCGGTTCGTCGACGACGGCGACGACACGGTGTTCCGGGTGCACTGGCTCTCGGCGGAGCTCAGCCCGGCGCGGCGCGAGCAGGTCGTCCAGCGCCAGAACCGGGCCCCGGATCTGACGGTGGTCGAGGCCGCTGAACCTTGGACGTGCGCGGAATGCGCCGAGACCGGCTCGTATCTGATCACCTCCGCGGCCGGTCCGCTGTGCCTCACCTGTTCGGACCTGGATCATCTGGAGTTCCTGCCGGCCGGGAACGCGGCGTTGAGCCGGCGCGCCAAGAAGGAGAGCACCCTCGCCGCCGTGGTGGTCCGCTTCAACCGGCGGCGCAAACGCTACGAACGGCTGGGCATCCTCGTCGAGGAAGTCGCCCTCACCCGCGCCGAACAGCAATGCCTGGCCGACGAAGAGGCCCGTTCCCGCCGCCGCGACCGCGACCGCGTGCGCCGCGCCGCCGAGGACGTCGAATACCGTGCCCGAATGTCCGACGAGATCCGGCGGCTGTTCCCCCGCTGCCCCGCCGACCGCGCCACCGAGATCGCCGAACACGCCGCCGCCCGCGGCAGCGGCCGCGTAGGCCGCACCGCCGCCGCCAAACTCCTGTCCGCCGAAGCGCTCACCCTCGCCGTGATAGCTTCCATCCGCCACCGCGACACCGACTACGACCATCTCCTCATGACCGGCATCCCCCGCTCGGAGGCCAGGGCTCGTATCCGGCCCACCGTCGACCGCGTCCTCGAAAGCTGGCGCGGTTGAGGCGGCGCTGGGTGGCATCGCGTGGTCAGGTCATTTTTCGGCCCCGTCTCCCGCAGGCACCGGCGAACGACGGGCATGCTCGGCCACCCAGACGCCGACGCCGATCGCTCCGGCGACCGGCCACGAGACCAGCCCGGTGACCGCGGCCGCCCCGAGCCCGCCGAAATAGAGCAACGACTCCCGGTCCGGTACTCGATCGAGCACCGCCGTGGTCGCCGAGGAAACACCGGTCGCCACGCTGCGCGGCCCGGGCGGCAGCGGAACTCGCGCCATCCGCATCCCGAGCGTCGGAACCGGGACACGCACCCCGCCGCGCTCTGCGGTCGCGGTGTCGGAGCCGGTCGGCGCTTCGGTCTCGGTGGGCGGCGCGGAACGTGCCTTCTCCGGTGATTCGGACCCGGACTCACGGACCTTCTCGGTTGCTGTCTTGGCCATGACCGCTCCTTCCTGCGCCTGCACCTCGTCGCTGTGTATGTGATCCAGCCAAGCCGTGCTCGCCCCGCATCGCAACCCCTCGTCGGGATGCGTTCGGTCGCGATGTGACAAACGAACGGACACCGCCGGACGTTCGCGGCCATGGCCGACGGCGGATCGAATGCCCAGCGCGGATGTGCGGTCTCCGCTGCGGACCCTGGGATTCTCCCAGTAGTGGCTGTTCAGTTGCTATGCATCACGATACCCACAATGAATCACCTCAAAATCGCCAGTTATCTTCGAGGCCAGTGGATTTTTCGCGCATTCACGAACTCACCACTTCATGTTGCTGATAGTTTGCCGACGATGCACTCTTATGCCCGCCACTGTTCGGCGAATGCGGCGAACTACCCCTGGAGGTCAAGGTCGTGACTCGTCCGTTTCTTCGTTTGCTCGGCAGTAAACGCATCGGTTCCGCCCGTGCCATCGGCGCGTGCTGCGGAATGGCAGTCACTCTTCTGCTCGGGACGGCGGCAACCGCGGACCCGCTCTATCCGCAGCCCGATCCGGACCCGTTCTACGCCGCGCCCGCCGATCTGGCGGCGCACCGTCCCGGTGACATACTCGACGCGCGCGTCTTGCCACCGCTTCCGCTGTTCCCCGGCGCCACCGTCCGGTTGGTCGAGTTCCGGTCCACGAATTCGCGGGGCGCGCCGATCTCGGCGACGACAACGATCCTCACCCCCCTCGGCCAGCGGCCCGGCATGCCGCTGCTGTCGTATCAGCACTTCATCAACTCGCTCGGCACGCACTGCGCGGTGTCGCACCTGCTCTACCACAACGATCCGAACCTGACGCTGACCACGCCGATGTTGAACGTCCTGCTGGCGCAGGGCTGGACGGTAGCGCTGCCGGACCATCTCGGACCGCAGTTCGCGCTCGGCGCCGGGCGTTTGGGCGGCCAGATCACGTTGGACGGTATCCGCGCGGCCAAACAGCTCCCCGAACTCGGCTTGCAGAGCAGTCCGACCGCGCTGGCCGGTTACTCCGGCGGCGGTCTCGCCACGGCATGGGCGGCCGAGCTGCAACCGACCTACGCGCCCGACCTGCGGCTCGCGGGCGCGGCCATCGGCGGCGCCCCGATGAACCTGGTGACGATGGCCAAAGCGTTGGGTTTCGAACCGCATCCGGCGTTCGGCCTGGCCATGGCGACGGCGATCGGCCTGGAACGGGAGTACCCCGACCGCGTGCCGACCAGCCAGTCACTCAACGAGCGCGGTCTGGCGCTTCGCGACGAGATGGCCAACAGCTGCACCAACGACATCCTCGCCGCGGGCGTGAACGGTAGCGCGCGCGACTATGTGACCTCCACGTCGGTCTTCGACACTCCGGCCGCATGGTCGGTGGTCGAGGAGAACAGTGTGGAGCTCTACCCGAGCGCCCCGGAAATCCCCATTTTCGAATGGCATTCACCTAGCGATGGGCTGATTCCGATCGATGCCATCGACAACACCAATCGCCATTGGTGCTCGGCCGGGGTGCCCGTGCAGACACTGCGCGTGGCCGACGTGGAGCATCTGACCGCAGCGGTCCTCGGCGCCCCCTCGGTGCTGCCGTGGCTCCAAGGCCGGGTTCGCGGCGAGCCCGCGCCCAGCACCTGCTGACGTCAGCTCACCACCTCCCGGAGTAGCGGTCGCGCTCTCGGAAGCTTCGGATGGCCGGGCCCGGCGGACGATTCGGGCCCGATCCGGATTGCGCGGAGATTCCCGGGGTAGACCGCAGATACAGGAGGTGATGACATGCCGAAGGCTTGGACCGACAAGCAGGAACGCCAGTACGAGCACATCGCGGATTCGGCGAAATCCCGGGGCGCGAGCACCGGGCGCGCGAAGGAGATCGCCGCTCGCACGGTCAACAAGAACCGTGCCCAGTCCGGACAATCCAAGACCGCGAGCAAGACGTCGACCGACGACAAGTCCCCGCAGCAGCGCGGTGGTCAGCGTTCGCACAGCGGCGCCCAAGGGCCGACCCGTGACCAGCTGTACAACGAGGCCAAGAAGCGCAATGTCGAAGGCCGCTCGAAGATGACGAAGAAGGAGCTGGCGCACGCGCTCGGACGGGACTGACGCGACGCGCGGCTCGGCGACGAAGAAGCGAAAGGAGTGGAGATGACCAAGCAGCAGGAAACGGGCACCATCACCGGCACCAGGGACAAGGACTACAACCTGATCTGGTTCGTCGAGGCGTCCCTCGAGAACGCACTGCGTCTGGACACGTTCATCCAGGACGCGGAACGCGCCGGAGACACCGAGCTGGTGGAGTTCTTCCGCAAGGCGCAGGCCGACAGCCGCAAGGGCGGCCGGATGGGTAAGGAACTGCTTGCCAACCGTCTCGCCCAATCGAATATGTGACGTTTTGCAGACGAGCGGCGGACGGGAGCCCGAGTGGGTTCCCGTCCGCCGCTGGTTCGCAGGTCGTCCGGATGCGCACCGGCCCGTCGTGACGCGGTCCTGGGCGCGCCTTCGGGCTACCGCACCCGGCGGTCGCCGGGCCCGGCCGGGAAGAATCCGATTCACCGCTCTACCGCGGTGTCGTCGCCGACATCCTGGGTAAGTCGCTCTCGAACCTCGTCACCGAGCCAAGGAGCAGATATGCGCGTCGTCGTGGTCGGTGCCACCGGAAACGTCGGAACGAGCGTGCTGGAGACACTGTCGGCCGAAGCGGGAGTCAGTTCGATCGTGGGGATCGCTCGGCGCGTGCCGGGCATCCCGCGCCCGGGTGTGGAGTGGGTGCGCGCGGATGTGCGAACCGACGACCTGGAGTCCCATTTCCACGGAGCCGACGTGGTCGTGCATCTGGCATGGCTGTTCCAGCCCACCCATCAGCCCATGGTCACGTGGCGCGCAAATGTCGGCGGCACGGAACGCGTGCTGCGCGCCGTCGCCGCGGCGCAGGTCCCCGCGTTGGTCTACGCCTCCTCCGTCGGCGCCTACTCCCCGTGCCAGAGCGACGAGCCGGTGCCGGAGAGCTGGCCGACCGACGGCTGGCCACCCGCCGCTTACATGCGGGAGAAGGCTTACGTCGAAAGGCTGCTCGATCGGTTCGAGGCCGAGAATCCGGATCGCCGCGTGGTTCGCATGCGTCCGGCGTTCATCTTCAGCAGGCACACCGCCAGTCAGCAACGGCGTCTGTTCGCCGGTCCGCTGTTGCCGAACCGCCTGATGCGGCCGGGCCTCCCGCCGATCCTGCCGATTCCGCGCGGCCTGCGGTTCCAGGCGGTGCACAGCGCCGACGTCGGACGCGCGTACGCGCTCGCGATCGCGACCGATGCCCGTGGCCCGTTCAACCTGGCCGCGGAGCCGGTGATCGATCGCTCCTGGCTGGCCGCGGTCTTCGATGCCCGGGTGGTGTCCGTTCCGCCCGCGGTGATCCGCGCCGCACTCGCGATGGGCTGGCACGCGCGGACACTGCCCGCCACGCCGGACCTGTTGGACGGGGTGATGCACCTGCCGATCATGGACACCGGCCGCGCGCGGGCGGAGCTGGGCTGGACTCCTCGGTTCACCGCCGTCGACGCACTCCGGCACCTGATCTCCGGGTTGCGGGCGGGCGCGGGGGAAGACACCCCGCCGCTGGCCAGCGACGCGGGCGGGCCATGGCGCTGGAAGGAGTTCACCTCGGGAGTCGGTGGCCGCGAGATCGGCGTCGGCTAGTCACTCGGCCGAGTGCGCGGCGCGCTGACCGCGCGCCCCGGCCAGTACCTGTTCGATACGGGCACTCGTGGACCGGCCCGCCGCGTGCAACGGTTCCGTCGAGCGCAGCGTGCGGCTGAGGACGAAAGCGCCCTCGAGGCTCGTGAGAACGGCGAGGATGAGATCGCGAGCGTCCGTCGCGGACAGGCCGCGGCGGACGAAGTAGTCGGTGCCCGCGTCGATCCAGGAGGCGATGACTTCGGCGGCGACGTCGCGCAGCGCGGGTTCGCTGTCGGCGATCTCACCCGCGACGGTGCCGACCGGGCACATGTTGATCCAGCCGGTCTGCTCGATCTGTTCGGCGGCCGCCGCGAAGGCGGCGGGTATGGCTTCGCGCAAGTCGTCGTGTGCGTCGAGCAGCAGCGGGAGCAACTGGATGTACGCAGCCCCGGACGTGCGCAGCGCCGCGGCGGCGATCTGCGGTTTGCCCTCGGGAAAGTGGTGGTAGAGCGACCCCATCGGAGCCTGAGCGGCGACGGTGAGTTGCTTGACGCTGGTGCCCGCATAGCCCTGTGTGCGCATCAACTCGGCCATCGCGGTGACGATGCGCTCCCGGGTGCTGGTTGACATTTTCTCGGTCACCCTTCCAGACTAGAGCAAACACTCTAGAGTGATCGCTCGAATGGAGGCGGACATGCCTGTGATCGAACTGCCCGCGGGACGGGTGCACTACGTCGAGCGCGGCGAGGGACCTCCGGTCGTCCTGCTGCACGGCCTGCTGATGAACCACACGGTCTGGGACGAGGTGATCGACGCCCTCCCCGAAGGCTTCCGGTACCTGTTGCCGGACCTGCCGCTCGGCGCCCATCCCCTGCCGCTGCGCCCCGGCGTCGACCTGAGTTTGCGCGGCCTGAACCACCTGATCGCCGACTTCCTCGCCGCACTCGACCTGCGCGAGGTCACGCTCGTTCACAGCGATTGGGGCGGTGCGCTGTTCCTCACCGCCTACGGGCTGGACGAACGCGTCGGCAGGCTGATCGTGCTGCCGTGCGAGGCGTTCGACAACTTCCCGCCCGGCCTGCCGGGCAAGATGGCCACCGTCGCCACTCACCTCCCGGGCGGCATGTCGCTGGCGCTGCGGCAGTTGCGCGTTCGGTGGCTGCGCCGCTCGCCGTTGCTGTTCGGCTGGATGGCGCGGCGCCCATTGCCCGATGCGCTGGTGCGCGGCTGGACCGAGCCGGGGCTGCGCGACGCACGGATCCGGCGGGACCTGCTCGCCTACACCAAGTCGGCGTTCCCGAAACGAGAATTGATCGCCCATACCGAAGCGTTGCGCGACTTCCGTGGAGACGCCCTGATCCTGTGGTCTTCGGCGGGCAAGGTGATGCCGCGCGAGCACGGCCCGCGGCTCGCGGAACTCATTCCCGCGGCCCGGCTGGTCGAAATCGATGACGCGTACGTACTGTCCATGCTCGACCAGCCCGCCGCCGTAGCCGAGGCGATGTCGGCGTTCCTGCTCGACAACCACACCGCACCGGGGCGCGACAAGCGCTCGCCGCGCTAGCGCCCGCGAGTCACGCTTCGTCCGGCACGCCGAGGACGCCCCGCCCGATCACCCCGGCGATCACCTCCGTCGAATACGCCATGAGCTGGCCGGCCTGGGCATCGCGCAGGTGACGTTGGATCGGCGACCGCTTCAGATACCCCGAGCCGCCGCCGACCCGAACGCCGAGCTGCGCCACGTCGACCGCCACCTTGTTCGCGAGGTACTTGGCTCGGGACAGGTTGTCGAAGAACAGCGCGATCCCATGGTCGGCCTGCCACAATGCCTGTTCGTAGAGCGCGTGCGCGGCGGCGAGCCGGGTCTGCGCGTCCGCGACCTCGTACTGCACCCACTGCTGGTGCGCCAAGGGCTTGCCGAGAATTTCCCTGGTGCGCGCGTGTTCCACCAGCGCGTCCAGCGCGGCATCGGCGATGCCGAGCGAAATCGCGGGAAGCCCGGCCGGGATCACCGCGAAATCTCCCGGACGCGGCGCGCGGCCGCGGTACTCGGCACGCAGCACGGTGTCGTCGAACGCGAGCAGCTGGCTGCGCGTGGCGCGCAGGCCGAGAGTGTCCCAGATCGGGACGATCGATACCGTTTCGTCGGGGACCACGCCGAAGAAAGCGGGTTCCCCCGCCACGAGCGCGTTGACCAGCAGATAATCGGCGATCTCGCTCCCGGAGACGAACCGCTTCGCCCCGCTCAGCGACCACCCGCCCGCGGTCGGCTCGGCGACGTGCTGCGGCTGGAGGAAGCGGTTTCCGCTCGCCGGTTCGGACAACGCGTTCGCGAAGCGCTTACCCGACCGGAACTCGTCGGCGAAGAACGATCCCGAACTCTCGCCGGTGATTTCCGCGAGGGCGACGCCCGCCCCCGCGTGCATGGTCCAGATCGTCGCGGTGGACGGATCGGCTCGAGCCAGGATTCTGACGAGGCGACCGAGTCCCAGGTAGCTCAGGCCCGCGCCACCGGACGATTCGGGCAGCACCGCGTGATCCGCGCCGGCCTCGTGCAACGCGTCCAGATGTTCGACGGCGAGCTCGGCGCGCTCGTCGTAGTCGGCCGCCACGGCCGCGAATCCGGTCGCCAAGTCGGCGACCCGGTCGAGCAATTCCCGCTCGCCGTCGCGGACCGGAACGATGAAATGCGCGTTCGTCACGAAATGCTCTCTGGTCGAGGGGAATCGGCGAGCAAGGCTCGCCGGCTGATCTCCCCCGAGGGTACGCAGCCCGCGCCGACTTGCCTTGACGTCGACGAGAAGGTTTAGCGTGGCGGTAGCGGAGACAAGGAGGACGGATGCGCATCGGCGAACTGGCGGAGCGGGCGGGCACCAGCACGCGCGCCTTGCGTTACTACGAGGAGCACGGTTTGGTGCGGCCGCACCGCGCCGCCAACGGTTACCGCTCGTACGACGACGCGGAGGTGCTGATCGTGGCGCAGATCCGCGAACTGCTCGGCGCGGGCTTCGATCTCGACGACATTCGTCCGTTCGTCGCCTGCCTGCGGGCGGGCAACGGTTCCGGAGACGTCTGCCCGGACTCGGTGTCCACCTTGCGGCGCAAGCTGTCCGAGGTCGATTCGTACCTGGCGCGGCTGGAGCGAGTACGAGGCCAGCTGCACGAGCGGCTCGCGGCGGCCTGCGAGTTCGACCGGATCGAGGAGCCGCGGTGAGGTTCGCGGTCAGCTACAGCACTCCCTTCTTCGGCGTCGACCCGGACCGGTTGATCGCCTACGCCCAGCACGCCGAGCGCTGCGGATTCGAAGCGATCTACCTGCCCGAGCACGTCGCGCTGTACCCGGGCGCCGCGGTCGGACCGATGGAGATCACGCCCTCGGTGCCGTTCGCCGACCCCCTCGACGCGCTGAGCTTCGTGGCCGCAGCGACCGAGCGGATCCTGCTCGGCACCGCGGTGCTGCTATTGCCCTACCACCATCCGGTGGTGCTGGCCAAACGCCTCGCGACGATCGACGTGCTGTCCAAGGGACGGATGCGCCTGCTCACCGTGGGGGTGGGAACCCTGCCCGGGGAGGCACAGGCCGTCGGCGTCGATTTCGCCTCCCGAGGCCGCCGCGCCGACGAGGCCATCGATGTGCTGCGACTGCTGTGGTCGGGCGGCGCGGACGGGGTGAGCTTCGAAGGCGAGTTCTTCCGGTTCGAGAACCTGTGCAGTTATCCGAAACCCCTCGGCGGCGACCTGCCGATCCATGTCGGTGGATCGAGCCGCGCCGCGGCGCGGCGCGCCGGTTCCCGCGGCGACGGTTACTTCCCCGGCGGGGTGCTCGGGCCCACCGAACGCGCCGCCCAGCTGGAGATCGCCCATACCGCGGCCGCTGCGGCGGGCCGGGATCCCGGCGCGTTCGAGTACACGCGCTGGGGATCTGTCGACATGCCGGTCGAGCGGGTCGAGGGACTGGCCGAACAGGGTGTCACGCGCATCGTGGTGAGCGCGAGCACAGGGGACCCTGAGCAAGCCAGAGACGAGTTGTCCGCCTTCGCCGAACGATTCGAACTTGCGAACGCACTGAAATAGCTTTCGCGTCCGGGCGGCGGTCCCGAACCAACTCAGACGGTATGGCCCGCAACCAGATCCGCTACCGAGTGGTAATGCAGCGTCTCCGCGGTGGGCCGCAGCACGGCGCCGTCCTCGGGTTCCAGCAGCATCCCGACGTGATCACCGAGGTCGTAGCGGTCGCGGATACGAGCGACGAACCAGCTGGGCACTGTGCTGAGCACCGGGATGCCGCCCGGACCCGGGCGCCAGTCGCAGTGCACGAACTTGTCGATGTCGTCGCCGGTCTCACCGCCGAAAAGCCGTGCGAGGGAGACTTGTTCGCTGCCGAGCAAATGCACCGCGAGCCGGTCGGCGTGCTGCGCGACCCGATAGGTGTAGTTCTTCTTGGACAGGCCGATCAGGAACCGGCGCGGCTCGATGCTGACCTGCGTCGCGAAGCCGACGAGACAACCGGCGCGCCGGCCGTCCGCCTGCACGGTGACCAGCAGCACGGGATAGTCCGCCGCCGCGACCACCGCGTCGAACACTGCGGTCCGGTCTTCGGTAGCCATCGGTCCTCCCAGCGTGATGCGGCGTCTTCCCCGGATGCCCGCGCGACCGTCGCGCAAACATGCCGGAACGAGCAGCGCTCACCCTACAACCGCGGCGGCAAGTCGTCTGAGACGCCGACGCCGACAAGTGAGACGCCCGTACGACGGCCCGGTAGATCAGCCCTTTCCGATCTACATTGCCGTGGATGATAGTCCACCACAACGACTTCCGTGCCGACACTGAAAACGCATGGTGGCGGTCGCCACATTGCGAGCGCATCTCTGCATACGGCCTGGCCCTCACCTCGGCGGCCGCGGTTCGGCGGCACGCATCGCGCCCCGGACTCGGCGGCGAGCGAGGCCATGGGCAGGCCGAGGATCACAGATCCGCGTCCCGGTCGACGGGAGCGTCGCCGGTGCGCCGCCGCAGTGTCATGACGCCCGCCGCGGCGGCGATCATGCACAATCCCACCACCCAGAGCCCGGCGCGCTGGCTGCCGGTCACGTCCTTCAGCCCACCGGTGACGTACGGCGCGACGAAACCGCTGACGTTGCCGACCGAGTTGATCAACGCGATGCCGCCCGCCGCCGCCGCGCCGGACAGGAAGGTGCCGGGCAGGGCCCAGAACGTCGGCAGCGCCGCGAGCACGCCCACCGCGCACACCGTGACCGCGATCATGGCGGCGAACGGATCGCCGAGATACAGCGCCACCGGGATGGCGAGACCGCCCAGCAGCGCGGGCAGGGCGACGTGCCGAGCCCGCTCACCGGTCCGGTCGCCGTGCCTGCCCCACCACACCATCACCACGGCCCCGACGAGGTAGGGCACCCCATTGATCAGTCCGCGCTGCACCACCGAATAGTGCGTTCCGTATTGCTGCTGGAAGCCGTCGATGATCGTCGGCAGGAAGAATCCCAGCGCATACAGGCCGTAGACGATGCCGCCGTAGACGAAGGCGAGGCCGAGCACCCGCGGATGGGTCAGCGCACGACGCAACGTCCAGTGCTCCGCGCGCCGCAACGTGGCCTGCTCCGTGGCGAGTTCGCGAGTGAGCCATTCACGTTCGGCGGAGGCCAGCCAGCCCGCCTGCTCGGGACGGTCGGTCAGATAGAACCAGGTCGCCACCGCCAACGCGACGGCGGGCAACCCCTCGACCAAGAACATGAAACGCCAACCGCTGAGCCCGAAGACGCCGTCGCCGTATCGAATGATCAAGCTGGACACCGTCGCGCCCAACGCGGTGGACATGGGCACCGCGGTCATGAACAACGCGACGATCCGCGCCCGTTGCGCCTGCGGGAACCAATAGGTCAGATAGAGCAGGATGCCGGGAAAGAAGCCCGCCTCCACCACACCCAGCAGGAACCGCAGGAGATACAGCACGGTGGCGTCGGGTACGAAGGCCATCGCCGTGGCCACCAGCCCCCAGGTGGCCATGATCCGGGCGATCCAGCGCCGGGCGCCGAACCGGTGCAGCGCCAGGTTGCTCGGCACCTCCAGCAGCAGGTATCCGACGAAGAAGATGCCGGAGGCGAATCCGAACGCGGTCTCGGTGAGCCCGAGCTCGGTCTTCATGCCGCTCGGCCCGGCGAACCCGATGTTCACCCGGTCCAGATAGTTGACGAAGTACAGCAGCCCGAGAAAGGGCAGCAGGCGAATCGTGACCTTGCGCAGCGTCGTGTCTGCCGCCTCGGCGGTGGAAACCATCTGCGCACTCTCGGCTCCGGACGGCCGCGTCGTCAAGGGCGGCGCAGTAAAATCCGTCCCATGGCGGTTACCTGGCCGGACGAGGTGGACGACGTTCTCGGCGGCGATCTGACGTGCGCCGCAGCGTATGTGACGCCCGCGGGCGGCGCGGTGGTGTCGGCGGTGTCGCCGATCGGGCTGCGCGACCGGGCAGCGGGCACGGTGGGGTTCACGACTTCACTCGGGTTCGGACGCAAGCTGGAGCGAATGAAGCGGGAACCCAAAGTGGCGCTGGCGTATCACGCGCGCGAGCACGGCATCGGAAGCCGGGACAACTCGCGATTCGTGCTGGCGCAGGGCACCGCGGCGTTCGACCCGACGCCCGACCAGGAGGCGCTGGACCGCCTCGGCGCCCAGGCCACGCCCTACATGGGCGCACCGCGGCGCGGTGTGTTCTGGGACCGGTGGCTGCGCGCCTACTACGCCGATCGAGTGGTCGTGACCGTGACCGTCGACCGCATCGTCGTATGGCCGGACCTCGACGCGGCGGGCACGCCCGAGATCCTCGGTGCCGCAGCGCCTTCGGTCGAACCAGCGACACAGCAGCCTCCGGCGAAGGGGACGGGCCCCCGGGTGGACGTCGCCCGGACCGCGGCCCAGGCGACGAAGCTGCCGCACCGGCTGCTCGGCTACCGGCAGGCCGACGGCTACCCGGCGGTCGTCCCGGTGCAGGTGACGGGGTCGAGCGCCGACGGTGTGCGGTTGACCGTCCCGGCGGGCCTGCCGCAAGGCGGACGCCGCGCCGGGCTGCTGGCCCACGAGTATCGGTTCCAGTTGATCGGCTTGGAATCGCGGCAGAACACCGGCTGGCTCGAGGTTTCCGGCACCGAGGCGGTGTACGCGCCGCACACCGCGTCCGGGTTCAAAGCGCCGCCGAACAAGACGATTTTGTTGCTGGGCAACGGTTTTCTCGCCCGGCGCGGACTCGCGAAGGCTCGCAAGTCCGGCTTGGTCGAAGCATTGCGCTGACCCGCGCCTCCGGCGGCGACCGGAGGCGCGGGTCAGCCCCTAGTCCGCCGCCAGATACACCGGCAACCTGGCGTGCCCGTTGGAGATGAAACTGGACACGCTCCCGAGTTCGGCGGGATCGGCCGCCAGGCGCAGGTTCGGGAAGCGCTGGAAGAGCGCGGGCAGGGCGACCTCGGCTTCCAGCCGCGCCAGGGGTGCGCCCAAGCAGTGATGGGCCCCGTAGCCGAAGGCCAGATGTTCCTTGCTCGCTCGCCGCACGTCGAACTCGCTCGCGGTGGGGCCGTGCAGTTTCGGATCGCGGTTGGCCCCGGCGTAGGAGGCGAGAATCGGTTCGCCCTTGGCGATGCGCAGGCCGTCGATCTCGATGTCGTCGGCGGCGAAGCGCAGCGGCAGGTGCGCCACCGGCGCCTCGTACCGCAGCGCCTCCTCGATCAGATCGGACCAGGCCGCACGCCCCTCGGTCACCTCGGCACGCTGGTCCGGGTGGGTCAGCAGCGCGAAGACGGCCTGATCGAGCAGGTTGACCGTGGTCTCGTGCCCCGCGCTGATGACGAGCAGCAGCGTGTCGATCAACTCCTGCTCGGTCAGCTGCGAGCCGTCCTCCTCGTCCCGGTGCGAGATCAGCAGGCTGGTCATGTCGTCACCGGGTGTCTCCCGCCGATAGGCGACGAGCTCACCCAGGATCCGGTACATCTCCATGTAGTTCGCCTGGGACTCCTCGGGCCCGAGCGACGTATCGAAGATGCCGTCGACGCATGTGCGCAGACCGGCGTTCAGGTATTCCGGAACGCCCATCAGCGCGCTGATGACCTGGATCGGCAGCGGGTAGGCGAAACCTTCCCTGAGATCGACCGCTTCGCCCGCCTGCGTCGCGGCGAGCGCGCCGAGCAGGTCCGTCGTGATCTGCTCGACCATCGGGCGCATCGCTTGGGTGCGGCGGTGCGTGAAGGCGGGCGCGACGAGTTTGCGCAGCCTGCGGTGGTCGGCACCGTACGCGGTGAACATGTTGTTCACCGCGACCCACGGCAACAGCGGCCAGTCCTGGGGTATCTCGCCGTTGATCAACGCGGGCCAGTGCTGCTTGCCGTCCTTCGACACCCGGGGATCGGCCAGCAACCGCTTGAGCACGTCGGCGTCGGTGACCGACCACGCTCGCACGCCGCCCGGCAATTCGACCGGGGTCACCGGCCCGCGCGCACGAATACGAGCGGACTCACCCTGAATGTCGGCACCCAGCGGGTCGAGGACCAGGGGTTGTGTGTCCATCGATGACTCCTTAGAAGACGGTCAGTGGAGGGGATTTCGGAAAGACGACCGGCAGGGAGACCAGAGCGCGGTGGAACGGTCCTGGCCGCCAGTTCAGTTGATCGGGCCGCAGGCCCAACCGCATCTCGGGCAAGGCGTCGAGGATCTGATCGATCGCGTCCTGCACCACCAGGTACGCGGCCGACCGGGCGGGACAGGCGTGCGGGCCCACGCTCCACGCCAGATGGGCACGGCTGTCGGTGCGCTGCCCGACGCCGATCGCCGGGTCGTTGTTGCATCCGGCCATGCTGATCAGCACCGGCTGGTGCGCGGGTAGCCAGACATCATCGATGAGGATCGGCTGGCGCGGGAAGCTGACGCAGTAGTTCGCCATCGGCGGGTCGTTGAACAGCACCTCGTCGAGGGCGTCGCGCGTCGAGAGGCTGCCGCCGAGAAAGTCTCCCGCGAAACGTTCGTCGGTGAGCATCAGCAGCAAGGTATTGACGATGAGGTTCTGCATCGGCTCGATGCCCGCGCCGTAGAGCGTGACCAGCTGGTGGATCATCTCGACGTCGTCCAGCCCGGCCTCATGCTGCAACAGCCTGGACGTGATGTCGTCGCCGGAGTCCTTGCGCTTCATCTGCACGAGTTCGAACAGCGCGTCGGTGAGCATCGCGTTGCCCTTGTCCGCGTTGACGCCTTCGAAGATGGCGGCCATACCGGTCGCGACCTGCTGGCCGATGTCCGCCGGACAGCCGAGCATGGCATTGAGCACCGCGAAGCTGAGCGGGAACGCGTATTGGCTGATGAGATCCGCCGCGCCGTCCTCGCAGAAGGCGTTGATCAGCGGGATGGCGATCTGCTCGACGGTTCCGTGCAGCGCGTGCAGGTCCACCCCGGCGATGCTGGCGACGTTCGCCTGGCGGTAGCGCAGATGCTCGAGACCCGAACTTCGCAGCGCGTTCGGCCGCCACTCCAGCATCGGCAGGACCGGGCACTCGCCCGGAATGTCCTTCTGCCAGATCCGCGGATCGGCCGGGAAATGGTCGGGATCGTTGAGGATGCGCAGCGCGGTGTGGTAGCCGATCACAAGGGTGGCGGGCACGCCCGGCGACAGCTCGATCGGAACGAGCGAACCGAACTGGCGGCGCATTTCGCGGTACGCGTTGTGCGGATCTTCCGCGTATTCCTGCGAATACAACGGGTAACGAGGGCCGCTGGTGTCGATCGGCGAGCCGTGCGAGACGGGGCACCCATTCGCGGAAGTGGACGGCGGGAAGTGTGGCGTGGTCAAAGACGAAACTCCAGAGGAACGAACATGCGACGAACGCGATCGACCGGGCGCGTGCGCGCCGCGACGGCGAAGGTCGGCGTGATGCGTGGGGATCGGTGACAGGCCGGCGCACACCCTCATCAGCTGTGTGCACGACGACCTCTGAGCGGCAACCTCCTTCTGGACGGGAACGCGGCGACGGCGGCTTGCCGGACGGAGCACGGCTACTGCGCCGCGCTCCCCTCCGGCTGCGGGACATAGACGGGCAGGGGCGGTGATTCCGGGAAGAGGACCGGCAGGGCGGTCAGCGATCGATGGAACGGACCCGGGCGCCAGGTCAGCTGCTCGGCAGGAACACCCAACCGCATCTCGGGCAGCGCGTCGAGCAGCTGATCGATGGCGTCCTGGGCGATCAGATAGGCCACCGACCGGGCCGGACAGGTGTGCGGCCCGACGCTCCAGGCGAGATGAGCGCGATTGTCGGTGTACCGCCCCGTGTGGATCGCCGGGTCGTTGTTGCATCCGGCCATGCTGATGACCACCGGCTGGTGCGCGGGTAGCCAGACGCCGTCGATCAGGATCGGCTGACGGGGGAAGGTGACGCAGTAGTTCGACAACGGCGGGTCGGTGAACAGCACCTCGTCCAGCGCGTCGCGGGTCGAAAGGCTGCCACCGAGGAAGTCTCCCGCGAAACGTTCGTCGGTGAGCATCAGTCGCAGGGTGTTGATGATCAGGTTCTGCTGCGGCTCGATGCCCGCGCCGTACAGCATCAGCACCTGCTGGACCATCTCCGCGTCATCGAGATCGACCGGGTGCCGCAACATCCGGGAGACGATGTCGTCGCCGGGATGGGACCGCTTCAGCGTCACCAGGTTCGCCATCGCGTCGTTGAACATCGCGTTGCCCCGCTCGGCATCCACCCCTTCGAACATCGCGGCCAGTCCCATCGCCGCCTGCTGCCCGATCTCCGGCGGGCAGCCGAGCATCGCATTGATCACGGCGAAGGCCAGAGGGAACGCGTATTGGGCGATCAGGTCGGCGGAGCCGTCTGCGCAGAAGGTGTTGATCAGCGGAGCGGCGATCTGCTCCACCGTATTGCGCAGCGCGAATTGATCGATCTCATCGATGCCCGCGACGATGGCCTGCCGGTACCGGGCGTGCACAAGGCCGGAGTTGCGAATCGCGGCCGGACGCCACTCGAGCAGCGGCAGGACCGGACAGTCACTGGGCACGGTCTGCTGCCAGGTCCGCGAGTCGGAAGGAAAATGGTCGGGATCGTTCAGAATGCGCAGCGCGGTGTGATACCCGATCACCAGCGTCGCGGGCACGCCGGGAGACAGCTCCACCGGCACCAGCGAACCGTATCTCGCGCGTGCCTGCCGATAGACCTGGTGTGGGTCCGCCGCGAAATCGTCCGCGTACAACGCGACCCGGGGTCCGTCGGAGCCGACCGGTGAACCGTGCGGGACCGGGCAGCCGGTGGAGAAGGACGATGTCGAGGACTGTGGGTGGGTCAAAACGTGACTCCAAAGTCGGAACGTTCGACGAGCAGGGTGGGCACACGACAAGCGTCCCGAAGCCCGGGAAGCGAATTGCCATGTGAGCGTCGCGAATTCGACACTACGTCGAATTCCGCTGCCGCAGAGCATATCTCGTGTGCCGAAACGGTGCGATCGTGCGTGTTCCCAAGTGCGTACGCCGACGGTGGAACACCTCCGCCCGCGTATCCCCGGGGGACACGCGGGCTGTCGAGTCCCGGCGCGGGACAGCCGAGCGCCCATGCCGGGTGTGATCGAGATGTTCTTCCCGGCCGACCTACTCCGTCGCCTCCAAGAACACCGGCAGCTCGGAATGACCGTTGGAGATGAAGCTGAGCACGGTGCCCAGCTCGGACGGATCGACCGCGAGGCGCATGTCCGGGAAGCGCCGGAAGATGGCCGGAAGGGCGATCTCGGCTTCCATCCGGGCCAGCGGCGCGCCCAGGCAATGATGCGCCCCGTAACCGAAGGCCACATGATCCTTGACCGAGCGCCGCGGGTCGAACTGGTCGGCGTTCGGACCGTGCACCTTCGGATCGCGGTTGGCCGCCACGTAGGAGGCCAGGATCGCCTCCCCCTTGGGAATACGGACGTCGGCGATGTCGATGTCCTCGACGGCGTAGCGCAGCGGCAGGTGCGCGACCGGCGCCTCGTAGCGCAGCGACTCCTCCACCACATCCGACCAAGGGATCCGCCCCGCCACCACGTCGGCGCGCTGGTCCGCACGGGTGAGCAACGCGAAGATGGCCTGATCCAGCAGGTTCACCGTCGTCTCGTGCCCGGCGTTGATGACCAGCATCAAGGTGTCGACGAGTTCCTTCTCGGTCAGCTGTGAGCCGTCCTCCTCGTCCCGGCTGGCGATCAGGACGCTCGTGATGTCGTCGCCGGGCGCCTCCCGCCGGTACGCCACCAGTTCGCTGACGAGCCGGTACATCTCCAGGTAGTTGGCCTGGGCCTCCTCCGGACCGAACGAGGTGTCGAAGAATCCGTCGACACATTTCCGCACGCCTGGGCCCAGGTGCTCGGGCACACCCATCAGCTCGGTGATGACCTGGATCGGCACCGGATACGCGTAACCCTCACGCAGATCGACGGCCGTGCCGCGCGGGGTCGCGGCCAACTGGTCGAGCAACTCGGCGGTGATCGCTTCGATGCGCGGTCGAAGCGCCACCGTACGACGGTGCGTGAACGCGGGGGCGACCAGCTTGCGCAGCCGCCGATGCTCGGCGCCGTAGGCGGTGAACATGTTGTCGACCGCCACCCACGGGTGCAGCGGCCACTCCTCGGTGATCTCGCCGTTCATGAACGCGGCCCAGTGCTGCCTGGGATCCTTCGAGACGCGCGGGTCGGCCAGAAGGCTCTTGAGCACGACGGCATCGGTGATCGACCACGCCGGCACCCCGCCGGGCAGTTCCACCAGGGCCACCGGCCCACGCTCGCGCAGCCGCGCCGCTTCGCCTTGGATATCGGAACCGGTCAGATCCAAGACTATCGGCTCTTGCGACATCGGACGCTTCTCCTTACACCATGTTCAACGGAGGGGACTTGGGGAAGACGACCGGCAGGGCCGCCAACGCCCGGTGGAATGGGCCGGGCCGCCAGACCACTTCGTCCGCGGGCACGGCCAGCTGCATTTCGGGGAGAGCGTCGAGCAGCTGGTCGATGGCTTCTTGCACGACCACGGACGCGACGGACTTCGCGGGGCAGGCGTGCGGGCCGACCGCCCACGCCAGATGCGAGCGATTACCGGTGCGGTCGCCGCCGCGGATCGCCGGATCGTTGTTGCACCCCGCCAGGCTGATCAGCACCGGCTGGTGCGCGGGCAACCAGACGTTGTCGATCAGGATGGGCTGGCGCGGATAGGTGATACAGAAGTTCGCCATGGGGGGGTCGTTGAACAACACCTCGTCCAGCGCGTCACGCGTCGACAGCGCGCCGCCGAGCATGTCGCCACCGAAACGGTCGTCGGTGAGCATCAGCAGCAGGGTGTTGGTGATCAGGTTCTGCTGCGGCTCGATCCCGGCGCCGTAGAGGCTGATCAGGTTCGACAGCATCTCCTCGTCGTCGAGGCGGGCCGGGTGATGCGCCAACCGGGACGTGACGTCGTCGCCCGGCTCCGCGCGGCGCTGGTGGATCAGCTCCATCAGCGCCTCGGAGAGCATCTGCATGCCCTTGGCCGCCTCGACGGTGTCGAAGAGCATCGCCATGCCGGTGGCGACCCGCTGCCCCAGTTCCGTCGAACAGCCGACGATCCGGTTGAGCACTTCGAAGACGAGCGGGAACGCGTACTGGGTCACCAGATCGGCGGACCCCGCCTGGCAGAAGGTGTTGATCAGCGGAATCGCGATGCGCTCTACCATCGAGTGCACCTCGTGCAGGTCGATGGCGTCGATGCTCGCGACGTAGGCGCCCCGGTAGCGGGCATGCGCCGCGCCGCTGTTGCGCAGCGCGTTCGGGTACCACTCCATCATCGGACGGATGGGCGAGTCCTCGGGGATGTTCTTCTGCCAGATGCGCGGATCGGCGGGGAAGTGCTCGGGATCGTTGAGGATCCGCACGGCTTCCTGATAGCCGATCACCAGCGTGGCGGGCACCCCTGGCGACAGTTCGATCGGGACCAACGAACCGTGGCGCCTGCGCATTTCCCGGTAGATCCCGTGGGGGTCGGCCGCGAATCCCTCGGCATAGAGCGGAATTCTGGGACCGTCGGTGTCGATCGGCGATCCGTGTGCGACCGGGCAGGCGCCGCTGGATAGGTGCGCGGGGTGGGTCGAGGACTGGGACGTGGTCAAATGCGAGACTCCAAACGGTGGAACAAGAATTCGACTAGCGTGATCAGCGAACGCAGGCACGTGCCTCGATCCCGGGCGTCCAGTGACGTCAGGGGAGTCCCGGGTTCCAGGTCGAGGGCATCGCGCACCTCGTCGAGCGGGTAGGGCCGGGCGCCTTCGAACTGGTTGACGGCGACCGAATACGGGACGCCGCGCTCCTCCAGCACCGAGAGGACCTCGTCGGACTTCTCGATGCGGCGGGTGTCCACCAGCACGAGCGCGCCGAGCGCACCGCGGGCCAGCTCCTCCCACAAGGGGACGAAACGCTGCTGACCCGGAGTGCCGAACAGGTAGAGCGCCAGTTTGGGACTGAGCGTGATGCGGCCGAAGTCCATCGCGACCGTGGTCTGCGACTTGCCGGGCAGCCCCGCCATGTCGTCGACGCCGACACTGGCTTCGGTGATGGTCTCCTCGGTGCGCAGCGGTTTGATCTCCGAGACGCTGCTCACGAACGTGGTCTTGCCGACACCGAAGTTGCCGGCCACCAGCAGTTTCACCGAGCGGGTCACGGTCTCCGGCACGTAATCGACGGCGCGATCAGACGGCGAGAGCACGGAGCCCATTGAGTACCTCCTCCAGCAGAGCGATCTCCGGCAGGGACTCGGCCGGGGTGGGGGTGACCAGGTGCCCGCCGTCCATGAGATCGGACGCGACGATCTTCACGACGGACGGCGGAAGGTCCAGGTACGCAGCGATCTCCGCGATCGACAGCGCACCCCGACGGCTGCACAGGGCCATGACCCGGCGCGCATCGGGCGACGCGCCGGGGAGTGGATCTTTGGCGGTCAGGACCAAAGTAACCAGGTCCAGCTCGCGAGTGGGGCGCGTACGCCCTCCGGTGCGCACATAAGCCCGGACCAGGTCCGGATCGCGCCGCGGCTTGCTCATGACGGCACCTCGCTCTCGCTCGGCTCCGTGCTGCCCAGCGGCGCAGTACCTCTGACTCGCTCGCTGCGCTCGATCATGGCATTTCGCTGCCGTCAACGCGCCTGCGCGGCTGGCTGCCGAGCTCGCGTCCGACCCGGCCTGCCAGCTCGTTCATCCGGTGGGCGACGAGGCCCACGTCGATGTCGTTGGTGGTCGCGACGCCGAGTAGCGCGCCCTCGCCTGCCGCGGTGATGAGGATCATCCCCTGGTCGTACTCGGTGATGTTCTGCCGCACGCCGTTCGTGGCGTCACCGCAGAATTCGCCGAGCGCCTTACCGAGCGAACGCAGGCCGGAGGCCGCGGCGGCGAAGCGTTCCGCCTCGTCGCGGGCGATCCCCGTGGAGTGCGCGATCCGCAGGCCGTCGTCGGACAGCAACACCGAGAACCGCACACCCGTGATGCTGAGATCTTCGAGTAGCCAGCCCAGTTTGTTGCTGCTGTCGGTCACGGGTGTGGCCATCAGGATGTCATCCCTTCCGTGTCATCAGATGCGGCGGCGCGGCCGCTCTTGGAGCCGGTATGCCAAGCTGCGGCGACCTCGGGGCGAGCGAGGCCGGGTTCGGTGCGCGGCCCGACCGGGGCGAGTGCGACCGTCCTGCGTCGCCGCTTGGGTAGCCCGCCGCTGGTGATCTCGCTCACCGACAGCGACGGCTCGTTCTCGCCGGGCTGTTCGCTCGGCGCGTCCTGCGCGGGAACCGTGACCGGCTCCGGTTTTGCCTCGGTCACGGGCGCGACCTCCTGGACGTTCTGCGGGGTGACCAGCAGCGACTCCGGGATGTAGACCATCGCGCGCATGCCGCCGTAGACGTTCGGGCCGTCGATGTAGACGGTGAAGCCGTAGCGGCGGGCCAGCGCGGCGATGCCCGGGAAGCCGACCTTCGGCGACGGGCCGAGCTGGTGGATGTCGACGGGCCGCTCATGCGCGAGCACCTGGCGGGCCTCCTCCATCTGCTCGGCGTTCATCCGCACGCCCGCGTCATCGATGATGACGGTGACGCCGTGGTGACCCTCCTGGAAGTTGACGTCCACGTAGGAAGTCGGCGGCGAGTACCGCAACGCGTTGTCCAGCAAGGTCGCCAGTGTGTGCACGAGCGGTTCCACCGCGCGGCTGATCACGACACGGTCGAGCTGGTTGGGCCGCACCCGCAGGTACTCCCGGACACGGCCGATGGCGCCGCCGACCACGTCGGTCAGCGTCTGCGCGGGCCAGCGGCGGCCGGGCAGACCACCGCAGACGATCACGTAGGACTGCGCCTGGCGGATCATCTGCTGCACCGTGTGGTCGATGCGGGTGAGGGTTTCGTACACCTGATCGTCGCGATGCTCACGCAGCGCGGCGCTCACCACCTGGCTGACGTCGGCGCCGAGGCTGACCACGGAGGTGCCGAACGAGCGGACCGCGGCGCTGGTCGCCTGGCGCGATGCGGAGGCGACCTCGTTGCGCGCGGCCTCCTCGGCCGCCTTGATCGCCTGCTGTCCTTCGTTGTTGGTCAGCTCCCTGGTCTCCGAGCGCATCAGGCTCAGATCGTCGGCATACCGCTCGGAGATCCACCGCAGGATCTGCGCGAGCCGCGAATTCTCCATGCCCGCCTGGACTTCGACCGGGGGCACCTGGGACTCGAACCGGCGGATCGACTCGGCCACCGCGGGTAGCGTAGTGGCGGCGAACCGCTCGAGCGTGTCCTCCGTCGCGCGCTGTTCCCTGGCCAGAGCCTCGAGCTTGGCCCGCTGAGCCCTGGCATACTGTACTGCGTACAACGCCCCCGCTACGGCGATCACCAAAGCGACGGCGAGGATCCATGAAAGCACCACGGCGATATCTTGATTCATCAGTTCTTTCGTCGTTGACTGGTCTCGAGGAATCGGCCCACTGCCATCCTGCTTCGCTCGCCTTCCCTCGCCTGCCGACCATGAACGGACCGGTCGGTGGGGTCCGCGTCGGAGTACCGGAAATCCCACGACGGCACCGGCGCTCACCGAGAGCGCCTACCGCACAGTGCCCGCAGGACAGGCGATTACATGTCAATCGCCGACCGCCCGGATCGTGTCCGAACGGTAACCAGAACCCGACCATTCGCACATTAGCAGCATTCCAACGAACTCTCTGCCGATCCCACAGACACTTTCCGGATTCCCGGAACTGGGACGATAGGTGCCGCGGATCGCGACATAGCTGCGCAATAATGTTGGGCTGCCGCGCAACCCGTGGACCATTTGTCCTGCATATGGGCCCGCGCGTCGGACCAGCACCGGAAGCGCGGGGGCGGCGCGGAGGCCCCGAACGCCCACGGCGGCCGAGCCGAACAGGCGGAACGGCCGTTCGCTGACGCATCAACAAATGTATTGGCGGGTGCTCGAATTCGATTCCGCGAAGTAGCGTCCACCGCTGTGCGGGGAGTCCGCCCGGACCGGCCTGCCTCGCCACCGACCGGACACCGGAGCCGGATACCATGCGCCCATGGCAAAGCTGAAGGTCTCGGTCGACGTCCCGATCTCGCCCGAGGAGGCCTGGACGCACACCTCCAACCTCGCCGAACTCGACAAATGGCTGACCATGCACGAAGCGTGGCGCGGCGAGGTTCCCGCAGAATTGACCGTCGGCACCCAACTGGTCGGCATCGCCTCGGTCAAGGGCCTGCGCAACCGGGTCACCTGGACCGTGCGGGCCGCCGAGCCGCCGCGCCGCCTGCGACTGACCGGCGCGGGCAAAGGCGGCACCAAACTGGGGTTGCAGCTGCTCGTCGCCCCGAAGGGCTCCGGTTCGGAGGTCACCGTCGACATCGAACTCGGCGGCGCGCCGCTGTTCGGCCCCATCGGATCCGGTGTGGCCCGCGCCGTCAAGGGCGATATCGAACGTTCCCTGGACCGCTTCATCGCCCTGTACGGCTGACCTCCGCCGTCATACGCCGATGGCGTCGAAGATCGTTTCGGCGCGGTCGCGGGTGCGATACATGCCCCACGCGGTATCGGCCAAGTCGTCCGGATCGAGAGTGTGGCCGTCCGCGCTGCCGAAGCGCGCCGGGTCGGCGGTGACCATCGCGTGGATGTCCCCGCGCTCGACGAGTCCGCCGATGGTGAGCGTGCCCGCATAGAGACCGCGCTCGGCCAATGCCGCGTTCAAGGTGAGCGCGTAGTTGCGCAGTGCCGCCGCGGCGAGGGCGAGGTGGCCGAGCATGGGCATGGGGCGGACGCTGGAGAGCCCGCCGGCGAAAAGTAATGCGCCTTTCCCGCGATCGAGCATGCCCGGCAACACGTCGCTCACCACGTCGACCGCGGGCCACACCCACTCGAACGCCGATCGCGCCGTGGCCGCGTCGATGTCGGTGATCGGCACGGGCCGCTGCGTGGAACCGGGTCCGTAATAGACCATTCCGATCGGTCCCTCCTTGTGGATGTCGCCGAGTACCACGCCGAGCCGCGACCGGTCGGTGACGTCCGCGACGTGAGCGGTGGCGTGTACACCACGCTCCGCCAGGTCCGCGAGGTACCCGGCGTGCCGTGCATCGCTGCGCGAGATCAGCGCGACGCGGAACCCTTCCCGTCCGAAGCGCCGGGCCATCGACATCCCGAGGCCGGGGCCGACACCGACGATCACCGCTGTTCCCTGATCCGCCATGCGTTCTCCTTAATTTGAGGCCCCCCTCGATTTATCACCGTAGCACAGAATCTGAGGCATGCCTCAGGTTCGGTAGGATGATCGCGTGACCAAACCGCTGCGCCGGGACGCCGCTCGCAATCGCGACAATCTGCTGCGGGCAGCGGCCGAAGTGCTCACCGAGCAGGGCCTCGACGGCTCGCTGGAGGAGATCGCGCGGCGCGCCCGCGTCAGTATCGGGACGCTGTACAACCACTTCCCCACCCGCGACACCCTGATCGATGCCCTTCTGCCGCCCCGGCTGGCGGCGGTGGACGAGATCGCCGCCCGGGCGGCGGCCGAACCGGACGCGTGGACGGCGTTCACCGGATTCGTGGAAGACCTGCTCAACAGGCTCACCGCCGATCGCGGACTGCTCGAGGCGTTCACCGGGGATCATCCTGCGGCGGCTCAACTGGCGGAGGCCTGTCATCGCGGGATGTCGCACCTGTCGGCGGTGCTCGCGCGCGTCCGGGATGCCGGCGCGCTGCGCGCCGACGCGACCGACGAGGATGTCGTCAACTTGATGTGGGCGCTGTCGCTGCTCGGCGAGACCACCGGCTCGCCGTCGTGGCGGCGCGGCCTGGAGATCGTCTTCGACGGGCTTCGCGGCGATCGCTGAACGAAAGGATTTCGTAGAGGTGCCCTACGCAACGGCGGCCGACGGAGTTCGCCTCGCCTATCAAGTGGCGGGCACGGGCAGCGCGCTGGTCCTGCTCGCCGGTCAGGCCAACACCCACCACTGGTGGGACGGCATCCGCGCGGACTTCGAGACCGGGCACCGCACCATCACACTCGACTGGCGCGGCACCGGCGACAGCGACAAGCCCGACGAGGTGTACAGCACGCGGGGATTCGCCGACGACGTGGTCGCGGTACTCGACGACCTCGGCGTGCGGCGGGCCGCCGTCTACGGCACGTCCATGGGCGGGCGGGTGGCGCAGTGGCTGGCCGCGCGCCATCCGGACCGGGTGCACTCCCTGGTGCTCGGCTGCACTTCCCCCGGCGGCAAGCACGCATTCGAACGCGGTCCCGAGGTCAGGAGGTCGCTCGCGCAGCGTGACCCGGCCGCCGCGCGACAGGCTCTACTGGAACTGATGTACACCCCGGCCTGGCTGGCGAGCACGTCCGGCCCGTACAACACGCTCGGCGACCCGGCCATGCCGGTTTACGCGAAGCGCAGGCATCTGTACGCGAGCAACAAGCACGATGCGTGGGATGTTTTGCCGGACATACGGGTTCCCACCCTGGTGGTGCACGGCACGGAGGACCGCTTCAATCCCGTCGCGAACGCTCCCCTGCTGGTCGAGCGCATCCCCGACGCGCGACTACATCTGATCGAGGGCGCACGGCACGCGTATTTCGACGAATTCCGCTTGGTGGCGAGCCCGGCCGTCCTGGCGTTCCTCCGCGAGGCGCGGCGGCGGCCCACCGCAGGCCTTGCCCACGGCAAGAAATAGGGGCCGCGGCGGCATCCGCCCGGCCCCTACGGCGGTAGGTCCCGGGATCGGCAGGCGATCCCGGGACCTACCGCTAGGCGTGCACCACTGTCGCCGCGTCGGCCCCCTGCGGGTTCTTCGGCTTGGTCCGCGGCAGGAAGGACGCCGGGATCAAGGTGAGCACGATCAGCACCAGCGCCACCACATAGGTGTGGCTGAACGCCTCCGCGGCCTGCTGCAGACCGGTTTCGACGGCGCCCGGCGGAAGCTGGCTCGCCAAGCTGGGATCGAAGTTGGCCGCGATCGCCGGGCGCGCCAGCGGCTGGTTGTTCAGCAGGTTGGTCAGCACCACCGACATCGTCGCCGTGCCGATGGAGCCCGCGGTCTGGTTGACGATGTTCATCAGCGTCGACCCGCGCGCCACCTGCTGGTGGGTGAGGGTCTGGATCGCCGCGGTCATGATCGGCATCATGGTGCAGCCCATGCCGAGGCCCATCACGAACAGCGCGCCGATCATGGGGAGATACGAGCTGTCCGCGTCGAGCTGGACGAAGTAGGCCGTCCCGATCGAGATCAGCGTGATACCGACCAGCACGATCTTGCCCGGGCCGATCTTGTCCACGAAACGGCCCGCGATCGGCATGCTGAGCATCGCGCCGATGCCCTGCGGCGCGATCAGCAGACCGGCTTGCAGCGCCGACTCACCGCGCACCTGTTGCAAATAGGTCGGCAGCAGCAGACCCGCTCCGAAGAACGCGATGGCGAACAGCACCATCGTGAGCACCGCGAAGGTGAGCGCGCGGTTGCGGAACAGGTGCAGATCGATCAGCGGGTGCTCGGTGCGCAGCGCGTGGAACACGAACGCGACCATCAGCACCGCGCCGATGGCGGCCGGGATCAGCACCCGCGCCGCGAGCACCGTCCCCTGCTCCGGGATGGAGGAGACGCCGAACAGGAACAGCGCAAGGCCGGGCGAGGCCAGCAGCATGCCGATGAAGTCGAACGACTCGGACGGCTCCGGCTTGTCGCTTGGCAGCACGATGAACGCCAGCGTCAAGGCGATCACGCCGATCGGCAGGTTGATCAGGAAGATCCAGTGCCAGCTGAAGTTCTCGATCAGCCAGCCACCCAGGATCGGGCCGCCGATCGGGCCGAGCAGCATCGGCACGCCGAGCACCGCCATCACCCGGCCGACCCGCTGCGGACCGGCCGCATGGGTCATGATCGTCATGCCGAGCGGCATCAGCATGCCGCCGCCGAGGCCCTGGATCACGCGGAACGCGATCAGCGATTCGATGTTCCACGCCGTGCTGCACAGCAGTGAGCCGAGCACGAAGAAGGTCAGCGCCATGATGTACAGCCGCTTGGTGCCGAAGCGGTCGGCCGCCCATCCGGTCAGCGGGATCACGGTGGCCAGCGCCAGCGTGTACCCGGTCATCGTCCACGCCGCGATGGCGTAGCTCGTGTCGAACTCGCGCTGGAAGGTCGGGATCGCGACGCTGACGACGGTGATGTCGAGAATCGACATGATCGCGCCGAGCACCACGACGCCGGCGACCTTGAAGACGGCCGCGTCGAGTTTGTCGGTGGCCGGGTCGGGCCCAGCCGCCTGGGTATCCGGAGGTTGTGTCACCGCTTAAGCGTGGCACCTTCACGGCCGCAATACCAGTCATTACGGGTTCCCGTTGCCGGAAATTCCGCCAGCGCGACCAAGGCGGCCCGAGTCGCTGCCTCGCTCGCGGGCAGCAGAGGCAACCGTACCGCAGGGCTCGGTATGCGGCCTTGCGCCGCGAGCACCGCTTTGATCACCGCGGGGTTGGGTTCGGCGAACAACGCGGCCGACAATACCGCGAGCCGGTGACCGAGCGTCCGCGCCACATCGACCGGACCGGAGCGCCACGCGGCGACCATCGCCGCGAACGACGAAGTGTGCACGGCGGCCGAGGCCGCGATCGCGCCGGACGCGCCGAGGGCCAGCAGGGGCGCGGCGAACAGGTCGTCGCCGGCCAGTACGGCGAAGTCGGCGGGCCGGGCGGCCATCAGCGTGACGGTGGCGTCGTCGACGGCGCCGACGGCATGCTTCAGGCCGATGACGTTGGGCAGGTCGGCCAGCGCGAGGAGTGTCGCGGTCCCCAGGGAGAGTCCGGTCCGGTAGGGGATGTGGTAGATGATCAGCGGCGCGGGAGAGGCCGCCGCGAGTTCGCGGAAATGCGCGAGCACGCCCGCCTCGGAAGGGCGCGTGTAATACGGGACCACGGTGAGCGCCGCGGTGGCGCGCGGATCCAGACCGGCGAGGGCTTCGACGGAGGCCGCCGTCGAGTTCGATCCGGCGCCGACGATCAACGGCGCGTCGCGTTCCCGGCACACGCGCGCGCAGACGGCGATCACTTCCGCGCGCTCGGCGGCGGTCAGAGTCGCGGGCTCCCCGGTGGTGCCGAGCGCGACCAGGCCGGTCGCGCCGTCGTCGAGGACTTGGCGGGCGAGCCGCTCCAGCGCGTCCGCGGCGAGTGCGCCGTCGGCCGTGAACGGGGTGACCAGAGGAACGAAAAGACCTGCGAGCGTCATGACGATCAGCCTCGCCGCTGGAATTCATCAGATCCAGTTCACGTTTCTGTCGCAGACCATAAGCTGAACTTATGCTCGACGTCCGCAAACTCCGCCTACTGCGGGAACTGTCGCACCGCGAGACCATCGCGGCGGTCGCGGAGGCCCTCGCTTACACCCCTTCGGCGGTCTCCCAGCAACTCGCCGCACTGGAACGGGAAGCGGGCGTGCCACTGTTGACGCGGACGGGCAGGCGGGTGACGCTGACCCCGGCGGCCGTGGCGCTCGTCGGGCACACCGAGCGGATACTCGCGGTGCTCGAGCAGGCCACCGCCGAACTGGCCACGATCCGCACCGAACTCACCGGAACCTTGCGCATCGGCGCGTTTCCGACCGCGGTGCGGACCATCCTTTCCCCCGCGCTCGTCGCGCTGAGCAGCGCGCATCCCCGGCTGGAATTGCGTGTGACCGAACTGGACCCGGCGCTGGCGCCCGACGCGCTGCGCGCCGAGACGCTGGACGTCGCGCTGATCCAGGAGTACGACTACGCTCCGGTCCCCGCCGATCCCGCGTTGCACAGCGAGCCGTTGTTCGAGGAGATCGTCCATCTCGCCGCGCGCACCGCCGAACCGCTCGCCGCGCATCGCGAAAGCGCTTGGATCGCAAGCACTCCCGGCACAATGTGCCACACCATGACGATGCGTGCCTGCGAGGCGGCGGGCTTCACGCCCAGGATCCGGCATCACGCCGACGACTTCGGCACGGTCCTCGCGCTCGTGGCCGCGGGTCAGGGTGTCGCGCTGGTCCCGGAATTCGGTACGCGGGATTGCCCGCCGGGCGTCATCCTCGGCGCGCTGCCGATGCGACGGCGCACGCACCTCGCCTACCGGCGCGGCACGGGCGACCATCCGGCCGTGCGCGCCGCACGCGTCGCGCTGCGCGAATCGGCGGGGCGCTCCGGCCGCTGAACCCTCAGCGCAGCCGATATCGGCTGGTGGGCACGACATCCAAGTTCCGGTCACCGCCGAAGGTCGCGACGCTGGCCATCAGCCGATCGATGCGGCGCGCCAGCTCCGCTCCGTCACCGCCGCTGCCGTAGAAGGCGTGCGGATCGGTGAGCGCCGCGAGCGGGAAGAGCTCCTCCACGATCCCGGCGATGTCCGGCGCACCGGCCGTCGCGGGCCCGGTCACGACGTTCTGCACGTAGCCGAAGGTCGCCTGGGTCTCGATGGCGACGGCGGTGTGCTGGTTGCGCCAGCGATCCAGCCACTCGGCATGCGACAGGTCGTCCGGTTTACGCAAGAAGGCGAAGTTCGACAGGCCCGGCGCACGCTCGAGCACCGCGGTGACCGGCGGGGGAATCGGCGTCACCTCCTCGACATGCCAGCCTTCCACCCGCTCGGCCACGGTGCTCAGCACCCGCGCGGCCGCCTCCGCCTGCGGCACGTCCGCCCACCAGACGCTGACGACGGCTCGCACCGGCGCGTCGAACGACGTGATGCGCAGCATCGCCGTCTCGACCGCCGCGTCGGAGATGTTCGCCTGCGCCGCGGCGGCCCCGGTCAGGAGCGGCGCGAAGTCCGCCGCGAGCAGGTCACCGACGCCCCACAGCGCAAAGATGGTCTTCATCGACAGGCCACTTTCTAGAACACGTTTCACTCGTGTTCGAGCCTAACGCACCCGCGCGGTTGGCCGCTCGGGCTCGGGGTATCCGATCCGCAGGCTTGCGAAGGTGGTGATCCGTGCGGACCATATCGACCGACATACCGGCCAGGCTGGATCGTCTGCCCTGGTCTCGGTGGCATTGGATGATCGTGATCGGGCTCGGGTCCGTCTGGATCCTCGACGGTCTCGAAGTGACCGTCGTCGGCAGCGTGGCCGCGCGGCTTTCGGAACCGGGCAGCGGCCTGACCATCACGGCCGCACAGGTTTCCGGCGTCGCGGCGGCGATGTACGTCGCGGGCGCGGGCTCGGGCGCTCTCTTCTTCGGTTGGCTGACCGACAGGTTCGGCCGCAAGAAGCTGTTCCTGATCACGCTCGCGATCTACCTCTTCGCGACCGCCATGACGGCGTTGTCGTTCTCGATGTGGTGGTTCGTCTTGTTCCGCTTCCTCACCGGCTTCGGCATCGGCGGCGAATACGCGGCGATCAACTCCGCGATCGACGAGCTGATCCCCAAGCAGTACCGCGGACGCATCGACATCGTCATCAACGGCACCTATTGGCTCGGCGCGGTCGGCGGCGCGTTGCTGTCCATCGTCGCATTGAACACGAATCTGTTCCCGCCGAATGTGGGCTGGCGCTTGACCTTCGCGCTCGGCGCCGTGTTCGGCCTGATCATCCTGCTGGTGCGCAGACATGTGCCGGAAAGTCCGCGCTGGCAGTTCATCCACGGTCACGAAGACGACGCGGAACGCTCGGTCACCGCGATCGAGGCGCGCGTCCGGGACGACACGGGCGCCTCGCTCGCCGACGTCTCCGATCACCGGATCCGGATTCGGCAGCGGCGCAGCATCTCCTTCCGGGAGATCGCGGCGGTGATGGTGCGGCACTATCCGCGGCGCAGCGTGCTCGGGTTGTCGCTGTTCATCGGGCAGGCGTTCCTCTACAACGCCGTCACGTTCAACTACGCGCTCATCCTGTCCAGATCGTTCGGCATTCCGGACGACCGGGTCGGCTATTACTTCGCGGTCCTCTGCTTCGGCAACTTCCTCGGCCCGTTGCTGTTGGGCAAGTTCTTCGACACGATCGGGCGCAAGCCCATGATCGCGGGCAGCTACCTCGGCTCGGCCGTGCTGCTGCTGGGCACGGCATGGCTTTTCGCGGCGGGCCACCTGAACGCGACCACGCTCACCGCCTGCTGGACCGCGGTGCTGTTCGTCGCGTCGTGCGGCGCCAGCGCGGCGTATCTGACCGTCAGCGAGATCTTCCCGATGGAGACCCGCGCCATGGCCATCGCCTTCTTCTACGCGATCGGTACCGTCGCGGGCGGCGTCGCGGGACCGTTGGTGTTCGCCGGGCTGACCGCGGACGGCGAGCCGGGGAAGACGGCCCTGGCGTTCACCATCGGCGCGCTCGCCATGTTCGCGGCCGGTCTGGTGGAACTGGCCTATGGGGTGCGTGCGGAAGGGCGGTCGCTGGAGGATTTGGCCGAGCCGCTCAGCGCGACACCCGAGCGGGCGCGCGTCGAGGCCGGCCAGCCGCCGCCGAGCGGATAGGGACGACACCGCGGATCGTCGCTGGCGATCCCCCCGCCGCAAACCCATTACGGCACTTGGCCACAAACGCCACCCGCGCGGCGGCGGAAACGGCGTGACGACCACGCAGAACGCAGGCCGGACCTGCCCCGGAATTCGCGGGGCGGTCATGGATGGGACGAGTCGCTACATCCTCGCAAGTCGAGCCGAACTCGGAGCGAGTCTTCGATTTCGAACTCCGCGAAATGTGAATGTCATGTAAACGCGCGGGGTTTTCGGTGAACTCGCTCCCGGCCCACTGTTCACGCAACGAACGACATTCCTCATCGCCCTGTGCGCGCGGCGCTTTCGGCTATGCCGCGGAAAACACTTGCACACATTCGGGCGAAGTCGCAGAACAACTCACTGCCCGCAATTACGCGCCGAGGGCCGGCCCGCGGCGGCCGGCCTTCTGCACGTCGCGGCGAAACCGACGAGCCCGCGGCTCGTCAGTTGTGCCGCGGGTCGGCGGCCGAGGCGTGTGGCCGGGTGATCCGGCGATGCGCCATGACTTCGGCCCACCAACTGCTCAGCGGGCTCGGGTCGGGCCATACGATCCGATCTCGTTCTTCGTCGTCCGCGACGGGCGCTTCGGGTTTCTCGATCACGATGACGTTCCTCTGCGCTGGTGCACGTAGCCGTACACATACTTGCGGAGAGCCCTCGTGTCCGTGCGCGCCGGTAGTTTCGCGACAGAGCGCGTCGAATCGGCTGAACGTCGAGCAGCGCGGGTTCCTCGCCCCTTTTATCGGATGACCGCGCTGTCGATCCGATACACCCCACATTTACCACAGCCGACGTGAAACAAACCGCTCTTTTCGGTTTACGATCTGGACACCAAGCGGTCGCTTGTTTACATTTTTCGGCGCTGAACAGTGGAAATAGCGGGTTCGACCGGGTTTCTTACACGAAACCGAAAAAGCACCGGGTGGTGAAACACACGCGGCCAACTCGTCGCCTTCACCCACGGCCGCCGCGCTGACAGTGATCGGCCTCGGCCGCGTGTACGCGACTCCGGAACGCGGCGCGGTAGCGGCGGCGGTTGCTCCGGTCGGAGCCGCGGAGCTTTCCCCGCATCGTCACACCCGACCACGAAGCCCGGAAGGCTTCGTAAATTCCTCGGCTACAACTCGTGTGGCAGCGCGCTCCCACACGAACGCGCCGCGCCCGAGCACCTGCGTTCGCTGATTCGGCTCGACACGCCCGGGTACCCGCCGATTGTGGTGCACCGAACCGAAGCCGTCGGCACACACGAGGAAGTCACCTGGCGCCGAGCGGCACGGACCGAGTGGTCGCCGATGGTTTCCGACGACCACCGGCACGGACCTTCGCGGCCAGGGATGCCCAGGTGATACCGATGGCCGACCTCCGCCGCATAATCCATAAGCACGGGCCCTTCGTATCGGTCTGCTTCGACAGTTCCCACGACACCGAGGACGCGGCGCGCGGCACCGAACTGCGCTGGCGTTCGATCGACGCCGAACTGGACCGCAGCGGAGCCCGGCCGCGCATCCGCAGGCTGCTCGCCCAGGCGATCGAACTGCACCCACCTGCGCGGGGGCGATGCGGCAGGCTGCTCATCGCCGACGAGACCGAGGTGCTCGCCGACGAACGTCTACCGAGCCCGCCCGACATCGAGACCGTCCGGGTGTCGCCCCTGCCCTACCTGCTGCCGCTGATCGAGGCGCAGGCGGAGAAAGTACCGCATGTCGTCGCCCTCGTGGGCCGAGTGGGCTCGGAGTTGTACGGACTCGACGGCCACGGCAGCGAAACGAGGCACACCCTCCGCAGCGCCGGCCATCCGGTGCTCGAGCCTCGGCGCGACGACTGGTCGCACCGCACGATCCGGCAGCGGATCGAGGACACGGCGCGACGCGACGTCCGCGAGTTCGCGGGCGAGCTGGACCGGCTCGCCGATACCGTGCGCGCGGAGGTCGTCGTGCTCGCCGGGGAAGCCTTGGCACGTGCGGAACTTCGGGCGGTGTTCGATGCGAAGGGCAGGGACGTCATCGACGCCGAAACCGGCACGCTGACACCGGGTTCGGACCCCGATGCGCTCGACGCCGAGGTCCGCGAGATTCTGCACCGGGTGGCGGCGCGGCGGCGCCGCCGGGTCCTCGAGCGCTTCGCCGCCGAGATCGAGCGCCCGGACGGCTTGGCGGTGGCCGGACTGGCCGCGACCACCAGCGTGCTGCGCGCCGCCACCGTGGAGCGGCTACTGCTCGATCGCGGGGCGCTTGGCGACCGATTGGTGCTGGCCGGGTCCGCCCCGAACCCCCTGATCGGCCCGGCCACGAACGGCTCGGCCGGTGAGATGCGCCGCGCCGACGAGGCGCTGCCGGTGGCCGCTCTGGCGATCGGGGCCGAGATCGTCCTTGTCGACGCCGTGGCAGCCCTGCACGACGGGGTCGGCGCCGTGCTGCGCGACCACTAGGACCGCTCCCTACGACTTCGGGATGCGCTCGTGCAAGGTGAGCAGCATGTGGTCGAAGGCGGTCTGCACCCCGGGCGGAGCCGGGGGCAGCCGGTCGATTTCGGCGATTAGCTGGGCGGCGAGGTCGCGCAGCTTGACGTTGGTCTCCTGCGAGCGCCACTGCAACACGTGAAATGCCTGGTCGGCGTTGATCCGGTAGACCCGCATCAGCACGCCTTTGGCCTGCTCGATCAGCGCGCGCGCTTCGACGAGTCGCGGCAGCGTGTCGTCGAGCAGATCCTGGCGGTCCTCGGCGATGGTGGCCGTCAGGTCGACGTAGTAGCCCGCGGTGCCGACCACGGTGCCGTTCTTGTCGGTCATGGTGTCGCCCAGTACGAGCACATGGTGCGGCACACCCGCGGTGTCGATGATGCGATGACGGCTGCAGAACGGTTGGGCGTTGCGCACCGACTTCTCGATCGCCTCCGCGACGTGATCCCGGTCCTCGGGGTGCTTGTGCGCGAGCAGCAACTCGGTCGTCGGCGTCACCGCGTCGGGTCCGTAGCCGTGCATCGCGGCGACCTCGTCCGACCACTCCCAGTGCTGGTCGGCGAACCAGAACCGGAAGCTTCCCGTGGCTTGCGGGATCCCCGCACCGACTACCCGGGCTATGGTGCCTTCGGCCGTGTCCACGGTTGAGTCGCCCGATTCGTTCATCGCGTAAGTATGCTCCTACCTGCAGCGTCTCACCTGATCCCGGCGATCGAAGCGGACTTCGACCGCACACCGCACGCGGTGACAACATCATCTTATTCCCGGCGAAGCATGGCCGGCCGGACGATTCGCCGCGAGCCCGTCGCCATGGCCGGGATAGTCTTGGGGTCGTGCCGGGGCAGGTGGAGTCTGCCCCGGCACGCCCGTGCCGAGCCTTATTCAGCGTGCGCCAGAGCGACCCGCTGCCTCTCGGTATCGATATCGAGGATGCGCACCGTCAGAGTGGCACCGACCTGCGGTTCGGTGGACCACTCGGTGCGGTGCAGCAATCCGTGAATTCCTGGAGCGACCTCCAGGAACGCGCCGAACGGCGCGATCTGCACGACAGTGGCCTCCAGCACTCCGCCCCGAGCGTGTGCGGCGACGAAGTCCGGCCATCCGCGCTGCGGTGATTCCGAATGGGACATGTGTTTCACCTCCTTCCGGCGTCCCTGTAGTGACATGGGATTCGCGAAGAAGGCGGCGGGCCCCTGGCCCGCCTGATGATCACAGCGCGGCCGGGTAACCGTTCTGTGTGCGGCGTGTCGCCGACCCGGCAGTCATGGCGACGACCATAACCCAGCACGACGCGGCACGGCAAGATCAAGAACCGGAGAACAACGAAAAGCACAGTCCATCACGGACTTTGGGCGATGGATCAGCGGTCGATTTCCGCCCAGAACGCGCAGTCGTGCCTGGCGGCGAAATCGTCCGTCATCACGCTGCCGGTCGCCCGCATGAGCAGAGCGGATCCATCGGGGCCGTTTCCCGTCGACGCAGGCCAGGGCTGCCATTCGGGGGAACCCGGCGCGTTCGGGTCACCGGTGTGGGCGAAGGTGGTCCACCATCGCTGCATCTGCGCGGCGAAAGCGGCGGACGCGCCGGTCCAAGGAATCGGCACGCCCATGAATCTGGTCAACAGATAGTAGAGCTCGGCGGAGTGAAAGGCGCCGGGCAGAACCGGATTGGCGGCACCGAGCGGCGCCTGATCGAATTCGTACTGCCACAGTGGATGTCCGGCATCGCGCGCCGTTCGGCTGGTGGACATGGTGGGACAGGCGAGCTCGCTGTCGGTGATCACCGCGACCTGGGCTGCTGCCGGTGACGGGAATCGGTCCAGCGGATATCGGGCCAGGACGCGGTCCGCGTCGGCGCCGAAGGACCGGCGCACGAAACGCTCGTAGCTCGCCGCGTCCGGGATGTGGCCGCGGGCATAGTCGGTTTCGGCGACGATCAACGCACCTTCCGCGGTGGTGGTCCCGATGAGGATCGGCGCTTTCCTCGGATCCCCCACCAGGCCCTCGTCGAGTGTCCGAGTGATGACGACGCCGTCGATGGCGGGAAACCAAATGGGATTCTCCCCCTCGGATCGGGCGATCGGCGAGTCCAGGAGTCTCGATACGGGCAGTGCGCGCAGGCAGGCCAGCCGGGTCGCCGCGTCGCCGCATCCGACGCTGTCCGCATAGCGCTGCGAGCGCGCGAAAGCGTCGGCACGATCGCTCGGTGCCAGGGGCGCTTGGGCACAGGGACCGCTCTGGATGATCGCCTTGGCGAACAGGGCGTCGGAGCCGGGTGCGGCGAAGTGGGTGCAGACACTGACGGCGCCGGCCGACTCCCCGAAGATCGTGATGTTGTCCGGATCGCCGCCGAAGACGTGGGCGTTGTCGCGCAACCAGCGCAGCGCGGCTTGCTGATCCTGGATGGCGACCGTACCGGTGGCGCCGCCGGATTCGGCCGCGAGTTCGGGCAGTGCCAGGAAGCCGAACGGTCCGAGGCGGTAGTTGGGGATGGCCACGACGACGTCGCCATCCGCGGCCATCCGGGTGGGACCGTCGTATTCGGTGTTGGAGCCGTCGAGATATCCGCCACCATGGAAGAACACCATGATCGGCCGCGCGCGGTCGCGGTCGCCGTCCGGCGCGTAGACATCGATGGTCAGGCAATCTTCGCCGGTAGGCGCGAGCGACGGTATGCCGGGCAGGTATCCCGTCTGCGGACACTGCGGCCCGTGGTCGCGCGCAGGGCGCACGCCGGGCCACGGCGACACGGGGCGCGGCGGCGCGAATCGCGCTTCGCCACCGGTGGGCGCGGCGAACGGGATGCCGAAGTATTCGGTGATCCCGTCGACGGCGCGGCCGGAGATCGCGCCGCCGGTCACCACCACATCCAGCGGCGGCGACGCGACCACGGGCGCCGGAGCACCCGCGAACCACGTACCGGCGGCGACCGTCAGAGCGGTCGCGGTTCGCACGATCGAGCGAATCATGGCTGTGCCCTACCTCCGATGCGAGCGCTACGGTCGGCGGCGAGGCAGGCGGCCTCGTCCACCGCGGTAGCCGGCATCGATCGGCTCGGCGTGCGCCCTCGGATCAGGAGTCGACCGGACGCACGCGGCGGGAACCGAATCGCCGCTCGAACCCTTCACCTGGCAGTCACACGTGTACGGCGCCCGTGGACCCTCCTGGCCGACTGCGTCGACGGCGTTCGAACAACACCCGACGCCGTGCCCGGCCCTCATCGTCCATCCAACCCGCGGAAAGTCGCCGTTACCGATTGAGCTGCGGCAATGGCACGCGGCTGATGCTACAGCGGTCCGGTGCGCGTCGCGGTACAGACGCAGCCGTTCCGGTCGCCGCGGACCGGTGGCCACCGTCGGTACGCGTGCGACCGGCGACAGCCGAGTCGCGCGTCAGCTGTCGGCGAGCAACGCGAGTTCCTCGGCAAGAATCTCGATCGTGTCGCGGATCTGGTCTTCGGTGTGGCAGGCGGTGACGAAGAACCGCAGGCGCGCCAGATTCTCCGGCACCGCCGGGTACAGGATCGGGTTGACGTTGACGCCGCGGCGCAGCAGCGCGTTCGACAGTTTCAGCGTCTTCAGCCGGCAGGTCCGGAATGTCGCCGTCCTGGCTGTAGACGCCTTCGATCAGGATCAGCACCCACCGGTACCGGCCGCGGATCTCGGTCAGCAGTTCGTCGAGGGCGGCGTGGTCGTTGTGCGGGAACGGGCGGCGGGTCGCGCCCGACAGCTTGCAGCCCTGCACGATGCTGTCGTGCGCGAGGCTGTCGTGGATCACCAGGTCCTCCGCGCCGACCAGGTGCCCGAGGATCGTGACGTTCGTGGAGTGGCCGCCGACCAACGCGCTGCTGCCGAACCGCCCACTACGCCGCACAATCGACATCAACCCCGCACCCGACCCGATGCGAGCCGAGGCTCGCACGGAGGCGGGACACGCGAGTGCCGCACAGCAGGACGCCAAACAACCGGCTCTGCTGGACTGAGTCGCGGATACGGGGTAGAGCTCCGAAGCCTTCGGGGCTCTACGCGTCTGTCACCAGTGCCGACTCAGCAGGGCGGACGCTCGGCGGAGCGCAAATCGACGGTCGTCGCCGAGGTCAGGGCGACGGCCAGGCAGCGCAACTCCCCTGGTATCAGTATCGATCGGATCGCGCCCTGGAAACACTCGAGCATCGCGCCGTCGGACCACCGCACGTCGTAGCGGTACCAGCACCGACCCGCGCCGCCGGCGCGCTGGACGTCCCGCTCGACCCGCACGGCCAGTTCGGCGAGCGCCGCGCGAACCTGACCGGGCGCGCCGGTGCTGGCGATCTTCCACCACGGCCGATTGAAGTAACCTGGCTCGGAGATCTCGACCAGGTAGAGCAACGGCATCCCCACGACGTCGGAGGCGGTCATACCGCTCAGACTGCCGCAAAACGGACTGGACAGATGGGTGAAACGCCGGGCGTCATCAATGCGAGACCTACCGCCCGGCGCTGACCGCGTCAGGAGCCGACGCGGTCGAGCAACCAGCGTGGACCGACCGCATCCGCGCCGTGAACCGCCACGCGGTCACGCAGTCCCCGGTCCGCCGTCACCACGGTGATCGGACGGCGGCCGTCCTGCGCACGAGCCGCGGCCACCACACCGACGATGGCGTCGTCGCCCGAACCGTCAGCCCGCACCACCCGCACGCCGCCGACCTCCGGGTCCGCCGCATCGACCGCGGTCTTCGCCGCTCCCTCGAGCACCACGATCACCTCGGTGCGTTCCGCCAGACGTCCCGGCAGTCCGGTCATCCGCTCGAGCAGTCGCCGAGCGGCACCGGGGCGGTCGCGCCACCATCCGTCGGGTCGTGAACCGATGACATTCGCGGCGTCCACCACGATCAACCGAACGCCCTCCGCCGTCACCCCCTCAGTCTCCTCCCACGGTGAGCACCGCATCGGCGGCGGATTCGGCTCCCTCGGGCCGCGCCGCTCGCACCGCGGCGAGGGCGTTGATCCTGCCGTACCCGTACTTGTCGCTGTGGCCGTCGGACCCGTAGCCGCCACCCTGCGGATCGATCTTGTCGCAGGCGCCTTTCAGCAGGTTCTTCACCTCGTCCCAGGACAGCCCGGGATTCACCGACAGCATCAGGGCGACTGTCCCGGCTGCTCCCGGGCAAGCGCTGGACGTACCACCGAAGTCGTTGGTGTAGTCGCCCGCCGCGTCGCCCGACGCCGTCGTGCCGGGGTTGTAGCCGTCGGCACCGTGCCGGTCCACCGTCCAGATTCCGGGCGTGAGCGGGGCGGGATGCCCGAACGGGCGGTGCCCGATGTCGCTGCTGGGGAACGCACACCACACCGCTTTGCCGAAATCGCTGTACACGCTGCGCTTACCTGTGTCGTTGCAGGCCGCGACGGCGATGACCTTCGCGAAACCGGCATAGCCGTCGTTGTCCACGGACTCGTTGCCGTTGCCCGCCGCGAACAGCACCACACAGCCCTTGCCGCCGCGTCCGCTGGTGACGGCGTGCTCGATTGCCAGCCTGGTGCTCGCAGGCAGCGCCACGACACGGTTGTGCGCCGGATCGCCCGGCTGGAACCATGCGCCGTCGGCCGGGCCCCAGCTGCACGAGATGACGTCCGCGCCGTGGTCGGCGGCCCACTGAAAGGCGTCCGCCTCGGCCTGCGAACCGAGCCCGGAGGCGAGCCGGATCGGCATCAGCCGGGCTTCCGGCGCTACTCCGGATGCTCCGGCCGTGCCGTTGGCGCAGGCCACGCCCGCGCACGCGGTGCCGTGATTGTCACCGTTGTCGGGGCCGGTTCCGAAACTGTCCTTCGGGCGCGGATCGCCGGTCTTCGCCGTGACGTCCCGTGGCGCGACGATCTTGGCGGCACCGGCGAATTCGGGATGGTCGATGTCGATGCCGTCATCGATGATCGCGATCGTCACCCCGGCCCCTCGGGTGATCGCGTGGGCGGCTTCCACTCCGGCATGCGCGTCGACCGTGACACCGCCGATGGTGGTCTTCTTCAGATGCCACTGCTGGGGAAAGATGGTCTTCTTGGCGCGGCTGCGGATCAGCTCGGGATGGCAGTACTCGACGTCGTCGCGATTCAGCAGCGCGGCGGCGATGTCGAACACCTGTTGGCCGGTGCCCTCCGTTGCCGCCGTGAAGTACGCATTGTTCGCGTACGAAACCTCTTGCTTCACAGTAAGATTCGCAGCTGCGAGCACAGCGAGACAATGCTCCCGATCGACGCGGTCGACGAAC
This sequence comes from Nocardia sp. NPDC059691, assembly GCF_042733915.1. Taxonomy (NCBI): domain Bacteria; kingdom Bacillati; phylum Actinomycetota; class Actinomycetes; order Mycobacteriales; family Nocardiaceae; genus Nocardia; species Nocardia sp. NPDC059691. The sequence continues at coordinate 161,491 of NZ_JBHWFB010000007.1, read as the reverse complement.
TTCACGAAGATGTTCTCCGTATAGAGCACCGGTTCCCCGGTGCCCGGATCCACCAGGACGTGCCCGGCGAACCGCACCTCCGGCGCGGCGTCGAGCACCGGCTTGCGCTGCTCCACCGATCTCGATCCCGCGGGCAGCCGGTAGACCTCCACCCCCGCCTCCGGGTAGGCCTGCACCAGTGTCGCGTCGTCGAGTTCGGCGCCGAGCGGGGTGCGCACCGACCCCGATTGCCGCCGGATCCCGCGACCGCTGTGCGTGCGCACCACGATCAAATCGGGACTCTGCGCCAGCTCGAAACCAGGATCGTCCTTCGTACCGAAATTCGCCGTGGGCACCATGATCTCCTTCGCCGTGGGGACCGAAGCACCAACTATGAACCAAAACTCCGGCCACCGCGGAAACACGGAGTAGAGCGACACTCTCGTGTCGGCGGCTCCCGCCTCGGCAGACCCCATGGAACCCGCAGGTCTCGCGCCCGGGACTTCTCGCCGTGGATCCGGACCGGTACGCGAATCCACGGCGAGAGACGACGGGTCACGCGGACAGCCGCGCGACGGGTCAGCGGAAGGCCCGCCGGTACTCCTGCGGCGTCACCCCCACGGTCTTGCGAAAGACCTTCCGGAATGCGGCCACCGAAGGAAATCCCGTTCGAACGGTGATGCACTCCATCGTCAGAATGGTCGTCTCGAGCAACACCTGCGCCCTGCGCACCCGGGCGGTCTGGAGCCACTCGTTCGGCGTCATCCGGACCTGCTCGTGGAAGCGCCGGATCAGCGTGCGCTTGCTGACTCCGGCTCGTTCCGCGAGATCCAGCACGGTGATCTGCTCACTGAGCATCATCTCCGCCCACTCCAGTGTGGGGTTGATGGACTTGCTGTCCGCCTCCGAGCGCGGACGTTCCACGATGAATTGCGCTTGTCCCCCGTCGCGGGTCAGCGGCATCACCGACAACCTGGCGGTATCCGCCGCCACCGCGGTCCCGTAATCCGTGCGCACCATGTGGAGGCACAGATCCAACCCGGCCGCGGCGCCGGCCGAAGTCAGGATGCTCCCGTTGTCCACGTAGAGCACCGTGGGATCCACTCGAACGCGCGGATAGCTCCTCGACAATTCGGTAGCGGCCATCCAATGCGTCGTCGCGCGTTTTCCGTCGAGCAACCCCACCGAGGCGAGGGTGAACGCGCCCAAGCAGATCGATGCCACCCTCGCACCGCGCTCATGGGCGCGCACCAACGCCTTTCGCAACCGATCCGGTATCTGCGACCGATAACTCATCGCTCCCGGCACGACGATGGTTTCGGCCTCGTCCTCGAGATAGTCGATTCCCCCGAGACATGAGATGTCGAAGAACTTCGACGGAACGTCCGACTGCACCCCGCAGACCTGAACCTCGTACGCCGCGGTGCCGTCTTCCTGCATGGCCCGCCCGAAGATTTCGAGCGGAACCGAGAGATCGAACGGAATCACGTCGTCGACGGCCAGAACAGCCAATGACCTCATGTCCTCGACCTAGTCGACCCGCTGCTGCGAGTCCGGTCCCGTCACCACCAACCCGGCTCGGATCAAGCGCTTCAGGGCTCGCCCTTGCAGCACCGTCAACTGTGGCGCCAGCTCCGACCACCGGGCGGGACCACGGTTCAGCGTCTCCCACAGTTGCTCGCCACCGTCGCGCTCCAGGCACCGCACCTCGATGTCCGGGTCGGCCGCGGAGTAGATCCGATGGCAGGCAACGGCGTCGGCGAGCGGCGACGGCGCCGCGTCGCTGTTGGCGATGGGGTCCCGCCAGTAGGCGGCCAGTCCGTCGCGAACCACCTGCGGAATCTCGAACGGCGGCGACATCCCCTTGAAGCCGGGGATGTCCGCCGCCACGCCGGTGCGAATGCGTGCGTCCGGAGACAGCGCCACGATGTGGTCCTGCGCCAGTTCGACCGCGTCGGCCGCGGTGAAGGCCCGCAGGTACGGTCCTTCGTTGGCGAGATCGCGCGGATCTCGGGTGCCCTTGGTCATGATGTTCAGCAGGTCGGGCACCAGCGCGGTGTTCAGCAACGCCTGGAAGGTTCCCTCCGTCGCGTTGTCGGCTTCGACTCGCCTGCCTTCCGCGCTCCAGTAGGGGCTGTCCGGATGCGAGCGAGAGATCTCGTGGTACCACTGGTCGATACTCAGCGCCCAGGTCTCCGCCATCCCGCGCCACTCGACGTCGTAGTCCCGCCAGAGATCTCGTTTGGACTGCTCGTCCAACTCCTGGTCGAACGTCTTGCGCAAGACCAAGGCGGCCGCCCACGCTTGCGTGACGGCGAAGGACATGCCGGAGGAGAAGAGCGGATCGACGAAGTACGACGCGTCCCCCACCGCCATCCAGCGATCCTCGTACGAGCCGAAGCATTCGCTGACCCTGGAATAGTTGGTGGCCGTCAGCATCTCGTCACGGATCGGCTCCGCGTTCGCCACCAGATCCTGGAGCACCGGAATCGACTTGATCGTCTTCAGGAAAATGTCCGGATCACGCAGATCCACCCGCGCGATCGACTCCGGATTGGTCACGACGCCGATCGACCACACCGTCTCCCGCACGCCGTCGACCAGCCGGGGCGTCGGGATGTACCACACCCATCCGTGCTCGAACGCCACCGCGTAGATCGGGGACAGATCGTCCGCACGGAACACGTTCCAGTCCCCCGCCGCCCGCTGGGCGGGCACGCAATTGCGGTAGTGCGACCACACGGCTACGTTGCGGTAGTCCGAGAGCCACTGCTTGTCGCGCTGCGACCCGCGGGCGGCCACTTGATTCGCCCGGCCGGAAGCGTCGACGAAATAGCGTGCCGTGACCTCGGTTCCGTCCTCCAGCACGACCGTGGCCCGGTCCGCGTCGGCGAGGAACCGCATCACCCGCACGCCCTGGAAGACGTGCGCGCCGCAGGACTCGGCGTGCTCGAGCAGCACGGTGTCGAATTCGGCGCGGTTGATGTGCACCGACCAGCGGTACACACCGTCGACCAGATAGTCCGAGTGCTCGAAGAAGCCGACGAACGGCCGCTCGGTGTCCCACTGGTAGATTCCGCCGAACTTCTGGATCCAGCACTCGCTCGCCAGCACCTTCTCGAGCGCGCCGCTGGCTTGCAGAACGGGGACCAGCGGGTGCGCACCCGATTCGCCGATGTGCTCGCGCGGGAACACCTCGCGGTCGAACACCGCCACACGCAGATCGGTATCGCGGCAGAGCATCGCGGCGAGCGTGGATCCGGCGGGCCCACCACCCATGATGACGACGTCGTAGTCGTCCGCTGGTCCGGAGATTGAATTAGCCATTGATATTCCTCCCTGATGGCCGATGTCTCAGATGATCTGGATGCGCTGGAGGTGCCGCGAGACCGACCCGGTGAACGAGTTCCGGCCGTGCAGCAGAGCGTGGTTCTCGGCCACGACGATGTCGCCGGTCCGCCACTCGTGGGCGTAGCAGTAGCGGGCGTCGTGCAGCCGCTCGCGCAGGTCCTCCATGACGCGCACGCCGTCCTCGGCCGAGATGCCGTCGACGGTCAAGAACAGCGGATTGGCGTAGCGCGCGGGATCCAGGGGCTCGGCGTATCTGATCGTCGTCTCGCCGGTGGCCGGATGGGTGCCGAGCAAGGGCCATTCGGCCAGGCCGCCGTAGTGCGCGAGTTTGTCGGTGCGGTACGTGATCGAGGTACGGGCCCACAGTTCTTTCAGGTCTTCCGGCGCGTCCCGATAGGTTTGGACGCTGTCGCAGAACACGGTCTCGCCGCCCGCGCCCTCGCCGCGCAGACATTGGAAGAGGAAGAATCGAGGCACCTGCTCGGCGAACGCGCCGTCCCAGTGGAACGGGACATCGCCTTTGTCGAACAGATAGTTGTCGGGAGTGTCCCGGACCACCAGATCCAGGATCGACCCGAAGTTCCATTGCAGGATCTCTCCCGCTGCCCGGCAATAGTTTTCGAGTTCCTGCTTGCCGAGCAGGCCGAATCCGCGGAGTACGACCACTTTCGCATCCAGCGCCAGCGCGAGCAGTTCCTCGACCGGCACATCGGCGAGGCTTCGTCCTTCCGAACCGGACTCCACCAGGCGGCCGAACGGCCGCAGCGGCTCCCCCTCGAGCAGTACCTCGTTCAAGCTTTTCGTCATGTGTCTCCTCAGGTTCACTGTGTTTCGATCTCTGGCGTCCGTCCGAGGACGAAATGACTGGGGCGACTGTTGCGCCATACCAGACGAGCACCCATCTCCTCGGCGTGCATCCGCTTGACCAGCGAGTAGTTCGTTCCGTCGTCGAGCACCACGCCGTGCCACGGAGTCAGCCAGCTGTCCTGGGTCCGCAGCAGATGGAAGCCGATCTTCTCGGAGTGATTCGTCTGCGGATGGATCGACAGCCGCACCGCGTCGGGGAAGATCTCTCCCATCAGACGGCTCCACGCCTGACTGCGCTGCACCACCGCGTAAGCGGTCTCCTTCGATCGGTTGCGCCGCTGCGTGGCCGACAAGTCGGGCAACAGCACGGCGTTGTCCTCGACCATGAACCGGTGTATTCCGTTGAACATGCGCCGGGCCGCGGGTTCCGTCCGGATCGCCTCGCGCAGCGCGTCGATGCCGTCGGAGTACTCGGCGAGCAGGCGGCGCCTGCGTTCGTCCCAGGACATCTCCGGCATGGCGTCGCGCAGGCCGTACAGGCCGACGGAGCCGCCGCCGGTCGAGCGGATGACGCGGCGGAGTTCGTCACCGTAGTCGTCCACGTGAACGTCCGGGATGCCAAGCGTGTCACTGAACACGTGGCCGTCGGAGCAGATGGTGACGATGGCGCCCGGCCGGTAGACGGCCGAGATCTGGTCACAGAATCCCTGCAGGGACTCGATCGCCAGAGTTTCCGCCATGTCGGGCAGCCGCCCCAGCGTCTTGCGGCGGTTGCGCGACTTCGCCGGGAACGCGGGGATGATGAAATGGACCGGCACGCCGGCCTCGATGTATCGGATCACTTTGCTCAGGTGCGGCGCGAAGCAGTCCGCACAGGGAGCCACATCGCACAGCGACTTCTCCTCGGCACTGCGCCGACGGGCGAAGACCATGCGAAGGATCCGGGTGGCAACCGACTCGACGTCGTCGTCGGGTCTCGGGTGGGCTTGTGGTCGCTCGAGCTCCTGGAGTCGCTCGGAGCCGTTGTCGACAGTCGTACTCATCACTACCTTCCGGACACACAAAAAGAGCGCACGCAACCGGACGGCACAGAAAAATTCCCGCGATCAGCGCGGAGCGAGCCGTCGGCATCTGCTTGCGATCAGAACGTCGTGCTGGGATACGGATTCAGTGCCGAAATTAATTCGATACCCGAGAACCGCGAGCCCCGATGCTCACAGCCGGATCCGAATCACCTACCCCAATTGATCCAGCACCCCCCATGTTTTAAACGGTTCTGTGGTTTATAACACCAGGATAGCGCTGCCCGGACAGGGCGGCAACCATATTGTTTTCCACCGCAGGGAAGGCAATTCGGCGGTGCATGGCATCGCCACGCACCGCCGAACAGGTAATTCGATTGTTGCCGACAGTAAACCGAAGCGCCTAACTCGCCACCTTTTCCGCGACAACCGCGACGCGTTTCGGCCGGGCGAAGCGGCGCATCGCGGGAGATTCCACGAAGGTGAACAAAGACCATGCGGCGAGAATATTCAGGAGGAACAACGCGACGATCAGCGATACCGCGACCGGCGCGCTGAAGGTGGCGGCGTCCATCGTGCGGCGGACGTAGAACAGCGTCACGCCTTGACAGATGTAGAAGGCGAAGGAGATCTCACCGAGCCGCACCATGAGCCTGCTGGACAGGAACCGCGAGGCGCCGTCGAGGTCGGACTGGGCGGCGGACCCGATCAACAGCGCGAGGGGCACCGCGGTCGCCAGGACGAAGCCGACGTAGAACGGCGTGTACATCGCCACCACGTATCCCGCGACCACCGCTGCGAGAGACGCCCAGAGCGGCACCCGTATCCAGCGCCCCTCTTGCACTATCCGGGCCACGAACACGCCGAGGAAGAATTCGAACAGACGCGACGGCGGAAAGAGATAGCCGAACCAGAGCTGCAATACGGGTATCGGTGTGAGCTCCGACTTCTCGGAACTCGGTATGACGAATGCGGTCAGCAGCACGATCACACAGATGCCGGCCACCATGGCGGCGGCGCAGTACCACAGGTATTTCGACTCGATGCGCAGTACGACCGGTATCAGGAACGGGAAAAGAACATAGAACAAGAGCTCACAGGACAATGTCCAGGACGGCGTGTTGACCCCCGCGTTGATGTAATTCTGCGGGAACCAGGCATGGATCAGGAATAAATTCGGCAGCCATGCCTTCCACGGCGTGATAGCCGCCGCGAACAACACCATCGAGGCCACCCACAGCGTCAAGTGATTGGGAAATATCTTGACCACTCGCCGCCGAATGAACTGCAATTTGCTCGATCCCGGTTTCCACGACCAGGTCAGCACGAAGCCGCTCAAGACGAAGAAGAACGACACCCCGAGAAAACCCGCCTTGCCGACCACCCATGCCGCGTCGTAGGCGATATCCGGGTCGGAGAACAGATTGACCGGTTTGTAAGGCGGTATCGGCGAGGCGGGCAGCATCACATGGAATACGAACACCGAGAACGCCGCGAAGAACCGCAGTCCGGTCAGGGACGGCAGTCGTTTGCGATTGTCGACTTCCATCGCGATCAGCCCAGACCCACGACGAAGGGGAATTCCGGCCTGCCGCCCATTACGAAGGCGCCGGTGGACTGGATCACCTGGTCGTGCGCGATGATGTGCCGCGCCATCGTGTTCGTGTCACGCAGCCAGATGTCCAGCGGATTCGGCCGGTAGATCGAATCGGTGCCGACGAGTTCGCACAGCCGGGTGAGGATGCGCTGCGCGGCGCGGAACGCGTTGGTCCTCGCCAACGCGGTCGCGATCCGGAGATCGGTCGGCAAGTCCGCGAAACGCCTGTGGTCCAACGCGTTCCACAGCTCCTCCACCGTGTTGACGACAGCGCCGCGCGCGACGATGTACTCCATCTCGCACTCACCGAGCAGGTACTGGGCGCGGTAGTTGTCCGCCCACTTCTGACCGGTCGCGTTCACCGTCTTCCCGTCCGCCAGGCCGCGAACGTAGTCGAGGGCCGCACGGGCCGTGCCGAGCGGCACACCCGGCATGATGCGGGCCAGCGCCTCCGGTTCGGACAGCTTCCCGCGACAGCTCTTCCGTTCACTGAACGCGAAGGAATGGTGCTCCGGGACGAAGAGACCCTCGACCGCGTAATCGTTGCTGCCGCTGCCGCGTAAGCCCGTGGTGTCCCAGGTGTCGAACACGGCGACCTGATCGCGGGGCATGAAGAAGAGCCGGACGACCGGCGCGCCCTCCGCGGTCTCTTCCATGCGGCCGCCCGACGTCACGAAAGCGCCGCCGATGACCAGGTCCGCGTGCGTGATGGCGCTGCCGAACTTCCAACGTCCCGTCAAGCGATAACCGTTCGCCACCCGCTCGGCGCGGCCGGCCGGGAAGATCAGTCCCGCGGTGATCAGATCCTGGGTCGGCATCAGCTCCGCGACGGCCCGCTCGTCGAGATAGCCGGCGTAGATGCCGGTCGCGGCGCCGATCATGGCGCACCAGCCGGTGGCGGTGTCCCCGTAGGACAGCGCCTCGACGACCTCGAATTGCTCCAGCGACGTCAGGCCGGGGCCACCGATCTCCGCACTGAAACACATGCGGTACACACCGATCTCACGCAGCCGCTCGACGATGTCGGAGGGAAGCCTGCGCTGCGCATCGATCTCGCTGCGACGTGCCGCCAGATCGGGAACCAGCGAACGCACCGCGGTCAGCAGGGATGTCGCCGAAATTGTTGCTGCAGTCATTGCGGAACTCCTAAGCCAGAGAAGGTGCGTGCGGTCGCGGCCGCTCACGCTGGAGCAGTTCGATCGCCGAAGTGGTCTGCTCGGGACCGAGGGCCGAGTAACCGCCGTCCACGGTCCATTCGGCTCCGGTGACGAAGCTGGCCTTGGACGAGGCGAGAAACGCCGCGACTTCGCCGATCTCGCGTGCGTCTCCCGCCCTGCCCAGCATGTGGAACCGGGAGGCCACCGCATCGGTGCGGGCTCGGTCCCCTTCGGTGATCTCGTTCATCACGCGAGACCAGGTCCAGCCCGGCGAGACACTGTTCACCCGGATCCCGTCGCCCGCGTATTCCAATGCGAGACTGCGGGTCAGCTGCAACAACCCCGCCTTGCTGACCGGGTATCGAACGCGCCCGGCCTGAGCTACTCGCCCGCTGGGCGAGGTGAAGTTGACGATGGACCCCGCCGTGTCCCGCAGTCGGTTTCGGGCCTCTTCGCACAACATCGCCGTACCGACGACATTGGTGTTCAGCACCTCGAGCCACTCGGCCCGCGCATCTGCGCCAGGCCCGTCGTCACCGTAGACGCAGGCGATGTTGACCAGCGCGTCGATGCGTCCGTGCGCGTCGGCCGCGTCCGCGACGAACGACCTGACCGACGAATCGCTGCGCAGGTCGACGGGTACGAAGAGAGCGCGCTCGCCGATCTCGGCGGCCGCCTTCTCTCCCCCGTCCGTATCCAGGTCACCCAGTACGACATTCGCCGAATAATCGGCGAAGACGCGAGCGACTTCGGTGCCGATGATGGTTGCCGCACCGGTTACGAGTATTGTCTTGCCTTCGAACAACGTCGACTCCCCTCGGCTGCGCCCTCCGACCGGCGCAAGCCATGGATCGAAGTATTCCGAACGGAAAGAGCGACCAGCCAGTACCTTTCGCGACAGACATGCACACCTTTGCGCCAGCCCGCGCCGACACCCCCGTGAATGTGTCGTAGATCACTCTCGACTCTCGCTCGTCGGGCCGGTGCGATATCGTCTGAGCGCAGGCAGTCCATGTTTCGGGGGATTCACACTGCGGTCGACGCGTCACGGAAATACCCCGTGCGAGAATCGGATCCGCTCCTCCCCTCGATGTCGGAACGGAGTCGAGGCGTTGCCGAGCGACCAAATGATCTTCTTGTTGTTGGATCTCGTACTGATCGTGGCCGCGGCGCGTGTGCTGGGTTGGCTGGCCGAGCGATTGGGCCAGCCTCCGGTGATCGGCGAGATCGTGGCAGGCGTACTCGCGGGCCCGACGTTACTCGGGGCGCACTTGTCCGAGACCGTCTTCCCGCACGATATTCGCTCGTATCTCACGGCATTCGCGAACGTCGGCGTGATGATCTTCATGTTCTCGGCGGGCCTCGAGATGGATCTGCGGTCCGTCGCGGGACGGCGACGATCGGTCACCGCGGTCGCGCTGTCGGCCTACCTCACACCGTTCGCGCTCGGTTCCGCCGTCGCGGTATGGGCGCTGGCCCGGCACGACGGCGGCAACCGGCTGAACTTCGCGCTCTTCATCGGCTGCGCCCTGGCCGTCACGGCGTTTCCGGTGCTGGCCCGCATCCTGCACGACCGCAAGCTGCTCGGCACCCGGCTGGGCCAGACGGCAATGACCTGCGCGGCATTGGACGACGTCCTCGCCTGGTGCGTCCTGGCGGTGGTCATCGGCATCGCCCGGCCCGGCCTCGGTCACCACTGGCGGTTGCTGTTGTTCGTTCCGCTGGTCGTGGTGTTGTGGTGGGCGGTGCGCCCCGCCCTGGACCGCATCGCGGGCGCCGGATCCGAGAAGAACCCGTCCAACATGGTCTTCGTCGGCGTCTCCGGCGCCCTTCTGCTGGGAGCGACCACCGAATGGATCGGGTTGCACCTGATCTTCGGCGCGTTCCTGTTCGGGGTCGTCTTCCCCCGGCGGCTGCGCACGGCCGTCGACAGCGGCGCGCAACTACTGAGCAGCATCTTCCTGCCCGCGTTCTTCGTGGTGGCCGGCCTCCAGGTCGACCTGGGCGGACTGGATCGCACCAGTATCGCCGAGTTCGCGGCGATCATGTTCGCCGCGCTCGCGGGGAAACTCGGCGGTACCTACTCGGCGGCTCGGTTCGGCCGGACCGGCCGGGCGGAATCCGCCGCGCTGGCCGCGCTCATGAACACCCGGGGGTTGACGGAACTGGTGATCCTGAATGTCGGGCTCACGATCGGCGTCATCGACCAGCGGCTGTACTCGCTGCTGGTCATGATGGCGTTGATCACCACGGCGATGACGGCGCCGTTGCTGAAACTTTTCGGTGTCCCGCACACCCTGCGCGACGACGGCGCGCCCCAGGGCACGGGGAAGACCGAGCGCCGCGCGGATTCCGCTGTTCAGACGGAGGCCGCGGCCTCGTGAACCAACCGCACGCGGCTCCCGATCCCGCCGGCGCGCCTGCGGTCGACGGCCGCCACGTCCCAGCGGCTTTCGTCGACGTCGACGAAACGTTGGTCCGTTGTGTCACCTTCCTGTCCTTGTTCGTCTTCGACGCGCGACGCCGTGGTCGAGGCGAGGAAGCCGACGCCGTGCTCGAGGAGTTCCGCGCGCTGCGCGCGGCGGGGATGAGCCGCGGCGAATCCCATCGGTGGTTCTATCGGCACTGGGCCGGCCGCGAAGTCGCCGAGGTGTCGCGCACCGGCCGTGACTGGTTCGCGTCCCGTGCCGCGGATTCGGCGTTCTTCAATATCGCGGTGCGGCGCCGGTTGGACGAGTTGCGCCGCGCCGGGACTCGCATCGTCCTGGTGTCCGGCTCGTTCGTCCCCGCACTCCATCCGATCGCCGAAGCCGTCGGCGCCACGTCGGTCTTGTGCACGACGCTGGAGACCGCGGGCGGCAGATACACCGGTGAGGTGCCCGCGACGATGGTCGGAGCCGACAAGTCCGCGGCGCTGCTGCGCTACGCCGAGCGAACGGCCGTGGACCTGTCGTCCTGCGCGGCGTTCGGCGATCACCACTCCGATATCGCGATGTTCGACCTGGTCGGCCACCCGGTCATCGTCGGCGACACCGACCGGCGGCTGCACGGCTATCCCGCGGAACGGCTGCCCGGCTAGCTTCCCTGCTGCCTTCCGTTGCCGATCGTGAACATGTGCCGATACTGCCCCGGGCTGACACCGAGATGGCGCTTGAACAGAGCCCTGGTGTTCGCCGGGTTCCCGAGGCCGACGCGGTAGCCGATCTGGTCGATCGGGAGTTCGGTCGTCTCGAGCAGTTCCCGCGCCTGGTTCAGGCGCGCGCTGGTGATCCAAACGTGCGTGGAGGTTCCGGTCTCTTGCCGGAATCGCCGTATGAAGCTGCGGCGTGAGAGATTCGAACGCTTCGCGAGATCCTCGAGCGAGTGCCTGCGGTCGAGGTTCGCCAGAATCCACGCCCGTGTCTCGGCGAGCGCGCCAAAGGAGGTCTGCTTGGCGAACTGCCGGGTGTACTGGGCTTGGCCGCCCTCGCGCACCGGGGGCGCCACCAGATCGCGAGCCCGTTCGTTGGCGGCCGCCGCGCCGATGTCTTTGCGCACCACGTGCAGGCAGAGATCGATACCGCTGGTCACTCCGGCGGAGGTCAGCACATCGCCGTCGTCCACGAACAGCCGATCCGCGTGCACCTCGACGTCGGGGTATTCGCTCTGGAGCAACGGAGCGGCCCGCCAATGCGTCGTGGCAGGCCGGTGCGACAGCAACCCCGCGGCGGCCAGCGCGAAAGCCCCGGTACAGATCGACAGCATTCGCGCGCCGCGGCCGTGGGCCGCGCGAAGCGCTCGCAGCACCGGTTCCGGCGGCGGCGTCGCGAAGGACGCGTACCCGGGCACCACCACCGTCTCCGCGTCACGCAGCGCCTCCAGCCCGGCCACCGTCACACACGACAGCCCTGGAACCGAGGTCGCCGCCGTCCGCGAGACCGCGCACACCTCGAGCCGGTAGTTCGGGTCGGATCCGAACACGTCGATCGGGATCGCGGCGTCCAGAAGCACTACTTCATCGGGAATGACCACCGTGACCCGACGCTCTCCCCCATCCGGTTGCATGGCCCGATCGTAGCGGTGAACGGCACTCGGGCTACTACCCCGGTCTTCCGGCGCGCACATAGCCTCGCTCGAGTATGCGAGCCGACAAGCCGAAAGAAGGGGTTTGATGTCCGATTTGACGGACTTCTCGACCAGCAACGGAGGGTTCCGGAGCGTCGTCGTGACCGCTGTCGAGATGTCGACCGCCGTCGGCACCGGCACCGATGCGACATGGAAGGGACTGCTCGCCGGAGAGACCGGGATCGCCAAGGTGCAGGACCCCGACTTCGAGCGTTTCCAGGTGCCCGTCGACATCGGCGGCCAGTTCAAGCTCGATCCGACCGAAGAGCTCAGCCGCGTCCAGAAGCGCCGCATGTCCTACGTCCAGCAGGTCGCCTATGTCATGGGCAAACGGATCTGGGACACCGCGGGCCGCCCGGAGGTCGATCCCGATCGACTCGGCGTCTGCATCGGCACCGGTCTCGGTGGCGCCGACACGATCATCGAGTCCAACGACCTGATGCGGGAATCGGGCTACCGCAAGGTGTCCCCTTTCGCGGTGCCCATGGCCATGCCGAATGGCGCCGCCGCGGTGGTCGGGCTGGAGCTCGGTGCGCGAGCCAGCGTGATCACACCCGTCTCGGCGTGCGCTTCGGGATGCGAGGCGCTGGTCCACGCGTGGCGCTCGATCATCCTGGGGGAAGCCGACATGATCGTGGCGGGCGGTGTGGAAGGCCGTATCAACCCGCTGGCGGTGGCCGGATTCGCGATGATGCGGGCATTGAGCACCCGGATCGACGAGCCCGAGCGCGCGTCGCGCCCGTTCGACCGTGACCGCGACGGTTTCGTCTTCGGCGAAGCCGCCGCGCTGTTCGTGCTGGAGTCCGAAGATCACGCGCGGGCGCGAGGCGCGAAGCCCATGGCTCGCCTGATGGGGGCAGGCCTGACCGCGGACGGCTACCACATGGTGCTCCCGCACCCGGAGGGCGCGGGAAACATTCGCGCGATGCGCCGCGCGCTGGAAACGGCAGGCGTGAGCGGCAAAGACATCGACCACGTCAACGCCCATGCGACGGCCACCTCGTTCGGCGACCTGGCGGAGGCCAAGGGGATCCGGGCGGCCGTGGGCGACCACCCCTCGGTCTACGCCCCCAAATCCGCGCTGGGGCACTCCGTAGGCGCGGTGGGCGCGGTCGAAGCCGCCTTGACCGTGCTCAGCGTGCGCGACGGTGTGGTGCCGCCCACCTTGAACCTCGACAACCAGGATCCCGAGATCGATCTCGACATCGTGCACGGCAGCGCGCGCACCCAGAACATCGAGTACGCGCTGAACAACTCGTACGGATTCGGCGGCCACAACGCGGCCGTGGTGTTCGGCCGCTGCTGACCGCGGCGACGCCCGGTGCGCCCGCCACTCATGCGTGGCGAGTTCGCCTGCCGGAATCCTCGTCGCCGGTTCGACCGGTCCCGCGACGCGCGCGTTTTCCACGGGCGATCTCCGTCGCGAGCGCGTCGAGCGGTTGAGCGAAATGGCGCATCGGGTCCGCCAGCCCGGTCAGCCAAGCCCGCGCGGCCTCGATACCGGCGGGGTCGAGGGCGTACAGCCGTCGTGTGCCCTCGGCGCGGACGTGTACCAGCCCGGCGTCGCGGAGCACCTTGAGGTGCTGGGAGACGCCGGGCTGGGAGATCCGCGTGCGCTGCTGCACGGCGGCGACCAGCGCGCCCGCGGGCTGCTCTTCGGCCGCCACCATTTCGAGAAGAAACCGGCGGACGGGGTCGCCGAGCGCCTCGAAGATCTTCGCCGGCGATCGATCCATCAGGACTCGGCGCCGTCCTCCGGGACGACCGTATAGAAGTCGATCGTCCGCCGCGCCGCCGAGTTCGCGGCGTCTGGATCGTCACCGTCACTTACGGCCGCCTCCGCCCAGCCGAGTGCCGCCGTCCGGACGAACGTCAGGCCCTCGGGTGTGGTCGGGAAGGCCAGCCCCTCGGCCGGGTCCACCGGATCTCCGCTCGACAAGTGCAACCCGAGACCCATGAGGGCGAGATCCCAGCCGACGCCCACCGCGCCCGGCCCGTATTGCGCCCAGAACTCGGGGGCGACCGGCGCCTCGTGCAGCAACTCCAACTCGGTGCCGTCCGCGGTCGGCGTGAGCACGAGGGTGAGCCAGGAGATCTGCGGTCCCATCTCCCAGGTCACGGCGAACCGCTCCGGCGCGTCGCACTGTTGGACGACGCCGTTGGCGTTGCCTTCGAGCTGATAGCGCCCGCCGACCCGCAGATCACCGCTGATCGGCAGGAACCAGCGCGGAATCCGCTCGGCATCGGTGAGCGCGTCCCAGAGATCCGCTCGATCGGTCGGGTAGTTCCGACGGGCGACAGCTATTCGGGTGGGTACGCCGTCGCGGGATCCGGTGCGGACCTCGCGGGTCACGAGCCCGGCGATGGCGGCGGGATCGGTGAGCAACGCCATGACAACCTCCTTGATAAGTTTTGACTTATATTAGCGGCGCGCGGCGTGACCGCAAGACCGGTGCGGCGCCACCCCGCGAGACCGGACGCGCGCCGCCCCGATCAGTCGTCTGGAGACAACCCCGCGATCGCGCGCAGCGCGGAGATCATTCCCGCGACCGGGATGCCGGGATCGATCGACCGGAACAGACCCAGCCCGACGCCGAGGGCCAGCACGGCGACGGCGGCTTCGGCCCGGGGCATCGGGGTGTCGAGATCGTCCGTCGCGCGCAAGGCGGCGCCGACCATGCCCACGATGTTGTCGAGCCGGGTCGCCAACTCGGCGCGCAGGTGCTCGTCGCGCCGAGCGTGCACGCTGAACTCCAGTTCGAGATGCGTCCAGTCGGGCTCGCCGACCACCCGTTCGGCCCATTCCGTCATCCGGAGCAGTCGCTGCGCGGCCGTCGGCGCGGCGATGATCTCGGCGACCTCCGTCGCCCGCTCAGCATGAATTTCGTCGAGCACCGCCAGACACAACTCGTCCTTGGTGCGGAAGTTCGAATACACCGCCCCTTTGGTGAAACCGGCGGCTTTCGCGACCTTGTCCAGTGTCGTGGCCTGAAAACCGTCCTCCAGAAAAAGCCGCTTGGCGGTCGCGATCAAAACAGCGCGCGTCCGCGCCTGGCTCTGCGCCCGGGTCGGACGGGAACGCCCCGCCCCCGCGAGCCGCCGACACTCATCGCTATTCCCGGACAATTTCGACCCCTTACAGATACTCTCAGTATCCGATTCTAGATGCCAGGGGTATCCCAATCGCAGGAAGGATCGCATCGTGAGGAGCCGAATACTCAGATTGGCCACAGCTTTGACGGGAACCCTCCTCGTGGTCGGGGGTGGGGCCGTCGCCGCCCCACACGCATGGACGGAACCTGCCGCGGAAACCGTCGCCGGCGACGATTTCTACATCCCGCCTGCGGCACCGGCGGGCGCACCGGGCTCCATCATCCGCACCGAAGGGTCGCGGCTGGCGATCTCGGTCCCCGGCGTCCCAGGGCAGATCCCCGCGACGTCGACGCGCATCATGTACACCAGCAGCGATACCCACGGTGCCCGCACAGCGGTGACGGGAACCTATCTGGAACCGTCCCAGCCGTGGACCGGTCCGGGCGAACGACCGCTGATCTCCTACGCGGTCGGCACCAAGGGGCAAGGCGATCAGTGCGCGCCGTCGAAATTGCTGGCGCAATTCATCCAATACCAGCCCCCGTTCGACGTAATCGTCGAATACGACGTACTGGCGATCTACACGCTGCTGGCCCGCGGCATGTCGGTGATGGTGACCGACTACCACGGTCTGGGCACACCGGATGTGCACGACTACCTCAACCGCAAATCTCAGGCCTACGCGGTCCTCGACGCCGCGCGCGCGGCGCTGCAATTGCCGGGCACCAGCCTGAATCCCGGATCGCCGGTCATTCTGTACGGATACTCCCAGGGCGGCATGGCCTCCGCGGGCGCGGCCGAACTGCAGCCGAGCTACGCCCCCGATCTCAACGTGCGGGGCGCCTACGTCGGCGGGCCGGTGGTAGATGACGAGTACTTCATCGCCTTCAACGACGGACGAGCCCCGCTCGGACCCGCCTTCGCGTGGATCCTCAACGGCATCGCCGCCAATTACCCCGAGACCCGGCCGGTGCTCGACGCCGAACTCAACGACACCGGTAAGGCGATCATGCGCGAGTCGATGGACAAGTGCGCCGTGCCGCTGGGACTGGCCCAGCAATTCCCGAATACCTCACAGTGGACCACCAGCGGGCAACCACTGACGGCGGTGATCGATCAGTCGCCAGTGTTGAAGGCGGCGTTCAACGACCAGCGGGTCGGCACGATGACCCCGGGAGTGCCCGTCCTCATCGCCTCGAACCAGGCCGACGAGGGCGCGCCGTACGTGCCCGTGCGCGAACTGGCCGCCGGATGGTGCGGCGGTGGCGCACCCGTCCAGCTGAATGCGAATGCCGAGCTACCCAGCGTCATCACCGGGTTGCGGGTTACCCACGTACTGGCGTTCTTCCCGTCGCTGGGGGCCTCGCAGGACTGGATGACCGAACGGCTCGCGGGCCAGCCCGCGCCGACCAACTGCGGAGCCCTGCCCTGATTTGCGAAAGCACGACCAACTCGGATACCGTCAGTATCTGAATCGGAGATTCGGCGCGGCGCGCCGCGCACAGAAGTTCTGCTCGTAGTGCCGCGAACTTCGTGCACCTCGGTCGGCCGCGGTTCGGTTTTCACGACCGAGCCGCGGCCGACTGCCTGCCCGGAGGAGTACAGGCGTCCGCGCGGCAGGCGGAGCCTCACCCCACGGTCTCCCGGCGCCCCGGAGCCGGTGCATTGATTTGCAGAAAATTTGCTGTTGATCTTCGCTAGCTGGGTCGAAATCGGGACGGAAAGGTGCGGATGTCGGAGTTGGCTCACCCCCGCCGACCTGAGCCACTCAGGTGTGCGCAACGGTGACACTCGGACGTCTGGCACGAGTCGACCCGCGTCGGATCCGGCAACTTCGACCGTCCGAAGGCCGGCTGTCGAACCTCGGCTGTCGAAATCCGCAGCGCTTCCAGACAGTCGACGTCACAGCGGCGAACAAGCACACCGTTGCCGATCCCGTCCACGCCACGCCGAACCGAACAGGCGACACACGCGAGACGGGTCCCGAAGACCTCCCCACCGATCGGGTGTCGGACCGTGTGCGCATGATGAGGATTGCCCGCTCAGGCAGCGGTTTCCACGGTTCACCACCACCTGGCGAACTTCCAGTTATCCTGGATTGGCGCGCATGGTTCAGGTGTTGTCCGCAGTCGGAACTGTCGGTTGAGTGTCGTCCTCACGGATCGGCGAGATGACTATGACGATCTTCGAGCACACGCGAGCCCGCGACCCCAAGCGGTACCTCTGGATTCTCGGCTTGATCGCCCCGGGTTGCGCACTGCTGCCTTCCACGTTGGTGGCACACACCGGACTGGAACTGTTCTGGTGGATCGGCCCGATCATCGTGCTGGTGGTGATCCCGTTGCTGGACTGGTTCATCGGCGACGACGGAAGCAACCCGCGCGACGAAGACTACGAAGCGCTGTCCAACGATCGTTATTACCGTTGGTGCACCTTTCTGTTCCTGCCGATGCAATTCATCGGCCTGCTCATCGCCGGCTATATGTGGGCCAGCCATGAGCTGAGCCTCGCCGACAAGCTCGGCTTGGCGGTCACTCTCGGCTTCGTTTCGGGTATCGGTATCAACGCCGCCCACGAACTCGGCCACCGCGCCGAACATCTCGAACGGTGGCTGGCCAAGATCGCGCTCGCGCAGTCCGGGTACGGACATTTCTTCGTCGAGCACAACCGCGGCCACCACGTTCGCGTCGCCACGCCCGAGGACCCGGCCAGCGCCCGCTTCGGCGAATCGCTGTGGCAGTTCCTGCCGCGCACCATGATGGGCGGGTTCCGGTCGGCACTGGCGCTGGAACGCACGCGCCTGGCCCGTAACGGCAAACGTTGGTTCAGTCCCGGTAACCATTTGTTGCAGGCCTGGGCGATGAGCGCGGTGCTGTTCGGCGGCCTGATCGTGACCTTCGGCCCCGTTATCACGCCGTACCTCGCCATCCAGGCGCTCATCGGCGCGGGCCTGCTGGAAACCGTCAACTACGTCGAACACTACGGACTGCTGCGTACCCGCCGACCCGACGGGCGTTACGCTCGCTGCTCGCCGCGCGACAGCTGGAACAGCGACCGCCTGGTCACCAACATCTTCCTGTTCCACCTCCAGCGCCACAGCGACCACCACGCCAACCCCGGCCGCCGCTATCAGACCCTGCGCAGCTGCGACGTGGCGCCGCAACTGCCCGCCGGCTACGCCACCATGGTCGTGCTCGCCGCGATCCCCCCGTTGTGGCGTGCGGTCATGGACCCCCGCGTCCTCGCCCACTACAACGGCGACATGACGCTCATCAACCTCAAGCTCCGCAGACGCAGGCTACCGCTGCCCATCCGGTACCCGCGCGATGACGTGCGATGGGCCGCGGACCCCGGCACGCACGGCATGAGCCCGTCGACCGGCGACGACGACCTGTTCCCCACGGAGGCGAATCGCTGATGCGGCCGCCGTCCGGCAGGCGAGGGTACGGATTCAGTGCGGCAGGCGCCGAGCGTCGGGTTTGAGACAGGTGAACTGCATGACGTCGGTATGCCCGCGGCGGAAGTACTCGGCGGAACCGGTCAGATACCGCATATAGGCGTTATAGGTGTCCCGCCCGGCGAGCTCGACAGCCCGGTCCCGGTTCTCGTGGAGGGCGTCGGCCCAGCAGTCCAGTGTCGTGGTGTAATGCGGTCCCAGTGCCTGGATGTCGGCGACGGTGAATCCGGCGTCCTCGGCGTATTCGGTGATCCCTTTGGGATGATGACCGGTCGGCAGCGGAAGCTCGCCGCCGGGGAAGATGGTCTCGCGCAGAAATCGCAAGAACGCGAAGTCGTCGCTGGTGATCTGGGTACCGTGTGCCCGCAGATGTTCGCGGCTGTAGCTGACCACGGTTTGCAACAGCAGCACCCCGTCGGAGGGCATGATCCGGTAGGCGAAATCGAAGAACTCTCCGTAGCGGTCCACCGGCAGGTGTTCCAGCGCTCCGATGCAGACGATCCGGTCGGCGCGCCGGTCGAAGTCCTCCCAGCCCTGCACGCGCACCCCACCGTACGGGCGGCCCCGGATCAGCCGGTCGACGAGCATGTCCCGCACGTATCGGTACTGGTTACGGCTGCGGGTCAGCCCGATCGTGTTCACCCCGTAGGTGTCCATGGCGCGCAGCATGGTGGAGCCCCAACCACAACCGACGTCCAGCAGGGCCATTCCCGGCTGCAGATCGCACTTGGCCAAGGCCAGGTCGATCTTCGCCGTCTGGGCTTTTTCCAGGGTGTCGTCAGGGTGGGACCAGAAAGCACAGCTGTAGGTGCGGGTCGGGTCGAGGAAGAGCCCGAAGAACTCGTCCGGCAACTCCTCGCGGGAGAGCACCTCGTGGTAAAGGGGGGCGTGAACACTCATGATGGCGGATCTTTCGCACGAACCGGCACTGCTGTTCAGCGGAAGCCGCCGGGCGGCTTCCGGCCGGGTACGGACCACGATGTGAACGCACCGACCACGCGCTGCCGACGGGGACGACCACGCTGTTTCCCGTGGCCGGCCTCGGCCGACACATCTTCACGCTACCTCGCTCCACGAGAGCACGTCCTAGAACGGTCCATCTCGGCAAACTGGAGGCCACTCGCGACTCGCCCGACTCCCTGAGGCCGGATCGGGCGGCAAGGCAGCGCGCGGGCCTCGGACCGGCAGCCCGATGCGGATGCCGGTGCGTCCGGGCCGCTGCCACCCCGGCCGCAGCTGTGAACATGCCGCGCGAGGTTGTCAGGCCTGCTCGTACTGCGCGCGGGTGTCGTGCTGTTCCACTCGCGACATCGGAAAGATGCCCAGTTGCCGTGCGAGTTCGGTGACCAATGACGCGCCGTGCCCGGCCGCGGCGGCGCCGAAGACGAATCGGTCGGGACGCAGCACGAGGACGCCGCCGGGGCGCAGTCCGGCCTTGCCGAACCAGCGGGTCAGAGCGCCGGTGTGGTCTTCGATGTCGGTGACGTCGTCGCGGCCGTCGCCCGGTTTGCCCTGCGGGCGTCCACCGAGCGGATACACGGTGACGAAGGCGGCGTCGAGACCACGCAGGAATGCCAATTCCTCCGGTCCGAAGGCCCGGCGCGGATCGGTGCCGTAGCCCAGGACCGCGAATCCGATGCCCAGCGCCTCGTCCAAGCGCCGGTGACGTCCGTTGTAGTCGCGGATGTCCGGTTGCGGGGCAAGGGTTCCCTCGATACCACGCAGCACGCGCCGGGGCAGACCGAGATAGGCGCCGCGACGGAAGCGCGGCCGCGGTTTCATTTTCGCGCCGCGGATCCAGCCGCCGAGCCCCGGCACCCGCAGCGCGGTGGTGAGCCCGATGTCCCTGGCCGCCGCGAGCAGCCTGTTGTCGAGCGAGACGATCTGCTTGTTCAACACCGACAGATCGATCATCGCCTTCGCGTGCGGCCTCCGCTCGGACTCGTAGCTGTCCAGGATGTCCAGCGCCGCACCGTGTTCGATGATCGCGGTCAGCTTCCAGGACAGGTTGTCCGCATCGCGCACTCCGGAATTCATGCCTTGGCCGATGAACTGCGGGGTCATGTGCGCGGCGTCGCCCGCGACGAGGATCCGCCCGTCGCGCCAGCGATCGGCGACAACCGCGTTGAAGGTGTAGACGAGTTTGCGCAGCACCTCCACTTCGTCCGGGTCGACGAAGCGTGCGATGTAGCGGCGTACGGTCTCCGGGTCCTCCATCTCCGCTTTGGTCTGGGATTCCGACAGCATGAACTCGAACCGGTGATGCCGGTCCGGCTGCGGGCAGGACACGATCGGCAGTTCCGGGTCGCACACGAAGTTGAAATACGGCAGATGCCGGAACGCATCGACACCCTCACGGGCTCTCAGATCGACGACCAGCCACCGTTCCGGAAAACTGGTGCCGGACATCTCGATACCGAGCTTGGTGCGCACCACGCTCCGCCCGCCGTCGCAGCCGACCAGGAACTTCGCCCGCACCCGTTCGGCCGTGCGCGGATCGGTGTCCGCCGGGCGCTTGCCGTAGCCCGTACCCCGGCATTCGGCGTGCTCGACGTGCACCCCGTCGGCATCCTGGTCGAAGTCGACCGCCTCGCGACCGCGCCGCACCGTGACGTGCGGATAGCGGTCGAGTGCCCGTTCGAGCGTGTTCTCCAGATACGGCTGGTACAGGAAGTTGACCACGGGCCAGCCCAGCGGCCGGTCGGTCTGATGGAACTGCGCCAGCACCGAGCCGTCCCCGCGCACCCACTGCACGGTCGAATCGACGTTCATGTCCGCCGCCAATTCGTCCGCGGCCCCGGCGGTCTGGAAGACCCGCATGCCTTCGTCATCGGTATACACCGCGCGGGCCATCCCGTAGTACTCCGGCTCCCGTTCCAGCACCAGCACTCGCACCCCTCGCCGTCCCAGCAGGTTGGCCAGGGTCAAACCGGTCGGGCCGAGGCCGACCACCACCACATCGACATCGAACTCGCTCATCGCGACAGTCCTCCCGTCAGTTCGGCGACAGTGGGTTCCGGAGTCCTGAGGGTCCGCAGGGCTTGCCGGAACTGGGCGAACTTGTCCAGCACCGTCTCCCCCACCGTGGTGTGGCCCCAGATGCTGATGCCCTGATAGGTGCTCGGTTCCCAGGTCGATTCCAGTTCCGGGCCGATCACCACCGGATTCCAGCCGACCTCCAGCTCGAAACCGGACGGCGTCACGCAATAGAACGACAGTTCGCGATCGTTGGTGTGCTGGCCGACCGACCACGCCATCCGGAAACCCAGGTCGGTGACCCGGCCGAACGCGGCCAGCATGTCCTCCAGGCTCGCGGACTGGATATTGATGTGCTGCACCCGAGTCCGCAGCGGATCGATCTTCATCCCGCGCAGGTTCGCGATCGCGATCGAATGGTGACGCTCGTTCACTCGCAAGAACCGGATCTTCATCGTCAAGCCGGAGATGTTCTCGTCGATGTAGTCCGTCAACCGCGCGTCGAACACCGTGTCGTAGTAGCCGCGCATCGACTCCGGCTCACGGGAGACGATCGCCACGTGGCCCATCCCCGCCTCCCCGGTGACCCAGCCGGAACTGAGCATCCGCAAGGGTTCCGGACTGGTCACCGGCGTTGTGAAGATTTCGGTGGCGATGCCCTTGGGGCCGGGGAAGCGCCACAGGCGCTGCACGCCGCGCGCGGCCGCCTGCTCGGCGGTGCCTTCCTCGATCGGCACGCCGCGGTCGCTGACCCGGGCGAGGATGCGGTCGAAGGTCTCGTGGTCGTCCACCTGCCAGCCCAGCGCGGTGACGTCCTCTGCCGTGCCGTGCCGGATGAGGAAGCGGCAGGCGTGGTCGTCCAGACGGAAGCGCAACACGTCGGTGTCCAGTTCGTCGACGTGCATCCCGATGGCCAATCCGCCGAACCGACGCCAGTCGGCCAGTCGCCGCGAATGCACGACGACATAGCCCAGATGCACCGCGCCGAACACCGACCCACCGGTTGCCCGGCCCGTGCGCTCGCTCATCACGCCGCTCCCAGGAACGCGACGGCCAGCGCGTTGAACAGCTCCGCGCGCTCCCACTGCACCCAGTGGCCGGTCTCCGCCGCCAGGTACAGATCGCAGTTGGGCATCCGCTCGGCGAGCATGCGCCCACCGCCGGGCCGGTTCACCCTGTCCTCGGCGCCCCAGATCACCAGCGTCGGATTGCGCACGCCCGACAACCGGGCGTCGCGGGTGAAGTCCATCCGCCACAGCGTTCGCAATGCCGACGGTCCCGAGGGACGCCGCAAGGGCGGATCGGCGAGCACGTCGGGATCGAGACTGGCCCGATAACGGTCGTCGATGATCTCCTCGGTGACACCGCTGGCATCGTGAACCAGATACTCGCGGATGAACTCGGCCAGCTTGGCCCGGCTCGGGCCGTCACCGCCGTAATAGGACAGCAGTGACTGCAAGCCTTTGGTCGGCAACGCGCGCGTGGTGCCCACCCCACCGGGGCCCATGAGGATCAGCTTCCGCACCTTCTCGGGTCGGTCCATGGCCAACCGCAACGCCGCCGCTCCCCCATAGGAGTTGCCGATCAGGTGTGCGGAGTCGATATCGAGGGCGTCGAGCAACCCACCGACCGCCGCGGCCAAGTCGCCGAACGGATCGGACTGGTCGATCCGCTTGGTCGAGCGCCCGTAGCCGGGCATGTCCGGAACGATCACCCGGAAACGCCGGGCCAGCGCCTCGATGTTGCGGGAGTAGTTCGACCTGCCGCTGGCTCCAGGTCCGCCCCCGTGCAAGAGCACCACGGCGGCACCCGCGCCTGCTTCGCTGTAGAAGATGTCTCGATTGCCGACCCGGATCATCCGCCCGGTCTCGGCGGCACTGCCGATTGTCATCACTACCTCCCAGATCGTCGATCTGATGTAATCATCAGTTATGTAGAAATAGTCTGTCAAGCAAAAATGATGAAATCATCAGAATTGCTTGCGCAACGCCCCTGGAGTGCGCCAGAGTGAGGGTCTGGACCTCTTCGAGCCCGGTGCGCCCGGAGAAAGGACTGCTGGAACCCCATGAATCGCATCGACGTGCATCAGCACGTGATCCCGCCGGACTATGCCCAAGCGCTGCGGGCGCACGGTGTGACCGCCCCGGGCGGGCGTGCACTGCCCGAGTGGAGTCCCGAGGCGGCGCGTGCGTCGATGACGCGGGCCGGGATCGCTTCGGCGGTGCTGTCGGTGTCGACGCCCGGCACCACCTTCCTGGCCGACCCGGCACAGGCGGCCGCACTCGCCCGCTCGGTCAACGACTACACCGCCGCGCTGGCACAGGCCGAACCCGGCCGGTTCGGGTTCTTCGCCACCCTCGCCATGCCCGACGTCGCCGCGGCCGCCGACGAGGCTCGACGCGCCCTCGACGACCTGCGCGCCGACGGCGTCGTGCTGCTCGGCAACGCGGCGGGGACCTATCTCGGCGAGGACGGGCAGGACGACCTCTTCCGGGTGCTGGACCGGCGATCGGCCGTCGCGTTCGTCCACCCGGCGGACCTGCCCGCGCCCGCCGTGCCGGGCGTCGCGCCATTCGCCGCGGATTTCCTGCTCGACACCACCCGCGCGGCGTACCTGCTCGTACGCAATGGCATTCGGCGGCGGTATCCCAACATCCGCTTCGTCCTCGCCCACGCAGGCGGGTTCGTCCCCTACGCCGCACACCGCATGGCACTGGCCATCTTCAACGACACCGGGCGCAGCCCGCTGGACATCCTGGACGACTTCGCCGGGTTCTATTTCGATACCGCGTTGTCGGCGAGCGCGGCGGCACTGCCGTCCCTGCTCGCGTTCGCCGAACCCGGGCACGTGCTCTACGGCAGCGACTGGCCCTTCGCGCCCGAACCCGCGGTCCACTATTTCAACGCCGGGCTCGACACTTTTCCCGGATGTGACGACAGCACGCGACGAAACATTCAGCGCGACAATGCCATCGCGCTCTTCCCCCGCTTCGGCGCGACCGCACCGGCGCCGGAGCCACCGCTGCTCGCCAGGGCACGGACGAGCCTTCGGCGCAAACTCTTTCGCAGCGTGGCGCGGGCGATCGCCCGGCGCTGAACCCGGCCTTCGGCGCCGGCCGTCGCACCTATCCTTCGGTGTCGGATCATAGGCGCGTGCCGCTCCGGGCGTCGGGTGTCAACCGCGAAGTCGTTCGAACTCCGTCGCACAGTGAGCGGAGAAGACCGTCACCGCGTCGCCGTTGTCGTGGACGAGTTCCCGTAGCCGCTGCTGATTCTCGATGCGGGACTGTCGCCGAGTGTCCACGTACCACTGGAAGATTCGCGCGCCCAACGGCATCGACGGCTTCGCACGCATCTGCCCGTGATAGGTGTATGCGTCACCGGCGTGCAACAGCCAGCCGTTTCCGGTGTCGACAGCGACGCCGACATGACCGCGCGTATGTCCGGCCAGCGGAACCATGAGGATTTCCGGCGGCAGCCCCCGCAGTTCACGCACCGCCTGGAACCCGAACCAGCGCTCCGCGTCGCTGTCGGTTTCGTCGTACACCGACCACTCGGGTCCGTGCTCGAATTGCACCGGCCGATACCGCAACTTCTCGCGCCTGCCGAAGGGGCCCGCGACGGCATCGAGTTCCGCCCGGTGCACATGCACGGTGGCCTGCGGGAAATCGGCGAGGCCACCGGCGTGATCGAGATCGAGGTGCGTGACGATGACGTCGCGGACGTCGTCGCGGGAGAAGCCCAGCGCCTCGATCTGCCGTGCGATCGGCTGGTCGAGAACCGGATTCGATTGCCGGATGAGTTGACGCCCCACCCAGACATCCGGCCGCGACAGCGCCTGCTCGCCGTAACCCGTGTCGACCAGGACCAATCCAGCGGAGTGCTCGATCAACAAACAGTGGCAAGCTCCGGCGGCCGTACGCCGAAACCCCGGCCGGCCGTCGAACAAACGGCCTCCGAAGGGACGAGTTCCCCCGGCATCCAGATGATGGACACGCACCAGTCCGCTCCTATCCGCGCCGTCCGGCCAGCCACGCTACACGCTGACGCTTCCGGACGCGATAGATACCGGCGGAGCTCGTGATACCAAGTGCGCGAACGCATTCGACCCGGGAGACCATGCGGCGGGAGCACGAGAGCACTCCCGCCGCGGACCTCGTCAGGCGATCTTCAAGGTGCCTCCGTCGATGACGTAGTCCGCACCGACGATATTCGCGGCTTTCGGTGACGCGAGGAAGGCGACGAGAGCGGCGACCTCCTCCGGCTCGCTGATCCGGCCGGAGGCGATGCCGAACTGCTCGGGCACGGCCGCGAGCAGTTCCTCCTGCGAAAGCCCCTGCGCGGCAGCGAACTTGGCGCCGACGCCGTCGGGTCCACGCCACAGCGGCGT
Organism: Nocardia sp. NPDC059691; assembly: GCF_042733915.1. Classification (NCBI taxonomy): domain Bacteria; kingdom Bacillati; phylum Actinomycetota; class Actinomycetes; order Mycobacteriales; family Nocardiaceae; genus Nocardia; species Nocardia sp. NPDC059691. The sequence continues at coordinate 135,558 of NZ_JBHWFB010000007.1, read as the reverse complement.
GCCGACCACGCCGGGAGAGACGGTGTTGACCCGCACTCCGCGCGGCCCGAACTCCTCGCTGAGCCGCTTGGTGAGCGCGGTCAACGCGGCCTTGGCCTCGCTGTAACCGACCGGGCCCGCTGCGGGCAGATGCTTGTTGATCGATGAGATGGTGACGATCGAGCCGCGCCGTTCCAGCAGGCTGGGCAGGGCCGCACGGGTGACCCAGATCGCGCTGAACAGATTCAGGTCGAACAGCTCGCGCCACTGCGCGTCCTCGACCTCGAGGAATCCGCCCAACTCCAAGCGCGCGGCGTTCACCGCGCCGACGTTGTTGATCACGATATCGACGCCGCCCAGTTCTTCGAGGGCGGCATCGATCAACCGAGTCGCCCCCTCGGAAGTGGAGAGGTCGACGGGAACGGCCGCGACACTGGCCTTTTCGAGCTCGGGGGTGATGGTGCGCGCGGCGCCGACCACTCGGACACCTTCGGCGGTCAATGCCTCCGCCACCGCGAGGCCGATGCCGCGACTGGCGCCGGTGACGACGGCGGTCTTGCCGGACAGTTCGAGATCCATGAGGGAACCTTTCTTTCTTGAACTACAGGTCAATAATGTGGGCAGCAAGCGGGCCGACGGTCGGGCATCGGAATTCAGAGGCTGGTCAAAGCGGTATCGATGACGCGATGCAACGTGGGCGCATCGTAGGTCTTGGCCATCACTCGCAGGCCGACGATGGTGTTCATCAAGAATTCGGCCGCCGCCCGAGGGTCGGCCTCGGCGCGCACGTCACCGTCGCGCCGCCCCTGATCGATGCGAGCCTCCAACGCTCCGATCACGCGGTCCTGCATGGCGCGGACCGCGCGGGTGATCTCCGGGTCGTGTCCGCCCAGTTCCATGGCGGTGTTCACCGCCAAGCAGCCGCGCCGAACCGGCTGGGCCAGGTCGGAATCCACCAGACCGCACAGGAACGTGGCCAGACAGTCGCGAGTGGAACCCGGGCGGGACAGGATCTCGGCGGCCAGCTCGGCACCGAGCCGGTCGTAGCGATTCAAAGCCTGGTCGAACAACGCGCGTTTGCTACCGAAAGCGTGGTAGAGACTCCCCTTGCCGACCCCGGTGGCCTCGGCCAGCTGCGCGGGCGAGGTGTTGGCGTACCCATGGGTCCAGAACGCCTCCATGGCCCGCTCCACCACCGTGTCGGGGTCGAAGTTGCGCGGCCTGCCCATGATGCAAACCGTAATAGTTTTCGACCGGCAGGTCAAGAAAGCGTGTGATTCGGCGCCTCTCCGGCGCGCATGCCGGGCCATCGGCCATGAGATCGGGGCGATCCTAAAGCTTCCGATCGATTCGTCGCGGCTCGATACTTCCGGCATGCATGCGACGACCACCGGCGGCCGGATCAGGCCGGACGGCGGTGCGGGACTGGCGCCGAGTTGAGTCACTCACCGCAATCCTCGGTCACCCGCCCACCGGTCATCCGCGATCGGGCTGCCGCTCTCTGGTGCTGCCTGGGGGCGGGCTTCGCGACGCTGCTCGACTCCGCGGCGGTCGCTTTCACGGCGCCGGACGTACGGTCGACGCTCGGTCTGGCGAACTCGGACGTGCAGTGGTACCTGGCGTCGTACTCGCTGACCTTCGGCCTCGGGCTCGCCCCCGCCGGGCGGCTCGGCGACGCGTACGGCCGCCGCAACCTGTTCGTCGCCGGACTCGGGCTTTTCCTCGTGGGCGCCGTCCTCTCCGCGTTCGCCCCCGGCGCGTGGCCGCTGATCGCGGGCCGGTTGGTGCAGGGTTTCGGCGCGGGGGTGATCAGCGCGCAGGTGCTCGGCGTCATCCAGGACGTCTTCACCGGAGCCGCCCGCCTGCGCGCTCTCGCGGCGTACACCACCGCGGGCGCGCTGGCCGCGATCGCCGGGCCGGTCCTCGCCGGAACGGCACTCTGGATGCTGCCGCCGGATCTGGGCTGGCGCGCCGTACTGGTGCTGCCCGTGCCGTTCACGCTCGCGACGGTCGCGCTCGGCCTCCGCGGGCTCCCTCGCGACGTCCGTGGGCGCCGCTCGACCGATCTGGACCTTCCAGGGATCGCGGCGCTCGGGCTGCTCGTCGTCATCGTCACGATCCCCGTCATCGATCCGGGTCTCCCCGCCCCAGCGGTCGCCGCCATCGTCGTCGCGAGCGGCCTTCTCGTCATCGGACTGGCCCTCTGGGAGCGCGCATACGCCCGCCGCGGCCGTCTGCCGCTGTTCGCGCCGCCCTTGATGCGCTCCCGGGGCTACGTCACGGGAAATGTGGTGGCGCTGCTGTGGTTCGGATCGATGCTCGCGTTCACCACGGTGAAGACGGTGTACTTCCTCCAGGTACACAAGATCCCCGCGCTGGTGGTCGCGCTGGCACTGATTCCCTCCGCGCTGGCCCGGATCTTCGCGGCGCGTTGGGGGCAACGGCTTTTCGCGGTCCACGGGTCCGTGGTCGTCGCCTACGGGCTCGTCGTCCAAACCGCCTGCATGGCGGCGACCGCCGCCACGACACTGTTCCTGGACGGGTGGACTCTGTTCCTCGTGCTGGCCGCGATCCAAGTCGCCTGCGGTCTCACCAGCGGTGTGGTGGAGCCGCCGCTGCGTGCGGTGACGCTGGCGTTCTCACCCTCGTCGTTGCACGGGGTGGCCGCGTCCTTCCTGCAGTTGACGCAGCGACTGTCGGCCACCTTCTGCATCGCCCTCACCACCGGCGTACTACTGGCATTCGGTGGAACCGCGTCGTCGGCGTCACTGGGCTGGGCGGTGCTGCTGTGCTTCGCGGCCTCGGCCCTGGCGACAGTGGCGGCGTTCGCGCCCGACTTCCGCACCGGCGCGAATACGCAGCAGACGTCGATGGTTTCGACACACGCGCGATGACCCGCCCGAGCCTCCACGCGGGTCGATGCGTCGGAATCGCGGTGAGCGCAACCCGTGTCGGGTGATCGTGCGCCTCGCTAACGTTCTCTCGTCGGACGCTGTTGTGGAGGAGTGCGCGGTGACCACTGATTCGATTGTCGACGTCGATACCTCGCTACACCCGCTCGACGACCCGGTGCGGGCGTCGCTGCGTGGCGAACACCGCCGGTTCGCCGGCTGGGTGGGCCGGATCGGCCGCTACGACCCGGAGGTCGCCAGGTTCGTCGGCCACCCGCCGGTGCTGGACGAACGAGACTGGGCCGACCTGGCCACACTTCTCGGGCCGGGCGGCAGCACCGCGTTGCGCGGCTACGGCCACGTGCCGCCCGAGGGCTGGACGGTCCTGAACCAAATGGACTCGGTGCAGATGGACGGCACCGCCCTGCGCGTCGCCCACGACCCGGAACTGGAACCGCTGACCGCGGCGGACGTGCCCGAGATCCTCGAGCTGATCGCTCGCACCCAACCCGGCCCATTCGCTCCGCGCACCATCGAGATGGGCACGTATCTGGGGCTGCGGGTCGACGGCACGCTGGTGGCGATGGCCGGAGAGCGCATGCACCCGCCGGGCTGGACCGAGATCAGCGCCGTGTGCACCGACGGCGGATTCCGTGGCCGCGGCTTCGCCACGCGCCTGGTCCGCGCGGTCGGCGCGGGCATCCGCGCGCGGGGTGAGACACCGTTTCTGCACGCTTCCGCCGGCAATACGTCGGCGATCCATTTGTACGAGACGCTGGGATTCACGCTGCGCAAACGTTCGAAATTGACTGTCGTGCAGGCCCCTGCGCAGTCGTCGCCCACGAGTGTCATGGTTTGACGCACCACGTCGGGGGTGATCAGTTCACGCTTTGTTAGAGATGCGTTTACAAATATTCATGCCCGGGCAGAACCTCGCGGATGCGAATGTCTCGCGGGGCATGACTGTCTCGAATTGCTCGCGCTGCGAAGGGCGACAGACCTGGGTATGCTCCCCTTGTTAGGCGAATTACGCTGCGGTCGAACACTTTTGGCAGACCGGTCGGTATGACGGCCGGGTTCGGCCGTGGCGCCGAATGCCGGCGGCGTAAGCAGGGGAGCTCAGAAGTGTCGAGGTGGCACCGGGTACACGGATCGCCAGGATTCACGATCCGGTCGGCAGGCCTGCGACTATTTTCACCCACTGCGTGTCGTCGGTCTCTCGCACACGCTTTCCTTCGGTAGCCGACCCGGCTATTCCGCGCAGGGCCGGATTCGCGTACGCCAGAGAAGTCGTGCGGATTCCGCTCTCGATCGTGCATTTCCTTTCCAGGAGCCTGTCTTGACTGATCCCTCGTCTCTTGCGCTGCCCTTCGATCGCCACGGTGCGCGCGGGTGAAGCTGTATTCGAACGAGTTCGCGGCCGACCCGCACGCCGCATACCGGCGGATGCGCAGCGATCACGGCCCGCTCGTCCCGGTCGAAGTAGCGCCGGAGGTGCCCGCGACATTGATCATCGATTACCGCACGGCATTGGACGTGCTCACCGACGCCGTGCATTTCTCGGCCGATCCCAGCGAATGGGAACAGAACGTGCCGGAAGGATGTCCGGTGCCGTGGGCGATGCGCTGGCGGCCGGACGCGTCGCGGACGGCGGGAGAGGAGCATGCTCGCTACCGGAACGCCGTCACCGGCAGCCTCGATCGCATCGACCTGCACACGCTGCGCGACACCGTGGAACGCACCGCGCTGTCGCTGATCAACGGTTTCTGCGCGGCCGGTTCGGCGGATCTGCTCAGCCAGTACGCGATCCCGCTCACCGTCAGGGTGCTGGAAGAGGTATTGGGATTCCCGCCGGAGGTCCGGCAGAACGCCTACACGGCGATGATGAGCCTGCGCGACGCCGCCGACGAGGCCTCGGCGGAGGCGAGCCATCGAACGCTCGCCGCGGCGATGCTCGAGGTGATCTCGGCCAAACGCGCGGCGCCCGCGGCGGATGTGGCGTCCTGGCTGGTACAGCATCCGGCTCGGTTGAGCGAAACCGAACTCGTGCAGCAGATGGCCTCGTTGTACACCACGGGCGCCGAACCGACGTGGAACCTCATCGCGGTCACCGTGCTGTTGCTGATGACCGATGAACGATTCGGCGGCGAACTGCTCGGCGGAGCGCTGTCCACCCGGGACGCCATCGACGAGGTGCTGTTCACCGATCCTCCCACTGCGAATTCCTGCGTGCGATACCCGAACCAGCCGCAGATCGTCGGGAATGTGTGGCTGCCCCAGCACCAACCGGTGTTGATCGGTTTGGCGGCGTGCAACAACGATCCCGCGGCGGTGGCAGGCGAGCGCCAGGGCAACCGGTCACACCTGGCCTGGGGCGCCGGGCCACACACCTGTCCCGCCCAGTCGGTCGCCATGGTCATCGTCCAGGAAGCGCTCGACCAACTGCTGGACGCCCTTCCAGAGATCCGGCTGTCGGTGCCCGCCGACGAGCTGGAGTGGCTGCCGAGCTCCTTCCACCGCGCACCGGCGGCCGTTCCGGTGACCTTTCCGGCGTCTCCACCCCTGGCGTTCGGTTGACAGCGACGGGGCGGGTCGCGGTGCGAGGCAACGCACCTCGACTATCCACCGAGCGTCTAAAACAATTAGCCATTTGTAAAATAATGACCTAATCTGAGTATGTGGCGACACACCGCACACCTGATCCCGCTCACCGCGTCCGCGACGCCGAACGCACCAAACGCTGCCTGCTGGAGGCCGCTTTGGAGGAGTTCGCCGCCAAGGGCTACGCCGGTGCACGGGTGGGTGACATCGCCCAGCGGGCCGGTGTCAACAAGCAGTTGATCACCTACTACTTCGGCGGCAAGGAAGGTCTCTACCGGGCGCTCCAGCAGAACTGGCTGGAGCGCGAGGCCGCCTTCAGCGATCCGGCGCTGCCGTTGGCGGAGGTGGTCACGAACTATCTCCGCGACGGTCTGCGCGACCCCCGCGGCATCCGCTTGCTCATGTGGCGGGGATTGTCCGATGCCGCGCCGACCGGTACGCACCCGATCTCCGAGACCGACATCGCCGAGACCACGCGCCGGCAAGAGCGCGGCGAGGTCGCCGCCGACCTCGACCCGGCCGCGTTCCAGCTCGCGGTGATGGGGATGGTCATCGCCCCACTGCTGCTGCCGGTCCAGGTTCGCGAACTGTTCGGCGTGGAGGCCCAGACCGCCGAATTCGAGCAGCGCTACGGCGAACAGTTGCGCCGCATTCTCGCCCATCTCACCGATTCCCGCTCCGAAGGAGATATTTCATGACCTACCTCGTCACCGGCGTTCGCGGTCTCGTCGGCCGGACCGTCGTCGACCAGCTGCGCGCGGCCGGAAAACCGGTGCGCGCGGCCAGCTCTCGCCCCGCCGAGACCACCGTGCCGGACGATATCGAACTCGTCGGACTCGACCTGACCGACCCGGAATCGGTCACCGCCGCGCTCGCGGGTGTGGACAAGGTCTTCTGCTACGCCGCCGCGGAAGGCATCGGCAACTTCATCGACGCCGCCGAGGCCGCTGGTGTCGCCCACATCGCGCTGCTGTCGTCCATCGCGGCCGAGAACGACCAGAATCCCATCGGCGCAAGGCATCTCGCGGTCGAGAACCCGCTGCGCGCATCCGGCCTGCCGCTGACCGTCCTGCGGCCGGGAGCCTTCGCCGCCAACGCCCGCACCTGGTTTCCCACCATCAAGGCCGAGCGCGTCGTCCGCGTCCCCTTCCCCGACCTGCACCTGACCCCCATCCACGAGGCCGATATCGCCGACGCGGCCATCGCGGCGCTCGACGATCCCTCCCACGCGGGCAAGACCTACCCGCTCACCGGCCCCGAATCCCTGTCGCACCACCAGCAGGTCGCCGCCATCGCCGCCGCCCTGGGCGAGCCGGTCCGACTGATCGAACTGACCTATGAGGAAGCAGCCGACGTCTACTACCGCCCCGTCCTCGACATGTGGGCGAAGGCCGGCTCGGAACCGAGCCCGGTCGGCCCCACTTCCGAGTCGGTCACCGGCATACCCGCCCGCACCTTCGCACAATGGGCCGTAGACCACGCGGACGACTACCGCTGACCGCCACCCCTCCCCACCGGCGATCCACCCCGGCCAGCCCAACACTTCAACCCCCTCTGACCAGCCGATTAGCACCCCTCCAGCCTCGTGCGGTAATCTCTTCGAGCGCCCGCACAGCGGACGCAACGGGCTGTGGCGCAGTTTGGTAGCGCACTTGACTGGGGGTCAAGTGGTCGCAGGTTCAAATCCTGTCAGCCCGACAGAGAAAAACCCCTTCCGACCAGCGTCGGAAGGGGTTTTCTGCTATCTGGCTACCCGGAGACTTGGGACCACTTTGGGACCAGAACTGCCCTGTAGGTGCTGTGACAGCCTGTTCCCGTCATCCCGGAGGGCTTCTAGATCCGGGTGTAGGTATCGCTGGGTGATCCGTGGATCGGTGTGTCCGGCGATCCGTTGCAACCTGTGCAATGGCACGCCCGCGTCGGCGAACCAGGTCAGTCCGGTGTGTCGCAGATCGTGCCGCCGGAGATGCTCGTAGCCCAGCTGCGCGACAACCTCATCCCAGTGCGTTGCCTTCCGCAGGACGCCGGTCGCGATCCGGCCGCCCCGCGGCCCGACGAACAACCGCGCGTTCATCATCGCTTCTCGCCGGTCGTCGTCGCTCGCGTCTCTCAGAGCACGGTCGGAGTTCACGCGGGCGCGAGCGGCGTTGATCCGGCGCAGGATCACGGGCTGTATCTCCGCGATGAGCGGCATCGTCCGCGCCCGTTTGCCTTTCGTGCCTTTGTCCAACATTCCACCAGGGCCGGGAGTGGTCTGGCGCCGAAGCGTCCACACCCACTGATCGGTGTCGATGTCGCGCACCCGACACCCGGAGACCTCACCAATTCGGGTCGCCGTGCACGCGGCGAACACCACCGCGTCGCCCCATCCCTGATACCGACCGGCCGACGCGTCGACGAGCGCCGCAGCGAGCTGTTGCAGTGTCGCCCAGTCCGGCAGCGCCAGCGCCCGAGGATCGTCGAGTTCGTCCTCATGCCGCGCGAGCTGGTGTTGCCATCCCGTCACGTCGACACGGTTACGGTCGATGACCTCATCGCGGACGGCCTGGTTCAAAACCCGCGCCAGCGCGGCGAGCGTGTTCTTGATGGTGGACTGGCCGCACCCGTCCGCGATCCAGACAGACACCGCCCGATCGGCGAGGCCAGTCGTCATCATCGTCACCGGCAGGTGTCCGAGCGTCGGCACGATTCGGAGCCGCCAGCCCGCGCGGTACGGATCAAGCGTCTTGGGCTCCACACCGCGCATCGCGGTATCCCAGTGCACCTTCCCGTACTCCGCCAGCGTGGCCGTCGCGGTCTTCGGGTCGACACCACGAGCGGTCGCCTGCTCGATACGTTCGATCCAAGCCTCCGCTTCCTCGCGGGTGCTGAAGGACTCCGATTTGGAGGTCCGCCGTTTCGTCGCCGGGTCGGTCCACCGCACGCGCGCCCGGTGCGCGCCAGCCTTCCCACGGAACTCAATGTCACCGCGGATCGAGACCCCGAGCGGGATCAGCTGCACTTGGCCGTCCATCACGCCGCCGCCGGATCGATGCGCTTGTTCTTCAGATAAGCGATCAAGTCTGCGCCGCTGTAGCGGATCACCCGATCGGAGACCACAACGAACGGAGGACCTTGCGGAGGACGAGCGGTACGCCAACGGCGCAGACTGGAGGCATCCACACGGAGGAACACCGCCACCTCTTCGGTTGTGTACCAGGCCGACTCGTCGAGCTGCTGCCGCTGTTCGTCGCCGTTCATGGTTACGCCACTCCCCCGGTCTGAGTGCGGGCTTCCTGCTCGGCGATCCACGCTTCGATCACACTCTGGCGATAGACGCGGCGACGACCGAGTTTGAAGCTCGCCGGGCCGACGCCCTTGTGCGCCCAGTAACGCCAGGTAGCCGCAGGGATGCCAGTGAGGCCTTCGAGGTCGGCCGCCTGCAGGAAATTCTCGGTGGTCATGGTGGTGTCTCCGTTTCGGTGCGGTGCGGTGGTTCGGGTGGTGGTGCGCTGGGTGAGGGTGGGTGGTGCGTCCGGTGCGCTGTTGTCACATCCGGTGCGCGGGCTGGTGCGCGGCGCACCGGCGGGTGTCGCTTGGTGCGCACCGCTGTCGCGACTGGTGCGTTGCGTGGTGCGCACGCTGTCGCCCCTGGTGCACACGCTGTCGCTTGATGTGTCACAGTTGGTCGGGTCGGCGGCGACTCCAGTCGTTGCGTGCTGGCCGGTGGTCTCGCATGTCCCGAGCGCGTAGCCCTGTGACCTGGCGATATCCACGGCTCGGTTGTCGGTGTCGGCTGCTGTCGCCTGCTGTGCACCGCTGTGCCGCCTGCTGTCACACGTGGTGCGCACCGTGTCGCCTGCTGTCACATCGGTGGTGCGTAGTGGTGCGTTCATGCGACGCCCCATGGGGTGAGGACCGGGATGTTCGGGTCGGTGAGGTCGTCGTAGTCGACGGCGGCGACGGTCAGTGCACCGTTGTCGAGTACGCCGTGGCGGGTGAGTGTGTCGATGGTGCGCAGTACGGTGTCTGGTTCGGTGTCTCCGGTGCACACGTACAGCAGGCCGTCACACAGGTCGGTGGCGGTGCGGATGGTGCGCACCAGCGTTTCGGCGAGTTTGCTCGGCGTGGTCGAGTTGCCGACGTCGACCTTGACTCCGACCGTTGCGCCGCCGAGGGTCAGCTGCCCGTCGTAGGGGAACGCACCGCGGTATTGGTTGTCGTAGCGCAGTTCCCGTTCCGAGCGCCAGTCGTAGAACCCGGTCGCGCCTAACGCGATCCGGACTTTGGCGATGGCACGGCCACGGGCTGACCACAAACGGGAAGGCTGCCAGTCCGGCATCGGGTGGCCGAACACCCGCACCACGGCCGCGCGGGTCGGCACGATCCACTTCGGGCCGGTGTGGACCTTCATCAGCGGGTGCACCATTCCGCCGGCGCGCAACCGGCCCAGCATTTCGTAGACGTGGTTGCGGCCGGTGCCGAGGAACTCGGCCAGCACATCAGGTTGCATCGCACGGTGCTGCACCAGGGCATAGATGGTGCGGGACTCGCGGCCGGTCGCGTAGAAGTAGTCGTCGGTATCGCGGGCATAGAGGGTCATGGCAGGTCCTTGGAAGAGGCGGGAAGGATAGCGCCGGGTGCGGTGTTCTTGGCGGCGCGCAGGGCTTTGCGGTGGGTGAGGAAGCGGTTCCAGTCGCGGTCGAAGTCCCGCGCCACCAGCTGCATATCCAGGTCGTCGAACGCGGCCGGAAGCCGCTCGGCGGCGGCCATGATGGTCTTCTCCACCTCCCGGCCCCGGTACAGGTACAGGACCCCGGTCATGGGTGTGGGTTGTGCGTCGCGGGCGGCCCAGATCGCGCCACGCAGGGCCTTGTCCATGTTGGCGGCGCTTTTGGCGGTCAACTCGACCTCGACCGCCCACCACCCGTAGGTTCCGTCGACGACGCCGAGGAACCGGCCGTCGTGGATGTGCCCGAGCGTGGCGGTGCGGGAACGGGGTTGGCGCCGCTCCATTTCGGCCTCGTGCCGCAAGCGGCGTTCGGAGATCCAGTTGGTCAGGTCCGAGCCGTTGAGCATGATCCGGGCCTGGGCGACCGCGCGATAGTGCTCGCAGTGGTTGTTCGTCGGCTTCCACACCGTGTACGGCCGCCAACCCAGGTACGACGCGGCCGTTTCGCCGGTCGGCACCACCCACTTCGCTCCGGCCTGGACCTCGACCAGCGTCGACTGCACGAGACGATCTTTACGCAGCTGCCGAACCAGGTTGTAGACCGTGGTACGCGGCAGGTCCAGAAACCAGCCCAGCACATCCACCTGCATGCCGTACATGTCCACCAGCGCGGTCGCCGCAACCGTGGAGCGAGCCGACAGTGACCTTCCAGACTGCTCCGCAAACAGTCGCTGGACCGTCGTGCGTGGAAGCCCGATGCGTTCGGCGATCTCCCTGCTGGTGTGTCCGGATTCGTGCAGTGAATTCGCTTCGCCGAGCACGACTTCGACCTTGCGGGCAGGGATGCGCAGCTGCCGCGCGATCTGCTGGTAGGTGGCTCCGAGGTCACGTAGTTCCCGGATGCGCCGGTCACGTTCGGCAGCTCCCCCAGCCGCATGAATCTTCCTGTTGTGGTCGGTCATCGGCTGCGCTCCACCCGGGGCCAGGACGCGCGGAGCCGGTCGTACTCCTCCATGGTTTGGTACTGCGGGCGGTAGCGCGGCACCTCGACCGGCGTGGACTGCTGCGCCTGCTCGGCGTGCAGCTGCGGGTGGATGTCGGCTTCCTTGATCGGCGCTGACGCCGCGGCGTGATCGGCCAGGGTCTGCGCGCGTTCGTCATCACGGGCGCTGCGTGGACGGGTGAGTCCCAGTTGCTGGCGCATCTCGGCGGCCTGGGCTTGGATCTGCTGCTCGGCCCACCGATCCCACACCCGAGTCGGGTCGGTCGCGGCCATCCGCGTTTCCAGTGCTCGATGGGCGTCCGGCCACAACTGCGTTTCCGGGACCTTGACCATTTCCGACACCGCCGTCCGGTGACGCGAGTACGGAAGGCGGCCCTTCATGATCCACCGCTCCACCGTCTTGGCGTTGACCTCCAACTTCTCCGCCACCTGCTCCGGCGTCAGTCGCGCCCGGTAGATCGCCTCGCGCAACCCCTCGTTCGCGTCCGGCGAACGCCGCCGCGATTGACCGGGCCACAGCTCCTCGACGCTCGAACCGATCGCCTCGACCACTGCGTGGCGGTGCACCGGAAACGGTGGACGACCGTCCATGAGCCACCGCTCCACCGTCTTCGGGTCGACCCCGACCTTCTTCGCCAGCTGCTCCGAATTCACCCCGGCCGCCGTCATCGCCTGCCACAACCGATCGTTCGGCCGCCGCCGCTCTACACTGGACATGCTTCAAGGACTCCAATCTGATTGAGGCACCGAGCCGAGCGGGGGCCAACCCGCGGGGCTCCGAGTTCCCGGCGACTGCAATCGCCGGGGCTCTTTGGCCGGTTGATTTATCCCCCCTAAACCACGTTGGCCAAGTTGACCGCCTCGATTTAGCGGGGGTAAACCGAGGGTAGGTCGATCATCGCGTCGAGTCAAGAGGGCCTAAACTCTGCCTATGACCGAAGGTGATGAGTTCGACGCCGTGCGGAGCGATCCCAACCCGCTTCGGCGGGGGCGGCGCGCGACTGAGTTGATGACCATCTATCAACAGCGCGCCGTCGAGCTCGCTCGGCTACGACGCGTCGCGATCGACGAGGCGCACCGAGAACTCGGTCTCAACTACACAGACATTGCCGCGGAACTCGGCATCACCAAGGGGCGAGTGACGCAGATCAGGAACACCGCGCCTCCGGCAGAGAGAGCGTTCTTTGGCGTAGGGCCGGTCTCAGTCGGCATCCCTCGCCGATACGGCATGGAGGACGGACGTGAGCGACCGTTCTTCGACGCGACTGATTTGACGACGCAGGCAACGGTGGAATCTGTGCTCGGGCGGCTATCGCTCAGTTCAACTCGGTTCGCCATCGAGCCGACGCAGCTGGACCTTCCGGACGGTGACGTCGTCGTCATTTGTGGTCCGAAGTCTGCCCCGGTCGCCCGCGCACTCCTCGATGAGGATCCATTCCTAGACTTCACCCAGGATGAGGACCAGCGGTGGTGGATCAGAGATGAAAGCACCAAACGAGGCGCGCGGTACGACTCCCCATATCGTCGTGCAAAGCCGGTTCGTTCCGACGTCGGGTACTTCGCTCGGCACGCCCATGCCTCAAGGGTCGCGGTCCACGTCGCGGGAATCACAAGCGTCGGTTCCCTGGGGGTGGTCCATTGGCTGGACGAGCATCTACCAGACTTGTTCAGGGGAAACGAGGACAAGTCAGTCAGCGGCGTCGTGCAGTGCGAATTCACCGACGATTTCAGGGTGGAGGAAAGTCGCCTGATCGCTGGCCCCTACCCTTGGTGACATGGAGACCAGGTTCGAGCTGAGATCGGCGCAGCTGCCGGGGTCTTCAAACGAAGACCGCATCTACATGAGTGCTAACGCCGTCGTTGTGTTGGACGGCGCCACTTCCCATCGACCGAGCGAGGGACCGACGGGTGGACAGTACGCCGAGTGCCTTGGCGCGGCGCTAATTGACATCCTCACGGCCGAACCGCACACGACGGCCCTGGATGCCGTACTGGAGGAAGCTATAAGGCGGACAGTGGCAACACTTCGCCTTCCCGCAATGGCGAAAGTGTCTCCCTCTTGCACAGTCGCTATCGCTCGGCACCGATACGACGACGATGTGGTTGATTTATTGCTGCTTGGGGACTCAACGGTTGTCATCGGCCGCTCGGATGGGACCGAGCAGGTTGTCACGGACGACAGGATGAGCCAGCTGGATCTGCCGAAATCTCATGAGTACAGATCGCGCTTGAGACAGGGCTACGGATACGACGACACACACCGGGCGATCCTCGGTGCCCTGCAACAATCCGAGCAACTGCACCGAAACGAGCCCGGCGGATACTGGATCGCCGCAACCGATCCGCTCGCAGCTCGTCACGCTGTCACCTTCGCGTGCGATGGCCGGACGTTGCAGTGGGTGATTCTTGCGACCGATGGCGCGGTGGATGGGCTCGCATCAGTCGGCCTCGGCTGGCGGCAGGTTGCAACTGCTGCTGGCGACCCCGAACTGTTGAACCTACTTCGGCAGGCCGCCGAATGGGAGTCGGGAGTAGACCCACATGGACGGCTGCGCCCCCGGTCGAAACGGCACGATGACAAAACCGTTGCAGTCGTTCGCTTCTGACTCTGCCTGCCCCATCTCGGAGCTGGCCCGGGATTGGCTCGGGATCGGCCCGGGATTGGCCCGGGACGCGGTAGTCCCGACCAATCCCGAACGGCCCGCCTCGATCTCGCGTTGACCTGCGCCTTCGGCGCATGGCTCTCCCCTCACCCGACCCCGATTCTCTAGGGCTTCGCTGTTCCTAGAGAATCGGGGTCGGGTGAGGGGAGAGCCAGTGGGGGTCAAGTAGGTGGGGAAGTGGTGAGTTGGGGACCACAAAGAAGGGGGTGAGTGGGTAGTTGCGTTTGGGTGCAGATGTTGCGTTTAGAGCTGCGCGACCGGCGGTCGCGTGTTCGCGCGGCTGGCCGCGCTCAGTGCCGTGGCCGATCTGCGTTCGTAGCTGACGGTTTCCGGCAGGGGTGACGGGGTGGGTGCGGATGTTTAGCAGCGATAGGACGCGCAGAGATGGACCACAAGAGGAGAGTTCGGCGGGGACCGTTTTGATGGCTATGCGTCAATCTCAAGCGCGTCCTCTTAAGAAGTTCCTTGGTCTTCAACTGCATCAACAAGAAGGAGGTCCGTTAACCCTTGGTCGTCGGGTGACCAGAGCCCTGCCCCCGCCCTGACGAAAGATCGGCAAAGGTTTACGATCTTCGCTCTTCCGCCGAATTTGACCTTGGTTCTTTCAATCTCCGTCAATGACTCGAAGGCGTTCTCGGTGAATCCATATGTCGAGAGAAACAAACCTGCATCGCGACGCTCCCGCGCGACTACCTTGACAAATTCGCGGACAGAACTGTCTCCGACGCGCTTTCCTGATCGCCAGTGTTTCAGTTCAACAATATAGGTCTTCGGGCCAGATTCCGTGTTTAGTTCGACGACGATATCTTTGCCGCCGTCCTTCGATCCAGGCGTCAATTCGGCTGAAAACCCTAGGCCATCGAGAACCGTAGCCATCATGCGCTCTAGATCTCGCCATTCAAGCGCATCAAGTTCAGAGGGGTCTCTCGCTACTATTTTGGCGAATTCCTCGCTGACCCGCCGAATTACCGCGACGATTTTCGGCTCAGTCGGAGTGATCTCGTCAACTGCGCGCGCGAGATCTTGGAGTTCATCGCGCGCTAGTAATTGGACTCCGACGATGTGCCCAAGCGCTTGAGCTCTCGCTGCCGAGGTGAATCCAGTAGGGCTAACCAACAACATTCGATCGACCCTTGTCCGTTCAGCCAGGCTTATAGCTTGGAGAACCACCTCTCTGCCAGCCGGTCGCTCGTTCTTGTATTGCTTGTACTCGATGCCGATGCGTCCTTGCTGTGGCCCACCTGACCTAGCAACGCCTTCGAAGTCCAGTCCATGATCGGACGCACGTCCCACCCTCCTCGCCTGGATGTCGAAGCCCTGCGCCGCCATCAGTTCGGTGAGGATCGGTCGCAACCGCTCCTCTGCCTCCCGAGGGTGCAACTGATAGCACTCGTCGAGGAACCGCTTTGTTCGTTCGAAAAGACCTTGACCATCGGACATCCCGCCATTCTGGAGGACGGGGGAGCCAGGAGGGCAGATGGGGCTTACCTGCGCAGCCCGGGTGTGCGACATGCGTGCAAGATCCCTCGGCCGGAGCGTGAGGGACGGGGGACTGCCCCGGCGACGTGACCGCTTTCGCGCGCGAACCTCGACCAACGCAGTCAATACCAAAGACGCAGGTGGAGAACCCGTCTCAACCGTAGCCAGCCATGGCAAACGCCCAGCAGGTAGTCCGAGCTGTGCTTGGGACCAACTTGGGACCACACGCTACGTGCGTCCCTGCACAGCCAGCGCGTCGGAAGTCTGCGGGCCGTGCGCGTACCGTGCGTGACGTGCTCAAATGAGAGCCGGGGATAGCTGGGGGTCAAGTGGTCGCAGGTTCAAATCCTGTCAGCCCGACAGATGAGAAAGCCCCTCTGACCAGTGTCGGAGGGGCTTTCTTCATTCGCCGACCACCCGCAGAGCGGGACCAGAACGGGACCGCAAGTGCTCGGAGAGCTTGTCACCGGCCCCGGTGATCTCTCGACGATCCGGGTGGAGATACCGCTCCGTGGTCCGGCTGTCGGCATGTCCGGCGATCTTTTGGAGCACGTGCAGGCTCACCCCGGCATCGGCCATCCACGTCAGTCCGGTGTGTCGCAGATCGTGCCGACGCAGATGCTGGTAGCCGAGCTTGGTCACGACCTCATCCCAATGGGTGGCATCCCGGAGCACGCCTGTAGCGATCCGTCCTCCGCGAGGGCCGCGGAACAGCCGAGCGTCAGGGTTGTCGGTGCCGACGATCGCGATGCGCTGAGTAACCAGTTGCCGAACTTCTTCGATCAGCGGAACGTAGCGCGCCCGGTTGCCTTTGGTGCCCTTATCCTCCATGCCGCCCGGTCCGGGCGTTGTCTGCCGCCGCACTCGCCATGTCCAGGTATCGGTACCGATGTCACCGACCCGGCAGCCGGAGACCTCGCCGATGCGGGATGCTGTGCAGGCAGCGAAGATCACCACATCACCCCAGCCCTGATACCGATCCGCAGAACGAGCCACCAGGGCATCAGCCAGCGTCACCAACGCCGACCAGTTGGGCAACGCCAGCGACCGCGGATCATCCAACTCGTCCTCGATCTGCTGATAAAGCTTCTGCCAACCACGCACCCGCGCCGGGTTCGTCTCCCGAATCGCGTCCCGCACAGCCTGTTCCATCACCCGCACCAGCACGGCGAGACTGTTCTTCACCGTCGACTTACCGGCGCCGTCGTTGATCCAGCCGACCACCGCACGATCCACCGCACCATTGGTCAGCATGGCCACCGGAAGATGCCCCAGCGTCGGCACCACGCGCTTGCGCCAGCCGGCCATGTACGGGTCGGTGGTCTTCTTCTCCAGACCCCGCAACGCCAACTCCATGTTCGCTTCGCCATAGTCCGACAGGCGCATTGTCGCCGTCTTCGGGTCGATCCCCTGGGCTGCCTTCCGCTCCAGACGAGCAATCCACGCCTCAGCCTCTTCCCGAGTCTCGAACGGCTCCGAGACCGCGGGGCGCTTCTTTGTCACCGGATCAGTCCAGCGAACCCGCGCTTTGAACGGACGCCGACCGTAGTCCGACCGCTCTTCAATGTCGGCCGAAAGCCGCACGCCGACAGGAACATTCGCTCGCACAGCCATTACGCCGCCGCCTGGGACGGATCAGTGCGCCGACCTTGCAACCAGACCTCAATGTCCTCAGCGGCATACTTCACGACCCGCGGAGAGACCCGCACGAACGCAGGCCCACATGGAGGATTCGCGGTACGCCACCGCCGCAGGCTCGACGGATCGATACCGAGCAACAATGCCAGTTCCGCTGTCGAGTACCACTTGCCATCAACCAACCGTGTGTCCATCGAACCCCCCCTATGCTGCCTGCTGAATTGCCGAATGTTCCTGCTGCGCTGGGGGCCCCGCCGCAAGTAAGGCGTTGGTGTATTCCGCTCGCCATTTCGTGCGTTGAGCGATCGCGGCCAGGATCAGGTGATCCCGCGGTGGCGCGGACTGGTCGCCGGGTTCGACGGGTCGGATGATCAGGTGGCTGGTGTCGGGTTTGTGGATGCCGACGGAGGCCAGCAGTTGCCGAACGAACTCCGCGCGATCGGCCTTGTGATCCGGCAGCGTCTTGCCCGACCAGCGGCGCGACACGAGCACGCGGCGGCCGGGAAGGCCGAGGGTGTCGCGGCGGTGTGCCTTGCCCTTGCACTTGCCGGGGATTGTTTTGTCGCTGGCGCCCTTCGGGACGATGCCGTACCGCAGCCACACCGCGCACCGCGGCGAGCACGGGGTGTGCTGGAGCTCCGCGTGCAACCGGTCGTAGTGGATCGCGGTGCGCGTCGACTCGGTCTCCAGCACTTCGCTGATCGACTTCGTCAGGTACTTCGTCACGTACCCGATCGCCCGGTCGGCCTTGTCGCCGGGGATGTAGCCCTTCATATCGCCGGGATCCATGCGGGCCCCGAACCGCACCGTGTACGCCGGTTCCAGATCATCCACCGCATCCAGCACGTCCATCGCGTCGTCCCAGCCGGTCAACGCCTGCCCAGAGTCGGGGTCCACGAACGTCATCGCCCGGTAGTCCCACACCGGCATCTTCTCCCCCGAGTACACCTCGTTGTCGGGGTCGAAGTGCGGCCACCACACCTGGTGATACGTCGCCGCGGTCACCATCCGCAGAATCTCCCGAGAAATCACACCCCGCAGCAACAGATGCAGGTGCGGGGCACCGCGCTTCTGCGGTTCGACGGTGGCGAAGTACTGCACGTCATAGCCGACGCAGCGACGCAAGTTCTGAATCCAGCGATCGACCAGCTTGGAGAAGAACACGATGTCGCGCGCCGCCCGCGCATAGTCGTAGCTGTCCGGGTTGCGGGGTGAGCCGTCCGAGCACGGCTTGCCCTCGGCGTCCACTGCGCCGTCTTGGTTGATGGCGCCGTAGGAGGGCATGGTGAGGGTGACCATCATCGATGACCGGTAGCCGCCGATCAGCCGCCCGATCGTGTGCCGTTCGACCTTCTTGCGCGGCAGGTCCGGCACGTCCTGACGCCGCTTGGTCGACCGGGAACGCCGCTTACGCTCGGTCGGGTCCAGCGGTGGGATGGGGCCCCGGAAACCGGAGTCCCGGAGATCGCGGTCCAGGCTGCCGACCAGGTCGCCGATGGCGTCGGCCATTTCGTCGTCGCCGGTGTCGCGGGCTTGTCGGTACTGCTGGGCCAGATCCGCGCGGGCGGTGAGCAACTCGGTTTGGGTGTCGGAGGGGTCGCGGGTTTCCTCGACCGGTTCGGTTTCGGCGTGCCAGCCTTCGCGGCATTGGGTCATCCGCAGCCAGCGGGCCTTGTCCGCGCACGGCTTGCACACCGACGCGACGGTGGACTTGCACGGCGAGCCGACGTACTCGACCTTGCCGGTCCGCGGGTCGAACGAGCGCATCGTCACCGGCCGCACGCACACCCCGAACTTCTCCGCCGCAGCCTCCGCGACGTCCATGAAGTTCGGAAGCGCCCGCCGTTGTGCCGCGGTCTGCCGGTCCGTTGCAGGCTCGTCGTTGTTGTCGAGATCGACAGGCATGGTCACGCCGCCTCCCTATCGTCGTCGTCTTCGGTGACCGGGGCCCCAGAGATGCAGCCGTACGGGGAGCACCCCCCGGTGTCGGGGTCGTCGGGGTCGAGGTCGTCGAACAGGTCCAGTTGCCGGTCTTTCCACTCCCCGCGGGTGACCCGGTCGATCGGGGCGAGCTCCAACGGCACACAGGAGCGGTGCAGGAACGCCTGCCCGCGCAGGGGTTCGCCGCGGGCCCCGCCCTTGCGGATGGCGTGGTCGAACTCGACCGCATCCGCCCACTCCTCCGGCCGTTCATCGCGCATCTGCCGCCAGTAGGCGTTGTTGTGGTGCGGGCAGCCGATGCAGTCGCTACTGACGACGTCACCCCAGCCCGCGCGCCGCAGATACCGCAGGCAGTCCTTGCGCGACATCCCGAGTTCCAGCAGCGGGAACCGTTTGATGGTGTAGGCGTTCTCCCGGCGGTCGTTGACCCGATAGATCTCGTCGGTGCTGAATCCGATCCACTGCTCAGCGACCCGGCCTTTGGGGACGCGGCGGTAGTGGGGTGCTGGGGCCCCTAGCAGCATCCGCACCGCCCGGTTGATCGGGGCGATCTTGTAGCGGTAGGTGCACTGGCGACGCCCGATCCCTTCCCGTTCCCGACGCGTGGCGGGACGTTCCCGATACCCGACGATCGCCTCCCGGCCGTCGCTGTCGGTTTCGGTGATTTCCTCGCGCACCATCGTGTCTTCGGGGGCGAGGGTGAAGTACGGGATGGACACGAACCGCTTGCTTGGATCCAACGTGTCCTTACGCAGGTGACCGTTGCTGACGCGGTGCAGCGGGATACCGGCCTTGGTGAACTCCGCTTCCAGCCGTTCGACTTGCCGGTAGACCGCCGGCCTCTCCCATCCCGTGTCGGCGAAGATCGCGCCATCCAGGCCGGACAGTTCACCCCGGCAGGCCATCAACGCCAGAGTGGTGGACTGCACACCAGCACCCAGGGACAGCAGACGCAGTGTCGGGACAGTCGTGGTGGTGTTCATGCCGCCCGCCCTGGTCCTTTGGTCCAGTGATCGACCCGCGGCAGGATCACGGTCTCGGCCAGGGAATCGGCGCGGCGGAAGGCGAGCTCGACCGTGCCGGGGCCGGTGATGGTGGCGCGGCAGTCCAGGGCCCCGAACGCATGCGCCAAATGCGACACGCGGTTCTCGAAATCGGCGGGGCAGTGCCCGTCGAGCATCCGCACCCGAACCCGATCCGTCACCGGGCCGATCTCCACTCCGAGCAGGCGTGGGATGAACATGCGGTCGCCGCGGTCGATGCTCAGGTGGCAGGCCGTCATCAGCTTGGCCCACCGCCGCTGATAGCGGTGCCAGGTCAGGAACCGGGTACGGGCCCGCCGCGTTACCCAGCGGTCGAAGGTCTCCGGACGCCGAAGCCGCCAGAGGGTGAGTCCCGCGGCGGACACCCCGACGACCACGAGGGCCGCGGCCGGTCCGTAGAAAGCGCCGGCCACGACGGCGAGGACGATCGGGACGGAGAACATCGGGAACAGCACCGCCCACCACACCGTCACACCGGCCGTGAGGAACGCCCACCAGGCGAGGTTGAGCACGGCCAGCCCGATCAGGTCGAACGGGTCACGCTCGTTGCGGGTTTTCGTGGTCACGACTGGTCTCCTTGCTGGGGATCGAACAGTGACAGTTGCCCCGAGCACGGGGCGTGAATGTCTTTGCGGGGACGCCGCTTGCGGCTGCTCACCTGGTCGGCGGCCGCTTGCACGATCGGATTGACGTCCGGGGCCCCGCTGGTCTCGGGGTTGCTGGTCATGCCGCCCAGTCCCCGCCGTCGAAGCCGTCGCCGTTGTCCCACAGCGGGACAAACCCGGTCTCCGCGAACAGATGAACCGCGATGCTCACCGGATCAGCACCACGGCGTTCGAGCTGGCAGCGTCGGCGGGCTTGCAGGTCGATGACGTTGTCGTCGTAACGGTGGTTGCTCATGGTTGGGCCTCGATTTCGGGGACGCCGCACACGTCGCAGGTGCGGGAACGGGTGGAATTGCCCAGCGGCCACACCGTGGTACGCCAGGACTCAGGGAAGGAATGGCCGTGCTCGACGCACCGGTTGGTCGCCTGGCAGCCGTCGCAGACGACCTTGTCGCCGTCGTAGACCCAGCCGACACCGCCCGCGGAATGAACGGTCAGATAGGCGATGGCCTGGGTGATGGAGTCGAAGCAGATCGCTTCGTTCTCGCCCTCGGTGTAGTGGTCGCCGCAGGTGTCGCAGTACACGACCACGTGCTGTTCGATGACCAGTCCGCGTTTCATGCCGCCACCGGCCCGTCTTCGGACTCATCACCCAGGTTGTCGGGGTCGAAGTCGCTGTAGTCGGCTTGGGGCGCGAGGTCGATGTCGTGGCCGCGGGAGGCGTAGTGCTCGCACAGGTCGGCGATGTCCTCACGGGAGACGAAGTACGAGCGCGCTCGTACGATGTTCGGTGTCCCGTCTTCGCGGACGTAGGCGACACCGGGTGTGGTGTAGGGGATTTCGTCGCAGCGTGCGCCACGCTCCCGGGCGGAGTCGCCGTGCACCATGCCGATCTGGGTCTTCTCATCCAGACGCAGGCCGATGCGGATCGGGATCAACTGACGTTGCGGCAGAGTGTCTTTCGACGGGTCCTGCACACAGGTGATCACGCAGATCCCCGGCGCCCGGCCCTGGGTGAGCAGCTTGCCGTAATGACGGTCGAACTTCTTCATGGCGTCGGGTTCGGCGTAGGACGTCATCGCCGCCGCCTCGTCCACGATGATCACGATCAGCGGCTCATCCACCGTCGGGACGTGCTTCTCGATACCGGCTTCCATGCACCGCGCCGCCCGCTCCAGCATGAGGGCTTCGGCGTCGGCCATCATCGCGACGATGCCCTCATCGGTGTACTCGAAGCGGGTCAACAGCGCTTTGCCGCGCCCGAACTCCATACCGCCCTTCGGGTCGGCCACCCACAACTCCACCAGGCCCGAAGCGATGGCCGGGGCGAGTCCGGCGATGATCGCCCACACCAAACCGCCCTTACCGGCGTTGGTGCCGCCCGCGATCAACAGATGCCGATACAGCAGCGCTAGGTACCAGGTGCCGCCGTCTTCGAGCACGCCGACGGGGATCGCCTCCAAGTCCACGCCGTTGTGGACCCCCGACACCTTTGTCGGGTCCGCGAGCGTGTCGAACACCCGCAGTTGAAGACGAACCACCCCCGGATCAGGGAAAACCACGGTCACCTTCGGCACCGCCAGCACTTGCGCGAACGCGTCGAGGGCGTCCTCACCGGCCCAGTCCTTACGGGTCTGACCGGCCATCATCAGCAAGTCGATCTGCAAGCCGTAGTCGGTGTACACCCAGTCCTCCAGCGTCGGGAACCCGCTGTCGACCGAGCCGAGCCCCAACGCGGCGAACATGCACGGCCGCTGCCGAGGATCAGCGACCACCAGCACCGCCGTACGCAGCTCGACCGGAGCAGCCGCGACAATCTCACGAGCATCACCAGCCGGTTGTACGGACGTACCGAACGAGGCCAGCGACCGCAGCCACCACACCGCCGACGCCCCCGTGCACAGACCGCTGGCGAGCATCACCGTTCCCGCGATACTCATCTCAGAACCCCCAACCCTGCGGGCCGCGCTCCAACTCGCAGAACAGGCGGCACCCCTCCGGGGCTGGAGCCGGAGCCTTCTCGAACTCCGGCCGACCGAGACCGGCGTCCTCGCAGAACATCACGCACCGGGGCGGAGCCGGAGCCGGGGCCCCGTAGGTGACAGACACCGACGAGGACGACGCAGCGGCCGGGACCAGCGGGGCTGGAGCATCCCCGGGCCGATCGACCAGCACCCCGACACCGGCCAGCACGGTCACGAGCGCGGAAACACTCGTCGCCACAGCAGGAACAAAAGCAGTCATCTCAACCCCCAACAGGGACAGCGATCGGCAGCATGGTCTGGACCGGTCGCGAAGAACGAACAGGAATTTGCACCGGCGCGTCAGGCACCGGGCGAAGCTCAGCCGCTCGCACCGGCTCAGGCACCGGCAACGGGCCAGGCTCGGGCTGGGGCTCAGGGACCGACACCGGTTCCGGCTCAGGCTCAGGTGTTGCCTGCTCTGCGGCAGGCTCGACCACGGGAGCCGCAGCCGGTTCAGGTGCCGAATCTCGTTGTGCTGCACGGATCAGCAGCGCCAACCCGTGTGTGTCGGCCAGCAGGGAAATCGGGGCGATCGCCGCCACCAGCGCCGAAGCCCACCATGGCAGTTCCCGCCCCGCGGCGACCGCGTGCAGCGAGTTGCCCGCTACGGAGACGACCGAGCCGATGACCAGGACTGTGACGAAGAACCGGCGTTCCGGAGCGTTGGCCAGGACCAGCACTCCGAACGTGGCCAGCAGGATCGTGCCGTCCACGATCAGCGGGAACAGCCACGCATCCGACGCCGGAATGTGCGCCAGGACCGCGAGGTCCTTCAGCGTGGCGAACGACAGCCGAAACGCCGCCGCGCCGACCGCGATGATGATGACCACGGCGGACCAGCGCGCAAGACGCATCCCCGCCGACTGATCCGCCGCACTCATCGTCAGGCCGCCTTCGGAGCCGTCTTGGCGCCGGAGTTGTCGCCCTTGATCCCGGTCGCGCGGATCGTCCAGCCGATCGACTTGAACTCACCCTGACCAGCAATCTTCGGCTTGACCTGCAACCCCTCCAGCTCCACCGGCCGCATCCCCCGCGCAATCTCCGGAGCCACCGGAACCGGCTGCACATCCGCGACGAACACCACGTCGAAACTCGCCTGCTTCGCGTTCGCCGCCGCCGGATCGGTGACCGTGCCCTTCCACAGCCGCTTCCCCGTGCCGTTGCCCTCCGCATCCAGATCCAGCCGCTGACGCTTCGGCGCGTTGCGATCGGAGCTGAACTCCGTCACCGGCGCGATCTCCCCCAACAGGAACAGACCCATCGGGAACGCGTCCTCGAACGCCGGGGTGAACCAAACATCCTTCAGTGCCATCGCTCAATCTCCTTGCTGCTGCGTACTTCCCAGCTGACTCGACTTGCACATCCTGTGCATACACAACAGCGTATACACAGCTGCGTATACGCACAAGCGTTTTGCGTATACGCAGTTGTAAGGAGGGTTGACAACTCAAGTCGTCACAGCGCGGACCTGTGCGTATACGCAGTTGCGTATCATCAGTACAGACCGCGACGAAGAGGAGTGAGCACATGAGTGAGCCCGCGTACGTTTCCATCGCAGGGGAGATCGCACGGGACATCCGCAGCGGCGCTCTGCCTGCCCGGACGCAGCTACCGAGCTACTCCGAACTGGCGAAGCAACACAGCGTGTCCGAGATTGTCATCCGGAAAGTCATCGACCTGTTGTTGCGCCAGGGACTCGTCTACACCATCGAACGCCGAGGAACATTCGTCGCGGCCCGCCCGACACTGGTGCGCGTTTCTCCGGAACGGCAGATGGAAGACCCCGAGGTCACCTTCGGCAACGAGGCAGCAGGAAGCGAG
The DNA here is from genome assembly GCF_042733915.1 of Nocardia sp. NPDC059691. Classification (NCBI taxonomy): domain Bacteria; kingdom Bacillati; phylum Actinomycetota; class Actinomycetes; order Mycobacteriales; family Nocardiaceae; genus Nocardia; species Nocardia sp. NPDC059691. The sequence goes on along the minus strand of NZ_JBHWFB010000007.1, from coordinate 111,219 downwards.
GAAGAGGTGCGGATCGAACGCGAATCATCGACAGCACCCGCGGACGAAGAACTCGCCGCGCTGCTGGGGATCACCCCAGGCGACGATGTTGAGCACATCATCACGATGGCGTCGGAGAAAGGACGGCCCATCTCGATCTCCGACAGCTACCAACGGCCGGGCACGGACGTAGCCGCCGCGGCCATCCTCGAGGAGACTCTTGCCGACCGGCCGCCGGTGCCGACACACGCCGTATGGCTCGAGGTGCCGTCAGGCGAACTCGTCAAGTCGGTCCATCAGCGCTTCCTTGCGGCCGATGGTGAAGTACTGATGATCTCGGAGGTTTCATACCCACGAGACCGCTACGACTCGTTCGTTTTCCGGATGGCGCTCGATACGCAGTCCTGACTCATCGCAATGCAAGCGTGGCCCGATCGCACCATCGATCGGGCCACGCTTCGTTCCGAACCTAACTAACCGCGGCGGACCCAACCTTGCGCCACGTCAGCGAGGTTCCACCAGGAGACAAACTCTGTGTCCCACGAGTCCATCGTCCAGCGGTCCGACAGCCGGTCGAAGAAGGCGTCGTCACCAGTCTTGCCGCCCTTCGGTTCGCCCACGTAGATCAGACGGCGACCTCCACGTGCCTCGAACAGTTCCAACGCTTCCGACGCCATCGGGTTACCCCAACCGGGTGGCCAGCATAGGAAAAGTACCGAATCACCATTCAGCTCAGTGTTGAAGTCTTCGAGGCCGCCGACGGGATACCAGGCGTCACGTTGACCTTCCGACTTTGGAAATGACGCATTCGAGGCCTTGTCCGGCGGTTCGGAGTCGAAGGCCCGTACGTCTACCTCACCATTGGTGAGCAGTCGTGCCCAGTAGCCACGGCCTGCCCCCAGCTCGACAACCGTATGCCCTTCGCTGAAGGCCTTCACCCACTCGAGCGTCTCCGGTGACGGGATCGCATAGGCGTAGACGCTCTGCAAGATCGTCTGGACGAAGCCCAGTCGGACGCTCCCCTTCGCACTTCCGCCGTTGACGACTCGCCGTGCTCCGTCCACTCCGACCGAAGGCGCCACGATGTCCCAGTACGGGTTCCCCGAAGACTGCCCACCGGTCATGTAGTGCACGAACCTCAGGTCGAACGCTGCATCAGCCTCCGCATCGCCGGTTCCCGACAGCATCGGCGCAGTGTCCAAGTACTCAGCCACCCTCGGATACTCGGCCTTCAGCCGCAGCTCGTTGCCGAGCAGTTCGGCCAGTTCCGTTCGACGCTCCGGCGTCAGCGCGAGACCAGTCATACGCTCGATTCTCCTGACGCGCCTTGGCTTGTGCGGGTTGTTGCCGAATTTCGCCATACAGCAACAAGAGCGCCCCGGCGGCGCTTCGCGCCGCCGCCGCGCTGCGACGCGCAGCGCGGTTCCCTGAACGGCGGTCACCGCGGCGCGTCGGCGCGTCGGCGACACTCGGCCGCCGGGGCGCAGTAAGCCTCTCTAGCCACTTTTCGAACATCCTCGCAGTGCTGGGCGCGACGAGAGCCGTACCCGACTTACCTCCCGCAGTCGAGCACGAATCGGCCGGGCACTCTGCCCGATCCACCGGCCGTGGTCCCGTGGAGCTCCGGACACGTTCACGAGCAGGTCACCGCAGTCAGCCGAGCGGGGCCCCGCCGGGTCACCAGTTCCTCTCCGGCCGGGGCGGTCTGACTGATCCGAGGGCTATCACGCCACCAGCGGGCATCAAGAGCGCCTACGGCGTCACTACGTGATGGCTGGCGCCACTCCTGACACCCACCGGAGCCGTGATCGAGACGCCCTCAGCCAGACCACCCCAACCGGAGAGGAACCCGCGAGATGACCACCAAGCCCACCACCTGCCAGCTCCGCGGATGCGACAACCCCGCCGCCGTCCCGTTCACCTCCAAGTACGGCCCGCAGGACCAGGTCACCTGGCACTGCATCCCGTGCAATACCCAGCACCACCGCAACCTCGAGATCCTCGACCGCTACCCGTACTGACCCGGAGGGGGCTTCGGCCCCCTTCCCCTGTTGCCGAACTACTGAGCGCCCTTCGGCCGCTTGGCCCCGCTGTGTGGTGGCCTGCATTGTGTTCACGCGCCCCTCCAGCGTCAAGAGCGCCTACGGCGTCACTCCGTGATGGCTATCGCCACTCTTGACCCCGGAGCCTCTACGCGCGAAAGGCAGGCAGATTAGGGGCAGGCGCAGCCAGCCCACCTCTGGGTGCAACCCACCGCACAGCAGGGCCAGCGCCTCGGTAGTTGGTAGCGAATGTCCGGTTCACACGTCTAGGGGGCGATTCCTCGCCCGAAACGTCGCGGGATCCCGGCTTGATCCAAACCCGGCACGACGTAATTCATCGTCGGTCGACGCGCGAAGGTCTCCGGGTCCTCCCGTTTCAGAGATTCACGAACCTTCGACGTAACTCCCTCGATCTCGGCATGGAGGTCGTTCACCAGATTCCTGGCAAGATCCCGGCAGACAATCGCAGCCTCAGTACCAACCGGGAGTCCTTGCATCGTAAGGATGCCGACGCCAATAAGCGGCTCTTCTTGCCCGTCTTGAGGCTGTACAGCGCCACAGATCATTACTGCCTCAAACGGGCTCACCGAGTGTGCAATGTGCTTGTCCCGCATGTCACAGATGAACTTATGGATCTTGCGCGCTTCACCAGGCGCAGCCTGAGGAATCCGGTCGAGCGCCGCGGTCTCAAGTTTGCCCCTCACCCCTGTACCAAAGCACCGGCTGTAGGCAACGGCCGCCGCTGAGAACAGTGCCTGCCGCTCCACCCACAACGCCTGTCCGTCGTCCGGCTGATCTAGCAGTGCTCCCAGCCGATCGAAGCATTCAGCTGCAAACTTCAGGTCCTCCACAATTCCGACTAGGTCATACAGCTTGTCGACATGTGGGACATCCTCGATGTTCACCATTGGGAACGACCCGTCTTCTGCTGGCTCGCTCACTACCACCCCACTCTTCCCGCCGACTGATCCCAGTGTCGCCACCGAGCACCAACAAATACCACGAACTCCACCCGGCATCCAGGGGTTAGCCGGTCACACAACCGCTCGAAGAACCTTCCAGCCAACCCATGCCTTCACCGCCTTGGACGCTGGGCAGGATGATCTTCCGCGTACTCTGCATGCATTACCGCCTGGTTGTGTCGGCGGTCACCCACGGTCAACGCAGACAAGCTACGCCAGAGGGAATCCCCCCTCCAGGTGGTATATCAGAAGGGGATTTGGTGGCCCTGGGATCGAACCAGAGACCTTCCGCTCTTCAGAGAGGAAGTGTAAGTCACAGCTGCGGTAGCGCGTATTTGCCGAGGTTAGTTGACTAGTTCCTGGAAGCGCGTATGCAGGAGGCCGCCGATCATAGTTGCACTTCCCGACAGCTTATATTCGTCCACAAGCGTTCGGAGATCCGCGTCATCCAGCGCTGTCATGTACCCACGGTCATCTTTAGCTGTGTCCCGGAGGGACTTCATTACGGCAGATTTATCAGAAAACGATCGATAGACAAGAATCCCATACTTACCCCGAGAGGGAGAAAACCTTCCGCTCAGCTGATCATATTCAGGGTTTCCCAGTGGTCGACTATAATTCTTGCACTCGACCACAATATTAGCCGCAGGATAATGACTGGCCAACCACGAGAAGAAGTCATTTCTTCCCATATTAGTGTAGCTGATGTCTATCCTTTTCCTATTTTCGTGAATTTTGGTTTGCCGTATGGGATTCACCAGGCTGGGGTAGAAAAGCGCTGACAGCAACCTTTCTATAGCCTTCTCGTACTCGTCGGCATTCTCTCTACCAGTACCCAAACTGACGACCGCAGCCAGCAGACTCTCAAGATCCGGGGGCTCTGTGCCAGTAGCCTCGGCGAGCTGTTCTGGGCCGATTGCCACGGGGGGGGTTCTTCGCCTTGTCCGCCTTATACTTGGCTATGAGGGAAGGAAATCGCTCGGTGGCCTCGACATTTATGCGCTTTTCGACGCCCCTTCGCCCGTCTTGAGAGTGCTTCTTTTTGTATTTCTTAGCCACGTCTTTCTTCGTGACATATTGCTTGTTCTGCGTCTTGAATACGCGTACCAAGGGAGACTGCCGCCGCACTTCATCGTCCATTAAATAGGTGAGCACATAGTGCGAATAATATTCGCCAGGATTTATAAAAAGAAGTCTTCGGACGATACTTTTCGGCACAAGTATCAGCGGGGATTTACCGGCCACCGGAAGGTCGAAGTACCTGCTCACCCACTGTCTTTTATTGGCGCCCCAGTACGGCGGAACTGCAATACTATTTTTCAGAGGGATGCCGTAGTAGGCCGCCGCAGCCTGAGTGTACTCGATCAGCAGATTTCTGATGATGTTGGTGACAACGTCAGAAATACGATCTTCTCCGACGCCTTCGATCAGAAGTGCAGTATCTTCAATATCGCTGATTAGCCCCGAGTGCACCGCGTCACTGGCTGACAGCTCTGTGAAAAACTCCTCGGATAATTTAGAACCTACTCCGCTTCCTCGGTTTCGCTTGGAGTATCCGAGTCTGGTCGAATTATCTTCACTGAGGTGCGAAAGGAGCGACTTCGCTTTATCTTTATCTCCGGCCTTGATGCAGTCAATAACCTCTTGGAAAAAGCTCTGAATGGCCGAAATGCACGCATGTTCCCATGGACCATCGATTGATGCAATAACTGACGGATCAATAAATAACAAGGTGTCGCGGTCAATCTCTACATCTACAAAATCGAGAGTACCCTGATCGCCGGACAACCCGTAATACTCGGAAACGCGGACCACGCGCCCCCCTTTTCTTCAGACCCAACCGGGCTTGCCATTGTATTTCGATAGTTGTTCGTACAAGCGTAGCTGACGAACGTGTTGCCGAACACGGTTTTAGCGTAGACAGTCACACGTCAGCCACCAGTCCCTTAGGTTGCTCGTGGTCACCGGAAAGCCGTTTGGGGCCCGCCGGACGAGTGGCGTCTTAGGCGGGCGGGATTTTGTACCGGTATGAGATGACGGTCAGGCCGGCGGGGTCGATTTTCCAGGGTTGTGTGACGACGCGGGTTCCGCCGTAGGCCACGGGTGGTTGCTGGGTGCGGTCGAGCAGGATCGAGTGGACAACGACCAGTGCGTTGTTCGGGTGCTGGTTGTGGTGTTCGACCTCTTTGCGGGTCAGGATGATCTGTTCTCCGGGTGAGGTGGTTCCCTTCACCTCGATGTAGACCTTCTCGTCGCCGCGGGTGGCTTCCAGATCGTAGGACTCGGTGCTGCCGGTGTCTTTGACCTTGTACTTGAGGCCTTTGAAGTACTCGGTTGCCAGTTTCACTGCATGTCGCTCGATCGCGGTCTGTTCGGCGCGGTTCAGCCGGAAGCCTTGGCCCTTGCTGCGTCGACGTGTGTTGCCGGCCGCGTTGGCCGAAGCCAGCTCCGCATCAAGTATCTCGGGAGGTTCGTCGCCGGGGATGTAGGCGGTGTTGGCATCGATCTCGTAGAGCTTTTCCAGGAGCCGGCCGATGTGGAGCAGGTCGTTGCGCAGCTCTTCGTCCGACGGGATCGCGTCGAGGCGGTACTCGATGCCGTGCACGTTGCCGAACTGATAGACCCGGCCGAGTCGTTGCCGGCCTTTGAGGTCGATATCGTCAAACGTTTTCGGCCCGGAATCAGTGGCCGAGAGCGCTTCCCGTGCCCACTGCACCCGCCGAAGCAACTGGTTCTTGGGGCGGTACACGAAGTCTTGCTTGTCGACATCCCAGGTCGTGGTGCCCTGGTTCAACGACAGATACACCGATTGACCGACCGCGTCGAACAGATAGACGGCATACCAACCATCCGTCGGTGCCGGACTACTGGCCGGGTCGAAGTAGCGGCTCCAGGGAACCTCGGCCGGGTTGCCCTTACCGTTGCTGCCACCGGCCCGCCATGGCGGGAACACCGGATCCAACACTGACGCGATCCACTCCGGGATCTCGCGTTCCACCAGCTGTTTGCGCCGTAACATCAACGGGCTCTTCGGATCCGATGTGTAGTCGGCTTGCAACCTCAGCACTTCGCTGAGCAGATCCCCCAAAGGCATGGTGAGCAATCTACACACCACCACCGACAACTACCGGGGCCCGACCGATCACGATCCACCGCCGACATCAGGCCGGCTCGCCCGGTTGTTGGTGACGACCTGACGTAGCTCGTCGGGAGTCAGCCATGGCGTGCCGCGATGGATCATCCGATGGCAGTTGGAGCACAGCAGGATCAGCTCCTCCAACGTGGTGGTGGTGTCGCCGGACACGTGTAGCGGCACGACGTGATGGCACTCGGCGAACCCGGCGCCGCGGGCCCCGTAGACCATCTCGAAGTCGAACTGGCAGACCTCGCAGAAGACGCGGCCGTGCACCGCAGAGAAGGCCGCAATCTTCCTGCGGCGCAACCTGCGATCGCGTTCGCGGGCGTAGTGCCACCGCTTCAACAACCGACCTTCTCGGGCAGAAGCATCCTCATCCCGGTCTTCCTGTTCCTCCTCCACCGCCGGCAACTGTTGGAAACTGCCGCTGAGGACACCGCGGCGGAGGGCCCCCGCGACCGCATGCATGTGTTCGGGCTGCATGAGGAAGTCGTACAGCACGATCCGATCCAACTCCCCGCCCTTGGTCGGCACTCCCCGATAGGCGGGATGTTGGGAGGCGATGTCGGCCGTCTTGCGGGCCACACCGTTCGGGTTGCGAAAGGTGTCACTGCGGAGCTCGCGGCCGTGGATCGGAAGCAGCTGCAGAATGCCAGACAGCTCGACGACCCGACTGTCGGTGTCATCCAGCAGACGCCAGCCGTTCTGCATCACCAGATCGCACGCCAAAATCAGTTCGTCCCTCGCCCACGCCGGCGAGCGCCGCGGTGGCACAGTGAAACCCAGCTCGCGTAGCTTCCGTGCGACCGTGCTCTCACCACCACTAAACTCCGAAGCCCGCAACGGTTCCCGGCCATCGAGATAACCATGTGCGGCGCCGACGATGGCCTTGGAGTCATAGCGCTTGCCGTCGAACACCAGATGGAACTCTCGCGCCTTATCGAACCCGTAGCGTTCCAGGAACGCATCTCGACCCAGTCGGTCGTACTCGTGCAGCGCCGCCAACACAGCCGGCCGCGTGATGTCCCGAACTCCCACGCCGAGACCGTAGCGCGTCGTCCCGACAGCCGGCGAAGCCAATCAGCCAGGTCAGACACGGGACCAGAACGGGACCACACGCTATGAACGATGCCAAACAACGTGCTGCTCGATACGAGCCAACGAACTACCGAAAAACGCTGTCTACCTGCGCTTTTAGCAGCCCATCCGACCTGGGGGTCAAGTGGTCGCAGGTTCAAATCCTGTCAGCCCGACAACAAAACCCCTTCCGACCAGCGTTGGAAGGGGTTTTCTCGTTCGGTGGCGAGGGGCCGGATTCGACCCGAGCCAGTCAAAATCTCATACTTTCGCCCTCGTCGCCCCGATCCCAGCGTTCCAGGACGTCCCGATTGTCCGGAACGGTCTCCGGTACATCGATGTAGTGCGTCTTGGCCACCGCGCGGGTGTTGCCGAGCTGGCGGGCGGCGCGTTCGGGATCGCCGTAGGCGTGGTCGACCGCGGTGGCCGCGCCCTTGCGGAACGTGCGCGGGGTCACCCAGGCGAAGTTCTCGCCGCGGGCCGCGCGCCAGGTGCGGCCGAAGTTGTTCGGGTTGCGCAGCGACCCGTTTCGGGCCGGGAACAGCAGTCCCATCGGGTTGGGGCGGTCGCCGACTTCCAGGTCCTTGATCGCTTCCCGGATCGCCTCGATGGTGTGGGCGGGCAGCAGGATGCGCCGCCACCCGTTGTCCGACTTCGGCGCGGGTTTGCGCACCCACTTACCCTTCACCTCAACCAATGTGCCGGTGACGTCGAGGTAGGGCTCGGGTGCGTCGAGATGGATGTCCTCGAGCAGCAGCGCGAACACCTCGTGCGGGCGCATGCCGGTGCCGGTGATCACGTCGACCACCCATACCACCGTCCAGTCCCGCGGCGGGCCACAGGTGTAGGCCGGGTCGCTTCACCGTTGGCCCATGCCCGGACCTGAGCCCGGAATGCGGGCAGAGCGCCGTGGTCCTGCACCTTGCCGCGAGCCGGGTTGCGCCGCCGCGTAAATGGACTGACCCCGTCGACGGGGTTGGTTTCCACCGCGCCGTGGCGGACCGCGATCTGCATCATCGCGCGCAGAATGATCTTGTGCTGCTTGGCTTTGCGCCGCAGCCCCAACGCGATGAGTCGTTTGAGGTGGCGGTCCAGCTCACCGGCGGTGGCCTGCCAGACCTGCAGGTTCCCGACCGAGTTCTCGATTTTGATCGTCGCCGGGTTCGCCCGTTTGTCGGTGGAGACGTAGATTTCGCGCCGGTAGTCCTCGACGTTGCCGTCGGTATAGGCGTCGTCGTTGCCCATCTCGACCAGCAACTCCACGGCCAGATCCATCAGCTTGGTGGTGCGGGTGACCCGGCCGTACCCGAGCTGTTCGCGATGATCCCGCATCGCCTGGCCAGCCGATTACGCGCCTCGTCCGCACTCGCTCCGACCCGCTCGAGCTGCACCCGGCCCGCCGCACCGTAGTAGTACACCGTGGTACGCCACCGGCCGTTGCGCTGCTTCTTCGGCCGCGTGGGTTCCCCGAACGTTCCCACCGGCTTCGGCAACCTGCCACCCATCACACCCTTCCCCACACTCCGATAACCATCAATTCGCGCGCATCACCCGCAGAACGCGACACAGCACTAACGCCCCACTGGATGCGCCGAGCCATAGGTGAAAGCACCTCGGAAGCATGGGCAGACGACCGGCGGTACCTCAAGAGGCAGAAAATTTCTGAAGGTTAGCTACAGACCCCTGGGGGCTACTCGACTTGCTCGTCCATGCGGCAGCCGCCTGCGCCACGCGGGTTCAACCGTGCGGGTGCGAGGAACCGATTCCCCCGCCGCCGCGATCGAGTTGGTCTTGTTCCCAGGCCAGCAAGTCGCTGAGTCGGTAGCGGCGGTATCGCCCCATCCGCGCGTACCGCGGGCCCCGACCGGCGGAGGCCCACGACGCCAGAGTCTCGAGCGGAATCTTCAGCCGCTGCGATACTTCCCGCGTACTCAACCAGACAGCGTCATCGGCGGATACGGGATCGGGCTGAAAACTCGCACTGCCGCTAGGAGTTGGCCGCGATGGTGTGGGACGGGATGCCGGAGGCTTTCCGGACATGACGAGGTACCTCTTTCACCAGTCCCTGGCAGCAGACGTACCCGACAACCATTAAACCCTCGACCGGTCGCCGGTACCACTACCACCCACGCCTATGCGGTCCGAAAGCCGTACAGCACCATCCTTTTCGACCGCAGCATGGCGGCCCGAGCGCGTCGACAATGACCGCGCCGAGTGACGTGACGGTGATGCCCAGCCCACGAGAAGCGAGACGCCCCAGCCTAGGTGAGGCTCGGACCGATCGGCGCCCGCGCCTCGAAGCGAACACCGAGGCACGTATCAATCAGTTGGGAGTCAGCCTTCGCGGGGTGTTGACCCCACGGCTGTTCTACGAGCCATGTGGACACGGGAGCTCCACCGGGAATTTTGCCGATGCAGGCCAACGCCTGGTGACGGTTTCACCAACCACATGCGCTCTCTCGCTACCCACTTGTCAGAGGAGGAAGAAGCGACTTACCGCGGTACTCGTCGTGGATGTGGGGCCGGCCCCACTACCCCGATGGCCAACACGCCCCCGCAATCGTCGACACGATTCGCACCCTAGTGATCACTAGTCCTTCCTGGCCGACAACTCGGAACCCGGAGAGACGACGGCGCGGCGTTATGCGGGCGCTGCGTGCGCAAGCCCGAACACCACTGTGCAAGCTGCGGCAAACTACGGCCAGCCACTGCGCGCACCTCGGACGGGCCGGTCTGCAAAACCTGCTATCGCCCGCCGAGCGGGACGTGCGGTGTCTGCGGCAATTTCGCTCCAATTGCCGCTCGAGCCAACGAACTCCGGCCTGACACGTGTATCAGGTGCTACCGAAACACCGGGAAATGCGTTGTCTGTGGTCACATCCGGCACGGCTCCCGCATCGGCGTAGGCGGCCCGTTTCACTGTTACTCCTGCCGCCCGAGGACCGCGCGCGACTGCGCCGGGTGCGGCAAACACGCCGTCATCACCGCGAACTGGCCGCTTGGCCCGGTATGTGCGACTTGCTACGAGCACCGAACCCGGTATCCCGCCCGCTGCGTCCAATGCGGAATAACCGCGGTCCTTGTCGCCCGCACTCCCGACCGCACGGAGATCTGTGGCCCCTGCGCCGGAGCACCCGAGTTGTTGTTCGCCTGTCCCAGCTGCGGGCGGTCCGGCGCCAAATACAAGGGCGGGACGTGCGTTCGATGCGCCGTCCCGCCAGCCGTCCAGTCGCTGCTCGCTGATCAAGAAGGCAACGTGGCGCCCCAGCTGGAACCGGTCGCCTCGACGCCATGCCGCAAGACCTCGACACCGGCTACGTCCGGGCCGCCCTCGTCACCATGGACGTGTTGCCGCCACGACACGAACCGTTGGCGCAACTCGAGCTCTGGTGCAGCACGACCGTCGCCGAATTGCCTCCAGGACACGCTCGGATCATCCGTCCCTACGTGGAATGGCACATTCTGCGCGACGCGCGCCGCCGCGCCCCACGCGGGCGATACACCCACGGAGCTTCACATTGCGACCGCAGCGGTATCCGAGAGGCCATCGGATTTCTCCAATGGCTCGACGCCCAGGCCACCACGCTGGCCGACCTCACCCAGGACCTGGTCGATGCGTGGCTGGCCACCTATCCGGGCCGAGGCCGCCAGATCAACTCGCTGCTGCGCTGGACTGCCAGACGTCAGCTCACCCGGCCGCTGGAAGTGCCAACGTCACGGGGTGGCTCCCGGTCGAGTTCATGTCCGATGACGAACTGACCCGACAACTGCGCCGCTGCCTCAACGACGAGACTCTGCCACTGTGTGTTCGGGTGGCCGGCTCGCTGATCCGTCTCTACGCCCTGCCGGTCAGCCGAATGATCGAACTCACCGTCGACCAGATCCGGCGAGAGGGCACCGCGACCTACCTGGTAATCAACCGCTGTCCGGTCATCGTCCCACCCCGCTTGGCAGTGCTTGTCGATCGAATGATCGCGCAGGGCAGTCCATCGACATCGTTCCGCTGGCCCGCGCATCAGCGTGCCGCCGCCTACCTTTTTCCAGGTCGCATGCCTGACCGCCCCCGCAGCGCGACCGCGGTGAGGCAGATGCTTGCCGCGCACGACCTGCCCGTCCGACGGGCACGAAACGCGGCGATGATCGACGCTGTATCGCGGATGCACCCGGTGATCGTGGCCGACTTGTTCGGCATCTCGATCGGCTCGGCCCAGCAGTGGGCCGCCTTCGCCCATTCCAGCTGGGCCGACTATCTAGCAGCGGCGCTCTCAGCCGACGGCCAGCCTGATCAACATGGAGGCGGCGACCCAGACCGCTGACGACCAACCTTTCAGCGCTGATGGCCGAAATCGTCAGCGGCCCCGATCAATTCCCCGAGGAGGGAGTGCGCTGCTGACTCGGGGGCGGTTTCCAGGTCGGCAGCGCACGTCCGGCGGTTGCAGGTTCGCCGGAGCCGGCGAGGCGCGATGTCGCTCTGACAGAGTGAGTTGGTCAGAGTTTGTCGAGTTCTTGCTGAACGATTCGCATGGCGGCCAGTGCAGCGGGCGCGCCGCAATATCCGGCGGTGTGGATGATCGACTCGGTGATCTCTGCGCGGGTGAGTCCGTTGTTGAGCGCGCCTCGAACGTGGCCGGCAAGCTCGTCGTGTGCTCGTAACGCAGTGAGGATTCCCAGATTGAGCAGGCTGCGGTCACGGCGATCCAGACCAGGCCGATTCCATACCGCGTTCCAGACGTGCTCGGTGACGAAGTGCTGGAGATCTGCCGATTCGCTGCCGAAGGTGCGGGCCAGGGCCTGAGCGACGTACTCATGGCCCATGACTTCCTTGCGGGTGCGCAGGCCGTTGGTATAGGCAGAAGACTGTAGGGGTTCGGGGCCGGTCATTCACGTTCCTGTTCGTCGACGGGTACCGGACGGGTCATGGGCCGTCGCTTGTGCGGCCGGATCGGATTGCAGTGCGCGGATCACGCGGGTGACGTGCTGGTCGACGAATCGGTCGTCCATCGGTTCGTGGGTGAGGAAGTGGCGGAAGTGTATCGGCGCGATGAGGGTTTCGATGACGGTCCTGGTGTCGGTGCCGACGGGTAGTTCGCCGCGTTCGACCGCCCGGGTGACCATGGCCTGGTTGGCTTCGTAGCGGGTTTCCCAGAAGGTCTTTCGCGCTTCTGCGATCTGTTCGGAGTCGGTGATGAATGCCAGAGCGCGCGCAAGGCCGGTGCCCAGAGGGGTTTGCAGGTAGGCGATGAGTGCGGTGGCGAAGCTGGTCAGGTCTCCGCGTAGCGACCCGGTGTCCGGTAGCGGGAGAGTGCGCTCGCTCGCGCTGAGCATCACATCGAGCACCAGATTCTCTCTTGTTCTCCAGCGCCGGTAGATGGAGCTGTCGCGGACCCCGGCGCGGCGGCTGATGTCGGGGATGCCGACCTTGTCCACGCCGTGTTCCTCGACAGCTTCGAGCACGGCGCGATGCACGGCTTCGCGGACCTTCGCCGCGCGGCCTCCGGGCCGGCGCAGCGGCTCGACGTTCTCGGCTTCGGACATAGCCCGATACTAAAGCAGAATATCTTGCTTTTGGCTATCACCTGTGCCTACGCTCATAAAGCAGAAAATTCTGCTATTTCGAGTTCGAGAGGCACAACAATGACGTCAGTGCGGGACATCGGTAAACGACTGCTCATCAGCGCTCGCGCGATGACACACACCACCGAGCGTGCGGCCCGGCGCGTCGGTGTGGCAGCGTTCCTACCCCGGCTGTTCGCCGACCGGTTCACCCACCTCGGCGGGATCGACCCAGAGGAATTCCAGCGCCAGCTGCACGGCTGCCGGTCCTTCGACGACACCCGCTGGACCGGGTACTGGGAGGACTTCGCCCGCCAGCACCTCGCGCGGGCCGACACGGCGTTGCTGCGGCTGGGCGGACCGTCGACCGACCAATTGCTCGACCCCGCCGCGCCGCGTGATCCGCACGCCTTGGGGGGGCTGCTCGCGCCCGCGGTGACGATCCTGGCCGACCGCGGGCCCGTGGCCGATCCCGAGGCGGTCGACCGGTTCTGTGCGGCCCATCCCGACGCCGCCGATGCCGCGATCGCGATCGATGGGCTGATCAAGGCGCTGGTGTATGAGTTCATCGCCGCCTGGCCAGGGTGGAGCCCGGCCAGGCTGGCCGCCTACGAGCGCTCACACCGGCTGTGCGAAGTGCTGCTGCGCTCGCTCGACGCCGCGATGGGAGTGAGCGTCGAAGTGGTGCGAATCCCGGTCGGCACGCAGACCGTCCGCGGCATGCTGATGCTCCCGGCCGGTGCTGTGTCGGTACCGACGATCCTGGTCACCAACGGTCTGGAAGGCACCATCGCCGAAGCGCTGCTGCCGCTGCTGTCCCGACGCGACGCCGGCATGGGCGTGTTCGTGATGGAGATGCCCGGCACCTACTCCTACACCGAGCCGCTGACCATCGACGCCGAGACCATCTACTCGGCCGTCATCGACCACCTGTGCGCTGACCCGCGTATCGATCCGCGACGGATCGGCATGCTGGGCTTCAGTTTCGGCGCCTACTGGTCGACGCGTATGGCCGCCGTCGACCCGAGGCTGACGGTAGCGGTCTCCAACGGTCCGCTCGCCGACCGCAGCTTCGGGCTGCTCAACGCGATCGGAATGCCAGAGATCATGGTCTCGACGCTGGCCTCGACCCTCGATGCCAGCGGCCCCTCCGATCTGTCGAGCAAGCTGGCGAAATTCTCACTCGCCCAACACTATCGCCACATCGACATCCCGCTGCTGGTGATCAACGGCGCCCGCGACACCCTCGCCGACACCCGGGACTCGATCGACATCGCCATCGACGCACCGCACGCCCAACTGGTGCTCTATGCCGAGGACGACCACTGTGCCATGGGACATGCCGAGCAGTGGACGGCTCTGTCGACGAAATTCCTTAGCGATCACCTGGGTGTACGCGCCGAGGTCACCGCATGACACACCCACAAGACCCCGCCACCCATGCGATCCCACGGATGCGGCGCATCCTCGATCGCAGCGCACACCGCATCGATTCCCAGATCGACACCGGCACGGGCTGGCGCACCGACACCGAAACCGACCGCAGCCAGGGGTTCCCGAGGATCGAGCCCGCATTCACCGTCGATTTCGAGATATCGCGCTACGACGCGCTGGGGCTGGGCGACGGGACCGTCGTCCTGCCGGTATGCCCGGTCTCGTTCCGCGATTTCATGATCTTCGAAAAGCATGCCGTCGACGCCGCACGAGGCCTGGCCCGCCGCTTCCTGCCCGCGGCCTCCCGTGTCGCCACGGCCTACGAGACGCTGACCAGGCACACGTTCCCGCCGTTCCGGCCGCACGCGCTGTGGTATCGGCAGCCGATCTACTACATGTCCAACGCCTTGACCATCGTCCCCTCCGGGGTGCCGGTCAGTGCCCCGACCTACACGCGGGCACTGGATTTCGAACTCGAACTCGGCGTCGTGCTCGGTGCTCCGCTGCGCGACGCCACCGTCGAACAGGCCGCAGCCGCGATCGCCGCGGTGGTGGTGATCAACGACTTCTCCGCCCGCGATGTCCAATTGGCAGAGATGCGTTCGGGTTTCGGTCCGCAACGAGCCAAGCACTTCCTCACCTCGATGTCGGGGACCGCGGCCGCGGGGCCCGCGCTCGCCGACCGCCTCGACCGATTGACCGCCACGGTCACGATCAATGGACAGACCGTGGCTCGCACCGGAACACACGATGCCCGGTACTCGATGGCCCAAGCCATCGCGCACGTGTCCCACGGCGAACAGCTCTACCCCGGCGAACTGCTCTCGACCGGCACCTTGCCCGGTGGAAGTGGGATGGAACTGGGCCGCTGGCTCGCCCCCGGCGACCATCTGCGCCTGGAAATCGACGGCATCGGGCTCATCGAACACGACATCCAGAAGTAGGCCCGACATGAAAATCGATCAGGTTTCCCACTCCGTCTACGCCGTAGCCGGCACCAACGTCAACTGGGCATTGATCGACGACGGTTCCGGGGTCACCGTGATAGACGCCGGATACCCCGCCGACACCGCCGACGTGCTCGACTCGATCCGCCAGATCGGCCGCCGACTCGCCGACGTGCGGGCCGTGCTGATCACCCACGCCCACCTCGACCACATCGGCGCGATCCCGACGCTCATCGAACACGTCGGCATGCCCGTCTACACCGGCGCCGAAGAAGTGCGCCACGCGAAACGTGAATACCTGCAACAGATCACACCAGTCGGAATGCTCAAACAACTCGCCACCGGCCGCGGCCGCCGCTGGGTCGCACACACCCTGCGCGCGGTCCACGGCCACATCGGCATGGCCATCCCACAAGCCCAGGCGGTCGACCCCGCCACCCTGGCGGCGCTGCCCGGCGGGCTCGTCGCGATCCCCACCCCCGGGCACACCAGCGGCCACACCGCCTACCTCATGCCCGCCGAAAGCGTGTTGTTCTCCGGGGACGCGCTCGTCACCGGGCATCCACTGCGGCGTCACGCCGGTCCCCAGCTACTACCGGCGGTGTTCAATCACGACGAAGCGCTGACCTATGACACCGCTACGAACCTCGCCAAGGTGCACGCCTACACCTTGGTTCCCGGGCACGGACTGCCCATCAGCTTCGACAGCCCCGGCATCGCCGCAGCCCTGGGATCGCGACCACCCACTCATCGACACTGATAACAAACGCCCGCACACCCACAACGCGGAACTCGGTGGCAGCCCTGCCTTGTCGGCCCAGATCTTTTCGCACCCGGCGGCGGTGAGCGCGTCGATCTGGGAGTCGTCTTTCGCCCTCGGGTGGACACCCGCGCGCACCCGAACCGAGCCATGTCCCGAACTGTCCCACAAAGTGCCGGCACCTGGGGTTTCGTCTCGCAGATATCACACACGAGTTCTGACCTGAATCGGGTGAAAGGCAGCTGGGCAGATGCGTCCACACGGCAGTCAAGCCATGGGGGACAGAAACGGTTTTCGTGAGGTTCCCCCGGTTCGTTGGAGGGCTCTGAGCATGGTCCGATAGGGCCAGGAAGAAGTCCTGCGTGGCAGCACCGAAGAAGTATCCGGACGAGTTGAAGGCCCGGGCGGTCCGGCTGTATGTCGAGGATTTCGACCTGCGCCTGGACGACGAGCACGTCCGGTTGCACGGCAAGGGCGGCTCGGTGCGCACCGTGCTGCTGGACGACCGCGGCTACGTCGCCATGGTCCGGCTCAACCTGCAGCGCACCGGCTACACCGCCGGACCGATGTTCCGCGCCAGCATCAACGGCCGCGGCGACCCCTTGTCCTACTCCGCGGCCATCACTGGTGGAGCCGGTACTGCGCGGCGGCCGGAGTGGACATCGACATCCACCAGCTGCGCCACTCCCACGCCACCGAGCTCATCAATGCCGGCGTCTCCATCGAAGTCGTCCGCAAACGCCTCGGGCACGCCTCCACCGGTGGTGAATCCGTGCGGTAAGTAGTGTCGAGGCGGGGCAAGATTGCGAGTGGGCTGGGAGGCCGGGGTGAGTGGGACGGAATGGGAGATGTTCTGCTCGGAGGTGTTGGCCATCGCCGAGCGTTACGCCATCCAGACGTTTTCGAATCCCGGCACCCTGGTGCTCTCCAGCGGATCCTCGTCCACGGAAGCCGAAGTGCGCGGGGCAAATCCACACATCAAACTGGTGGATATGGGCGACGCCGCGGTGCGCATCGAAACGGGCTGGTGCGTCCGCGCCATCGCCGACTACGAAATCCAATTCGAGGACAAGCCGTCCCAGGCGGCCGCGGCGGTCGAGGCGATCATTCTCGGGGGCGCCGAAGAGTATGTGATCACCGATGACGACGACCGGTGGGTGGCGTTCGGGTGGTGTATTCGGGGCAAGGATTCCCTGATGTCGCAACCCCCGCACATCACCTCGGGACGAAAGGCGGTTCGTCGGCTCCTGCCGTGGCGGTCGGCGTGACCGTGCGGCCAGGAGCTCGACCAAGCCGACCCAACTGCCGTCGGTGTAGCGTGCCCAGCCGTGCAGTCGGCCGGGCACGGTGGCGGTCGAACTGAGGCCACCGATCTTCACGCGCATCGGCACCTTGTCGCGTCAGTGCTATCGAAACAGCTGCAAAGCAGGACCACCGGTCACTACACCGCGTACAACGCCGTAGATCAGACAGTAGAACGGGCCGTCGTCGACGTCGGCACCTTCCGCTGGCGAAATACGCCCGCCCGTCGAAAGAGGCACTGCTGGCTTGGCAGGACGCTACCGACCCCGCCGCGCGGCGACGCAGCTGACGATGCGCAACTTCAGCCCCTGATCTACGGATTTTCGGGTGGGTGAGGATCAGCCGCAGGCATCGGCGAAAGTTGTGCTTGCGCGTGACAGCAAGCCTCGAAGGCAAGCCGTGGCAACCTGCTTTGCTTCCTGAACTCGACGTCGTCGTCCCTGGCGCCAGCGGTGAGGCTTTGAAGCGACGACTTCGTCCCCCACCGCAGGCCCGTTCGGGACGCGGGACCACAGACCAGAAGATCAGGAGCCCAGCCGCACAGCGTCAGACTGACGCGAACAGCACCTCACTCTGACGCTCTCCGCGACGTCTCCGGGTGTGGTGTTGGGCCGTACTCCAACCGGACAGGGAGCGGATCCCTCTATGACGAGCGAGACGGCTGGGGTGGTTAGGCTGTCGGAGTGGTCGGCCGCGAGGGCACTCAGCGATCGGTGAGGTTCTGTTTGAGCGGCGTGAGGGTGTCGGGGAGCCGGCCCGCCGAGTGGTAGGCCCGGCCGAGGTTGTTGCGGGCGATGAGGGTGTCTGGGTGGTCGGGGCCAAGGAGCCGCTCGGCGTCAGCAAGGTTCTGCTCATACAGCGCGATCGCCTCGTCCACCCGACCCGCCGAGGTGTAGGCGTAGGCGAGGGCGTTGTAGGAGGCGAGGGTGTCGGGGTGGTCGGACCGGACAGCAGCAGACTTGGATGTCTGCGGGCCTGCCACTCGGCGGCCCGGCTGCGGACCCGCTGCCGCTCCCGCATCCCCGCGTCATACTGGTCGATCCACTCCTGCAACAGCTTCCAGGCGTCCAGCAGGGCGTCATGGATGAGGAATACGGCGCCTCGGTCTATGCCGAGCAGCCGGGCTCGGACAAAGACGTCGAGCACCTGCGGGTCAGGCCGGAGATCGTCCAGCGCGACGACCCGGCTGGTTCGCTGCAGCTCGCCGTCCAGCGGGACCAACGCCAGAAACAGCTGGCGCGCTTCGGCTTTACCCGCCGCGTCGAGCGCGGCGTATACGGCGTCGGCGCTCTTGGTCACCGCTTTTTCGATGCGGCCTGCCCGGATGTAGTCGGCGGCGGTGAGCACCCGGCCCCGACGCACCTGCCAGGTCTCCATCAACGCGTGCGACAGTAGTGGCAACACCTCCACCGAGCGGCCCGAGCGCGGCAGCGCGTCGGAAAGTATGATCTCGACGAGATCCTCTCCTGCCACGAAACCGGCTTGCTCGGCGGGCTTTTCGACCACCGCGCGGAGATCGGCGGGCGTCATCGGTGTCACTTCGACGGCCGCTCTGGCCGCCGGGCCGAGCGCCGGGTAGCTCAGGCAGCGCCCGAGAAAGTCGGATCGGAGGCAAACCACCGTCAGCCGGGCGACGCTGGCCAGTGCAGTCAGCTCCTCGATGAAGACATCGGCAACGGCGAGGTGGTGGGTGAACACGTCCTCGAACTGGTCGACCACCACGGCAATCGGTGTGGTGTTGCAGGTTTCGCGCAGCCGGGTGGCGTCGGTGAGCAGGTCGTCGACGGCCTCCTGGGAAATTCGGAGGGCCCCTGCCAATTCGGTGCGCAGCGCCGCCAGCGGATCGGTGCCGGGCACGAACGCTACTTGCCGCCATGTCTCCGAGCCGGGGAACTCCTTACCCTTATCGAGCAGCGGCAGCAGCCCGGCGCCGAGTATCGAGGATTTTCCGACGCCGGACGCGCCGGTGAGCACGATCAGGTCTGTGGCGCGCGCGGCGATGGCCGCGGTCAGCGCGGCGGTCGTCCCAGCACGCCCGAAAAACCGTGACGCATCTTCCTTCTCGTACGCGGCCAGCCCGAGATACGGGTTGACGGCGTCGGTGGCGCCCGCATCCGGCGGCGGCTCCGGCTTCGGTTGTCGGTGGGCATGGTTGTTCGCGATGACCAGTCGTCCTGCGTTGCCGCGGAATTCGATGCCGATCCGGGGCTGATGGGGATCGAGGTCATGCAGCTTGCGATCGAGTAGCTCGGTCAGGCGGGCGAGCGTGGTCAGCGGTGGGCCATTCGGATCGCCTGCGGCGAGGACCTGCAGCAACGCGCCGGTGAACACGGTGTGCTCGGCGCCGTCGCGGACCAGCGCGGGTCCCCACGGCGTCGCGGACACCAGCAGCAGGCCGTCGGCGATATCGGAGCCGAGCCTGGCCCGGCCGGAGTAGCAGCAGTCGAGCACCACGAGCACCGTGCTCGCCGTGGACGTGGACAGTGCCGCCGGAATGGCGGAGAACTCCAAAGCCTGACTGGCGGGGCGGTTCTTGGTGATGTCAACGGTCGCCACCGTCGAGAGGAACAACTCGTTGCCCGCCGCGACCAGTCCGTGCCCGACGAAGTAGATCAGCAGGACATCGGTCGCCGCGGCGGCAGTGGCCCGGATAACCGCGTCCAGCATGACCGGATCGGGTGGATCGAGGACGACTCGGATGTTTGCCGGGGGAATGTCGCACGAATCCATCAGCCGCTGTTGGAGATCCGCCAACGACGTGCGCACTGCCGGGACGTCGGACAGCTTCGGGCTATCCGTGTGTTCGGTTCCGATGAGCAGTACGCGTGTACCTGCGCCGCTCAGTCCGGTCATGATTCGGTGTTGTCGCTGTCGGGTGAGTCGAGTCGGCCGATCAGCTCCGCCAGCGCGGCAGGGAGCTCGGCATCTTTGAGCCGCTTGATCCGCTTGGCGGACAACGTGACTTCGGTCTTCTTGTCGGTGCGCCTGATGCTGATCTTGATGTCCGAGGTATAGACGCGCAGAAAGGCGAACAACGCGGTGGCCAGCGGCACCAGTGTCTGCGGCTGTAGCGCGATCTGCAGGCCCTCTAGCACCGGTCCCAAAGTGCCTTTGGGGGCGGGCTTTTCGAGCAGGGTGACCCGGCCGCGCCACCGCGCATCGTTCAGTAGCTCGGTGTTCAGGTCGCGGAGTGCGTCCGCGCCTCCCGGCTGCGTTGATTCGACGAGAACGTCCATGCGCCTATCCCTCCACCGCCTCGACAACTAAGGATGTCGCATGTTCGCGTCAGTTGTTACACACTCGCGCAATCTGCTGTCCGCCGGTGGAATGAGCCCGGGCTTCGATGAGCGACGAGGATTGCGGCCAGGCTGAGCGCCACTCAGATCGCCGCCGCGCTCAAACGTGCCCGCCGCCGCGATATCCCCTCACCGGGCTGATCGAGGTTTATGTGGTCCGCGAGACCGAGCAGGTGCTGGCGTTCCGGCCGCCGATTCAGGGTTTCGGGACTGATCACGTGCTCGTGGTCCCGAAGCGCCATGTTCGGTCGTTGCTGGAGTTGGAGCCAGGATTGGGTGCTCACTTGCTGCAGATCGTGCAGGGGGTCTCCCGCGAAGTCGTCGACGAGCATGGTGGTTGCCAGGTTTTGACCACCCTCGGCGATGAACAGCACAACCGTCACCTTCATGCGCATTTCGCTGTAGGAGAAGGGCTGGCGCCATACGTCACTCGACAGGTAGAAGACAGGTACTTCATGCGGGTTCACCCCGGCCCGCTCGATAGAGAAGGTACGTAGCGTAAGGGGCGCTCCAACCCGGCCGCTCACCATGTGGAGGGAAGCCGTCGGCGGCTGATGCGCAGTAAGTCCTACTACCGGGAGGAACAATGAAGTTCGGAATCGATTCGCCACAATCGGCCTTCGATGGAACCCGGCGGCCTGACAAGCCTGGCCACGACCGCGGAAGAACTCCGCTTTGAGTCGATCTGGTTTGTCGAGCATCCGGCGATGCCCGAAAACTACGCGTCCATACGGTCCACCGGAAGCTGGTGCGCTGGTGAGCGCTGATGCGACCGTTCGTTCCAGGACCGCGCGCGTGGTCGGGCCGGCGCGGTGACACGCTGTCTTGCGGCGGTCACAACTCGGGAGCCGGAAGACCGGACGTGACTCCCGTCAGGCCGTTACTCGTCGGCCTTGCAGGGGCACGTCCAGGCGGTTGGCCAGCTCCTCGAGCGTGATGCCGAAGGTGTCGCGCACGATGACTCCGTCGGGTTCGATGTCGAAGACCGCGAGGTCGGTGTAGACCCGGGATACGCAGCCGACTCCGGTGAGGGGGTAGGTACAGGCCGGAACCAGCTTGGGCGCGCCGTCTTTGGTGAACAGCGTCATCATCACGAAGATCTGTTTGGCTCCGATGGCCAGGTCCATCGCGCCGCCCACGGCGGGGATGGCGTCGGGTGCGCCGGTGTGCCAGTTCGCCAGGTCACCGGTCGCCGAGACCTGGAAGGCGCCGAGCACGCACACGTCGAGGTGCCCGCCGCGCATCATGGCGAAGGAGTCGGCGTGGTGGAAGTAGGCGCTTCCGGGGAGCTCGGTGACGGGGATCTTGCCCGCGTTGGTGAGGTCGGGATCGATGTCGTCGCCCACCGCTGCGGGGCCCATGTTCAGCATGCCGTTCTCGGTGTGCAGTACCACCCCGGAGCCGGCTGAGAGATGGTCGGCGACGGTGGTGGGCTGGCCGATGCCGAGGTTGACATACGCGCCGGGCGGGATGTCCTCGGCGATCAGGGCCGCGATCTGATCCTTGCTGAGCGGGCCGGTGTTCATACCGCGACCACCTTGTCGACGTAGATGCTGGGGGTGACGACCGCTTCGGGATCGAGCGCGCCGGTTTCGACGATCTCTCGGACTTGGACGATGGTCGTGGTGGCGGCGGTCGCCATGACCGGGCCGAAGTTGCGAGCGGTCTTGCGGTAGACCAGATTGCCCATCCGGTCGGCCCGGTAGGCGCCGATGAGGGCGATGTCCCCGCGCAGGGGATACTCCAGAACGTAAGTGCGGCCGCCGATCTCGCGGGTCTCCTTACCTGCGGCGAGTTGGGTGCCGACGCCGGTGGGGCAGAAGAACGCGCCGATCCCCGCACCCGCCGCGCGGATGCGTTCGGCGAGGTTGCCCTGCGGCACGACCTCGAGCTCGATCTGTCCGGCCCGGTAGAGGCGGTCGAAGACCCACGAGTCGGACTGGCGGGGGAACGAGCAGATCACCTTGCGCACCCGTTTGGCGGCCAGCAGCGCGGCAAGGCCGGTGTCGCCGTTGCCCGCGTTGTTCGACACCACCGTCAGATCGGTCGCGCCCTGGTCGATGAGTGCTTCGATGAGTTGCACGGGCATGCCCGCCATGCCGAAACCGCCGATCAAAATAGTGCTGCCGTCGGTGATCGCGGCGACCGCCTCCGCGGTCGTCGCACAGATGTCCACCATCACCGCACCTCCCGCATGTTCTCGAGTACGACCGCCAATCCCTGACCGACACCGATGCAGATCGCGGCGACACCCCACCGCTGCCCGGACTCGATGAGACGGTGCGCCAACGTGCCGACGATCCGCGCGCCCGAAGCGCCCAGCGGATGCCCGATCGCGATGGCGCCGCCCTTGGCATTGACGATTTCCGGATCGGCCAGCCCTTGCGCGAGCCAGGCATCGACACAAGCCAGCGACTGCACCGCGAAAGCCTCGTTCAGTTCCACCGCGGACACATCAGCCCAGCCGATCCCCGCGCGAGCCAGCGCGCGATTGGTCGCCTCCACCGGCGCAAAGCCGAAATCCTGCGGATCCAGCGCATACGTCCCCCGGCCCGCGATCCGAGCCAGCGGATCGATACCCAAACCGGCTGAGTCGCTCGCGAGCAGGACCGCAGCGGCGCCGTCGTTGAGCGGGGAAGCGTTCCCGGCGGTGATCGACCCATCTTCCCGGAACGCCGGTTTCAATCGGGTCAGCTTCTCGGCAGTGGAGCCGGGCCGGATGCCCTCGTCGCGGGCCAGACCACCGACCGCGACGACGAGGTCGTCGTAGAAACCCGCTTCCCACGCCGCGTCCGCCAAAAGGTGTGAGCGGGCGGCGAACTCGTCCTGGCGGGCACGGGAGATCCCGAAAAACTGCGCGAGCTGTTCGTTGCACTCACCCAGCGAGACCGTCCACTCCGCAGGCATCCTGTCGTTGACCAGCCGCCAGCCCAGCGTAGTCGAGACCGCGGTGACGTTCCCGGCAGGAAAGGACCGCGAAGGCTTCGGCAGCACCCACGGCGCCCGCGTCATCGACTCCACACCCCCGGCCACCACCACCTCCGCGTCACCGGTCTCGATGATCCGCGAGGCGCTCATCACCGCATCCAAAGATGAGCCGCACAACCGGTTCACCGTGGTCGCCGGTACCCCGGTCGGCAGCCCGGCCAGCAGCACCGCCATCCGGCCGACGTTGCGGTTGTCCTCACCGGCCTGATTCGCGCATCCCCAGATCACATCCCCCACCGCGTCAGGAGACAGGTGTGGAGCTTTGGCAAGCGCACCGGTCAGGGCCGCGGCGGCCAGGTCATCGGGGCGCTGATCGGCCAACGCACCCCCGAAACGCCCGAACGGCGTGCGCGCCGCGGCATAGACGAAGGAATCGGTCACGCCTCGACGGTAAACACCACGATTAATGCAGTCCAATACTCATTTGACGCGTATTGATAAGTAGCGACGATAGGATGGCTGTGTGGACTTCGACCTGCGGACCCTGCGCTATTTCCTCGCCCTCGCCGACGAGCGTCATTTCGGCCGAGCCGCAGCTCGCGTCCACATCGCCCAACCAGCCCTGTCCCAACAGATCAAACAGCTCGAAACCCAACTGGGAATCCAGCTGTTCGACCGCTCGACCCGCCGCGTCGAGATCACCCCCGGCGGGCGAACGCTTCACCGAACACGCCCGAAGGATCGAGGCGGCATGCGCACGCGCCACCGACGACATGGCCGCATTCGCCCGCGGCAGCGCAGGCCGCGTCTCGGTCGGCTTCATCGGCACCGCCACCTACGACGTCCTCCCCCGCCTGACCCGGATGGTCCGCACCGAACTCCCCGACATCGACCTGCGAGTGCGCGGCGAACTGCTGTCCCCGCAACTGCTCGACGGCCTGGCCACCGGCGAATACGACCTAGCACTGGTCCGGCCGCAACCAGGCTCTGAACCGGGATCAGCCCGAGGACTCCACCACCTCCTCGCACGGAGCCCGGACGCGCCGAGCATTGTGCTCGAAACACTGCGCACCGAACACCTTCTCGCTGTCCTCCCCGTCAACCACCCACTCGCCCACACCGATCCGGTCGATCTCGCCGCCCTGGGCGGCGAAACCTTCATCACCCATCCCTCCGGCGACCGGTCCACCATGCACCACCTGGTGCTCGACGCATGCGCCCGCGCCGGATTCCGACCTCCCGTCCTGGAAGTCAGCGAAACCGCCACCCTCGCCGTCTCCGTAGCCGCCGGCCTCGGCGTCGCCCTCGCCCCCGAACCCGTTCGCAGCCTAGGACTGGACGGCGTCACCTACCGACTACTCCGGCAGCCGGAAACGGTCGATCTCATGCTGGCCCATCGAGAATCGGAAAACTCGCCCGGCGTGGCAACTGTCGCGGCGCTGGTCCGAGCCGCAGCGCACGCTACCTAGCAGGCCCACCCGCTACGGCACTGGTTGGACACCGACGTACCCGTGGCAAAGTGGCCTCGGTAGACAGATTGATCTGGTGAGCGGTGCATCGATCAGTCTCGATCGGATAGGCGCGTCGCGGGCCATACGCTCGAATCTCGGGGATCGGCGCTGAGCGCGAAGACCGGGAACCGGTCCTCCCATGGATGGGGCAGGAATCGAACGCGCACGGACCGGCCACGGCAATAGACCATGCCGACGTAGCACCGACTCGTTGCAGAGCCCTCGGCCCGGTCGCCGGCCCACGCCACCACACTCAGGTGGCGAATTCATGTCCGCTCCATCGAGCCAGAGGTCGGCAACAGAGGGTCAGGTAACCGTCAATAGATATTGTATGTGATATACATCACATGCACTCAGCAAATTCGCTGGTTAGGCGACGAAGCCATGGCAGACCTGCGGCTTTCGATAGAAAAGTCCCTACTTGCCCTGTGCATAGTTAACCGTCTGTGCTTAAATTGTGACCAAGCCGACATCAAACGTTGGCCACCCGACACCGCGGACGGCCCCGTGATGACGGGATGGTAGCCGCGCGAATGCGTGACGCTGCCGGAGAGTTGAGCATCCCACAACAGAAGACCGCTCCATCGGCGAGCCTCAGCGGCTCTCTCCAAGGGTCCGTGCAGCCCCTACGCGCTGTCGGAATCCGATCCGTCCGTACAAGAGATCGATGCACAATGCCTGACTGCCGACATCTATCCCAGCGCTGCGGCGCGAATCGCGAACGCATCGACGTCGCCCTCGGCGCCACGGGCATGGTAGCCGTGGCCGCGCCTACCGTATACGCAGCCGACCGAGCATGTAGCTGTGTCAATACGCACGGCGAGGGGCGGCGGCATATTCGAGTACCGGTAGATCAAATCTGATGCGGTGCATCAATTTTACCAAGGTGAGCCAGGAGCCGTGACACGTCACAAACCAGTCACCGCCCACAGCAACGCTCGCGATATACAGATCCGACTTGTGGTGATCCGAGCGCACCATCCAGAAACGCAGGTTCAGAACAACGACAACCGTCACCTAAGGAGCTGACAGTGCACAAGAAGGCCGAACAGGCACTCCATCAGGATTTCCACCGCTGGACCGCGCTGGTCGACCGGGCCGCACACGCGGAAAACGAAGTCGAGCGCGAGAACCCCGCCTTGGCTGCGGCAGAGCTGCAAGAGAAGTGGATCCGCACGGCCCCCGAAGGCTGGCGAACACTGCACAGCCAATGGTGCGACAGAATCGACCCGACGCGACCAGCCGATGCTGGAATACGCTCCACCTCGGGTCAGATCGCCGACTCGAACTGCGCATGCGCATTGTCGAGGCCGCTTCGAACTCGAGCACTCTCGCACCGATGACCCCTCAGGCAGGCTCGTCAGCGAGTCACCGTGCCACGCACGTCACGCGACAGTTCGCCGTACATGGCACGGCCGACGCGCGATAGCGTCGCCGGATCCTGAGCGCGTCGATCCAGCTCGCCTGGACGTTACCGATTCGCATTGTTGTTCGCAGCTACGTGGACCTGGACACAGTGCTCGTAACCGACGACTGATCGGCTCGGGCTCGACAGCGCTACACACAACCGGTTCCGATCCTCTTCGCGCATTTACTGGCGGGAGAACAATGGACGAGCACATCCACACAATAACGAACAGATTCTGCTCACGATGCAGAAGAGCGCTGTTATCGGAAGCGGATCAGCGTCGACGCCTGCACATATACTGTCTCGAGTCGGAGGCACATCCTCCTGCTCGAATGACCCCAGCCGACTGGAGGGCGGTGGCCGGTTGGCTCGATCCGTACCGATCCCAGCTAATGGGAAATATGGGGTCGGAGTAGTCCAGCCGACTGCGATAGCCGATAGCCGATAGCCGATAGCCGATAGCCGATAGCCGATAGCCGATAGCCGATAGCCGATAGCCGACGGTAGCGTTCTGGACCGTGTATCCGACAGCTCCTGACCCTCGGTAGGGATATGCAGTTCGCGCACGCCTGACCCGCTCCTTCTGACCGGCCTGCGTGCGAGTTTCCCGACTGCTCTCTCCTGGGTCGGCATGCCGATCAGATCGGAGTGAGCGTGAGTAATTCATAGAGCGTGCGCCACACTCGTGACTAGGTTGTCGAACATGGATAACGACGGACCCAGCCGTACAGCGCTCATCACCGCGTACGCCCGCGCCTATCACCAGATCGCTGACCGACCACAGATCTTCACCGACCCCCTGGCGGCACGTCTACTCGGCGTCACCACAGAGGACCTGGCCGAAAAGGGGACACCCACCACCGATCACCTCCGTGACGGGGTCAGCGATCGGCCCCGCCGACTGTTCTTCGCCGCCCGCGCGCGCTTCGCCGAGGACGCCGTGGCCGCGGCCATCGCCGCTGGTGTGCGGCAGGTCGTGATCCTCGGCGCCGGTCTGGACACCTTCGCCTACCGCAATCCGCGCCCGGACTTGCGTGTCTTCGAGGTCGACCACCCCGCCACCCAAGCGTGGAAACGCGAACGCCTTACTACCGCCGGAATCGACCGCCCTGAGACGTTGACCTTCGTGCCGGTCGATTTCGAAACCCAGACGCTGGCAGCGGCGTTGGAATCCACCGGATTCGAACGGACGGACCCTGCCGTCTTCGTGTGGCTCGGCGTCGTCTTCTATCTGACTCCCGACGCCGCCCACGCCACTCTCGAATACATCGCTGGTCAGGCCCAGCCGGTCGAGGTGGTCTTCGACTACCTGCAGCCCGCGGACACCGATGAGGAGCGTACGCACCAGCAGGCCCGCGCCGATCGGCTGGCCGGCCTCGGTGAACCCGTGTTCAGCTACTTCACGCCCGACGACCTCGCCGCACAGCTGCGCGCCCTCGGCTTCACCGACCTCGAAGACCACTCCGCCCCCGACCTCATCGCCGGCTACCTCGACGGATCCGAGAATTTCGAGGGCGAACCGCCCCCCGCACTGCGCGCGATCCGCATACTGCGCGCGAGCCGCTGAGTTCATCTGCCGCGGTTGCGGCCGCCGGACC
Source organism: Nocardia sp. NPDC059691 (assembly GCF_042733915.1). Taxonomy (NCBI): domain Bacteria; kingdom Bacillati; phylum Actinomycetota; class Actinomycetes; order Mycobacteriales; family Nocardiaceae; genus Nocardia; species Nocardia sp. NPDC059691. The sequence continues at coordinate 83,286 of NZ_JBHWFB010000007.1, read as the reverse complement.
AGCGCCTACCACTCTGTCGCTCATGCCTCTAAAATAGAGGCATGAGCGACAGTGTGGTTCTCTCCTTCTGGCAAGCCGACCGCTCGCGGGACCTCGCGCAGCATCTTGCGGACGACGCGATCTTCAGCAGCCCGGTCGCCGACTATCACGGGCGCGAGGACGCCACACACGTGCTGGGACTGATCTCGACAGTGCTCGGTGGTATCACCGAGACGAACCAATGGAGAGGCGAACGGGACGGGGTTTTCGCGTTCACCGCACAGGTCGAGGATCACCACTTGCAGGGCATGCTGCGCGAGGAACGCGACGCCTCCGATCGGATCACACACGTCACGTTGTTCCTGCGTCCGTTGGGAACCCTGCGCATCGCGATCGCGGAAATGTCCCGGCGGCTGCAGGATTCACCTCTGCCCAGCCAGGCCGGATAGCCATGCCCACCGACGCGCCACGACCCGGACATCCCGTCCGCGGCTCCTCGACCGGCCGCCCGATCATGGCCCTGTTCGACCTGATCGGGCGGCGGTGGACCCTGCGAGTGATCTGGGAACTCGACAGAGCCGCACACCCACCGACCTTCCGCGAACTGCGTACGGCATGCGGCGAAATCTCCTCGAGCGTGCTGACCCGTCGGCTCCATGAACTCACCGCGGCCGGCATCGTCGACCACGTGAACGGCTACTCGCTGACACCGATCGGACAACGACTCATCCACAGCTTGCAACCGATCACCGCATGGGCCCAAGACTGGGACCGCCAACTTCACTAGCCGCCGTGGTCAAACTATTGTCGTTGTCTTCCGCGAGTACTACGTGTGCCAGCGAATCCGGCGAGTCCGGCGGCGAACGAGTCGAACATCGGCTCGAAAAGGCGTCGCATCACCAGTGATTCGACCGGGCGTAGCACCGGTGCCGGGTCGAGGTGTACCTGCCAGACCATGCGGCAGCGGTCGGGGCCGAGCGGCTCGAAGGTGATGTCTTCGATCATTCCGCGCGCCAGCGGGATCGACATGGCATCGGCGGAGAACGTGAAACGGGCGGCGGGCTCCCAGGCCAGGAATCGTTCGCGCACCGTGATCCAGCGCAAGTGAATGTCGCGGATCGTTCCCACGTCATGCGGAGCATTTCCGTACCAGGTGGTGGCCCGGTACCCGTGGGCCCACTCCCCTTGGCCTTCCCCGGTGGCGAGAATGTCGAAGGTTCGCTGCGCCGATGCGTCCACGATACGTTCGCTGAGTAGGTGGCGGCGCATCGAAGAGATATCGCACAGGCTGCTGGGACGCAGGGCGTACATGGTCATTTCGCGGCGACCAACCCGCGGGTGAGGCGAATCGTGGTGCGGCGCGGCAGGTACCGCGGCAGACGCGTGGACACCGCGTTCGTCAGCCCGGATACCACGCTCGGCCGGGGCGTGCGACGGTCCAGTTCGCGCAGAGCCGTCGCCACCACCTGCTCCGATGTCTGCCGTCGGCCGACACTGGCGGCTTCGCCCGCCACCTCGAAGAACTCGGTATCGGTGGCGCCCGGGCACACGGCGAGCGCGGTGACGCCACTACCTTCCAGCTCGCCCCACAACGCCTCGGTGAAGGAGAGCACGAACGCCTTCGTCGCGCCGTAGACGGCCATGAACGGGATCGGTTGGAACGCCGCGGTGGAGGCGATGTTGATCACCGCTCCGCGGCCGCACCGGATCATGTCCGGCAGTGCCGCCCGGGTCAGTTCCGCGACGGCGGTGATGTTGACCGCGATCTCCTCGCGCACTCGCGCGGGGTCGTGGTCGGCGAGCGGGCCGTGGGTCGCGAAACCGGCGTTGTTGACCAGCACGTCGATCGGGTGCTCGTCCGCGCTCAGCAGGGCGGCGAGGCGCTCGACGTCCGCGGGGATCGAAAGGTCCGCGGTGACGACCCGAGCCCGGATACCGAAGGTGTGTTCGAGGTCTGTCGCCAGCTCGCGCAGCCGATGCTCGCGCCTGGCGACCAGGATCAGGTCACACCGTCTTTCCGCCAAGGCCGTGGCGAATGCCGCGCCGATTCCGCTACTCGCACCGGTCACGACCGCCGTCGCGCCATCCCAGTTCTTCATGTCGCCTCCTGAAGGTGAACAGGTGTTCAGCTAGCTATACTTAACATCTGTTCAGTGATCCATGTCAAGGGAGCCTCGATGACCGATACACGCCAACGACGAGCGCGCGGAGAGGGCGAGCGGCTGCGCGCGGAGTTGGTTGCCGCCGCGATCGAGCTGCTGCTGGAACCGCAGTCGTTGCCGGCGCCGTCACTGCGGGCCATCGCCCGGGCCTGCGGTGTCGCGCCCAGCGCGGTCTACATGCACTTCCCGTCTCAAGATGCGCTGAACTATGCCGTGACCGAGGAATTGTTCGGCCGGCTGCGGCATGCGCTCGACGCCGCGGACATGCCCGACGGCACCCGCGTCGACCGGCTTCGTTCGCTGATCGATGCCTACCTGACGTGGGCCGAGAATCATCCCGGCGCCTACCAGTTGCTGTTCGAACGACCCGATCCCTCGATCGAGCCCGGTACCGGGCCGGGACTGGATCTGCTGGATCGTCTGGCCGATCTGTTACCGGCCGCCGAGAAGTCCCCGGACCTCGCGCTGCGCGCGTGGTGCGCCCTGCACGGCGTGGTCTCGCTACGGATCCACAAACCTACGGCCCCTTGGACTTCGGAACCACGTGCCGACGCATGGGCAGTCGTCGCGGCCCTCGCCGGCCTACCGTGACCACCGGTGGCATCCACCCTGCGGCGCCATGACCAGGCGGACGTTCGAGTGGGGACGATTTTCGCGACACCATCACCGTCGTAATGAGGAATTTCGAGCAGTCGACGGCGGCGGATACACCGACGCGCGACGGCTACGGCGATTTTGTCAGGCCGCGGACGTGTGGCCATGCCTTGGCGAGTGCGAGGAGCTGGCGCAGCTCCGCGGTGAGATCCCGTGCCCCCGGTTGGATTTGGTGCCGCGGTGTGAGCCGGCTCGCGCGCGGGGCGTGCCCGGCAGCTTTTGTGGCGATGGCCTCGGCGACGCGACGGGCATAGATGTGTGGGTCGCCGCCGGTGGCGGCCAGATCGTCGGGGCAGTCGCTGTAGCGCTTGAGATGCAGCAGACTGTCGCGGATCTCGACCGTCATGCGGTGCAGACGGATGGCCGGGTCTGTTCGGCCGTCGAGGTCGCGCCGCGTCTCCATGACGATTTCCGGTACGGCTGCGGTGAGATCGGCCCACATCGGCTGCAAGCGGCGGCGATATCGGCTGGTGCGGTCCCATCCGACGTGGGAGACCAAGGCGCTGATCAGCGGCACCGTGACCACGGCGGGAGCGCCCACCGCCGAGAGAAGGAACCCGCACCATGCTTTCCAGTGCATTTCGGGATCGAATGGCGGTTGACCTGTCAGGACACTGACAAGCGAATCGATCGGGTATGCGACCGCGACAATCCCCATGCCCACCGCGGTGCACAGGACCACCGTGTACAGTGCGCGTTCCTGCCAGGGGCTATCGCCCGCGGCGCGCATCTCGCGCACACTTGCCCGGCTGACGAGCACAGCCGTCGCACCGAGCGGCAGGGAAAACGCGATCCAGATCACGACGGCAGGCCAGCCGAGGGCTTGGTCGATCAACTGGTCGGCGCGGCGGGCGGGCGTCCCTGCGATCAGGATGACAACGGTGGCGGTGAGGGTGAGCAGGTAGTAGCGCCGCTGCCTGTGCCACGTGTAGGCGGGGTCTGCGCCTGCCCACAGCCTGGCGATGCCGTAGATATTCGAGACGGCCAGCACGGTTGCTCCCAGCGAGAGCTGCCGGGCGATGTTCACCACGTCGCTGTTGTCGCCGGGCAGCAGCCGGGTCAGTGACTGTTCGAACCACGACTCCCGCAACAGGTGTTCGAGGAGAGCTGCGGCGAGCGCGCGGTTGACGAGCCGGTCGACGACGCTGTCCGGCAACAGCCACCACCGACCGACGAGCGCCAACGCGATACCTGTCAGGACGGGCCAGGTGATCGAACCCGGGATCGGGGAAGTCATCTCACCGATGCCGGTTTCGGAAGAACGTCGAGCGGAACCGGCTCGCTGACCGCTTCGGCAGCATCGCTTCGACGAGCAACAGGTCGGCGAAGGTTTCGGCGGCGCGCTCGCGCTCACTTCCGTAGTCCTGGCGGCGCAGTACGCTGCGGATGGTTTCCAGCGACAGCGAGGGCATCAATTCGCGCAACGGCAGATCGGCCGCGGCACCATCGGTACCGCTCGCGGTTCCTCCGTGGCCGAGCAGCATATGACCGATCTCGTGGGCGATGATGTGATCGGCATGCCATTCTGTGTCGGCTCCGTACATGATCACGTCGTCGCCTGCACGGGCGATCCACAGGCCGCTTCCGGTGCCGCATCCGTTCTCCGAGAGTGCGCCGACATCGATCGGACACAACGTGATCGGCCGTTCCCGGTACTCTGCCACCCGCGCGATGTACTCCGTTACGTCCCATGGGTGGGGGATCGGTACCAGGCGACCCAGCTCCTCGAATCGCGCGGCGAGATCCTCCATTACGCCTTCCCCTTGTCGATCACGTGACCTATGCCGATACCGCGATGAGCGTAGCCGCCGACCGAGCATCGCCACGGACGCGGCTTGTCGCGCAGGCTTTCTCGCACCGATCGACGGATCGGCCGCGTGGTCATCGTCCGGTCGGCCTGACAGAGAAATGCGTAGTCGATCGTGACGGTTCGCTCATGTTCCCGAGGGGTTGCGCGAGGCCGCTATCCACGCCGCGACCTGTGTTCGCGAGGTGAAGCCCAGTTTGGTCAGCACGTGTTCGACATGGCCTTGTGCGGTGCGGGGCGAGATCACCAAGCGAGCGGCGATCTCCCTGTTGGTCAGGCCTTCGGCGACCAGTTCGGCGACTTGCCGCTCGCGTTTGGTCAATTTGCTGCCCAGGGGATTTCGCGCCGAGGGTGGGGCCGGTTCACCCAGGGCGTAGGCGATCGCGGCGTCGAGATCGAGCGCGGCGCCCTCCCGGTGGGCCGCGGCGTAGGCCTGCTCGCTGATGGCTTCTCGAGTTCGGCGCTCGCACTCTTCCTGATAAGCGAGCAGCTCTGGGAATTGGGTCGGCGCGGTACCCACGGACCGGCCGATCTGTTCGGCGGCCGCGAACAAGACGACCACGCGCTCGGCAGCTTCGTGGTCGGCGGCGATCCACGCCAGTGCTTGCAGGCACATGCTGAGGTTCGTGCGGTCGTCCACCTTCCTGCTCACCCGCAGTGCTCGCACGATGAGTCGAGTCGCCCGCACGGAATCTCCTCGACGCCACAACGAAATAGCCAGCGCCCACATCGCGTAGGCCTGATATACCGTCCCGCCGTGTTCTTCGATGAGCGCGAGAGAGCGTTCGAAATATTCGATGGCCCGCGCGCTGTCGTCACCCAGCCCGTGTGTGAGACCGAGAAAGGTCAGCGCGTCGACTCGGAAGAGGAGAGGGCCGCCTCGCTCGGTATACACCTGGAGGGCTTTCTCGAGATACAGGCGGGCGTCGGAAAGGTTTCCGTTGAACAGTGCGAGGAGTCCATCGGCGAAGTCGATGTGTGCGCGGATCAGCGGGTCGGTCGTCCGCTCGGCGAACGCGTGCCCTTCGCGTACCAGATCGGCCACCCCTGAGACGTCGCCCTGTACTGCGGCTATGAGGGAGGTCGCGAATATCGCCGCGGCCTGGTCGACGGTGACTGTGCCGGTGCGGCGGGCCAGCAGACGCTCCAGCCAGCGACGCTCCTCGGCGAGGGAGCCGTGGGAGAACCGGAAGGGCAACAGAGCGTTGGCGATCCGGATTCCGGCTTCGGGGCTGTCGGACACGCAGAATTCCAGCGCTTGCCGCATGTTCGGCTGCTCCCGGCGCAACCGACCGACCCACTCGAAGTCCCGAGGACTGATCAAGTCGGCATTCGCATCGAGCGCCAGCTGTTCGTACCAGTCACGGTGGCGACGGCAGAGTTCGAGGTATTCGCCGGTCCGCTCCCCTTTTTCGCGGCCGTAGTCACGCACCGTGTCCAGCATCCGAAACCGCACCACGCCCGCCGACTCTTCGCGAATGAGGATCGACTTGTCGACGAGGAACGCGATCGTATCCAGAATGTTCTCCGCTGCCAGATCCTCTCCGCAGACGTATTGCGCGGCCTCGAGGTCGAAGCTGCCCGCGAAAACCGACAACTGAGCCCACACTCGTTGTTGCACCGGTGTACACAGGTCGTAGCTCCAGTCGATGCACATGCGCAATGTCTGTTGCCGCGGCGGTGCGCTCCTGCTGCCGCGAGTGAGCAAGGCGAACCGATCGGTCAAGCGTCGCAAAATCTGTTCCGGCGACATCACCCGCAACCAGGCCGTCGCCAGCTCGATCGGCAACGGCAAGCCGTCCAGCTGCCGGCAGATCCGGGCGATGGGGCGTTGATTGTCCTCGGTGAGTTCGAACCCCGGCACGGCCGTGGCGGCCCGGTCGCCGAACAACCTCATCGCGTCATTGCGGGCCGGGTTCCTGGGTAGCCGATCCGGATCGGGGACGGCCAGCGGGTGGATCGGCAGAACCGCTTCCCCTGCGAGGCCGATCGGCTCGCGGCTCGTCGCGAGAATCCGCACTCGCTGACACGCGCGAAGCAGCGACTCCGCGAGTTCCGCCACCGCGGCCACCAGTTGCTCGCAATTGTCCAGCACGAGCAACAGTTCGCGATCGGCGAGGAACTCGGCGAGTACGTCGCGTAACGGCCGCATCGATCGGTCCTGCAAGTTCAGCGCGCCCGCGATGACGCTCGCCAACAGCGATTCGTCACGCAGCTCACCCAGCTCGACGAACACCACACCGTCGGCGAAGTCGCGTTGCGCAGTGGTGGCGACTTGCACCGCGAGCCGCGTCTTGCCCACTCCGCCGATCCCGGTGAGGGTCACCAACCGTGAGGTCGACAACGAGTTCGTCGCTTGCGTCAGCTCGGTTCGTCGATCGATGAAGCTGGTCAGTTCCAGCGGAAGCTTCCCCGAACCCGACGAAGCCTCCGTCGCTCGAAGCTGCCGCGACCCCGTCGAAGGAGACTGCCGGCCTGGTGACTCGGCCTCGGGCTCCCCCGCGAGCGAAGTGTGCAACGCCATTTCATCGACAGGGAAACCATGACGGGTCTGCGCTTCTCGGAGTTGCTCACCCAGTTCCGCGGCGGAAGGTCGGCTGTTCGGGTCACCGGCCATGGCACGTTCGATGATGGCGCCCACGGCCTCGGGAATGCCGTGCTCGCGCAGGTCCGGTACCGGCTCGGAGGTGATCCTGAGGAACTGGGCCACCAACTGCTCGCCGTCGCGGCGTTCGAAGGCCGCGTGGCCGGTGATCGCGGCGAACAAGGTGGCGCCGAGGCCGTAGACGTCGGCGGCCGGGCCGGCCGCCTCGCCGCCGATCACTTCCGGAGCAGTGAAGGCGGGCGTCCCGGTCACGATGCCCGCGCCGGTGACGAACCCGCCTCCGATATGAGCGATGCCGAAATCCACCAGCGTGGGCTCGTCGTAGTCGGTGTAGAGGATATTTCCGGGCTTGACGTCACGATGGAGCACCCCGGCGCGATGCGCCGTCTCGAGAGCCCCGGCCATCTTCACCCCCAGCCGCAGCACTTCCTCGAGTCCCAGCGGCCCGCTGCCGCGGATCCGGGCGTCCAGAGAGCCGTGCGGGTAATACGGCATGACGATGTAGGGGCGACCGTCGTCGGTGACGTCGGCGTGCAGGACATGCACGATATTGGGATGGCCGGTCAACCTGCCCGCGGCCCGCTGCTCGCGTAAGAACCGGGCCCGGTTGTCCTCGTCCAGATCGGCGGTGAGGACCTTGACCGCGACCACTCGGTCGAGCGAAGCCTGCCTGCAGCAATACACAGCGCCGAAACCACCCCGGCCGATCTCGGCGGCGTCGTCGAACCCAGCCGCCGCCAGTTCCGCCGCGACCGAACCGGACGCGTCGCGTTGCGTCGCGAAGGGATCGGCATCGGTCATCGACTACACCGATTCACCCCATCCGAGCCCATTGGCAAACCCACCACTGCACACCTCCCGGTGACGTATCCCCAGGATATCGCCGGGACTTATCCAGCGGGTCGCGCAGTCGGACTGTCAGGGCAAACGGGTGCTGACCGCGAAGACCGGGAACCTGCCTTCCGGGGGATGGGGTTGGAATTGAACGCGCACCGACGGGCCCGCGGACGAGGGGATCTCGCCTTCGAGCGATGTGTAGACCCACGGGCCTTCGTCGAGCTCCACGATGGCGATCGTCAGCGGCACCAACCCGCCCTGCCTGTCGGTCGGGGCCCGATCCACTACCCGCCATGACACGACGGAACCCGCACCCGACGACGGCACACTTTCGAGGTCATCGGATCCGCAGGACGAGCACCCGGACGTTATCGGCGCGAGCAACTTCTCGCACCGCATGCAGCGGTAGATCATCAACATGTCGTCCGCGCGCAGCGCACTGCCACCTCCGACGACGTTCGAAGTGTGCTCGACCTGGTTCGTGTGCATACGGGCCTCCCCGAGGCGGTGCTGGCAAGTTCCGCTCCAGACTGCCCCGCTGAGCCACGTCGAGCGACGGTGAAATTACCCGGGGGTATACCTATTTTTCGCCCGATCGAGGTGCCGGACCGCACACCTCCTTGATTATATCCACGGCGTGGGTATAAAGTTCGTCCTCACTTAACCCACACTGTGGATATCGGAGGCATGCGCTTTCCGTACCCGCGGTTTCCCCCCAGCGAACTCACCGGCACATGGACCAACCCGGGCGCCAGGCCCATGCGCAGTCACGGCCACAGCACTGATGGACCCGGCTTCGAAGGAGTACTCCCATGTCGTCCCGATTCCACCTGCCGCCCGAAGACGTGCTGCGAGCCCGCGAGAAACTGGTTCTCGACCACTTCCGCGACGAAGTCCGCCAGGACTGGGACGCCACCCTGTCGACATTCCCCCACCCGCACTACGAGATCATCGCGCAGATGCTCGTCCACGACGGCGACGGCGAAGTGCGCGGCTACTATCACGACACCCGCGTCGCCTTCCCCGATCAGGACCACGAACTCATCGCGCTCCGGCACAGCCATGACGCCGTCATCGTCGAATTCTGGCTGCTCGGAACACATCTCGGATCACTCGGCAAGATTCCCCCGACCGGCTCCCGGCACCGCACGAGGATGACGGCCTACTTCGTCTTCGACGAGCACGAGAACCTGGTGACCGAACGAATCTACTTCGACCAGCTCACCATTCTCCGACAGCTGGTGGGCGGACTGAACAAACGCGATCCTCGTGACCTGTGGAAGCTCGGCCGAGCCGCCGCCGGAGCCCTCGCCATGGCCGGCTCCGATCCGGACCCGCGCCTGCTGGCCACCACCCCACCCGACCTCGGCGATTGACCGCCGATACGCAGGACCCGTTACGGGCGTTCGGCCGTTCCTCCCCCGTTGTCGCGGGTTTCGATGGCCTTCACGGTCTTGTCCAGGGCCTGTCGCAGGACGCGTTTGCCGACGGTCCCGACCACGACTTCGAGGACGCGTCCCTTGAGGTTCTTGCCCTCGCGCACGATGACGACATCCACATCGGTCTTCCCGTCCGACCGGCGGTTGAAGGTGTAGGTGTGGCCCGAGTGGCCGCCCCATACGTTCGAGTCGGTGGTCGTCATGACGACCCGCTCGGGATTCGACCAGTCGTAGTGCAGGCGTTCCCAGATGCCGTGCGATCCTTCCGTGACGTCGGCCTCACGGCGGCCCTGGTTGTGCACTTCGAGGTATTCGTCGGCGCTGTTGCCGAACACCTGCGAACGGCCCGGCCCGAAATCGGTGAGCGCCGCTACGAACTGCTCCGGTGTCGAGTTCGTCGTCTCCTTGAAGTGGATGGTGGACATTGCCTTCTCCTTTGCTTTGGGGTGATGGGTTTCGAGCCAGGAGGTGGGAACGATCTGCGCTACGCCGGACCTCGGCGCAATGCCGCGCCCCCGTACCACTGGCACACCAGCAACGCCATCTCGACCTCGAGCCGGTCGTCGTCTATCGGCCGACCTCGCCGCGCGATCGCTCGCGTTATCCGGTACTTCACGGAATTGAAGTGCAGGTTCATTTCCGCGGCCGCGGCCTTGTAGCTCGATCCGGTGCGCAGGAAGACCCGCAACGTCTCGCGGAGCCGCTCGTCGTTGTCGTTGTCGGAGGCCAGATCGCCGAGTACCTCGCTCACCCAGTCCCGAGCTTCCGCCATGTCACCACCCAGCAGCGCCGCGGCGGACAGTCCCGGATCGGTCGCGGAGAAGACCGTCGGATCGTCCGTGCCGCGGGCGAGCGCGACCGCGCGCGCGGCCTGAGCGTGCCGATGGGACCGCTGGAAGCCCTCGACGCCGGCGCCGAGCGTGCCGATCGCGAAGCAGGGAGCGTCGGCCCGGTCGCGTGCGAACCTGCGTACGGCGCCGACCGGGTCGGCGGGAACCGACCGGTAGGGCAGCCAGGCCCATGCGCTGACCCGATCGACGGCGGCGAACAGCGGGCGCGCCGACGTGTTCGCCGCTTCGGCCAGTTCCCGCACGAACCGCTGTATCCGGGGCAGCTCGTCACCGTCGGTGCTCAGCTCCGGATACCACAGCACCAGCGCGAGGTGATGCCAGCGCAGCGGGTAGCGGATCGACTCGGTCGCCGCGTCGACGTCGACGGCGCTCGTCTCGGTCAGCACTTCGCGGACCTGGAGTGTGCGAATGCTGTTCTGATTCTCCAACCACTGTTCCCGCTCGCCCTGGTAGGCGGCGACGACCTGCCGGGTGATCGAGTCGATGTAGTTGAACAGCGTCGTAGTGATGGTCTGCAGGGCGTCGACACGCTGCTGCGGCGTGATGTCGGCGGCGCGCACCTCCGCGAACACCAGTTCGCTCATCCGTCGCTGCCCCACCCAGTAGGCGCGAATCAGAGCATTGAGCGAAACCTCGTGCTGAGCAAGCCGTTTGGCGTATTCGATCGCCGCCGTCGGCGCCTGGACGCGCGCGACCGGGATATTGTGGCGCAGCGCCTGCAACAGTGTCTCGACATTCGCGTGCACGCTGGCCCCGAGCAGTTCCCGCGAATGCGTGTCCTCGCGCAGTTCGGCTATTTCTTCCTCGAGTTTGCGCCGGATGGCCGTGCCGATTTCCGTCACCCGCTCGTTCATCCGGGCGGCGATCCCTCCGACGTAGTCGTCGAGTTCGACTTCGCTATCGCGACGAAAAGTCGTCACACGATCATTGTAGGTATCTCGCTTCGACGCCACGGAAATATCGCGGGCGGCCCTCGAACGACAACCGCGTCGAGGGACCTGCCGACGTGCTCTCTTCGCTCGCTAGGAATTCGATCTGCCGCAAGGCACAATTAGGTCTATCGCGTTCGACAGATCACTTCGCCCATCGAGGGGGAGGAACTGACGACATGCACCGAGACGGCGAGCGCCCGAAAGGGCTTTCTGTTTCCGCGCTGGCGGCGGTGGCGAACCCGTCGTACTCGCGAATCGACACCTGGAATCTGCTCGACGACGCGTGCCGTCGGCTCGCCGATGTCAATCGGGCCGGGCTTGACGCCACCCACGAAGCCGCCCGGGTGCGGCGTCTTCTCGATCGACTCGGCACCTATGAGCGGTACTGGCTGTACCCGGGACCGGCGAGATTGGCGGCGTTCCGCGATTATCTCGCCGATCTCGCGACGGCGCGGCTCACCGACGAAGTGTCGCTGGCCGTGCGCCTGCTCTCCGAGTACGGCGACCGTGCGGCTTTGTTCGACACCTCCGCGCCGCTGGAAGATCAGGAACTCGTGGCGCGGGCCAAAGAGCAGCAGTTCTACACCGTCCTGCTCGGCGACGACGCTCCGCCCGACGCTCCCGCGGGCCTGGCGGAGAGCCTGCGGGCACCGCGCGACCCATCGGACGATGTGCAGTTCGACCTGCTCGTCGTGGCGAGCATCGAGGACGCCATCACCGCCGTCGCGTTGAACGGCGAGATTCAGGCGGCGATCATCCGGCACGACCTCCCCCTCCGTTCCAGCGACCGCGCGCCGTTGATGACCACGTTGCTCGGCGCCAACGAAGACGTCAACGTGACCGACCGCAACCACGACTGGGTGGAATGCGGCGAGTGGATCAGGAAGCTGCGACCGCATATCGACCTGTATCTGCTCACCGACGAGTCGATCGCCGCGGAGACCGAGGACGAGACGGACGTCTACGATCGCACGTTCTACCGCCTCAACGACGTCACCGACCTGTACAGCACGGTGCTCGCGGGCGTCCGCAGCCGGTTCGCCACACCGTTCTTCGATGCCTTGCGCGCCTACGCGGCCGCGCCGGTCGGCCAATTCCACGCGCTTCCCGTCGCACGTGGCGCCAGCATCTTCAACTCCAAGTCGCTGCAGGACATGGGCGAGTTCTACGGCCGCAACATCTTCATGGCCGAGACGTCGTCCACCTCCGGCGGGCTGGACTCACTGCTGGATCCACACGGCACGATCAGGGCGGCGATGGACAAAGCCGCCGAGACGTGGTGCGCCGATCAGACGTACTTCGTCACCAATGGCACGTCCACCGCGAACAAGATCGTCGTGCAGGCCCTGACCCGGCCGGGCGACATCGTCCTGATCGACCGCAATTGCCACAAGTCGCACCACTACGGCTTGGTGCTCGCCGGTGCGTACCCGCTGTACCTGGATGCCTACCCGCTCGCGCCGTTCGCGATCTACGGAGCCGTGTCCCTGCACACCATCAAGAAGGCACTGCTGGACCTCGAGGCGGCCGGACAGCTGGACCGGGTGCGGATGCTGCTGCTGACCAACTGCACTTTCGACGGCATCGTCTACAACCCCCAGCGCGTGATGGAGGAGGTTCTGGCGATCAAGCCGGACATCTGCTTCCTGTGGGACGAGGCGTGGTACGCGTTCGCGACCGCCGTGCCGTGGGCGCGACAGCGCACCGCGATGGTTGCCGCCGAGCAACTCCGATCGACGTTGTCCTCGCCCGGGTACGCCGAGGAGTACCGCGAGTGGCGTGCGTCGATGCGGGGAGTCGACCGTGCCGAGTGGAGCGAGCGCCGGTTGCTTCCCGACCCCGAGCGTGCGCGGGTGCGCGTGTACGCGACGCATTCCACCCACAAATCGCTGTCCGCGCTTCGGCAGGCGTCGATGATCCATGTCCGCGACCAGGATTTCAAAGCTCTCGTCCGCGAGACGTTCGCCGAGGCGTTCCTGACCCACACCTCGACCTCGCCGAACCAGCAACTCCTGGCGTCGTTGGACTTGGCGCGCAGGCAGGTCGACATCGAGGGCTTCCAGCTGGTCCGCAACGTCTACGACATGGCGCTCGTGTTCCGCCACCGCGTCCGTAAGGACCGGCTGATCGGGAAGTGGTTCCGCATCCTCGACGAGGACGACCTGGTGCCCGACGAGTTCCGCCCCTCCGAAGTCATCTCCTACCGGCAGGTCAGACAGGGTGGCCTGGCGGAGTGGAACGAGGCGTGGCGGTCCGATCAGTTCGTGCTCGACCCGACCCGGGTCACCCTGTTCATCGGCAAGACCGGCATGAACGGGTACGACTTCCGCGAGAAGGTCCTGATGGACCGGTTCGGCATCCAGATCAACAAGACCTCGATCAACAGTGTGCTGTTGATCTTCACGATCGGCGTCACCTGGTCGAGCGTGCACTACCTGCTCGACGTGCTGCGCCGGGTCGCCACCGACTTCGAGCGAAGCCGGAGCGCGGGTGGCAGGGCCGATCGCGCACTGCAACAGCGCCGGGTCGAGGAGATCACCAAGGATCTGCCCGCACTGCCCGATTTCAGCGAGTTCGACAGCGCTTTCCGTCCCGACGGCGCCAGCCCGTTCGGCGATATGCGTTCGGCCTTCTACGCCGGGTATGCGGAGTCCGACCGCGAGCACGTCCTGCTGGGCGATGCCGGGCGACGGCTCGCCAAGGGGAAGCCCCTGGTATCGGCCACCTTCGTGGTGCCCTACCCGCCCGGCTTCCCGATACTGGTTCCAGGGCAGGTGGTCTCGACGGAGATCCTTTATTTCCTCGCCGACCTCGACGTCAAAGAAATTCACGGATACAACCCCGACCTCGGGTTGTCGGTCTTCACCGAAACCGCGCTCGCGCGGCTGGCCGCGGCTCGGCACCCGATTGTCACGGCATCCGACGGTGTCGGCGCCGGGAAGATCGAGGGTCGGCGATCAGCCGTCGGCGGCAAGGCGGTTCAGCCACTCCCGCAGTAGATCTTGCTCCGCGCTGCTGAGGGTCGTCTGCTCGGGCAGTGCGGCGCGCAAGGCGCGGGCGGCGCCTGCCGGGCCCGCGTCTCGCACCGCCGGTTGTTGGTTGGTGACGGCGGCGACCATCGACTCCCGCAGGGTGGTCAACAAGGCCGGGTTACGCCGCTCCTCGCGCAGCGAGAGCCAGGTGAGCACTGCGCCGCGCGCCGTGGCATGGATGATCTGGGCCGCGAGTTCCTCGTCGACGCGCAGCCAGCCGCCTGCGGCGAGGCGGCGGATTCGGCCCATCAGGATCTCCATGCCAGCCTTGAAGGCAGCCGAGGTGGTACCGACGGGTTCGGTGTACATCAACGTGTACAGCGCGGGGTTGGCCAAACCGAATTCGACCGCGACGTCCCAGCCGGCTCTGAGGTCCTCGATGGGGTCCGGCGGATCGGGGTCGACGTGCTTGGTGGCGAGGAACGCGGCGAAGCCGTGCTCGGCCACCGCGTCGAGCAGGCCGTCCTTGTCGCCGAACAGCCGGTAGATGGCCGGCGGCTGCAAGCCCGCCGCATCAGCGACCGCGCGCGTGGTGACCGCGTCGCGACCCCCACGCGTCAGCAGGTCGATGGCGGCCTCGATGACCCGCTGCCGAGTCTGCTCACGGCCCGTGGCCGTGCCGGACTCGACGGTAGTTGCGTCATCGGTGCCGCGTGCGCGCGATGTCATATATCAACGATACCGCTTCTCTGGTTCCATTGTTAGTATCAGTGATACCGTTCAATTGTTTCCATTGGAACCATCGCCGCAAGACAGGAGCGCATCATGATCATCGTGACCGGAGCCACCGGACAGCTGGGACGTCAGATCGTCGAGAGACTGCTGACGCGCGTGCCGGCGGACCGAGTCGGCGTCAGCGTCCGCGACCCGCGAAAAGCGCGGGCTTTCGCTGAGCGAGGGGTACGGGTACGCGAGGGAAGCTTCACCGACGCCGCCGGCCTCGCCAACGCCTTCGAGGGCGCCTCTCAGGTACTCATCGTCTCCGTCGACAAAATGGGCGAAGAGTGCGTCGAACAACACCGCACCGCGATCGAAGCGGCAGTCGCCGCGGGCGCCCGGCGCATCCTCTACACCAGCCAGATGGGAGCCAGTGCCTCGTCGCACTTTCAGGCGTGCCGTGATCACGCCGCCACCGAGGACGCACTACGCGCCTCCGGTGTACCGTTCACGTCGCTGCGCAATGGCTTCTACGCCACCAGCGCGGCGCACTTCCTCGGCCACGCAGTGGAATCCGGCCAGCTCGAACTCCCCGCGGACGGGCCGTTCAGCTGGACCGCGCACGCCGACCTCGCCGAAGCCGCCGCCGCCATCCTGGCCGACGAAGGCCGCTTCGACGGCCCCACGCCGCCGCTCACCGGAGGGCAAGCGCTCACCTTCGACGACATCGCCGGTATCGCCACCCAGATCACGGGCCGCGCCGTGACGAGGACCACGACACCCGACGACAAGTTCCGGGATCAGCTGGTGGGCCAAGGCGTTCCCGCGCAGCGGGCGGATCAGTTGCTGGGCATCTTCGCCGCCAGCCGAGTCGGCGAGTTCGCCACTGTCGACCCGACACTGGCCACCCTGCTCGGTCGCGAACCCGTCACCTTGAGTACGGTGCTGCGCGATCAGCTCTCCCACGTTTGATGGTGTGTCGGCAGAGCGAGCCCGCAGCGATCAAAGCTGTTGCGGGCCATTGTGTTCACACGCTGAGTGACCGGCATTCGCTTCGATCCGGAGATCAGCGCGCGGTCGGCAGGATGATCGCCTTGTAGTCGGTCCACTCCGCTCGCCCGGCCAATGCGGCGGAGTCGGCGGTCGCCGCCGATTGGCAGGCTGCTGTATCCCGATACGCCATCCTCGGCGGTCCCGATTCCGCGGCCGCAGACGATGTCGCCGCCCGTGCTGATCGAGAACGCGATGCCGGGGACGACTCGCAAAGGTGTCCGCGTGGACGACCGGAACCCGACACCTTGGTGGGATCGAACCACGAGAAGGGTGCGCTGCCACGCACCCTGGGTGTCCTTTCGGCCCGGACCAGCGTCGATGAGTCTGGACAGCGTCATAAATGACGACAGCGGGACCGCCCCGCCACACCGACACGAAGGAGCACCTATATGACCATCGACCAGCGCTCGACCCACCGCACCCGCCGCTTCGCCCGCGCCATGGCGATCGCCGCAGCACCCGCCCTGCTGGGCATGGGGCTGCTGACGGCCGGCGTGGCCCAGGCCGGCCAGGACCCCAACCTACCGACCTGCTCCTGGCCCAACCTGGCATGCGGGCCGCAAACCAACCTGACTCCCGGCGGCCAGACCAACCTCACCCCCGGCAACGCGGCCAGCGCCACCAGCATCCCCGCCGACCGCACTCCGGGCGGGCCCCACCGGCCGCCTCACGTCCGGCCGATCGCGGGGTAGCGCCAGTTGATGATCACGGTGCGTACGTGCGACCCCGCCGCACTCGAGCGGGGTCGCGGCGAAGTCCGGTGACCGTACGGCGACAACGATCTTTCCGAGCGCGGCCAGTGGTCGGAGGGAAGTCCCGGCATCGCGCGACCCGCACGTTCGTAGACCGGGCGGATAGCAGACCCGATCCGGGCCCGCACGCCAGCAGAAGCAGTTCCGCCCGATCGAGAGCGGTCAGCACCTCACGCCGCCAACTGTCGTCGGGTGGGTAGCGGCGCGCACCTGTCGTATGACGGCCGCAGGCCGCAAGCCTCGACAGCGTTGCGTCAGATGTTCAGCGGAGAGGTCGGGGGGAAGGTGACCGGCAATTCGGTCAGGGCGCGGTGGAAGGGGCCCGGTCGCCAGTCGGGGGTTCGGTTCGGCAGGTTCAGTTCGATCTCCGGCAGTGCGTCGAGGAGTTGGTCGATGGCCTCTTGCGCGATCAGGTAGGCCAGCGGACGCGCGGGGCAGGCGTGCGGGCCGAGGCCCCAGGCCAGGTGGGAGCGGTTGCCGGTCAAGTCGCCGGTGCGGATCGCGGGGTCGTTGTTGCACGCGGCCATGCTGATGACGACGGGCTGATGCGCGGGCAACCAGACGTCGTCGATGAGGATCGGGTGACGGGGATAGGTGATCAGCAGGTTCGCCAGTGGCGGGTCGTTGAACAAGACCTCGTCGATGGCATCGCGGGACGACAGGTTTCCGCCGAGGATGCTGTCGCCGAAGCGCTCGTCGGTGAGGATCAGCAGCAGGGTGTTGGTGATCAGGTTCAGCTGGAATTCGATGCCGCTGCCGTACACCTGGGACACGTGGTGCGACGCCTCGACGTCGTCGAGCCGGGCGGGATGCCGCAGCAGTACCGAGGTGATGTCGCGCTGGGGTTCGGCGCGTTTGAGTGTCACGAGGCTCATCAGCGCCTCGCCGAGCATCTGATTGCCCTTCTCGGCGTCGACACCCTCGAGGAGGGCGGCCGTACCGGCGGCGACCTGCGCCCCGATCTCCGGCGGGCAGCCGAGCAGATAGTTCACCGCTTGGAAGACGAGCGGGAACACGTACTGGCGGATCAGCTCGGCGGACCCGTCTTCGCAGAACGAGTTGATCAGCGGGGTGGCCAGTCCTTCCACGACGGAATGGAGGGCATACAGGTCGACCTCGTCGATGCTGGCGGTGATCGCCCCACGGTAGCGGGTGAAATCGGTCCCGGCGCTGCGACTGGCCATGGGCCGCCACTCCAGCAGGGGAAGAATGGGGCAATCCGCGGGGATGTTCTTCTGCCAGGCGCGCGGGTCGGCCGGGAAATGGTCGGGATCGTTGAGGATCCGCACCGCGGTGCCGTAGCCGATCACCAAGGTGGCCGGGACGCCGGGGGCCAACTCCACCGGCGCCAAAGACCCGTAGCGCCTGCGCATCTCGCGGTACACACGGTGCGGATCGGCCGCGAACTCGGGCGAGTACATGGGCACTCGCTGTTCGTCGGATTCGATCGGCGAGCCGTGGAGGACCGGGCACGACCCAGCCGGAGCATGAGATTGCGGCGTACTCAAAGAGCGAACTCCAAACATTGGTGTTGCACAACGTGACTGCTGAACTACCGCTCCCTGCCTGGACACTGCACTGGAGCGAACTCACGGCGACTGTGCCGGAACCAAGCGATGGTATAGCGCGCGTGGACCGTGACCCTCACCGCGGACGAGAACAAGCTTCGCAGAATGCCCGCCGATCCGCTGCGCGGCCGGAATCGACCCGGCCGCGACAACACGGAAGCGGTGGACGAACTCGGGGCTCAGACGCCGAGAGCGTCCAGTGAGTCGTGGTCGTCGATGGCCGTGGTGATTCGCTTCAACAGCGTCAGACAAGTCTCCACCGGCTGCATCTTGGGTTGATACGCCGCCCTGCCGATCGTGAACGCCCACGCCGCGTACGCGAACATGGACTGTTGCCGGTACGCCAGCCACGCGTCCTCGAACGACGGCGCTTGGCCGCCGAGGGCTCCGAGTTCGTCCAGGTAGGCCGCCAGCAGTTCGCGGTCCCAAGCGCGCCGGTCCTCGGGCTCGCATCCCGAATTCACGGTATAGGCGAAGTCGTGTGCCCAGCCTCCCCGCATCACCACCTGCCAGTCGACGAATCCCATTCGCCCGGCGGCGGTTCGATATGTCTGCCCGATGTGCGGGTCACCGTGCAACAGAGTCTGCGGAAGCTCGTTCGTCGCGTTGTCGATCGCACGCTCGACACCGGCCCACAGCCGGTCGGCCTGGTCGTGCAGGGCCTCCGGAACCACCGCCGCGGCGCGGCGCAGGCCGACCTCGCAACGCTTCTTCATGTCGATGGCGGCGAGGTATGCCCGCAGCGCCTCGGTGGTGGTCTTGAGGTCCGCGATCGACGGGTGATTCCAGAAGGTGCGGTGGAGTCGAGCCAGATTGCGCACCAGGTCTTCGATCTGGTCCCGGGCGACCGGGGCGTTCGGCTCGACGAACTGCGCACCACGGGTCGAGGCGATGTCCTCCATCAAGGCGATCGATCGCCAGGACGCGGAATCCGCGGCACCCCAATAGCCGATCGGCGCCTCGATGTCGACCTGGGGGCGGAAGTCACGGAAGAAGCGGGTTTCGCCGTCGATCATCTTCCCGCCACCGAGCAGGATGCGTTGCGAGAAGGCCGTCGTCGTCTTCGCGAAGAGGTCGGTCGGCAAGCCCGCCTGCCGTCCCGCGTCGTTGTAGTCGACGCGAATCGCGACGCGGGTTGATGTTCCGCGGCTGCCGTTCGCGGTTTCGAACGAGAGCACCTCGGCCCCGGGAACATCGCGGCACAGCACGGCCGTCAGCCACTGTGGGGTCAGCGTCTCACCCGACACCGGGACGTCCTCGACGTCGCGCGCCTTCGGCCGGAACACTTTCTCGCCGATGATGTGAGCACCGACCGTGACGGACCGTCCGAGCAACCAGAGCTTGTGGTTCATACGCTTGCCTCGATTCCGGAGTACGACATGACCGCCCGAGCAGCCGGATCGCCGGCGCACGGGTCCGCAGGACAGTAACGCACTCTCGAAACAGCTGTACCGCAATGCGATTGCCGAGCCGATGCGGGCGGTTGCTACTCGGTGGTCGCCTTCTGCGCGATCTTCGTCAGCCGTTCCCAGGCGGGCGAGGTGACTCCGACGGATTCGTTCACCAGGCGGACCAGTTTCGGATCCAGCGCCGGGGTGGTCCGGCCGGCTCCGGTGCGTCTGCCGATGATCCACCGGCGGGTGCGGTCGGCGAGGTCCACCAGCCGCGGGTCGTCGGGGGACCAGTCGAATGCCGCGTCGTAGTCGAGGTAGATGGCCCGGAATCGCGGATCGTCGATGGCGTCGAGCTTGTCGGCGACCCAGTCCGACGCCTGTTCCGGAGCGACCGATTGCAGCAGAATCCAGATGTCGCGCTCCATCCGGACCGCCCGGTCGCTCACCCCGAGTGCGCGCAGGCGCGCGAGGTATTCGGCGACATCGGCGGACACGAACAGTCGATCGCCTGACCCCAGTTCGGCGATCTGCTCGCGGGTGCGGCGGATCTCCTCGGCGCGTTCGGCGAGCATGCGGTCGATCTCGGCGATCGCCGCCGCGAACTCGTCGGAATTCGCGGTCAGCAATTCCTTGATCCGCGCCAGGGGCACGCCGGATCGCGCCAATGTCTTGATCTTGACCAGATCGATGGCGTCCTCGGCGCTGTAGCGGCGATAGCCGGAGGAGTCGCGCGGCGGCTCGGGCAGCAGGGCGCGTTCGTGGTAGACGCGCACGGCCTTGATCGTCACGCCCGCATACCGCGCGAGCTGCCCGATCGTGATCATGCTTGTCTCCCTTCGGTGCCCGCCGCCGTCATCGCACCCGGGCGAACAAGCGACCGGCGAGATCGATTCCGGTCACGGCGGCGGAATCGTCACGGGTGAAGAACCCGCGTTGTCCTTGCAGACCGCCTTCGGTGACGATGTACTCGTCCGCGTCGCCGGCCAGCAGGCCGAGGGTAGCCGGTGGCAGGTCGGGCGGCAGATCGGTCACCGCGGCGGCACGAATCTCGGGTTTGATGGCGCATTCGATCGTCACCCTTGCCCCGTCGGTGTCGAGGGTCAGCCGCATCATCTCGTTCTCGGACTCGGACGCGAGCAACGCGAATCCGTCCACCGGGAGCACGGCCGACACGGTGAGCATGAGCATGGTCCTGCGCGAGAGTCCGTCGTGGCCCATCGCAACCCCTGACGTAGGTTTCGTCGATGCGTCGACGGGCTCGACGTTATCGAGACAACCGTGCCACCCCGTGAACAGTGGTTGAGCTGTGCCGGTCGGTTGGCCGCCGGTTTCCTGAATATGCCTGTGTTCGCGTCAGCCGCAGTTCGCTGAGCATTCGAACAAGCTCGCCGACCTCGACGCCGACACCGTCGGCCTGGTTGCACAGGCTCACGCCTTCGTCAGCCGGTTGGCGGACATGGAAAAAAGGTTGTCCCAGTGATGATCGAGACGCTGTTTCGCCTCGGTCGGCGGCACGGCGCTCAGCGTGCCGTGCTCGTCCTCGACGAGTAGTTCCCACCTCCGGAGTCTGCGCAGTCCGTCGCGGATCTGGAAATCGAAGGTTGTGCCCCATTGCCGCCGGAACCAGTCCTCCACGCGCCGATCGAGTTCGGTGGCGGTGAGCGGCCGGTCGGCGGTGCGCAGGAAGTGGTATGCCAGCACGGCTTCCTTCACCTCCGAATCCTCGGCGGCACCGAGCAGATGGTGGAACACTCCCGCATCATTGTCGAGGTTGCGGAAATAGAGATGCTCCGACAGCGTCTTCATCAACTTGATCTTGCGGTTCTTGAACTTCGCGAACTGACGCACCAGATAACCGCCGAAGGCAGCCAACCCGGCGCCGAGGGTCACCAGCGTGGCTTGATCCAGCCGCACGGATTCCTCGCGCAACCCCACCCAGAACGCCAGCAGCAAGAGCAGCGGCCCCAGCGAAGCGACCAGCTTGGTGGCGACCACGACGATCCCCGAGACCACCGCGGGCACACCGATCAGCAGTTTGTCCAGTGGCCGCATCCGCACGCGAACGCTGGGATACAGCATCTCGAGGTCGCTTCTCGGGACGTTCTGGAACAACTTCACCAGCACACCGCCGTTGGGCCGATCCGCGACCGCCTCCGCGCGCTCGGTGAACGCGACGTACACCAGAACCTTGCCGTAGCTGATGAATTCGATGCTGCGCCGCCGTAGACCGAACAGCCACCGCACCTGCTCGGTGCGCCGCGCGACCCCGCGGCGGAAGAACATCGCCGTTTCGATGTCGTCAGCGTCGACTTCCAACCGCACCTTCACCAGCGAGTGCTCGGCGAACGCGCGATCGATCTCAGCGGCATCGATGCGGGTGAAATCCGCCGACTCGGCCAGCGCGACCAGCTCGCTCTCCACCCGCGCCCGCGCGGCGGCCCGGTGCTCGGGGGTGGCAATGCGGATCGCCCGTTCGTCCTCCGCTGGATCGACCACCTGATAGGCATCGAGCAAAGCCTCACCGCGCACATGGAACTCGTTGTGCACCAACGCCGCCAGCAGACGCGCGAACTCTGTGAACGACTCGCGCTCCGCTTCGGGGAGTTCGTCGGCACACAGCGATATCACCGCGCTCTTACGGAACGGCAGGAAGTGTTCGGCGTCCATCGGCAACTCCTCTCGGCGGACCCGCCCGTCGGTCACAACCCTATGGGGAGGCCGCAATCCACCGCACAGCCGACGGGGTCGGTCCACGACGACGGTGGAGGCGATTCGCGGACGCCTGGCCCGAGCACCGAGGACATCACGATGCAAGATCCGGATTCGCGCTACGTCGCGCAGTTGGCCGGGTACGCGACCCTGCACGGACCACCACAGTGCACCGCGGATACGCCGAGCGCGGCGGTGGACGTTCGGTCCGCCGCCGCGCTCGATCTGTTCAGTTGTTCAGCTCATGTGGTGCGAGGTGCAGCGGATCACTGTCCGGGCTGGCACTGCGGCGGCGGGCCGTCCGGGTGATCACCGGGCGGAGGACCCTGACGGTCACCGGGCGGCGGGCCCTGACGGTCGCCGGGAGGGGGACCCTGGTGGTCGCCGGAAGGCGGGCCCTGGTGGTCACCGGGCGGAGGACCCTGGTGATCGCCGGGAGGCGGGCATTGCTGTCCGGGCACCGGTCCCTGGGGCGCATCAGCGCCGGCCACACCGGCTCCGATGCCGAGGGCGCCGAGCGCGAGCGCACCGGCCACGGCGCTCATTGCCAGCTTCGATGTGAAACTCATCTGCGTTCCTCCTGTTGTCGGATCAGGTCCGAAACCGTCGGCCACCGCTCTGAGGCCGACACGAGAATCGTTGAGTCTCAACATTTGTCCCTCGTTGGCGGAAGCTGTGTGCCAGCTGTGAACCGACCGGCTTCGCATACCCGCGCCTCCGCCGCGCGAGCCCGTTTCCGCTGGTCGCACCCTCACAGCAAACACATAGCCGCACCACAGCGGACCCCAAGCGTTGCTCGCCATGGTGAAACGATGTCCGCGACGACCACCGGGAACGGGCCGGCCGAACGAATTGTCGTGCGCCGCGCCGACGGCAGCCCGATCACCGTGCTCGTGGTCGACGACGAGCCCGTTCTGGCCGAGATGATGTCGATGGCGTTGCGCTACGAGGGATGGGAGGTCACTACCGCGGGTGACGGCCGGACCGCCGTCGCCAAGACCCGCGAAGCCCGCCCCGATGTGGTGGTGCTCGATGTGATGCTGCCGGACATGACCGGGCTAGAGGTGCTGAGCAAACTACGCGCACAGTATTCGGACCTGCCGGTGCTCCTGCTGACCGCCAAGGACTCGGTCGAGGACCGCATCGCCGGGCTGACCGCGGGCGGCGACGACTACGTCACCAAGCCTTTCAGCATCGAAGAGGTGGTGCTGCGGCTGCGCTCGCTCCTGCGCCGAACCGGCGTCGCCACCGAGAACAGTGACGCGCAGCTGGTGGTCGGTGATCTCGTGCTGGACGAAGACAGTCACGAGGTCACCCGAGCGGGCGAAGTGATCGTCTTGACCTCCACCGAGTTCGAATTGCTCCGGTTCTTCATGCGCAACCCGAAACGGGTACTGAGCAAGGCACAGATTTTGGATCGGGTGTGGAGTTACGACTTCGGCGGTCGGTCCAACATAGTCGAGCTGTATGTCTCCTACTTGCGGAAGAAGATCGACAGTGGACGCGCGCCGATGATCCACACCCTGCGCGGTGCCGGGTATGTCCTCAAGCCCGCAGGCTGAGGCGGCGCGCCGGGTGCTGATGCCACGGCGCTGGTCGCTGCGGGCACGGCTGTTGGTCGGGCAGGTGCTGTTACTGGTGATCGTGGTCGTCGGTATCGGCGCCGCGACCGAATTCGCGCTGCGCCAGTTCCTGGTACACCAACTGGACACCGAACTGATCGATGTGCAGAAGCGTTCGCTCGGCGAGGTCGGCGGTGGCCCGAGCCTGGGCCCCCGCCCCAGCGGTGAGCAGCCGCCGCCGCTGCCTCCACCCCCGCCACCGCCGCCGAACAACGGCCCGGGACCCGACTTCCTCAACCGGCGCGGTATCCAGCCCGACATGATCGGCGCCATCGTCCACGAAGGCAGCGTCACCAAGGCGGGCCGCAACGCGGCCGACGGCACGCAGGAAGCGTTGTCGCGAGCCGCGCAAGAGCAGCTCGCCGCGGTGGCGGCCACCGAGAAGCCGGTCGACGTCGATCTCCGCGGCCAGGGCCGGTATCGAGTGGTCGCGGACACCACCTGGTCGGGCGACATCGTGGTCACCGGCCTGCCGTTGACCGCCGTCGACGCGACGCTGTTGCGCGTTCTGTTGATCTTGGCGATCGTCACAGCGGTCGTCTCGATCGTCGCGACACTGGTTGGCATCTGGCTCATCCGGCACGCTCTCGCGCCGCTGGATCGGGTCGCGGCGACGGCCGCGCGGGTGGCCGGACTCGAACTGCGGCGCGGCGAGGTGGTACTGCCCGTCCGGGTTCCGGTCGAGGACGCCGATCCGCGCACCGAGGTCGGACAGCTCGGCGCGGCGGTCAACCGGATGCTCGATCACATCACGGGTGCGTTGTCGGCACGCCACGACAGCGAGACCCGGGTCCGGCAATTCCTCGCCGACGCCAGCCACGAGCTGCGCACCCCGCTGGCCGCCATTCGCGGCTATGCCGAACTGGCACAACGCAAACGAGCCGAGGTGCCCGGCGAGGTGGCCAATGCGATGGCCCGGGTGGAGTCCGAGTCCCGGCGGATGACGGGTCTGGTCGAGGACATGCTGCTGCTGGCCCGGCTGGATTCCGGACGCGGGCTCGAACACGAGCCGGTGGACCTGACCCAGCTCACAGTGGACGCGGTGAGCGACGCGCACATCGCGGGACCAGAACTTCACTGGGATCTGGAGTTGCCCGACGAGCCGGTGGTGACCACCGGTGACGCGGCTCGGCTGCATCAGGTGCTGGCGAACCTGCTGACCAACGCGCGGGTTCACACCGGCCCTGGCACAACGGTGCTCACCTCGCTGGAATTCCACGGCCACGGAGGAGCCGTGCTGCGGGTGACCGACGACGGACCCGGAATCCCGGAGAGCTTGCAGCCGACTGTGTTCCAGCGTTTCGCGCGTGGCGACTCGTCGCGCTCGCGGCGTGCGGGCAGCACCGGCCTCGGTCTGGCGATCGTCGCGGCGGTCGTCAAGGCGCACGGCGGTGACATCTCGGTGGCCAGCGAACCCGGCCACACCGCATTCACCGTGCGTCTGCCCGGTGCCGGAAGCGGCTAGTCGGCGGACACGGCCTCCCGGATGGCTTTCACGGCGGCGGTCGGGGCGTAGCCGGGGGGGACACCTTCGACGAGGATGAGGTCACCCTCGATGTGCCGGGTGCGCAGCGGTGCGATCTCCCGGTACGCGGGCGAGTCCCACCACGCTCGCGCCTCGGCGATCCCGGGGAAGCCCAGCATCACCACGGCGCCGGGCCAGCTGCCTTCTTTCACCTCGTGTGGTGTCGCGTGCACGAGGTAGTGGCCGCCATACGGCTCGAGGGTCGACGAAAGACGTTCCATGTAGTCCGCGATCTCCGGGTGCGCGGCGGCGTCTTGCAGGTGAGCTATGGCGTAAGCGGTCATAGCGTGATCGTGGCATGGCGATCGACCAGAGTCGATTACCTGCCGGGTAAGCGGCGCTCGTCTCGCGGGGTGTGCTGGGGAACCGACGAGCGGCAATACGAGCCCGCACAGAGCGCCCCGACACCGTGGTCACGGCTGGAACCGGTCCGTGGGCGCGGCGGTCGCCGTGCGGCCGTGCACCGGGAGAAGGTGCGGGCGTTTGGCGGTACGTCCGTCGCCGGAGGAGCGTCCGGTGAGCCGCCTACCGAGCCAAGGACCCAGGAAGGTCGCGGCCCAACGTATTTCGCTCATCACCGTGGCCGTTCGGGTGCCGGCGGGCAGCGGCGGCGTCAAGGGCGCGGCCCAGCTTTCGTCGACGCCGGGTAGACCCAAGGCGTGCGCGAGAGCGTCGGCGATGCGCTGATGTCCGAGCGAGTTGGCGTGTAGCCGGTCAGTGCTCCACAGGCGGGGATCGGTGACGGCGGCGTGGTGGGCGGTTTCGGCGAGGACGACGCCGTGCCGTGCCGCCGAGGCGCGGATGCGCTGGTTGAGCGCGGTGACGCGACCGCCGAGCGGGCGCGCGAGCGGGGTGATGCGCGCGAGGTCGGGGAAGGTCAGCGTCGCCACGACCGCGCCGTTGGCGGTGAGGGCGGCGAACATCGCGTCCAAGTGTCCGGCGACCTCGTCGGCGTCGAAATTCGGCCGCAGCAGGTCGTTGACTCCGGCGACCACGGTCGCGAGGTCCGGTCGCAGCGCCAGGGCGGCATCGAGTTGCTCGGCGCGGATCTGCCGGGCGAGTTTGCCCCGAACCGCGAGATTGGCGTAGAGCAGGCCGGGATCGGCCTGCGCGAGGCGTTCGGCGAGGCGGTCGGCCAGGCCGCGCAATCCGGTCCGGTCGTCGCCGTCGCCGACGCCCTCGGTCTGACTGTCGCCGAGCGCGACATAGGTTCGGTAGGTCACAAGCCCAGCTCCACATCGGTGATCGGGTAGGCCACACACGAATGGGTGTAATCGAATCGAGCGTCGGAGAGCCGGAGTTTCGCCTCCTCGGCGTTGTGCACCTCACCCTTCAGAATCCGCACCCGGCACAGGCTGCATTCGCCGGAACGGCAGGCGGCCTCGGGACGAATACCGTTGTCTTCCAGAGCGTCCAGTAGTGGACGGTTGCGCGGGGTGCGGAAGGAGGTGTTGCCGACGGTGACGGTGACCTCCTCCGCCGGATCGATACCGGCGGGCCAGTGCGATTGGGCGGTGGGATCGCTCGGCGCGCCGTTGGCCTCGAAACGGATGCGTTTGCGCGGGTGGCCCAGCGCGGTGAGCTGCCCGAGGGCGTAGGGGTACAGCGCCTGCGGGCCGCACACGTAGACCATACGGCCGTCGAGTTCGCCCACCAGCCGGTCGATGGTTTCCGCGGTGAGGAAGCCGGTGGCTCCGGTCCAGCCGGCGGCGGGTTCGGCGATGACATGGTCCACGTCGATGCCGGGGTGGGTGGCGGCGATCTCGTCCAGTTCCGCGCCGAAGATGATGTCGGAGGCGTCGCGGGAGCCGTAGATCAGGTGGAAGGCGCGATCGAGGCCCAGATCGGCGATCTCACGAATCATGCTCATAGCCGGAGCCACGCCCGAACCGCCCGCGAGGAACACCACGTCGTTGCCGTGAAAAAGCGGGTTGTGGTGGAAGGTGCCCATCGGGCCGGTGGTGGTGAGCACCTGCCCGATCTCGGCGGTGTCGACGAGCAGGTTGCTGACGCGTCCGCCGGGGACACGGCGGACGGTGAGGTCGTAGTGGGTCAGCCGGGACGGGCTGGAGGAGATCGCGAACGGGCGGCTGGTGCCGTCGATGAAGACGTTCACGTACTGGCCCGCCAGGAAGGGCGGCAGCTCGCACCGGTCGGCGCGCTCGAGCCGCAAGGTCTTGGCGGTGGCGGTCTCCTCGATGATCGCGGTGACCACCAACCGCAGCCGCTTGGGGTGGTAGGCGTCGATGGTTGCGCGTGTTTCGGCGGAATAGTCGCGCGTATCGGGGACGCGGGCATCGATCTCGGCGAGGATCTCCGCCGCCCCGTCGAACCGTTCTGCGAGTGGGTGCTTCACGTAGTGTCCTCCGATCAGGCGGCTTTGGAGCGCAGGAGACGGCGGGCGACGCGCGCACCGGCCTCCAGGGTGGGCTGGAATCCGCCGATCCCGGCCCAGGAGCCGGCCAGATGGAGTCCGGGAACATGGGATCGGCGTTCGCTGTCGCGGAACAGCCAGCCTTCGGTGGCGTCCTGGTCGTAGCCGTAGATCGCGCCGCCCGGATGCCCCAGGTAGCGCATCATGGTCAACGGTGTCGCGACGTCGACCTCTTCGATGGCGTCGCGGATGCCGGGGGTGACGGTTTCGCACAGGTCGAGCAGGGTTTCGGCGTAGGCGAACTTGGTGCGCGCGTACTCCGATGCGGCGATGTTCTTCCAGATGTCGGCGTACTGCAACGTCATCAGGCTGACGTGCGTGGCGCCGGCGGGCGCGAATCCGATCGGCGCGACATCGTAGGAGCTGACGCAGATGCCCCGCGCGGGCTCGAACGATTTCCATGCCCGGTAGGTGCGGTCGTCGTCGGCGTCCATGTTGACGAACGTCGTGCTGGTGGTGAAACTCAATTCGGCCGGAGTCGCGTCCAGACCCATGTGCAGCACGAAGCCGGAGACACCGATTCGCCTGGTGGCCAGATCGTTGCGCACCTCGGCGGGCACGTCGACGCCTTCGAGCATGCCGTAGGTGGTCGGCAGCGACGCGTTGGAGACGACGTCGGCAGCGGTGACCTCCGAACCGTCTTCCAGCCGCACACCCAGAACCCGGCCGGATTCGGTGAGAACGGCCTCCACGCCGGTGTTGAACCGCACTTCGCCCCCCGCGGCGAGGAAGGCGTCGAGGATGGCGGTGGACATCGCCTGCGACCCACCGCGCACATGCCAGGGCTTGAACTCGAAGTAGGCGAACAGTGTCAGCGCCAGATCCTGGAATCGCAGTCTCGACGGCGGCTGCCCGAGATAGGTCCAGTACATGCCCAGCGCGACCTTGATGCGGTCGTCATCGAAGAACTCGTCGAGCACGTCCTTCAACGGCCGCAATCCGTACTCGAACAGCACCGGGTCGATCTGCTCGACCGGCATCCTCCGCATGGCGGCGATCTGCCAGAAGCTCACCTGCCGGATCAGGTCGAAGAATTTCGCGGCCCGGTCGCGGTTGCCGGGGAACTCGGCCTCGATGGCGGCGACCGCGCCGTCCCAGTCCGCGGGCAAGGTGAGATCCAGCCGGCCGGGAATCACGGCACGATAGAGGTCGTGTTCCTGCACGAACTCCAGCTTGTCGGCGATGCCGAGTTGCTGGAACAGCCCTTCTCGCAACGACATCGGCTGCCCATCGATGCCAACGCCGGACAGCTGGTGCAACGCGACCTCGAACTCGAAACGTCCACGGCGAAAGGATGTTCCGCAGCCACCGGGAATATTGTGCCGCTCGAGCAGGAGGGTTCGCGCGCCCGCGCGCTGGAGGGTCGCGGCGGCGGTCAGCCCGGCATTGCCCGCGCCGATGACGATGGCGTCGTAGTCGCTCACGCTCCGGCGGCTTCCCGCTCGAGCTGCGCGGCGGCCTCGGCCTTGATCCGCTCGAACTGCTCACCCATACGCGCCGAGAGGGCCTGTGCCGCCGAGAGCGGACGCACCATGACCATGAAGTCGTCGATCTTGCCGTCCTCGTCGAAGTGCAGGAAGTCGCAGCCGGTCAGCCGCTTGCCGTCGACGGTGGCCTCGAACACGAACGCGTGATCACGACCGTTCGCGTCGGCGATCTCGCGCACATAGCGGAAATCTTCGAACACGCGGATCACCGCGCGCAGGATGGCCGCGGTGATCGCCTTGCCCGGGTACGGCTGGAATGCCACCGGACTGGTGAACACCACGTTGTCGGCCAGCAGCGCCTCGATAGCGGCCTCGTCACGAGCTTCCACGGCTGCGCGGAAGGGGTGCATCTCCCACCTCCTATACTCAAGAAATTTAATAGGTGACTTGAACCGTATCCAGGTCGAGTCGACCTGTCCATAGCTCGAAGGACAGATATTTGATTAATCTTCTCGAGTGGTAGCCTGAGCCGATGGCGCTACGTAACGCGGTGCTGGCCGCCCTGCTGGAGGGCGAGGCTTCCGGCTACGACCTGGCCAAGAGCTTCGACGCCTCGGTGGCCAACTTCTGGATGGCCACGCCCCAGCAGCTGTACAAGGAGCTGGAGCGGATGGCGGCCGATGGCCTCATCGAGACCCGGGTCGTGCAGCAGGAGCGCAGGCCCAACAAGCGCCTGCACGCCATCACCCCCGCCGGGCGCGCGGCTCTCCACGAATTCGTCGAGAAGCCGGCGAAGCCCACCGCCATCCGCGACGAGATGATGGTGAAGGTGCAGGGCATGGACGTCGAGGACGCCCCCGCCGTGCGTGCCGCGGTAGCGGACAAGCTGGAGTGGTCCAAGTCGAAACTGGCCCGCTACGAACGCCTGCGTTCCCGGTTGCTGGACGGCCGCAGCGAGCAGGCGTACCTGGCCGAGGCCGAGCGAGTCGGCCCCTATCTCACACTGCTGCGCGGAATCTCCTTCGAGCAGGAGAACATTCGATGGGGAGAGTTCACGCTGTCGGTGATCGATCGGCGGATCGCCGCGCACGTGTGACCGTCGCGGCGAAAAGCCCGCACCACCAGCCGATACGGCGTTCTTTCTACACCGGGACTCGGTCCGGTTCCGGTTCGCGGTCCTCGAGCGGCTCGGTCGCGCTCACCTGCGCGAGCGGACTTACCCGATGCAGCGCCGCGTATCCCACGCTCGCCAAGACCAGCGCGACGAATACCCCTAGGTTGCTGCTGCCCAGGCCACCCGCGCGGGCGGCGGGCGTGAACAGGTAGCCGAGCAGCGGGCCGACATGCGGATCGGGCGAGGTGACCAAGCCGAGCCCGGCGATGGTCGCGACGATCAGACAGCCGACCCCGACGCGGTTCACCTTGCCGTAGCCGCCGACCGGGCTGTACAGGGCCGTCCGGTCGTAGCCGACGCGGCGACGCTGCCACAGGTCGACCACGAAGATTCCGGTCCATGCGGCCATCACCACACCGGTGGTGGTCAGGAACGCCTGGAACGGAGCGAAGAACCCGGGGGCCGCGAATGCCACATAGCCGCCGGCAGCGGCGATCAGGGCCGCGTCGATCAGAACGGTGTAGTGCCGGGATATCCGGACGCCCAACGTCTGCAGCGCGAGCCCGGAGGAGTAGAGGCCGATGATGGAGCCCGACACGAAGCCCACCAGCGCCAGGATCAGGTAGGGCACCAGAAACCAGGTGGGCAAGTGGGCCGACAGCGCGCTGATCGGATCGGTGGCCGCCGTCGCCGCGATGTCCGGATCCCCCGCCGCGAGCACCGTGCCGAGTCCCATCAGAACGAGGGCGGGAGCGGTGCCACCGAACGTGATCCAGCCGACCAGCGCGCGTTTGCCTGCGGCGCGGGGCAGGTAGCGGGTGTAGTCGGCCGCGCAGTTGACCCAGCTCAAGCCCAGCGTGTTGGCGACCAGCATCACCCCGCCCACGAACGCGCCCACGCTGACCTGTCCGTGCGTCGCGAACGAGATCCTGGGCAGCGTCAGCACTACATAGACCACCGACAGCGCGGTGAATGCGAGGGCGAACCACTTCTGGATCCGCAGGATCACGTGACAGCCGTAGATTCCGATCACCGTGGTCACCACGATGACAGTGACGAGAGTGACGACCATGAGCGGCGCGGTGTCCATATCCGGGTCGAGCCGGTGTGCCACCGTGCGGGCCGCGAGGGTCGCCAGCACCGCCGAGAAGGTCTCCCATCCGACCAACGCCAGGTAGCTCAGCAGTGCCGGAATCTTGTTGCCGTGGAATCCGAACGCGGCGCGGCCGGCCACCATGGTCGCCGCTCCCCCTTGCTGCCCGGCCAGCGACACCAGGCCGAGCAGGAGGAAGGAGAGCACCGCGCCCACCGCGGCGGCCAGCGCCGCCACATGCCAGTCCAGGCCGAGCGCGGTGACATACGGACCGAACGACACCAGGACCACATTGCAGCTGGTGCCCGCCCACGGCCAGAACAAGGCGCGTGGCTTGCCTCGACGTTCCTCGTCCGCGACCCATTCGGCGCCCTTGCGCTCGACGGACCAGTCCGACGGTTCTGCTGAACTCCCGACCATGTCGAATCCCATCGTCGAGGTGGGAGGAACCGCCGACCCAGTCTCACCACCGTGCACCTATATAACGTGCCGTTATATGTTGGCCCATTGTAAGTGCGAGAACGCCGATGGGGAACCAAAGTTGATAGCACAACCAAAACCGCAGCGCGGTGGCTTCACGGCGTTGGAAGCTCCCGTGGACTGGTGACAGATGAGCGGCCGTGCGGTCGTCAGCTCACTAATGCCTGCGGCGACAGTGTCTTCAGCATCCCGTTCGCCCAGCGCAGTTGCCGCAGCGTTTGCGGGTGGCAGCGCTGACAGAGGTCGACCAATTCGAGGTCCTGTGCCGCTTGGGCTCCTTGGGCCAGCAGTTCCCAGTCGAGGGACACGCCCGCCGCGACGCGGTGCAGACGGCGCAGATCGGCGAGCAGAAGCAGGGCCGGTTCCGGCCGACGGCCCAACCGGGCGCTCAGACGTTCCTGCAGACCCGCGCCGAGGGCGTCGGTGCGGGGCTCGGGGCGAAGCTTCAGCCCGTATCGGCGGCCCGCGTCGGCAAGGTCGGCGATGTGGTCGAGGGACCAGCGCCGAATGTCCAACGCCACGTGCCGGATTTCGTGTTCGGTGACGTGGCGTGCGGAGATCGCGGACAATTCCCGGGCGAGTTTGCGCTCGGATCGGTGCAATTCGCGCAGCGCGATGCGGAGTTTCATCGGTTCGGGACCTCGAGCAGTTCGTCGTCGAGTGCCGCGGTCCCGCCCACGGTGGCGGCGATCCCCGACGTGATCGGCGCGGACGCGGTGGCGGTGGGAGCAGGCGCCGGGTGCCCGTCGGCGCCCGCGAGCCGTTCGAGCTCGGCGGCGGCGGTCTTGAAGATCGGCTGTTTCGAGGCGGGATCCCAGTCGGTGATGGTCATTTCGTTGGCTGCCCGCTCGCGCTCAGCGGCGGGCTCGTCCCAGTAGCCGTAGTGGAACGGCACGAACAGCACGCCGGTGCGAATGCCGGTGATCCGCGCCCGTGCCCGGATCGCGCCGCGTGGCGAGGAGATCCGCACCATATCGCCTTCGGCCACGCCGAGTTTCGTCGCGTCCTCGGTAGACAGTTCCACCCACACCTGCGGGGCGGCCGCCTGCAACTGCGGCGCACGCGCCGTCTTGGTGCGAGTGTGGAAGTGGTAGAGGGTGCGGCCGGTGATCAGGGCGAAGGGATAGTCGTCGCCGGGCTGCTCGTGCGGCGGAACATAGCGGGCGGCCTTGATGATCGCCTTGCCATCGGGATTGAGCGCGCGATACTCGGTCGGTTCCACCGGCGTTCCCGTGACCAGGTCCTTGCCGTAGCTTTCGCAGTACTGCGGGGAAGCGAAGAACTCGCCGTTTTCATACAGTCGCTCGGCCCCGTCGGGATGCTCGTCGTTGCAGGGCCATTGGATGCCGCTGCCGCCACGCAGGCGTTCGTAGGTGATCCCGGTGTAGTCGCAGGGCCGCCCGGCACTGCACTTCTTCCAAGCCTCGAACGCCGATTCCGGGTCGCGCCACGGCGGCAATGGGTCGCCGTCTTTGTCCCGGAAGTCCATGCGCCGGGCGTAGTCGAGGAAGATGTCCAGGTCCGCTCGCGCCTGACCGGGTGGGTCGATCGCTTTGTCGGAGATGTGCACGGTCCGATCGGCGTTGGTGAAGGTGCCGGTCTTCTCGCCCCAGGTCGCCGCGGGAAGGACGACGTCGGCGAGTTCGGCGGTTTCGGTCCGGAACAGATCCTGCACCACCAGAAACAGTCTCTCCTGAGCGAGAATGGACCGGATGCGGCCCAATTGCGGCAGTGACACCGCCGGATTGGTGGCGCTGATCCACAGCATTCGAATCGTGCCCTGCTCCGCGTAGCGGAAGATCTGCATCGCGTGCGTCGGGGGCGCGTAGTGCGGGATCCGGTGCGTCTCGATGTTCCACAGCTTCGCCAATTCGGCGACGTGCTCGTCGTTGGCCCAATTGCGGAAACCGGCCAAGTCGCCGTCCGCCCCGCACTCCCGGGTGTTCTCGGCGGTGGGTTGGCCGTTCATCTGCAATATCCCGCACCCCGGCTTGCCGAGCATCCCGCGCAGGATGTGAATGTTGTTGACCTGCACCGCAGCCGCCGTCGCCTGGTGGGATTGGTAGAAGCCCTGCAACACGGTCGATAGCAGTCGTCGCGCGGTGCCCACCAACTCGGCCGCCCTGCGCACGTCCGCGGCGGCGACGCCGCAGATCTCGGCCACCCGCTCCGGGGTGTAGGCGGCCACCGTCGAGGCCAATTCGTCGAATCCGACGGCGTGGGCGTCGATGTAGTCGCGGTCGATCCAGTCGTGCTCGATGATCTCGCGCAGCAATCCGTTCATCAGCGCGACATTCGTTCCCGGCAGCGGAGCCAGATGCACGGTCGCGGCCTTGGCTACGGGCGTCGGGCGCGGATCGACGCACAGCAACGCCGGGGGTTGCGCTCCGGCCAGGCGGTCGAGCATGCGTGTCCACAGGACGGTCTGGGTTTCGGCGACGTTGTGTCCGAACAACGCGATGACGTCGGCGTGGTCGACATCGGTGTAGCTGCCGGGCTGGCCGTCACTGGCGAACGACTCTTTGAGTGCCTGGGCCGCGGTGGCGGTGCACAACCGCGTGTTGCCGTCGAGATGGTTGGTGCCGATCGCCCCGTGCGCGATCACACCGAGGGTGTAGTACTCCTCCAGGAACAGCTGCCCGCTGGTGTAGAAACCCAGCGCACTGGGCCCCTGCTCGGCGAGCAGCTCCTTGCTGCGCTGGACGACGCGGTTCATCGCCGTGTCCCAGTCGGTCTCGACCAAGCGCCCGCCGACACGGATCAGCGGCCTGGTCAGCCGGTCGGGTGACGCGTTCGCCTGCCATCCGAACAGGTCTTTCGGGCCGAGCCGACCGTGATTGACCCGGTCTCCCGCGCGTCCACGGACCCCGACGATGCCGCCGTCCTTGACGGCGATGTCCAGCGCATCACCGTTGCTGTGCAGGATCGACGCCGACTGTACCCACTCGTCGACGTCCTGCTCCCGAACTCCGTCCGCCAGATGCATGTCCACGCGGGCGGGCCACGGCTTTCCCGGTTCGTACGGCGTCCGGTGGCCCCAGGGTTCGGCTATGCGGTCGTGCCTGATCACGACCCGCGCATACCCCACACATGGTGCGGCAAACAGAGTCGGCGGGGTCGTGCCACACTGGCGTAGATGGAGCGAGCGAACGCTTTCCACGACGAGAGATCCGCACCCACCGCCGGTGGGGAGAGCACTCGCACGGTGATCGTCGCCTTCGGCGCGAACGTCGCGGTGGCGGTGGCCAAAACGGTCGCCGCGACGCTGTCCGGCTCGGCGTCCATGGTCGCCGAAGCCGCACATTCCTGGGCGGACACCGGCAACCAGATCTTCCTGCTCGTGGCCAACCGTCGAAGCGCTCGCACCGCGGACGCGAAACGACCCCTCGGGTACGGACGCGAGGCGTATGTCTGGTCGTTGCTGGCGGCGGTGGGACTGTTCGTCGCGGGCGCCGCGGTGTCGGTGTGGCACGGGATCACCGAACTGCTGCACGAAGGTCGAGGTGGACAGGATTACGCGATCGCCTACCTCGTGCTCGGAATCGCCTTCGTCTTGGAGGGAACCTCGTGGCTACAGGCCACGCGGCAACTCGGCGGCGAGGCGGAGAGCTTCGATCAAGACATCCTCGAGTACGTACTGAAGACCTCCGATCCGACTTTGCGCGCGGTTTTCGCGGAGGACAGCGCCGCACTGATCGGCATCGTCATCGCCTTCGCGGGAATGGGGCTGCACCAGCTCACCGGCGCGGCGGCCTGGGACGCACTCGGATCGGTGCTCGTCGGCGTGCTGCTCGGGGTGATCGCCGTAGTGCTCATCGACCGTAACCGGCGCTTCCTGACCGGTGAGCCCGCCTCGCCCGAACTCCGCGCCGCCGCGGCGGCCCGCCATCGAGGAGATGCCCGAAGTGGCCTCGGTGCGCTTCGTGCGCCTGGAATACGTCGGCCCTCGGCAGGTCTTCCTCGTCGCGAGCGTCGACCTGGTCGGCGACCCGGCCGAGTCGAGCATCGCCCTCACGCTGCGCGCGCTCGAGCGCGAACTCGAACGCAACCCGCATATCGCCGACGCGGTCCTCACGATCGCCGCTCCCGAGGACGACTGAAGCCGAGTAACCCAGGCACAGGCCGAAGTACTCCGGGTGATCGTGCACGAGCCGGGTACCGTTCCCGGGCACCTGGCCGCGGTGACCGGCATGCGACCCAGCAACGTCAGCACCGCGCTGCGCCACCTGACCGAACTGGGAATGATCGAACGCGAGACCGACCCCGCCGACCGCCGCAGCAGCTGGATCATGCCCACCCACAAGGCGAGCGCGAGGCCGGACCGCCACTCCGATGACTCCTGCCGGAGGCCCGGATCGCACCCGCCGATCAGTTCGTGATGGCGTCGAACATGCCGGGCTGATAGGAACCTCCCGGCATGCGCGTGATCACGCCGAGCCGGTTGGAAGCGTTGATCATGGCGACCAGGTAGACCAGCGCGGCGATCTGGTCGTCGTCGTAGTGCTCGCGCACCTCGGCCCAGGTCTCGTAGGAGACGCCTCGGTAGGCGTCGGCGAGCCGGGTACCCTCCTCGGCCAGCGCCAGCGCGGCCCGTTCGGCCTCGGTGAACACGCTGGACTCGCGCCAGGCGGCGACCAGGTTGATGCGGACCGCGGCTTCACCGGCGGCCGTCAGGTCCTTGGTGTGCACGTCGGTGCACCAACCGCAGCCGTTGATCTGGCTTGCGCGCAGCTCCATCAGCTCCATCGTGGCCTTCGGCACCGTCGACTGCAGGATCGCCAGACTGGTGTTCGCGAACCGCTTGCCGATCTTGGCGCCGATCTCGCTGTCGTTGAGATTGATACGGGGTCCCATGACGTGGTCCTCACTCGTGATGTCGTGTGCTGTGCACTGAACGAACACCAGACGTCGGCTGCCCGAGCCTCGTAACAGCGCACCGAAGTGACCTGCGCCACTGCGTATCGGTGTTACGAGACGGCCGGGACAGGCGTCTGATGGGTGACACAGCCGAGAGGGAACAGGAGCCACTTCATGGCCGACACATCGCAGAAGACGCCAGGCGATCACCACCCCGCCCCGGCTACCGCGGCGTTCGTCAACCACCGGAATCTGCTGTTCACCGTCGCCTACGAGATGCTCGGCTCGGCCGCCGACGCCGAGGACGTGCTGCAGGAGACCTGGCTGCGGTGGGCGGGCGTCGACCTCGGCACCGTCCAGGATCAGCGCGCGTACCTGGTGCGGATCGTCACCCGCCAGTCGCTCGACCGGTTGCGGACACTGGGGCGGCGCAAGGAGTCCTACGTCGGCCCGTGGTTGCCCGAGCCGCTGCTCACCGCGCCCGACGTGGCCGAGGACGTCGAGCTCGCCGACAGCGTGTCGATGGCCATGCTGCTCGTGCTGGAGACGTTGACGCCGATCGAGCGAGCGGTCTTCGTACTGCGCGAGGTATTCGATCTGAGCTACGACGAGATCGCCGAAGCCGTCGACAAGAGCCCCGGCGCGGTCCGCCAGCTCGCGTACCGGGCCAGGGCGCACGTCGCGGCACGCCGACCGCGCGGAGTCGTTTCGCCCGCCGAGACCCGCAGCGCACTCGAGGCGTTCCAGCGAGCGACCGAAACGGGCGATCTACAGCATCTGCTCGACATCCTCGCGCCGGACGTCGTCCTGCTCGGTGACGGCGGCGGCGTCGTGCAGGCCACCCTCGCGCCCGTCCTCGGAGCCGACAGCGTGGCCAGGATACTGGCGGCCGGGCTGGGCAGGCTCGCCGCGGTGTCGAGGCAGCCCGCGCAGGTCAACGGATATCCGGCACTGATCTTGCGGCGCGACGGCGAGATCGACACCGTCCTGGCGCTTCGCATCGACGACGGCCTCGTCACCGGCCTCTACGCCGTGCGCAATCCCGAGAAGCTGTCCCGCATGGAGCGGGAGACGGCGCTGTGCCGCTGACGAAGGGGAGGGTCCGGCATCGGCGCCCCGGGTTGTAGACGGCGTCGAGGACGGGATCGTTCCACACGCCACCGGAGAGCACGGCCCGGTCGCCGGGCACGATCCGGAGTGAGGAGCCGCTGCGCTCGGCTCCCTCGAACAACCCGAGCGCTGGTAAGACTCTCGGGCCCCACGGGGAGCCCACTGCCACGAATGCCGCGGACAGCACCGCCCAGCGCGCCAGCAACAACGGCAGCGCAGGCACACCCTCCTCCACCACTGCCACGCCCGGCTCGGCCCTGGCCGCCGTGTCGGCGGGCCGCGATTGCCGATCGGCATGCCCGATATGGGCGGCCAGCCACACCGGCAGCCGTTCTCACGGAAACACTTCCGGGTCCGCTCGATAGATCTCGGGCAGGAAGAGGTGGTTGTCGGGGAACGGTTCGGCGTCGTAGTCGCACGGGAAACGAACGCTGCTGCGGAAAACGAGTTTTCGATGTCCATCGATCGATTCATGCTGCGCGCGATCAGATTCGCTTGGCCTTTGATGAAGGCTCGACTCACTGCGGTGTATTCAATGTCGGAGGGCCAGCGGCGGGGACGTGTCCGCAACAAGCGGCAGTCAGCGATCGGTGAGCCGAACGGGGCCGCGTATCTGGCGGGCCACCGCGCGGAACCAGCCGATGTCGTGTCGGCCGCCCTCGGCGTCGAAGGCGGGCCGGAGTTCGTACCAGCGCAGGCCGGGGCGCAGGTGATGCACGCCGTGCAGGTTGAAGCTCAGCGCCAGTACTTCCAGTGGCGCGGACAGTTTCAGGTTCAGCGCCTCGAGCGGCTCGTCGAGATCGGTGCCGTAGTGATAGGCGTTGTCCGACAGCGAGACGATCACGCCGCGCCCGGCCAGCGCCGCGAGCAACATCCACCAGTGCGGACCGTAGGCGGCGAACGCCGCACCGTGTAGCCCCACGACGGCGGCCGCGTCGACGCGGAACTGCCGGAACACTTCGGGTCGCGCGAGGCGTTCGAGCAGCGGCCCCGCCACCGTGTCCGGCCCGTCCACCGCCCGGGCGAGCCCGTGCACCGCCGCGACGGGCAACGCCGCCAGCATGATCGCCGCCACCTCGAGCAGATATAGCCCGCCGAACAGCCGCAGGTAGTACCCGGGCGCGACCTTCGCCCAGGTGGAACTCGCCGGGTCGTAGACCTCGGCCCGCTCCCGAGTCCGGTTGTAGCGGTGGTGCAGCAGGTGACCGGCTTTGAGCAGCGCGAACGGCGACCCGTACAGCACGGCGAGCACGCGCCCGTACCGGTCGTTGCGAGACCGCGGGTGGTGCAGATTGCCGTGCACGGCCTCGTGGATCACCGACCAGAATGTCGTCGTCAGCAGTACCAACGGCAGCAGGGCCCAGCCCCATGCGGGGTCGCCGGAAATCAGTAGCGGGAGCCCGAAGAGCTGGGCGATATTCAGCACGACCGCCGTGGCGGTCAACCACGATCCGATAAGCCGTCCGTCGTCGCGCCGCTGCGCGTGGACAGCGCCACCGGTGCGCCGTTCGGTCATCTCGCCCCCGGTCACCTCTCCGGTCTTCTCCGGAAACCGAGCGTGCACGACCTGCCCCACCAACACCCCTACAGGGGCTGTCGCCGCTCTTACATCAGTGCGACGAAACGGTGTTGCGGGAGAACGGTGTACGACGGCCACCTGTCCCGAGCGATCGACACCGGGACCGAGGACCGATGCCCGTGGCGAGAGCGGGCGGCGTGGTACCGAGACCGGAACGAACCGATAACGGTTCCATGAATCGCGGGCTCGCCCGGTGGCACGCCGGGAAAGGCGAGAACCATGAAACTGACAGTCATCGGCGGTACCGGGCGGATCGGCTCGCAGGTGGTGCGGAAGCTGGCCGCGGCCGGGCACGAGGCCGTGCCCGCGTCGATGTCCACCGGTGTCGACGTGATCACCGGAGAGGGCCTGGACCGGGCGCTGGAGGGGGCCGAGGTCGTCATCGACCTGGCGAACTCGCCGACCTTCGACGAGGCGTCGGTGGATTTCTTCCGCATCTCCATGCGCAACCTGCTGGATGCCGGGGAGAAAGCGGGTGTCGGGCATCAGGTCGTGCTGTCCATCGTGGGCGTCGACCAGGTGCCCGGCCTGGACTACTACCGGGCCAAGAGCTTGCAGGAAGACCTGCTGCGGCTGGGCCCAACGCCGTACTCCATCGTGCGCGCCACCCAGTTCTTCGAGTTCATGGACGCGGTGCTGTCCTGGACCTCCGACGACGACACCGTCCGCCTGCCCGCCACCCCGATCCAGCCGATGGCCGCCGCGGACGTGGTCGACGCGGTCGTCGAGGTCGCCACCGGCGCTCCGCTGGGCGGGGTCCGCAATGTCGCCGGTCCGGAGGTCTTCCGCCTCGACGACCTCGGCAGGCTCACCCTGGCCGCTCGCCGCGACAGCCGGACCGTCGTCACCGACGACACCGCGGGCATGTTCGCGGACGTTCCCGGCGACGTTCTCACGGCGGGCCCGGACGCCCGTCTGGCCGCTACGCACTACCGGGACTGGCTCGAGAAGCACGAGAGCACCCCGTGATCGACATCGCGGTTCATTCGGTTGCCACGGTCGCCATGGACAACGCCCAGAAGTCGGCGTAGCGGCCACCGAGACGCAGCAGCTCGTCGTGGCTGCCCTCTTCCACGATCCGGCCGTCGTCCAGGAAGACGATGTGGTCGGCCCGCCGGACGGTCCGCAGCCGGTGCGCGACCATCACCACCGTCCGGCCCGCCATCAGCCGTTCGATGCCCTCGTGGACGGCGGCCTCGTTCACCGGGTCCAGCGCGGAGGTCACCTCGTCCAGGAGGACGATCGGCGCGTTCTTCAGCAGAGCTCGCGCGATCGAGACGCGTTGGCGCTCACCGCCCGACAACAGTGCGCCGCCCTCGCCGACGTTCGTCGCCCATCCGCCGGGCAGCCGATCGATGACTTCGTCCAACCCCGCCGCGGTCGCCGCCGCGCGCACCTCGGATTCGGTGGCGTCGGGACGGCCCAGACGCACGTTCTCCTCGATCGTGCCGTCGAACAGATAGACGTTCTGGAAGACGACGGCGATCCGTTCCATCAATACTTCGGTGCTGATCGCGCGCACGTCTACGCCGCCGACGCGCACGGCGCCGTCGTCCACGTCGTAGAACCGTGCGAGCAGTTGCAGCAGTGTGCTCTTGCCCGCACCCGACGGTCCGACGATGGCGACCCGCTGTCCCTCGGGTACCGACAGCGACACGTCGTCGATCACGGTACGACCGCCGTGCCGGAAGGCGACGGACTCGAACGCCAGGTCGTTGCCCACCGGCCGGATCGGTTCGCGAGGTTCCGGCAGCGGCTCGGTGCGCAACACGGTGTCGAGCCCGCCCAGCACGGTAC
This sequence comes from Nocardia sp. NPDC059691, assembly GCF_042733915.1. NCBI lineage: Bacteria > Bacillati > Actinomycetota > Actinomycetes > Mycobacteriales > Nocardiaceae > Nocardia > Nocardia sp. NPDC059691. The sequence goes on along the minus strand of NZ_JBHWFB010000007.1, from coordinate 41,817 downwards.
GCGCGCTGCGGAGTTTGCCGCCGATCTCCGAGAGCGACAGCAGCGGATCCGCGCAGCGGGCCACCAGCACCAGCATCGCCACCATCTGCGCCGCGCCGACGTTCCCGCCGAGCGCGAGGTAGGCGCCAAGGGCCAGCAGCACGGTGAACATCGCCTGGACCGTGAGCGTCAGCCCCACGATGCCTGGCAGCGCCGACAGCACGGCACGGCGGGACGCCCGCTCCAGTCCCGACAGCGCCTCGTCGAGCAGCCGGAATCGCTCGGTGGTTCGGCCACCGGCTCGCAGGACCGGCTGTGCCTGGAGATACTCGACGACTCGCCCGGTTGCCTCCTTGGTGCGTTCGACGCGTTCGGCGTCGGCGGCGGCCATCGAACGTCCCGTCCAGATCTGGATCGCCGCCACGATCGGCACGGCGGCCAGCGCGGCCAGCCCCATGTGCCAATCGAAGGCGAGCAGCACGGCGACGATCGTCAGCGGAGTCACAGCGGCGGCGATCGTCGGCGCCAGCAGATGCGCGATCACGCTCATCGCCTGCAGCACACCCTCGCTGGCGAGCACCGATACCTCTCCGACGCGACCGGCGGTGAACCAGCCGAGCGGCAGCCGGGCCAGGCGATCACCGAAACGGTGGTAGACACCGCGCAGCAACGTGGTCCCCACGAGGAAGCCGGACAGATCGCTGCGATAGCGCAGCGCCGCGTAGCACGCGATCGCCGCCCCGAACGCGAGCAGCCACGGCCAGGCGTCCGTGGGCGTGCTCCCGAACAGCGCTCGCAGCACCGGAACCAGAAGTGCGTAGGACAAACCTTCCGCTACCGAGGTCGCCGTCATTAGGGCCACGGTGCGTCGTACGGGCTGGGCGTACTCGTCGCCCAGCACGCGCAGCAGCATTCGGATCATCGGCGCTCCTCTCCTCGCGATGTCTCGTCGGCGAGCGGTCGTGCAGGCACGCTCCGCTGCCTGCTCCATGGCCCGAGCTCACGCCGGAGCATGCCACCGAGGGTTTCGACCTCTTCGGTGAGCGTGGACCGGTGCGATCGCCAGAATTCGGCGAATTTCCCATTGCGGGAGAGCAATTCGCCGGGCTTGCCGCGCTCGGCGATCGACCCGTTCTCCAGCAGCACGACGGTGTCCGCGTCGGCGATGGTCTCCAGCCGGTGAGCGACGACCAGGATCGTCCGATCGCCTTCCAGCGTCGCCAGGGCTCGGCGCACCGCCTGCTCGGTGTGCGGGTCGGCGAAGGCGGTGGCCTCGTCGAGCACCAGCACGGGAGTATCGGCGAGCAGTGCCCGGGCGATCGAGATCCGTTGCGCTTCACCGCCCGACAGCTCGGCCTCCGCACCGAGCACCGTGTCGTAGCCGCGCGGCAGCTCGAGAATCCGATCGTGGATGTTCGCCAGCCGGGCGGCGCGCACCACGTCGTCGCGGTCGGCGTGCGGTAGCGCCAGTGCGATGTTGTCCGCGACCGACGCGCGCAGCAACCGGACGTCCTGGAAGACGAAGGAGACCATCCGATAGAGCGCCCGGCTGCCGAGCTCGCGCAGGTCGACCCCGCCGAGCAGCACCGAACCGTGTGTGGGGTCGAAGAATCGAGGAAGGAGCTGAACCAGAGTGGATTTTCCGCTGCCCGACGGCCCGACGATCGCGGTGACCGTCCCCGGCTCCAGGACCAGGTCGATGCCGCGCAGCACCTCGTGCTCGGCGTCGTAGCCGAATCGCACCTCCCGCAGTTCCACCCGGTGCCCCTGCGGCGCGACCGGGCGCGAAGGTTCCGGCAGCGACGGCACCGCGAGGACCTCCCGGATCCGGTCGACCGCGCGCCGGGCCGCCCGCAAGTCGTCGAAGCCGTGGCCGAGCGCCGCCACCGGTGCGGTCAGACCGAGTCCGAGCAGCAGGAAGGGCAGCAGGTCAGCCGGGGCCATGGCGCCGCCGGTGATCAGGACCGCACCACCGGTCAGCACGACTAGCAGCACGAACGGCGGCGACAACACCACCTGCATCGCCGCGCCGAGTCCGGCTAGACCCCGCACCATGCGAAGGAAGGCGTCGGTGAAATCGTTTGCGGCCGTGCGGAATCTGCGGTGCGCGCGCTCGCCCGCGCCGAACGCCTTGACCACCGAGATGCCCTGTACGAACTCGACGGTCGCACTCGCGATCCGCGCCATCCCCGCGTCGAACTCCTGCTGCGCACGCAGCCGGGCCGGGGTCATCATCAAGGGGACCAGCGCCACGGCCAGCGCGACCGGTATCAGCGTGATCAACGTGAGCCGCCAGTCGACGGTGAACAGGTAGGTCAACGACACCAGCGGAACGACGAACGCGGCGACGAGTTCGCCGGGGGTGTGGGCGATGAGTGGATGCACGGTGCCGACGTCCTTGCCCACGATCTTCGACAACTCGCCGGAACTGCGCCGGGAGAACCAGCCGATCGGCACCAGCCCCAGTCGCGCGGCCAGTTTTCGGCGCAGCGACAGTTGCACCCGGCTGTCGAGCAGGTGCCCGATGCCGGACGACGCGGCCGTGAACACCAGCCGGACGAACAACCCGGCCGCCCCCGCGATCACGATCATCCGGACATGGCCGTGATCGATCGGGCCCGGCGACAACAGCGTTCGACCCAATTCGACGACCGCGAGCAGCGGCGCCAGACCGGCCACGGCACCGATGATCTGCAGGACGACGACGGCGGCGAAACCGCCCAGGTACGGGCGCAGCAACCCCGTCCCATTTCCTCCCGCCGGGGAATCGGCATCCGACGGGGGCGGTGTGGACTGCTTCCTCGCCTCGGCGAGGTCGATGGTGGTCATCGTTCTCCCCTCTTCGCAATCCCTTTGCGGCTACGCGCTTTGCGAGCCGGTCGCGGGGTGCAGCGCGCGGCGCAGCGCGGCGGCGAATTCGGCGCTCTGGCGCTGGGACACATCCGCGGACAGGATCGCCTGCGACCCGTGGAACGTGCCGGGCCATTGGTGCAGCTCGACCGGCACGCCCGCTTGCAACAGGCGCAGCGCGTACTCGATGTCCTCGTCGCGGTTCGGGCAGTACTCGGCGGTGGCGATGTAGGCGGGAGGCATACCGGACAGATCCGTCGCCCGCGCCGGAGCGGCGTACGGCGTCGCGGGCGCGGAACCCAGATAGTGCTGCCACATCTGGGCCACTTTCGCCCGGGTCACGAACGGCGTATCGGTGAAAGTGCGCGCCGACCAGGCCAGCTGGCGGTCATCGAGGACGGGTTGGTTGAGCAGTTGGAAGCGGATCGGCGGCCCTTGCTCGTCGCGGGCCCGCAACGCGACCGCGGTCGCGATTCCCGCCCCGGCGCTGTGGCCGCCGATCGCGATCCGCGCCGGGTCGATGCCGAGCTCGACCGCGTGCTCGGCCGTCCAGATCAGAACCGCGTAGACGTCGTCGTGCGCGGCGGGGAACGGATGTTCGGGGGCCGAGCGGTAGCCGACCGAGATCACTGTCACACCGGAGTTGTCCGCCAGCAGGCCGGCCCACGGATGTTCGGTGTCCAGATCGCCCATGACGAATCCGCCGCCGCGCAGCCAGATGAGGGCAGCGCCCTGCGCCCGGTCCGGCCGATAGATTCGTACCGGTACGTCGAAATCGCCCGGCACCGTGCGATTTTCGATCGACATGCCCGCGATGTCCGGTACCGGAAGGGCGGCGACCAACTCGGCGAGGCGCTCTCGGGCGGCGCGGGGGTCGCTCAGGTCGGCCGGGGGGAAGAACGCGACTGAGGCTTCGAGTTCGGGATCCAAGATCATGCCGTCGATGGTCGCGCCCTCGGCACCAGCTGGGCTTCCGCCGACGGGAGTCGCCGTCTACGTGAACGCGCGTACGCCGACGGCGATCGGCTGCGCAGGTCGTCGTAGCCGAACGCGCGACCGTACTCGCCAGTGCTATGGCATTGTGAGTCAACGTGATTCGAGAGGCCGCGAACGCCTCGGCAGCGAGGTCAACCCGCTGATCGCTACGAGGTGAAGCCGGTCAGCCCGGTCTGGTAGGCGATCACGACGAGCTGCGCTCGGTCGCGCGCACCCAGTTTCACCATCGCGCGGCTCACATGGGTGCGTGCGGTGGCGGGACTGAGGAAAAGCGCGGCGCCGATCTCGTCGTTGCTCATGCCCTGTCCCACCAGCGCCAGGACTTCGCGCTCACGGTCGGTCAGCACGGCGAGCCGGTCCTCGGCGGACTTGGCTGCCCGGCGCTGCGCGGTGAACTGACCGATGAGCCGCCGGGTGATCCGAGGTGCGAGCAGTGCGTCACCAGCGGCGATCACTCGGATGGCGTGCAGCAGTTCGGCCGGGCCCGCGTCCTTGAGCAAGAACCCGCTCGCGCCCGCCTGCAAGGCGTCGAAGACGTTCTCGTCGGTGTCGTAGGTGGTGAGGATGAGCACCTTGACCCGCTCCATCCCGGCGGCCGCGGCGATCTGGGCGGTGGCGCGTATCCCGTCCAGTCGTGGCATGCGGATGTCCATCAGGACCACGTCGGGGCGGGTGGCGCGAGCGAGTTCGACGGCTTCCGCGCCGTTGGTGGCTTCACCGACCACCGTGATGTCGTCTTCCAGGTCGAGCAGAACCTTGAAGCCGGAACGGACCAGGCGTTCGTCGTCGGCGAGCAGGACTTTGATGGGTGGTGTGGCGTTCACGAGCGCGATCCGACCGGAGTCAAGGGTAGGCGGGCGGTGACCTCGAACCCGCCGCCGGGACGCGGCGTCGCGTCGAGTTCACCGCCGAGCAGCCGGCAGCGTTCGCGCATCCCGACGATGCCGCGTCCGGTCGTGGTGCTGCTATCCGTGCGGACCGGTGCGGCGGCGCGACGACCCTCGTCGGCGACCCGTATCCGCAAGGCGTCGATGCCGGGTTCGAGCGCCACGGTCACCCTGGTCGGACCGACGTGCCGGATCACGTTGGTGATCGATTCCTGCACGATGCGATATGCGGCGCTGCCCACCGCGCTCGGGAGCGGCGTGACCGAGGGAGTCTGCGCGAAAGCGATGTCGAGCCCGGCATCGCGGGCCTTGCCGACGAGCTCGTCGATCTGGCCGAGCCCCGGGTAGGGTTCGCGCTCGTCGCCGTCACGCAGTACACCGAGGATCGCGCGCATCTCGCGCAGCGCCCGCGAACTGGTCTGCTCGATGGTGCGCAGGGCTTCCCGGGCCTGTTCCGGTCGCTTGTCGAGCACGTGTGCGGTGACCCCGGATTGCACATTGATGATGGCGATCGCGTGGGCGACCGTGTCGTGGACTTCGCGGGCGATCCGCAGGCGTTCGGCGTCGACCCGCGCTCTGGCTTCCTCGTCGCGGGACCGTTCGGCCAGTTCCGCTCGTTCTTGCGCATCGGCGGCGATGACCCGGCGGGATCGCACGGACTCACCGAGGATCGTGCTGATCACCGACGCGCCGATCCGGAAGAACACCCAGCCGATGGCTACCAGCGGCTTGATATCCGCCGCGGCGATCAGCCAGCCGACGGCGAGGACCGCGATGCCCGCACCGGCGATCATCAGCGTCCGCCGCCCGTCGCCGTAGGCGGCCAGGGTGTACAGGGCGACGAAGAGTCCGAGATAGGAAAGCCGATCGGGGAAGCCGAGACCGAAATAGATCAGACTGGCCAGCGCCGTCACGCCGAACACCGCGACCGGCTGCCTGCGGCGGGCGGCGACCGCCAGGCCGCTGACGATCAGCAGGACATATCCGAAACCCGACACCGGCGTGTAGGCCGGCTCGAGCGGCACCGGTATCGCGGCACTCTGCACCTGGATCACGGTGACGAACAGCGCCAGCAGGACATCCGGGAACCAGGCGGGCCGACGCGAGAACCAGGCGGACAGCCGTCGTGCCACCGCCTGCTGAACCATGCCGTGAGCGTACGGCATCCGCGAACGCTCGCGCTCCGGACCGGATGCGCGATCGACTACGACGACCGACGCAGCCGATCACGATCTCCTACGCGGATTCGCGTAGGCCGGAAGCCGAGTATGAACGGCGCGATTCGCCCATCGGCTGCCGACGGCTCCGGTTCTCCGCCCATACGGTCCACAGCGTCAGGACTGCTCTTGCTCGGGATGGGTCACGATGGTTCGCAACGAGTTCCGCAGTTGCTGTGCGGCCTGCGGACCGAGCTGCGCCAGGAACTCACGCTCGGCGGCATCGCTCGCCTTGGTGGCCCGGCGAAGAGTGTCCTGTCCGGCATGTGTCAGTTCGACCACGTTGCGACGCCGGTCGTTCGCGTCCGGATGACGTGCCACCAACCCCTTGCCTTCCAAAGTGTCCAGCATCGCGACCATCGTGGTGCGGTCGATGCCCAGCCGCTGCGCCGCCTGCTGTTGGGACGTGGGTTCACGGCCCGCGAGGACGGACAGCACGCCGAGCTCGCGCCCGTCGATGCCGTACGGCGCCAACGCTTTCGTGTTCAGCTCGGCCATCCGCGACTGCGCGTGCTTGAGCAGGTAGCCCAACCGGCTGGTCAATTCGGGGCCCGGCCCATCCGTCCTAGACACCCGCAGATTCTATCGCTAGCCTGATCGTCAGTAGTACTGATAATCAGCTAGACTACAGAAAGGCTCATGTGATGATCTTGGTCACCGGAGGTCTCGGGTTCATCGGCTCCCACACGGTGCGGGCACTGCTCGACCTGGGCGAGGGCTGCGTTCTGGTCCAGCGTCGAACCGGCGAGGTACCGGCCGAGTTCGCCGGTGCCCAGGTGGCGGTGGAGCGGGCCGACATCACCGATCTGACGGCGTTGCTCGACGTGGGCACGCGCCACAAGATCACCGGCATCGTGCATCTCGCGGGTTCGATGCCCTGGCCACCCGGCTCCGACGAGCCCATCGATGGCGCACGGAAGGCGATCGGCAGTCTGTTCAATGTGATCGAAGCCGCCGAGGCCTGGGGCGTGGCGCGGGTCGGCGTCGCGAGCACGATCGGCGTCTACGCCGGCCTGACCGGTGCGGGTCCACTGCGGGAAGACATGCCGGTTCCGCTGACCGCACCCCATCCGATACCGAGCTTCAAGAAGATCGGTGAGCTGCTCGCCGACCATTTGACCGGAGCGACCGGCATCGAGATCGTCAATTACCGCATCTCCGCCATCTGGGGCCCGCGCGGCCGACCCGCGGACCCGTTCTTCCCGGCCCCTCAGCTCGTTCATGCCGCCACCCGCGGCACCGCGCCGGACCTGTCGTCGCTGCGCTTCCCCGCCTACGCGGACGACGCGATCGACCTGTGCTACGTGAAGGACTGCGGCCGGGCCATCGCACTCCTGCAACTGGCAGACCGGCTCAATCACCGCACCTACAACGTCGCTTCCGGCCGCGCGACGACCAACGCCGAAGTCATCGCCGCGATCGAGAAGGTCGTCCCAGACGCCGGGATCGACCTCCCCACCGGCGGGTCCGGACAACGCAACTACCTCGATATCACCCGTATCCAGCAGGACACCGGCTACCGGCCCGACTACGACACCGAACGCGCGGCCGCCGACTACATCGCCTGGCTGCGCGCGGGCAATGAGCGCTGAGCGGGTTTCGTGGCCCCGCAAGCGCCGCTGGGCCGGAAGGGTTCGACGAGTTGGGCGAGATAGCCGCTGGGGTAGTGGGGCTTGGCGGCCATCCCGAGGTCGTCGCTGGTGAAGCGGCGGTCCGGGTCGTAGGAGTAGGTGCGCAACAGGTGATCCCAGAACAAGGTGAACAGTCCGAAGTTGACGTCGCCGATGCCCGCCCATTTCAAGTGGTGGAACCGGTGTGCCTGGTTGAGCGCGAGCACGGTACGCAGGGGGCCTACGCGGTAGTCGACGTTCGAGTGTTGCAGTAGGAGTTGCACCGCGACGGTGAACGCGAGGGCGGAAGCCACCGAGGCGGGCAGGCCCAGCAATACGAGCGGGGTGACTCCGGCGACGGTCTCCAGGGTCTGGTGCAGGGGATGTTTCATCAGGCCGTTGAAACCGTAGGCGCGTTCGACGCTGTGGTGCACAGCGTGCAGCCGCCACAGCGCGGGAATCTTGTGGCTGGCCAAGTGGGTCAGCGTGATGCCGAGATCGGCGACGACAACCGCGACCAGCACCTGAATCGGGAAGGGCCATCGGTGCGGCCAGACATCGGCGGAAGGGATCAGTGCGGCCATCAGCGGCAGTGCGGCCACGCCGCCGAGGGTGAGCAGTTCGTTGACCACGGCGTGCGCGGTGTCGCGCCGACCGTCGTCGTGGGCGCGGTTCCAGTCGTCGTGGTAGGGCAGGATCCGTTCGGCGGCGAACGATGCGGCGATCGCGAGTACCAGCAGCGGCAACAGCCATAATTTGCCGAGGCCGGTGGCGATGACGGCGAGCGCGGCGCCGTTGACCGCCAAGAGCATGAACGGCACGTAGCCGTAGCGAACCAAGGTGTGCATGCCGTTCAGCGTGGGGGCCGCGGTCCCGATGGCGCTTGAACGGATTCGCTACGGCCGCACCATGGTGACCGCACCGGCGAGTTCGGAGGGGGTGAGCCCGAACATCTCGCGACAGACTCGGGTGAGATGCGCGCTGTCGGCGAAACCCGCAGCGTGCGCGGCCTCGGTGAGCGTGCCGCCGCGACGGGCGTGGTCCATCGCTTGTCGCAGGCGCGCCCACCGCACATACGGCGGGAACGCCAGCCCGAGCTCGGCACGGAACAGATGACCGAGTCGACTCGCCGACAGTCCGACCGCGGCGGCGAGCTCGGCCAGACGCAGCGGGCCGTCGAGCAGGTCCGGCAGCAGCTCCAGCGCGCGACGCAGCGCCGGGTGCCGGGCAGCGCCAGTAGGAGCGGGATCGCCGATCAAGGCCGTCAGTGCGGCGTGCGCCAGTTGCCGGGGATCCCGCTCGCCGTCGTCGAGGTCCAGCAGCGGCAGCGCGGCCCGCGACCACGCGGTGACCGAGTCGACGGCGCTCCCGGTGCGCTGCACACAATCGGTCAGCGCGCGCCCGAGGGGCGACTGCGCGTCCGCGAAGACGAGCAATCCCGTTGCCGTGCCGGTGGTTTCGTGCGGCACACCGGGAGGGATCAGCGCCGCTCGCCCGGCCCAGCGGCGGCCGGCGTCGTCGCGCAGACCGACGGAGCCGTTGGCGCTGAAGATCAATTGCGCGGCGGCATGATGGTGGCGGTGCGCGCTCCCGAGCCGCCCCGTGTACAACAATCTGCCCGGGTACAGCGTCGCGGTGCCCTGCCACATGTCCGACACCTTCCGATCCCTTACGACTCGGCCGCCGCGGCCTCGATCGCCTGCTTCATCTCCGCGAGGCCGTATTCGGTACGAATCCGCACTTCCGGCGCGGCCGACTCCGGCAAGACGTCGGTGATCCAGATCAGCCTGCCGCGCTCCCCCTCGGCGCGAACCTCGAACGAAGCGTGGTGATAGTCCAGCGCGGGCCTGGCGCCTTCGACGACCGAGTACGCCAAGCGGCGGGCCTCGTCATCGATGGAGACGATCAGTTCACGGATCACATGCCCGTCCGGGAAAGTCAGCCAACGCCGCGCTCCCTCGAGGCGGGTGTCGACGACCCGGCCGGGCAGCAGGCGCCGATGCACGGCGCCGACATCACGCACGACATCCCAGATGTGGCGCGGCGAAGCGTCGATCACGATCTCATGGCGAATCGCTGTCATGGGCCGACGCTCCCTCGTCGTGGGTCAGATCATCGTCAATCTACTCGAGCCCGGGCGCCGATCACCGCCACAGACCGCCGCAGGGCAGCTCGGGCAACTCGACGTGGACATCGTCATCGATCGTGACGATCAGGTCCGGATGACTGTGCGCCAAGTCGGCGGCCAGACTCCGGGCGTGTTCCGCGCACGCCCGGTAGTCCAGGACAAGGGCGCCGGATTCGATGTGGATGTGCTGGATATGCTGCGGGTTCGTCATGTCCACCGCACTGTCCGGTGTGTTGTCGGTACGGCATCCTCCGCGCCACCTCCAGACATCGGTCGCAGCGCGGTCAAGCCATGTGGAGGGCCGAGCGTCCTATGGCTCAAGTTCCAGAACTCCTCGTAACTTAGGCCGAGATCAACCCTTCGATCGCGCGCACACCAGCGCAGTTAAGACGAGGTGACGGTTCATTTCGGCGATCTACCGCAAAGAACAACCAGTAACTTACCAGCTATCGCCGATGCACTCCAGGAGGCTTCGAGAGCGCATCGGCGTCCGGAAGGCTCAGCGCGGCGGCTGGCTCATGTCCCGGTTCATGGTGGGGATCTCGATACTGATCGGCATCCGCAGTTCCGCCAGATAGAGCAGCGCCGCCCTGCGGAGGAATTCGTCGAATAGCCAGTAGGCATCCGGCGCGAGCGGCACCACGGGCAGCAGACCTTCACGCACGGCGATGAAAGGCCCCCAGCTCACCCGCAGCAGCGGGTCCCAGACCGGCTCCCTGGCGATGGCCAGCCCGTCGGCGATCTTGTCGCCGAGCAGGAAGCGGGTGAAGGCGCCGAGCACCGGTTTGGTGAGGACGGCGAAGTCGAGGTTCGCCCCGAGGCGCAGCAGCCGGTCGGCCAGCTTGGCGCCCTCCGGGGTCGGCGCCAGGATCGGATCCAGCACCTGCGCGGCCTGCGAGTCGGCCTCCGCCCAGGAGTTCGGAATGTATTCGTCACGGATGCCGAGCATGTGCGCGCCCACCTGCCACGAATGCAGGAACGCCTCCGACTCCGCGACGGGCATCGGCACCTGCCACGCGGTCAGATGCTTCATCACGGTGGTGGGCAGGCTGTGCCAGGTGACCATCAGGTCGTTCTGGCTGATCGGGATGTCCTCCTCGGCGGAGTACACCCAGTGCGGGGACTGCGGCAGCAGGTGACGCACAGCGGCATGAACCAGCCGGGTCTTCACGCAGGTCACGACCATCTCACCATCGGGCGCGTAGGCATTCGCGGTCCCGATGTCGTAACCGAGCTTGGCGGTCTTCAAGATGCGGTCCTTCAGGTCGTGACCGCCCTTGGAGTAGTAGACCGCGCGCGCCTCCTTGGGAATGACCGTGCTCATCATGCCGCTGGCCAGCCCGTAGAGCACGCCGAGATACAGCCCGCGCTTCTTGTTGAACTCGACGGCGGTGGCCAGCTTTCCGCGATCAGCCCAGGGCGGCAGCTGACGTGCGTATTCCATGAAGTCGCGCAGATCCGGCGGCAATCCGTCCGGCAAAGGCTGCCCGTTCGCGGTCCAGGTGCGCAACAACTCGTTGACCCTCGGCACCTCCCCCCGGTCGATCAGAGAGGCGACCAACTGATCCGCCTCGGGATCCCAGACGGTGAGCGGATCGGCCCCTTCACCGGAGCCGGCCACCGAACCCTGCGGGGACCACGTCCACGGCTCCGCGCGCGCGGGGGTCGCCATGGCCAGCGCGCCGAGCGCGCCCAACACCCCACCGGCTTTCAACGCGTTGCGCCTGCTGAGTCCATCCATGTCTGCGCCACTCCTCATTGAGCCGAGCGCCGCCGTGATGATGCGACGAAAGACCGGCAGCACTCGTACATCGCCGTCGCATCGATAAGAACAGTCATTAACTTAGCAAGAACGGGCGCTTGTTGTCCCGACTTTTCCGTAACTTGCCGGCACCAATCGCACCATGATCGACACTCGCGCAGCTCCGGTGCCGAATCGCAGATGATCAGCATATTCGCCGAATTTGAACACTTGACCAGCGACTCACCGATAGAACGGCATCCGGCGTGCCATCAGGTTCTCTCCGCCCATCACCACCTGAACCAGTCACAAATAGCTAGTCACATAGACAGTTGGTCACCCAGTCATCTCGCTGCCGTGTCACCGCTGGATCATGACCGCCGCACAACGAAACGGGCCGGGCGGTTGTACCGCCCGGCCCGTGTTCGGTCGACGTCAGCGACCGGCGTGGCTGTGCTGTCCGCCGCGCACCTTCGCTTCGTTGGGCTGCGCTTCGGCGCCCTTGCGTCCGGCCGCACTCGGATCGGCCGAGTTACGCTCGCCGAAGCTGCCGGTGCTGGCCTGGCCGCCGCGACGCGCCTGCTCCTCGGTGTCGGAACGGTTGCCGAACTGGCCCGGGTTCTTCTGGTCTGCCATCACTTGCTCCTTTCGGTAGCGGATGAAACCGACTGTGGCTCTTGGCGCCACGTCTTCGTGCTACCCCTGACCCAGTGCTCGAATCAGCCTCGGAGCTTCTTCACACGATCGAAAAGAACTGCCCGGAAACGGCTTATCCGAGCCGCCCCGGGAAGCTGGTCGCGGCATCCGACCCGGCCACACCGGCCGGGCGCCACCTGCGTATCCGGCGAGACCAACCGGGTAATCGGGGCGCCGCCCCGGCGGAGTCGCGGCCTGCGCCGCCGGAAACGAGTAGTCGCCTACGCACGATCGCGCGGCCGATCGCGACGAGCATTCGGTAGCGCCACAACCGTTCGTGGACGGCAGGTGCGCCTGCGAGACAAGCCGGAATCGGTGTCCGCGGCGCCGGCTGTCAGCAGTGCAGAAAGGCCGAAGAGATGAAGAAGTACGAAGTCCAACCCGGCGACACCCTTTCCGCGATCGCCCATCGGGAGTACGGAGACGGCAGCCTGTTCCCGGCGATCGCGCGCCAGAACCATCTCGCCGATCCGAATTCGATCGATGTCGGACAACAGCTCCTGATCCCATACATCACGCGGCGCCACCTCCTCACCACGCCCGACTCCACCGCGGTGCGCAAGCAGATCACCCAGCGCTACTACGGAACCGAGGACACCGGAGTCCAGCTGATCTGGGAAGTCGTCAACGGCGTGGCGCAACGTGCCATCCAGCCCGGCGCGTGGCTGCACATTCCGGAGCTCGCCGATGTCGGTCACCACACGGTGACCGAAAGCGAAACCCTGGCGATACTCGCCGAGCGCTGGTACGGCGACGCGAATCTCGGCGTGATGATCGAACTGGCCAACCACTTGCCCTCGGGCAGCCAACCGGCTCCCGGCCACGTGCTCGTCGTGCCCGGTATGAACCGCCGCCGAGGCGTCGCGGGCGACACGCTGCGCTCGATGTGCGAGGACCACTACGGTCCTGCGGATCTGGACACCAGAGTGGGAGTCGTCGCGGCGGCGAATCACATCGCCGAGCCCGAAGCGCTCTTCTCCCGCCAGGTGATCCACTTCCCGTCGTGACCGGGGTCGGCGGCTACGTCGTCGCGTGAGCGCGGCGGCGCCGGGTCCGTCGCCGGAACAGCCAGGTCGACAGGCCCGTGATCGCCAGCGCGAGCGGTGTCAGGCCGAATGCCAGCCAGATCAGTCGCCACCAGCCGTTCACCAGCCAGCCGAAGTGGGCGGGCTCGAAGACTTTGGCGTAGAAGGTGTTCGCCAGCGGCCGGTCGTGGCTCGCGTCGACCACCTTGATGTCGGAATCGTCATGGGCGTTCACGTAGACCATGACGTCACCGCTGTAGAAGAGGCGGTGCTCGCGCGGGGAGTAGGCCCCGGCGACGACGGCGCGGTAGTACGGGGCGGCGTCCGTGGGCAGCAACAGGTAGGCGAGTCGGCCCGGCGCGGCCCGATCCGCGATCGCCGTGGCCTCGCCGATGGACAGCGGGGGCCGTCGGGCATCGCTCGACCGCGGCACGAAAGACCGCTCGGTTCGCTCGAGGGTCGTGGTGCCGCCGGTCGCCACGAGCCAAGCCCGTTGCACGGCAGGCCATTCGATGGTGGTGCCGGTGATGCCCCACAGCAACAGGAACGGCACCGCGAGAATACCGATGACGTCGTGCAGGTCGCGGTCCCGTGCGAAGCGGCCTTTGCGCAGCCGGACCCGGAATCCGTGGCGCAGCCGTGCGAGTGACGGCCACCAGATGACCGCGCCGGACACCGCGAGCGATACCAGCAGGACGCCGAGCGCGCCGAGAATCACCGCGCCCCATTTGATGCCGAGGAGCGGAGCCTGATTCTCCAGGATCGGGATCGCGCCGGAGTAGCGCGCACAACCGAACGCGCAATTGTGCAGGTTGGTCAGCCAGCCGAGAACGCCGTCGGTCAGGTTCACTTGCTCGTTGATTCGTCCGGTAGCGGGATCGACGGAGTAGGCGGCGGTGTACTTCGTGTTCCCGATCGCGATCACGCCGCCGTCTCCGCCGACCCAGCCGACGTCGAAACCGGGATCGGCGGCACGCACCATCGCGACGGCCTGTTCTGCGTCGATCACCGCCGGCGCGTCCGTGTGGCGATAGAACGAAGCGTGTTGCGCTCGGAACAATTCCGCATGGTAGAGCAGGATCGCGCCCGAAGTCGACTGGATCACGAGGACCGAGCCGAGAATCAGCGCCGACCAGCGATGGATCGAGATCAGCCTGCGCCGTACCGGTTTCCGGGATCGCTTCGGTGATCCGACGATCCGCTTGCCAGGCTCGCGCACCACCACGGTGGTATTCATAAGGTTAGGCTAACTTCAAAATTCGACCTTCCCAATGCGGGCACGGCAGCCAGGAGGGCTTGTCTACACCACCGCACCGGCGGATGATCTGATCAGAGTCACCCCGGACTCGGATTGACGTTGCCGGGCCGGGTTCGGATCGCCCTATCGCTCAGCCAAGGAAATCACCATGATCACCAAAGCCACGCAAGCGATCGCCGCAGCCGCTCTCGCACTGACCATCGGGGCCCTTTTCGCCCCGGCAGCCTCCGCCGCGCCGGCTTCACCCGTACCGACGAACGACGCCCTCGGTTCGGTCACGGTATGCCTCAATATCCCACTGGGCCCGGCCAGCATCAGCTTCTGCATCTGAGGTCACCGCACCCGCGGTACCGCCGAACGGATGCCATCCGCGCGGGCCCCGAGGGCTCGACCACGGCGGCCGCGGGCGGCGTCCCGAGCAATCGAGTCCGTCGGCGGGCACGTTACCCCGCCGGCACGAGGTCGACGCCGTATCCCGGGTGCATGCGCGATGCCCTCCCGGTCCGGAACACCTCGACGGGACCGGCCACCTCGGTGGCGAGCCCCGCGGCCCGTAGCGCATACGCTTTGAAGGCTCGCCCGCGATATTCGGGGCGACCACCGCCAAGCGGTACCGATGTGGGCAGTGGAAATGGATCGCCGCGCCCCTCGCCGGAAGGTTCAGCCGCACACACGGACGCGCCCCCTTCAGCCGCGCAGAGCGCGGTCCAGCAACGCCCATGCCTGCCGGGCGGTCTCCTTCTTGGCCTGCGCATCGGTCTTCGACAGCACGGCCGCCAGCATCGCCAGCGCCAAGACCACGTCCGCGGTGGTGATGTCGGCGCTGATCGTGCCGCGCTGACGCGGATCCTCCAGCTTCTCCGCGATGAGGGTGATCAGCCGTCGCGCCACCTCGAACAGGCGCATGTCGTCGGTGCTGGTGGGATGGATCATCGCGATGAACGCCGCCGAGGTGGTGATCTGATCGACCATGATCGCCAGCAGATCGTCCACGGTGACCGCGGGATCGTCCGCCAGCGCCTCGATGCCCTCGATGTTCTCCTCGAACACCGCGAGCGCGATGCTCTCCCGGGTCGGGAAGTGCCGGTAGAGCACGCCCTGCCCCACCCCGGCGGCCCGCGCGATGGAGCTGAACGGCGCGTCGAAGCCACTGTCCGCGAAAACCTCCCGCGCCGCTTGGATCAAGGCCGCCCGATTGCCGGCCGCCGCCTTCGGCCCCCTGTTCACACGGCGTGGCGAGGTCATTCGGGCAAGGTTACCGGACCATCGCCGACCGCCCCGCAGCACGCCGGAGGGCCCGGCACGGATGCCGGAATCCGACCGGATACAGCAGCGCCGTATTGACGCGGCGCGGCGATCTCACGCACACTGACCGAGTAACCGGACAACACAGTCCGGCATGGCGAGAGGGTCGGCTCGGCCCGGCTCGGCGAGTAGGGACGCCGTTGCGCCAGGCCGGATTCGACACTCGTTCGACGCCACCATGCCGCATCGGGTGGTCCGGATACACGATGACGCTGCCGTCACCGCGGCGGCCGCACCGCACGCGCTCGGGATCGACCAACAGCCGTCCGAGACCGCATCCGGACTTGTAACCGAGCACACGGGAAAGGCGCCCTCACCGCCGAGGGCCGGTACGTCCATGACTTCGTCCATCACCAGCTGGGGCCGGCGCTTCTTCGTGACCGTCGGCGCCGCAGCGATTGTCCTGCCATTCGGCATCGTCGCCGCCCAAACGGATTCCGATCCCTCCGGGCAGGTTCGCGAGGTCGGCGCCATAGCCGCGACCGCGGCCGCACGCGCCGTCTGCAATCCAGGTTCGGCCCCCGAAACAGGTTTGCAAGGCGATGTTCCCGCCGCCGACCGTGACAGCGGCCGCAGCGGCCAGGGCTACAGCTGCAACGTCACCCGGCTCGGCGCCTATGGCGGCCGCGGCGGCGGCATCAACTCGGTGACCTTCGACCACTGCGCCTACATCGGCACGTTCTTCCCTGGCGACCTGCTCGGGCCCGAAGAGGGCGTCCAGGTAGTGGACGTCGCCGATCCCACGAACCCCGTCCGCACCGCCACGCTCACCGAACCGGCCATGCTGGCAGGCACCTGGGAGAGCCTGAAGGTCAACGAGACGAGAAAACTGCTCGTCGGCACCGGGGTGCCCGCTTTGACCGGTGCGGGCCTGCTGTCGGTCTACGACCTCACCGATTGCGCGCATCCACGCCTGCTCAACCCCGGCCCGGGAACCGACCTGGCGATGCCGTTGCCGATCACGGCCCATGAGGGCGGGTTCTCCCCTGACGGCAACACCTACTGGAGTTCCGGCGTCGCACCCGGCCTGGTCAGTGCCGTCGACCTCACCGACCCCGCCGCTCCCCACGTGGTGTGGCAGGGCCTGCCCGGTCCGTCCATGCACGGATTCGGGTTCAGCCCCGACGGAAACCTCATGTACCTGGCGAACAACATGGGCGGGCTGATGATTCTGGACGTCGGCGCGGTGCAGCGCCGCGATCCCGGTCCGCAGGTGCGCGAACTGTCGCACCTCACCTGGACCGACGGCTGGGCCAGCCAGCACAACATCCCCGTGACCTATGGCGGCAGGCCGTACGTGTTCGCCACCAACGAGGCCGGATCCGGCGGCGTCAAGATCATCGATGTCGCCGAACCCACCCGGCCGCGCATCGTCGAGACCATCAAACTCGAGATCAACCTGCCGGAGAATCAGGACACCGCAATGGCTTCCGCCGCGGGCGGCTCGCTGTTCGCCTACGACACGCATTACTGCGCCGCGGACCGGGCCGCCGATCCCACGGCGCTGGCGTGCAGCTGGACCTCCTCGGGCATCCGCGTGTTCGATGTCCGGGATCCGTCGGCCGTCCGGGAGATCGCCTACTACAACCCGCCCGCGCGCACCGGCCGCAACACCGAGCTCTGGAATTCACCGCACGCGCTCGCGTCGATCATCGGCCCGCCGGTGCTGGCCGGTCCCGCGGTGGTGCAGGCGGTGCTGCAAGGCCAGTTCGACCTCACGCAGGCGACGAGCGAACGAAGCGGCATGCTCGCCTTCGGTGATCTCTCCACGGACTGGTGCTTCTCGCCGCCGGAATGGCGGGGCAGCCAACTCTGGACCACCTGCGCCGACAACGGCTTCTTGGCGCTGGAAGTGGACCGGAACGTGTACACGCCGCCCGCCGACCAACGTTCGACCACGGGATCATGATCCGCCGCCGGTGGCTCGGGGCGGCCACGCTCGCCGCCTTCGCGGTGCTGCTGCTGGTGGCGGGCGCGGCGCTGCGGCCGTTGGTGGTCGGCGCGGACAGCACCGCCGCACCGCTGCTGAACAGCACCGAAACCGGTTTCGTCCAGGACATGATCGCCCACCACAATCAGGCGCTGCTCCTGGTCCAGCGACTAGACGGCGGGGCCGACCCGGCGGTGCGCGCGCTGGCACAACAGATCGCCGACACCCAGCGCACCGAGATCGGCATGATGCTCGGCTGGCTGCGCATGGCCCGGCTCGCGGTGACCAATCCGCACCCGATGGCGTGGATGCACGCGGAGGCCGACCACGAGCACCACGCGACCGCCGCGCACGGAACGATGCCAGGCATGGCGAGCCAGGACGAACTGGACGCGCTCGCCGCCGCGCGCGGCGCCGAGGCTGCGACCGGTTTCCTGCGCCTGATGCAGCGCCACCACTACGGCGGCATCCAGATGGCGCAGGCGGCGGATCGCCGGCTGAACGGAGGCATGGTCGAACAGATCGCCCGCGACATGATCAGCACCCAGGGACAGGAAGTCGGCCTCATCGGCTTGCTGCTGTCCCGAGAGCAGGCACCACGCTGAGGTGCGCCCGGCGACTACCGCGACGGCCTGTGTCGCCGGGTCACCGGTCCGGCCGTGTCTCAGCCCTGAACCACCGCATCGTGCGTGCTCCCACCACCGTTATCGATACGGCTCCGGCGCGACTGGGCTGGGCCGCATCGCGGTGGCCCTGCGTGGGTGTTCCGAGGCCACGATATTCGGCGACCGGACGACGACTACCGCTGCGACGAAACCGCTTGCTGCTCGGCCAGTTCGGCGAGCCGGTCGAGGGAGGCCGACAGCTTGTCCGCGGTGGTAGCGCGCGCCCGGACCTGACGCTTCTCGTCGGTGAGCGATGTCCAGTCGTAGGTGTGGGTGACCAGGGTGCGGCCCTCGCCCACCGGCTCCAGTTCCCAGCGCCAGAGGTGGCCGGGCGGCTGCTTGCCCGGTTCCGACGGATGCCACGCGATGCGGCTGCCCTCGGTGAACTCCACCACGTGGTTGTCGCGCACAGCCCCATTGGTCAGGGTGGTGCTGAACACCGCTCCGGCTTCTCGCACCCGCTGCCCCGCCGCGGCCTCGGCCAAGTTGTCGTTGCCGTCCCAGCGCGGCTGCTCGGCGGGATCGGCGATGAGCTCGAAGATCTCCGCGGGATTCGCGTTGATCTCACGGCTGGCGCTGACGATACGGGGAACCTCGTTCTGCTCGGTCACGTGCCGATCGAAGCATCCGGGTCGAGAGCCGGGCAAGCCTTCCGCTCGAGGTCGGTGCTAATTCCCCGGCGACGATCCGGCGACCGATCCGCCTCCCGGGCACGGCGGACCGGTGCGGTAAGACTGATTCGATCCGACATCCGATCGACGAAGGGACGCGCTCATGGGCGAGCGAGTTGCAGTAGTGTCCGGCGCCGCACGAGGGATCGGCGCGGCGATCGCCAAGCGCTTGGCCGCGGACGGTCTTCGGGTCGGCGTGCTCGACCTCGACGCGGCGGCCTGCGCCGACACGGTCGGCGCGATCACCGAGGCGGGCGGCCGAGCCGTCGCGCTCGGCGCCGACGTGTCGAACGAGGAGTCGGTGGCCGCCGCCGTCGCGCAGCTGGAGAACGAGCTGGGGGCACCGACCGTTGTCGTGAACAACGCGGGCATCCTGCGCGACAACCTCCTGTTCAAGATGAGCGTCGACGACTGGGACGCGGTGCTGAACGTGCACCTGCGCGGCGCCTTCCTGCTCACCCGCGCGGTGCAGAAGCACATGGTCGAGCAGAAGTGGGGACGGGTCGTCAACATGTCCAGCACTTCGGCGCTCGGCAATCGCGGCCAGGTGAACTATTCGGCGGCGAAGGCCGGTTTGCAGGGCTTCACCAAGACCTTGGCGTTCGAGCTGGGCAAGTTCGGCGTCACGGCCAACGCCATCGCTCCCGGGTTCATCGTCACCGACATGACCGCCGCCACCGCCGCGCGCGTCGGCGTCTCCTTCGAGGACTTCCAGAAGGCGGCCGCCACGCAGATTCCCGTGCAGCGCGTCGGCACGCCCGAGGACATCGCGCACACCGCCTCGTTCCTGGTGAGCGAGGGCGCCGGTTTCGTTTCCGGCCAGGTGATCTACGTGGCGGGCGGCCCGACCAACTGACAACCCGCCCCCGCCCGCCGTGCCGGGGCGGGCGGGGGCGGTAACGTCGCAGCACATGAATCGGCGTGGGGCTCGTCGCGGCATGACGAGCTATGTTCTCTTGCTGCCGAGCCTGATCGGCGTCGGCGCGTTCCTGGTGCTGCCGATTCTGGTGGTGGCCTGGCTCAGTTTGCACAGCTGGAACCTGTTGGGACCGATGGAGTTCGTCGGACTGCGCAACTGGCGGTCGGTGCTCGGCGACGCCGCGTTCGGCCACGCCCTGCTGGTGACGCTGGCGTTGACCGCGATCGTGGTGCCCGCTCAGACGGTGCTGGGTTTCGCGGTCGCGGCATTGCTGGCCCGGCGGCGCGGCGCGACGAGTCTCCGGGTCATGTACGCGCTGCCGTGGATGTGCGCGCCGGTGGCGGTGGGTGTGGTGTGGCAGTGGATGTTCGCTCCCACCGGTGGGGCCGTCAACGCCGCACTCGGCCTGCGCGTCGAATGGCTCTCGGATCCGGCGCTGGCGCTGCCGTCGGTGGCCGCGGTGAGCGTGTGGGCGAACTTCGGTTACGTGGCGCTGTTCTTCGTGGCCGGAATCCGCGCGATCCCGGGCGAGATCCTCGACGCCGGTGCGCTGGACGGGGCCACCGGCTGGCGCCGGATCCGCTGGCTGATCCTGCCGCTGCTGCGGCCCACCATGTTCTTCGTACTGGTCACCGGCGTACTGACCGCCTTCCAGACCTTCGACACCGTGTACGCGTTGACCAAGGGCGGACCGGGCGACCGCACCGATGTGCTCGCGATGCGGATCTTCACCGAGGCATTCGACGCCGCACGGCCCGGCCGCGCCGCCGTCATGGCGCTCGTGGTGTTCGCGGTCATGTTC
Organism: Nocardia sp. NPDC059691; assembly: GCF_042733915.1. NCBI lineage: Bacteria > Bacillati > Actinomycetota > Actinomycetes > Mycobacteriales > Nocardiaceae > Nocardia > Nocardia sp. NPDC059691. Next base: position 21,138 of record NZ_JBHWFB010000007.1, on the reverse strand, counting down.
GCGATCACCGTGGCGCAGCACCGCTACTTCCGGGATCGGACCAGTTATGAGCTCTGATCGCCTACGTTCGGCGGCCGCCTACGCGATCCTCTCGGCCGGAGCGTTGCTGACCGTGGCGCCCCTGCTGCTCAGCGCGCTCACCGCCGTGAAGACACCCGGCCAGTTCGCGACCGGGTCGCCGCTGGCCCTGCCGCATCCGGTCACCGCCGACAACTTCCGGACCGTACTGGACTACGGGTTCGGGCGTGCGGTGCTGGTGACCGCGTTGATGACGGTGTTCATCACCGGCGGCCAATTGATCACTTCGGTGCTGGCGGCATACGCGTTCGCCCGTACCGATTTCCCGGGACGCGATGCGCTCTTCTGGGTGTATCTGGGCACCATGATGGTGCCGCCGATGGTGACTCTCATCCCGTTGTACCTGATGTTCGCGCGCCTGGACCTGCTGAACACCTTCTGGGCGCTGGTGCTGCCGTTCGTGTTCGGATCGCCGTACGCGGTCTTCTTGCTGCGTCAGTACTTTCGGGCGATTCCGCAGGAGCTGATCGGCGCGGCGCGGCTCGACGGCGCGAACACCCTCGACATCATCGTGCACGTCATGGTGCCGATGAGCAGGCCGGTGCTGGCGACCTTGACGCTCATCACGATCGTCTCGCAGTGGAACAACTTCATGTGGCCACTGGTCGCGAGCAGCGGCCGCTCGTGGCAGGTGCTGACGGTGGCGACGGCGAATCTGCAGACCCGCTACAACGCGCAGTGGACCCTGGTGATGGCGGCCACGACGCTGGCCATCGCGCCGCTGGTGGTGCTGTTCGTGATCTGCCAGCGGCAGGTGCTGCGCTCGATCGCGTGGACGGGGGTGAAATGAGGACATCGACCCGCGTGGTGCTCGCCCTCGCACTCGCCGCGGCACTGCTGGTCGCGGCGGCCCTGTGGCTCGGCCGTGACGGCGACGGGTCCGGCCGCACCGTGGTGGGGTTGCGGATCTGGGACGAGAGTCTCGTACCCGCCTACCAGGCCTCGCTCGCGGAGTTCGAGCGGGCGAATCCGGACCTCGCAGTACGGATCACGGTGGTGCCGTGGTCGTCGTATCGGCAGAAACTCCGCTTGGACGTGGCCGGTGGCACCGCCGACGATCTGTTCTGGACCAATCTGTACGAGGACTACGCCGATGCCGGGCGGTTGCTCGACATCGGGGCGACGCTCGGTCCCGAGGCCGCGAGCGCCTGGGACCCCTCGGCGGTCGCGCAGTACATGCGCGACGGGAAGCTTTGGGCTGTACCGCAATTCGTCGATGCCGGAACCGCGGTGTACTACAACCGCGACCTGCTCGCGGCCGCGCACATCGATCCCGCCGAGCTGACCGCGATGCGGTGGAGTCCCGGCGGCGACGACACACTGCGCCCGCTGCTGCGCAGACTGGCGGCGGTCGCGCCGTGGGCGTACAACGCGGGTCACGACTTCCAGTCCATCGAACTGCCCTATCTGGGCTCGAACGGAGCGCGCTTCCAAGACGACCACGACAATTTCGTCTTCGACAGCCCGCAGGGCGTGGCGGCGTTCGACTATCTGGCGCGGTTGATCGCCGACGGACTCGCGCCATCGCCCGCGGACACCAACACCAATCCCGACTTCGCGAAGAACGCTTTCCTACAGGGCAAATTGGCGCTGCTGCAGTCCGGGACATTCAATCTCGCGCAGATCTCCGAACAGGCCCGCTTCGAGTGGGGCGTCGCGCTGCTGCCCGCGGGCCCGGCGGGACGGGTGAGCACGAACAACGCGATCGGCGTCGCGGGTAACGCGGCCACCCGGCATCCCGACGCGGTGCGCCGGGTGCTGGCCTGGCTCGGCAGCGGCGCGGGCAACCGCCACCTGGCCGAGGGCGGCGGCGCCATCCCGGCAGTCGTGTCCGAACAGCAGCGCTATCGCGACTACTGGGCAGGGAAGGGCGTGGAGGTCTCCCCCTTCTTCGACGTACTCCGGGGCCCGCGCATCTCCTCTGGTGGCGGACCGGGTTTCTCGGCCGCGCTCCGCGCCGTCGACCCGATTTTCGCCGAAATGTATCTCGGCCGGATACCGGTGCCGGAAGCGTTGTCGCGCGCCCAGGCCGCGGCCGAGGCCGCCGTCGCGCAGAACTGAGCGAGCGCCGGAGAAGATCCGGCCGCCCTAGGATGTGGTGCCGCGATTCGCGGTGCGCGTCAATCCTTTCCGGTCGTAGAACGCCGTCACCGCCGCACCGGAGCACAAGCCGATGACCAGGCCGAGTAGCGCCATCCAGACACCGCGTTCCAGGCCCGCCGCGGCTCTGGCCTCGAAGTACAGGATCGCGCGGATGCCGAGGAAGACTTGATGCATCGGCTCGAATGTGGACAGCCAGGCGAAGTACGTAGGCGTCGCCTCGATGGGCACGGTTCCGCCTGCCGAGGGCAACCCCAGCACGATGAACAGGATCAGGTTGACGAGCATGCCCGCAGCGCCGAAGGCGGCGAGTATCGACAGCGCGGTGACGCCCACGGCGAGGATGGCGAACGTGGAATAGAGGAACAGCAGCAAGGCTTTGTCGATGGGCATGTCCAAAGCCGTCCCGACGCCGAGGAACACACCGGACACGATCGGCGCGGCGACGGCGAGCACGCCCCATTTCAGCAGCAATGTGCGCAGCCGGGAGATCGGAGTGGGCGGATAGTGCACATACCACGGCCCGTACTCGGTCGGCGTGAATCCGAGCGAAGCGTCCACCATGGTGTGGATGATCATGGCGCCGGTGAATCCGGCCAGCAGGATCAGCAGCGTGTAGAAGAAGGCCGACAACCCGCCGCCGGTGCCTTCGGGCAGTGGACGATACGGCGCGATCACCACGTCGATCGGCTCGGCCAGCAGCAACTGGCTGGCTCCGGCCAACTGCGGCGCGGGTCCGCCGGAGGACCGCAGTTGTTCGTCCACCGCGGCGGTGAGCTGCTGTCCGACCGTGGTGTTGACCGCGCCCAGTGCCTGTTCGGCGATACGCAGCGTGATCTGTGTGGCGTAGGTGCCGGTGCGCGGATTGGTCTGCACGGTGATCACCGGCCGGTCGACCTTTCCGGATACCACACCGGAAGCGCCGAGGATCGCGAGCCGCTTGGTGAAATCACTCGGGATGACGATCGCGCCGTAGATCTTGCCGTCGCGCATCAGCAACTGCGCTTCGGTGATGCCGATGACGCGCAGGTCGACCTTGTCGGCCGGGATGTTCGCGGTGAGCGCCGCGGTGATCTGGTTGCCCACGTTGGCCGGTTTCCCGGCGAGTGTGTCGCCCGCATCCTGGTTCACGACGGCGAGCGGCAAGTCGTGCAGATTCTTTTCGGGGTTGACGACGTACCCGAGATACATCACCGATAGCAACGCCATGAGCAGCGTGACGACGACAAGGGGTCGGATCCAGGTACGGATCCGCGTGGGTTTCGCTGCCATGGAACCGGCTCCTCTCGCGGCGGACAAAAGACTGCTCGGCGGCGCGGACGTATTCGGCGAACTGCTGGTTATCTTCACCCGTGCGCGCGGACATCCCGAAATCGTGGTCCGGAGTTTCGCCGGGAAACCCTGCGCGTCGTCGATCGCGAGTGGCAGGCGCTCACGCGTCGATCGCCGCGGCCAAGCGGGGCAGTTGCCGCAGCGGATTGATCCGCTCGACCTCCATCCGCTGGTCCGCGTCGAAGATGTCGCTGAGTCCGGGGGCCGGATCGTGCGTGCCGGTCTGCGGCAGGGTGAGCGCGCTGAAGGGCCAGTCGGAACCGAAGACGACGTGCTCGCGCTTCCCGACGGCGAGCACACTCGCCATCGCCGCGGCCGATCCGCTGAGCGCGGTGTCGTAGTAGAAGTTCGCGATCTGGCGTTGCGTGTCGAGCACCGACGGCCTGGGCAGATCGTCGGGCCACAGTTCGCCGAGCACCGTTTGCGACGCGACGCTGACGCGGTGGGACAGGAACGGAAGTGTCCCGCCCGCGTGCGCGAGCTGGAAACGGATGTTCGGGTAGCGCTGCGTCGTGCCGGTGGCCATCATCAAGGTCGCCGCGCGCGTGGTGTCGAAGGTGAATTCTTCGAGGAAGTCCGGCAGCGGCAGCTTCGGTTTGGCCTCGGCGGGGATGGCGGCCGGATGCACGAAGACATAGGCGCTGCGTTGGTTCAGCGCGATCAGCAATGGCTCGAAACGCGGATCACCGAGGTAGACGCCGTCGTAGGCGGACAGCAGCACCACGCCGTCGAGGTGCAGTTCATCCAGCGCGTAGACGGCTTCCGCGACGGAGGCGGCGACGTCGGGCATCGGCAGCACCGCGAAGGCGCCGAATCGCTTCGGATGCGTTTGCAGCAGCCTTGCGGCATACGTGTTGCAGTAGCGGGCCAGGTCGTTCGCCTCCTTGCCACGCAGGAACGACACGCCGGGGTCGGACACCGACAGCGCCTGCGCCTGGATCCCGTAGTAGTCCATGAACGCCAGCGCCTGTTCCGGGGACCAATCCGGCGTCGGGTATCCGCCGATGGTGACGTGACCGTGGTCGAGCAGCGCCGCGCGGTAGTCCGGTGGCAGGAAGTGGGCGTGCAGGTCGATCCGGTAGGTACCCGACGGCGCAGGTTGCCCGGTGCGCGCCGGGTTCGCTCGAGCGATCGCCGCTGTCGCGGCCACGCCGAGCGTCCCGGCGACGACGCCGCCCAAGGCGCGGCGCCTGCTCGTCTTCCTGCGGAATCGGGAATCGGTCATGAGAGTCCTCACTCGTCCGGACGGGGAAACGGACCGGTCCGCCGGTGCTTCTCAGCACCACCGGACGGCATTCGATGAAATCATCAGCTACGATGAAATTGTCGTCAAGAGTAAATGACGAATTAGTCAGTATCGTGGAGAGAATCACCTGTCGACGCGCGCATGCGCGGAGACGAACCGCCTCGGAAGACCGCCGTCAGCGGAGATGATCGGCTTCGGAGCCGCTGAAGTAGATCGAATGGCGGAGGTCTCCGCGATCCGGTCGGAGCTCAGTTGTCGTACGACGCGACGCCGACCGGGCCGACGCCGAGGCACAGGTCTAGCCCCGGTGTCTCGGCGGAGATTCGCAGTGCCGAGCCGCTGCCGACGAGGCGGACGAACACGGTGTTCAGTCCCTTCCGGACCGGCGCCGACACCGCTTCACCGTGTTCCAGGGCGACGCTGATCCGGCCATCACGACTGGCCACGTAATTGATTTGCGCGGTCCACTTGTTCGCGAGCAGGGGGCCGTCGAGACGCGGGAACACCGGCCTTGTTCCGTCGACGCGGTAGCCACAGCCGGGCTCCGGTCCGGGGAGGATGGCCCGGTTCCACCAGACCGCCGCGTCGACGATCGCACCGTCGTCGGTGATCATCCGCAAGTGCGGTGTCGCGACCGCGAACGTGCCGGGGGCGGCCACGGACGCCAGCACGCTGCTGGTCAGATTCTGCGGATAGGCCATCGGATTCAACACGTTCCACGGCACCTCCTGCTCGAGCAGGGGCGCGCCGTCCCACGCGCGCAGTGCCGATTTCACGTTGGTGACATACGTTTCGGACGGACCGACCCGCCACGATCGCACGAATGTCCAGGTGGACCAGAGACTGCTCGCGACGAACACCGCTGTCACCGCGACCGTCAGCTGCCGGACGGGAAGCCCGATGCGCCGCGGATTCCGGGACGGCCGGGGGCGAGCCCGCACCATGAGCGCGCCCGCGGCCGCCGCGATCACCGCCGAGTCGGCGAAGTAGCGCAGCGACTGCATCAACTCCCCCGCGGTGTTCGGTCCGCCACGAGCCAACGCGACGGCCAGCTGAGCGATCACGACGTAGACGGCGGCCGTCAGCCACACCGCCCCGATCCGCTGCCGGGTGCGCATCGACAGCGCCACCACCGCGCCCAGCGCCAGCCAGGCCGCTACCACCGCCCAGCCGGGGGGATCCGCCCACGGCGTCGACGGCAGCCACCGCTCCCACACCCACGGACCGCCGGACAGCGCGGGCACGATCCCCAGGGAGGCCGCGCCGGGCAGCAGGTCGCGCAACTCGTCCCAGTCGTCGGGCAGTCCCGGCCCTGCGACCACCGCGAGATAGGCGATGGTCCAGAAGCCCAGGACCGCGGACGATCCGATCCACAGCGCCGCGCCCCGCCGCGCCACCACACGAATCGGGGACTCGCCGCCGTCCACATGGCGGACCAGCGCAGTCACGGCGAACGCGACGAACGGCACGACCGCCGACTTCTCGAAGAACAGCAACGCCACCACGAGCACCGCGACGCCGGACAGCGCGTATCGGCGGCGACCGCTCCGCACCAGCGACACCGCGTCCCCGATCACCCAGGCGAGGGCGAATTGCAGCGGCAGTGCGTTGAGAGCGGCGGCCCACCATGCGAAAGCCGGGATCGTCAGGGGGCAGAACAGATAGAAGACCAGCGGAATCAGAAGCGGCCACCGGGGGCCCACGATGAGCAGCAGCATGCGCACCACGGCTACCGACGCACCCACTTGCATGAGCAGCAGCACCGTCACCGGTCCCGCCCAGACCAGCGGCGCGACCGCGTTCACCGCCCAGGCCGTGACGAAGGCCAACGGCATGAAGTGCCCGTCGTGGTCGTACAGCAGCAGATCGGTGGACCACAGCCCGTAGCGGGCCGCCCGGCCGACCAGGATGAAATCGTCCCAATAGAAGAAGCCGCTGTCGGCCACCCACCAGCGGACGGCCAGCTGCACCGCGACCAGGCATCCGGCCACGACGACCACCGGTTGTGCCTTCGCGATCCTCCGGACGCGGCCCAGCGCCGACACCGGAGGAACGCGCGCCGACTCCGGCACGGCGAGCGCAGCAGTGTCCATGCCAACCCACCGTAGCGGCGGTCGCGCCGGGGATCGCGCCTCGACGGCTATGCAGCGTTCACGCGCCCTCCCGCCAGTAGGGCCGATCGCCCGACGGCGCGGTCTCCTCGACGTCCAGTTCCGCGTCGTCCCGCAAGGCCTCGATCAGCGCGGCGCTGCCCGCGATGCCGGTCCCCACTGCCCTACCTGGCCGAACGGCCCCCGGAACAGTAGATAGTCCGGCGCGGGTATGCGCAGACGCGGCCCATCGATCTCCCCCGGCGGGAAGGCCGGTGCGACGGTGGGCGCGGACACGAGTTCCGCGGACTCGTCCACGCTGAGCGCCACCGCGACCGAGGAACCGCCGTAGATGTCGCCGAAGCCGTCCCAGACCCCGAAACAGCACTCCTCCGCAGTAGCGACGGCCGTTCGCGTGGTGCCTCGCCTCGGGCGTCAGTGCCCGACCACTCCGCTCACTTCATTCGGTGTGTTCGGCAGCGTGACGCTCGCCGTCTTCGCTCCGGTGCCCAGGTCGACGCGGTGGACTTGCTTCGCGGCGGGGTCCGAGACGTAGGCGATGTCGCCGCGGACGAACAGCGCGGGTCGCGGCTTCTGCCATTCCAGCGGCTCTTGCCAGGAGCTCGTCACGGGAATCGTACGCACGACGGCGCCCGCGACGGGATCGATCACGTGAATGCGGCCGTCGGTGCCGAGGACCAGGGCTTCGCCGTGCGGGCCACGGGCCAGCGAGCGGAAGGTGTAGCTGGTACCCAGGTCGACCAGGCGCAACGTGCCGGTGGCCGTGTCGATCAGCGAAACGCGCTGAGGACGTTCGAGTTCGGCGTCTCTGTCCTGCTTGTAGTCACCGAGGACGACGGGCGAGGTCTCGCTGCCCGCCTGGTTGCCGATCCGGCCGTACTCGGTCGGGCTGGCGACCTTGGTGATCGCGCCGTTGCGGTAGACGAGCACGCCGTTCTCGCAGCCGATCACCACGGCCTCGCCCGCGGCGGTCGCCTCACCGTGTACGCCGGGGCAATCCTCGTTGCGCGCCCTCTCGGTGCGGTTCTCGTCGAGTACCACGATGCCGGTCCGTTTCTCCTCGGTGCCGAGCGTGAGGACGAGTTCACCGTCGGCGAGTTCGATCGCGACGCCGTGATGCGGGGCGGCCGCGCGGTAGGTGGTGGTCTTCGGCGCGCCTTCGGCGAGATCGGCCGAGTCGAACGCGACCACTTCACCGGTGCCGTCGCTGAACAACACGGTCCGCCCGGCATGCCGGACCACGTGCCCGGGATGGGGGCCGGAGAACTCGATGCCGGTGAATTCGCCTGCGACGGCGTCGAAGACGCGGAAGCCTTCTTTCGTCGAGACGATCAGGTGGCGGTCGTCGCCCGCCGGGTTGAGCCGGTTGAAGCCGTCGAGTTCGACCGTGTCCGCGAGTTCGAGCGTGGCGCCGTCCAGTACGTGGATCCCGCCGTCGTAGGTGATCGCGACGGGTTCGGCGATCCGCGGGGCGTCATGTTCGGAAGCGGTGTCGGCGCCGCAACCGGCGAGCACTACGGTCAGCAGGCCGATCAGGGCCGACGATTTCGTGGTTCGTGACCGAACGGGCATGAGTTACTCCGTCTTCATCTGGTGTTCGGGTGCTGGGCAGCGGCCAGGCCGCGCACGATCGATTCGGTGTTGGCCCGCATCATTTCCAGGTAGGTGCCGGCGCCGCCGCCGGGTTCGGTGAGCGACTCCGAATACAGCGAGATCACCTGCACGTGCACACCGGCCTGCTCGGCGAGCACACGGGCCAGACGGTCCGGCTGCGAGGAGTCGGCGAAGATCGCGCCCACCCCGGCGGCCCGGATTGCTCCGGCGAGGGCGGAGAGATCCGACGGGCTCGGTGCGGCGAGCGTGGTCCCGCCCGGTATCACGGCGCCGACCACCTCGAAGCCGAATCGCTGTGCCAGGTAACCGAAGACGTGGTGGTTGGTGACCAGCTTCCGCCGCTCGGCGGGGATGGTCGCGAACCGCTCGGTCATCCAGCGGTCGAGCCGGTCGAGTTCGGCGAGGTAGCGGTCGGCTCCGGCGCGCACGGTCGCGGCGTCGTCGCCGTCGACCTGCTCGATGATCCGGTCCCGGATGACTTCCACCGCCTTGCGCACCCGGCGCGGATCGGTCCAGAAGTGGGGATCCGGCCTGCCGTCCGCGTCGTCCGTGGAGTAGTCGATCGGATCGATCGCCGCGCCGACGGATACCCCTGCCACCCCGGATCTCTCGGCCGCCTCGACGTTGCGCAGCACACTCTCCTCGAGGCCGAGACCGTTGTAGACGATCAGGTTCGCGCGTTCGAGCCGGGCCGCCTGCTGGGCGGAGAGGGCGAAGAAGTGCGGGTCCGCGTTGGCCGGCATGAGCACGGTGACCTCGACCGCGTCCCCCGCGATGGCACGGGTGAGATCGCCGAGGATGTTGGTGGTGACGACGACTCCGTCGCGATCGGCGTCGGCATTCGAGCATGCGGTGAGCGCGAGCAGGGCGACGGCGAACAGCGCGCACCAGTGAGCGGCACGTCTCATCGGCCGGTCTCCACCATCGCCGTGGGCACGATGTCGAGGCCGAAGGTTCGTGCGGCACGCAGGTTGTCGGCGTAGTCGATCTCGTGGATCGCTCGCGCCGCGGGATCGTTGAGGTAGGCGCGGTGCTCGTCGACGAGGATCAGCGGCGCGGGTGCGCCGTCGAGTACCGGCGCGGTGAACGGTCGCGCCGCGGCGGTCTCCCGTCCGGACACGGCGTCGTAACTGTGCAGCAGGCCGTCCGCGGTGAGGACCAGCAGTGGCGCGCCCTCGCCCGCGGTGTTCGCCGCGACCACCGGACCGGTGTCCACCGCGGTCCAGGACTTGCGCCGGACGTCGAGCACCCACACCCCGCGCGAGCCCGCCTTCGCCACCAGCGTCGCGCTGCCCGCGCGGTGGAAGAACGCGGTCGCGCGGTCGTCGTCGGAGATGCCGTGCGGATAGGGAATCTTCTCGCCGCTGAACACCGCGTTCCTGGCCGTCACCACCAACGCGCCGTCGGCGCAACCGAAGACGACACCACGCCTGGTCACCGCCGAGCCATGCGGACGCGGACACTCTTGGGCGAGGACCGAGGCGGGCGCTCCGTCTCGGGCACGAACCTCGATCCGGTCCCGGGCGGGCACGGCCACCAGCAGGTGCTCGGCGTATGGCACGGCGGCTCCGTCGGCGATCACGCCGCGCTCGTGTCGCGACCCCGCGCCCAGCGCGGACCGATCCAGCAGCGCTGTGCCACCCGCGTCGGAAACCAGTGCGGTCACCGCACTGTCGGCATACGCGGCCGACACCGGGCCACCGGCGAGGGCGCCCAGATCGCGGACGGGTGCCCGGTAGTAGTGCACGTGATCGCCGTGATCGACCGTCCATGCGCCCGCGTCCACGATCCGCACCCCGTCGCGGGCGGACAAGAAGGCGTAGCGCCCATCGGCGGTCACGCGGACGACGCCTTCCGCTCGGCCGAGATCGATGACGTCCGCGGTGACGAGGTCGACCACCCGCACCGCGCCGGTCCCGCTGTCGACCACGACCAGACGCGGCTGCGCCTCGTCGGCCTCCTGCGCGCCCGCCACATAACCGTGCGGCGGCGTCTCCGGAGGGCCGGTGGAATCGCCTGTCCCGCAACCGATCAAGGATGTCATCGTGGCGAGTACCAGGAGCACGGCCAGTGGTTTCGGCGTCCCGCGCGAGGACCGGATCCGATCACGCACCCAGGACGACAGCGCCGAGACGAAGAACAGCGCGACGGCCGTCGCCGCGATGGTCGCCCCGGCGGCGGTGTGCGCGTGCCACGAGATCAGCAGCCCGGCGAAGGTCGCCACCGCCCCGAGCGCGGCGGCGGCGAGCATGATCGCCGGGATGCGATGCACCCAGTAGACGGCCGCCGCGGGCGGCGCGATGAGCAGACCGAAGACCAGCAATGTGCCGACGATGTGGAACGACGCGACTATCGCCAGGGTCAGCAGAGCGATCAGCGCCACGTTCGCCAGGCGAGGCCGTAATCCGAGGGTGTGCGCCTTGCGCGGGTCGAAGGTCAGCGCGACGAATGCCCGGTAGCCCAGCACCGAGATCACCGCCGCGAGAACCGTGGCCGCGACCAGGTACGACAGGTCACGTTCTCCGACGGCGAGTACGTCACCGAAGAGGAAGCCGGTCAGGTCGACCGCGAACGAGGGCGAACGCGACACGATGATCACGCCTGCCGACAGCATCCCGACGAACAGCAGCCCGATGCCGGTGTCCGGGGCGAATCGCGTCCCACGGCCGAGCACCGAGACGCCGACGGCCATCGCCGCGACGCTGAATGCCGCGCCCAGCAACAGATTTCCGCCGACCAATGCTGCGATCGCGACGCCTGGCAGCATGCCGTGCGCCATCGCGTCGCTGAGAAAAGCCATGCCGCGCAACACCACCCACGTCCCCGCCAGAGCGCACAGACACGACACGAGCAGTCCGCCCCACAACGCCCGCTGCACGAACGAGACCTCGAACGGGGCCAACCACTCCATGACGCAGCACTCTACAATGATAACGGTTTTCATTTCAATGAGCGGATGGGAGTTACATGCCGCCAGCTGTCGATATCGCCGAGGTGACGGCCGGGTACCGGGGACATCCGGTCCTGCGCGAGTTCACCGCCACCATCCCGGGCGGCCGGGTGACCGCACTCGTCGGACCCAACGGGTCGGGCAAATCCACCCTGCTCGGCGTCCTGGCGGGCGTCATCACACCCACCGCGGGAACCGTGCGCCGACGACATCTGCGGCGACCGGCGTTCGTCGTGCAGCACAGCGGCGTTCCGGCAACCTTGCCGATCACCGTCCGCGAAACGGTCACCATGGGGCGTTGGGCGCACCGCGGCGCATGGCGGCGCCTCACCCGGGCGGATCGGGCCATCGTGCGCGCGTGCCTCGACCGGATGGCCATCGCCGACCTGGCCGATCGCCGACTCGACAGTCTCTCCGGAGGCCAGCGCCAACGGGCGATGCTCGCACAGGCACTCGCCCAGGAGTCGGATCTACTGCTGCTCGACGAACCGACCACCGGTCTGGACTCGGCGGCGCGGCGGGAGATCTCCGACGCCATCCGCCACGTCGGAGCGCAGGGCGTGACGGTCGTGCACGCCACGCACCGGCACGAGGATGCCCTGCGCGCCGACCACTGCCTGCTACTACAGGACGGCCGGGTCACCGGCAACGGCGATCCGCGCACCGTCCTGCGCGGCCCCACCACCGAACCGGAAGCGGCCGCCGTCGACTAGCGCGACACTCCGGGCATGCCGGCGAAAAGGATCTGAAAGACTTTGGGAGCGTTGAGTAAGACCGCCATGGACGGCGTGAAGGGCGCGCCTTCGTTGGTGTCGGTGACCACGTAGTCGGCGTGGCTATCCGGCACCCGGTCGAGGATCCCGGCACAGCGCGGCCCGCCGGTCGCGTTCACCTTCGGCAGGTCGCCGGGATATTTGTAGGGCTGCGCGCCGTACATGAAGCTGGCATTGAAGATGGCTCCGGGTTTGTATCCGCCGATGATGGCCTCCGCCGCGGGAAGGGCTTTCGCGATGCCGACGACTACGCAATACAGCACGGGCGAGTAGATCTCGAGCAGTGAGCTGGTTGGCCGCAGGGTCGCGAGCAGAGCGGCGAGTCCTTGCTCGTTGTCGGTCAGCGCCGTCCGGGTGGTGTCGGCCAACCCGACGAGGTTGAGCAGCACGGCGTCCAGGTCTTCCGCACCCTGACCGAGCGTCCCGCTGATCGTGGCGGCGTCGGAGGCCGTGCGCAACAGGTCGGGGGCGGTATCGGCGTAGAGCCCGGTGACCTGGCCCGCCGCGGACAGGTCCCGCCGCAGCGCGGGCAGGCTCGGGTTGATCTGCCGCAGGTAGTCGTCCGAACGAGCGAGCAGATCGCCCAGCCGGTCGCCACGCCCCTGCAACGCCGTGTCCAAGGCGGCGAGGGTGGCATTCAATTCGCCCGGTTCGACTTTCGCCAGCACATCACGCAGACGCTGGAACAGCGTGTTGTATTCGACGGTGACGGATTCGGCGCGGATCGTCGAGCCGGGGCGCAGCGGTGTCGGCGAAGGAGCGCTCGGCACCACGAAATTCACGTACTTGGCCCCGAATACGGTGGTCGAGCGGATGTCCACCGTCGCGTTGGCGGGCACCAGCCGCAGCAGTTCGGGATCCAGCTCGAGGCGCAGACGCGCCCGGTCGCCGCGGAACTCGACGGCGCTCACCTTGCCGAGTTCCACGCCGCGCATCCGCACCTTGGCATCACTGTCGAGCACCAGACCGGAGCGGGGCGTCTCGACGGTGACGGCCACCGTCGAGCGGAAACGTCCGGCGTACATCGACGCGGCGACCGCGACCACCGCGACGATGAGCAGGAGCAACGCCGCTCCGGCGACTTTCAACCGCAGTAACCGCCACGTCACCAGCACGGTTTGGCTGCCGAAACTCATTCGAACCACCGATCACTTCTCGTCACGGGCCGTGCGCGGACGGCGGCACACCCGCGGCCCTGGCATCCGACTACGGTCGCGGTCCGCGTCTTGCCGGACGCTCGCTAACCGTAGTACTGTCCAGACACGTGTCCATCATAAAACTTGGACACTTATCTGGGGAAGGATTTCCAATGACTCTGGTGAAACCACGTCGGGTATCCGGAGGCGACCACGAGCACGGTCATCTGGAGGAGTTCCGCGTCGACCCGATCGGGCTGATGCGCCGGGTCCGCGCGGAGTGCGGCGACGTCGGCTCGTTCGACCTGGCCGGGCGCCAGGTCATCCTGCTGTCGGGCGCGGAGGCCAACGAGTTCTTCTTCCGCTCCGGCGACGACGACCTCGACCAGGCCGCCGCCTACCCCTTCATGAAGCCGATCTTCGGCGAGGGCGTCGTCTTCGACGCCAGCCCGGAACGCCGCAAGGAGATGCTGCACAACCAGGCGCTGCGCGCCGAACACATGCGCGGGCACGCCGCCACCATCGCCCGTGAGGTGCAGCGGATGCTGGCGCGCTGGGGTGACGAGGGCGAGATCGACCTGCTCGACTTCTTCGCCGAGCTGACCATCTACACCTCCTCGGCCTGCCTGATCGGCCTGAAGTTCCGCAACGACCTCGACGACCGCTTCGCGCACCTCTACCACGACCTGGAACGCGGCACCGACGCACTGGCCTACGTCGACCCCTACGCCCCGATCGAGAGTTTCCGCCGTCGCGATCAGGCGCGGGCCGAGCTGGTCGAACTGGTCCAGGGGATCATGGACCGCAGGGCCGCCGACCCGCCGACCGGCAAGGACGACCGGGACATGCTCGACGTGCTCATCTCGATCCCGGGCGACAACGGCGAACCGCGCTTCAGCGCCAGCGAGATCACCGGCATCTTCATCTCCATGATGTTCGCGGGCCATCACACCACCTCCGGCACGGCGGCTTGGACGATCATCGAACTGCTGCGCCACCCCGAGGTGCTCGACCGGGTCGTCACCGAACTCGACGAGCTCTACGCCGACGGCTCGGACATCAGTTTCGGCGCGCTGCGCCAGATCCCGATGCTGGAATCCGTGCTCAAGGAGACGCTGCGCCTGCATCCACCGCTGATCATCCTGATGCGGGTGGCGCGCGGCGAATTCGACGTCTGCGGTCATCGGATCGAGCCCGGCGATCACGTCGCCGCCACTCCCGCGATCTCGAACCGGATCCCGGAGGACTTCCCGGACCCGGACGCTTTCGATCCCGGACGTTATATCGATCCCAACCAAGCCGACCTCGTCAATCGCTGGACCTGGATTCCGTTCGGCGCGGGCCGCCACCGCTGCGTCGGCGCGGCGTTCGCGTTGATGCAGCTGAAGGCGATCTTTTCGCTGCTGTTGCGGGACTGGGAGTTCGAGATGGTCCAGCCGTCGGACAGCTACCGCAACGACCACTCCAAGATGGTCGTGCAGCTCGCGCAGCCCTGCACCGTCCGTTACCGCAGGCGTCGCAAGGACGACGACAGCTGACGACGTGGCCGGGCGCGCGAGAGCTCCCCGTCGCGTGACGGGGAGCCCGCGTCCGGCAGCTACTCGTAGCGCACCCGCCAGCTCTTGATGCCGTTGATCCACCCGGACCGCAGCCGCACCGGATCGGACACCTGCCGCAGGCCGGGCATTGCGTCGGCGATGGCGTTGAACATCAGATCGATCTCCAGCCGGGCCAGGTTCGCGCCGACGCAGTAGTGCGTGCCGGTGCCGCCGAAACCCACGTGTGGATTCGGATTGCGCAGGACATCGAACGTGAACGGATTCTCGAAGCCCTCCTCGTCGAAATTCGCCGAGCTGTAGAACAATCCGAGCCGTTGACCCTGCCGGATCCGCTGCCCGCCGAGTTCCAGGTCCTCCGTCGCGGTGCGCTGGAAGGCGGTCACCGGAGTGGCCCATCGCACGATCTCGTCGGGCGCGGTACGTGGACGCTGCTGCCGGTAGGTCTCCCACTGTTCCGGGTGATCGACGAACGCCTTCATCCCGTGCGTGATGGCATTGCGGGTGGTCTCGTTGCCCGCCACGGCGAGCAGGATGACGAAGAAACCGAACTCGTCGGAGCCGAGCGCCTCGCCGTCGACGTCGGCGTGCACCAGCTCGCTCACGATGTCGCCCACCGGGCAGGCACGGCGCTGCTCGGCCATATTCCAGGCGTAACCGAGGATTTCGGCCGAGGCCATCGCGGGATCGCCGTACTCGGGGTCGTCGTAGTTGAGCATCTGGTTCGACCAGTCGAAGATCTTCTTCCGATCCTCCTGCGGCACGCCGATCAGCTCGGCGATGGCCTGCAACGGCAGTTCACAGGCGACCTGCTCGACGAAGTCGCCGCCGCCGGACTTCCTGGCCTCGTGCACGATCCGCTCGGCGCGCTCGGCGAGCGCGGCGCGCAGGTTCTCCACCGCCCGCGGCGTGAAGCCCTTGGATATGATCCGCCGGATCTTGGAGTGCTTGGGCGGGTCCATGTTCACCAGCAGAGCGCCGGTGAGCGCCATCTGTTCCGGCGTGATGTCGCCGGGCAGGCGGATGATGGCCCCTTTCCGCTCCGAGGAGAACAGCTCCGGATGCTTGGAGATCTCCTTGATGTCGGCGAGCTTGCTGACCACCCAGTAGCCGCCGTCGTGGAAACCACCGGACGTCTCGTCGGATTGCGCGTTCCACCACACCGGGGCGGTCCGGCGCAGCTGAGCGAATTCCTCTACCGGACTTCGGTTCTCCCACAGCGCCGGGTCGGTGAAATCGAATCCGACCGGAAATGCCGGAGCTGCCATTGCTACCTCCTAGATGAAACGTGCGAGCCGGTCAGCGCGGCGAAGTGCGCCGCGCGGCGTCGGGATCGGCCTCGGCGGCCGACGCGCAGGCCGCGTCACCGTCGCGCAGCCATGCGGCGGCGCGACCAGCGACCAGCGGCAATTCGAGATACGTGCGCACACCCGGCTCGGCGGCGACGACGTAGGGGATCGAGTTCACGCAGTGCATGGCCGTGGCGACGATGCCGGGGTTGCGCACCAGACCCGCGGCGGCGCTGTGCGCGTGCATACCGGTGAACGTCACCATCGCGCCGGGATCGCCGACGATCTCGACCTCGTATCGCTCCCCCGTGGGTCCGAAGGTCCAAGGCGGGTCGAGGTTCTCGGTGCCCATGAACCAGTTCACGGCGGCCGTGATCACCGGAGTACCGCGAACGGTCCCTTCCCAGCGGAAGCGCTGCGCGGCGACGCGCCCGGGCGCGATCGGGCCGATGGGCGAATCGATCGGCGCGGTGGCCACCGCCATGTCGTGCGTCACCCGCAAGCGCTCGTCGAGCGCGATGCCCAGCGCTTCGGCGATCATCCACACCGACTGGCTGTAGCCGCCCGCGAGCACGTTCGCCATGACGCTGGTCGCGGCCTGCTCCGGCGTGGCGCCGAACAGCATCCAGTCCCGGACCACTTCGGGCGCGCCATAGGTGCGGATGTCGGAGAACTCTTCGGCGCGCACCGCGGTGATCGCCCCCGAGAGCGCCGACACCACCAGCGGGACCTTCTCGGTGATGCCGCCGGGATGTATTCCGGTCCCGTGCAGCGTGACTCCGGCGGCTCGGCACAGCTCGTCGTACCGTTCCCGCTCCGCGCGGCGCGGATGGAACCAGCCCAGCGGTGTGACGACGTTCTTGCCGGACCGCAGGATCGCGCGCACCGTCGCGGCGTCGGCCATGAACGGGCTGTAGAGCACGCAATCGGCCGGTGTGGCGAGCAAGCGGTCGGCATCGGTGGTCGCTCGCACCCCGATCGGCGGGCGGCCGACCAGCTCGCCCAGGTCCATGCCGTCCTTGTCCGCGCTGTACACCCAGGCTCCGGCCAGTTCCAGCTCGGGATGGTCGAGAATGCCCTCGATGGCGGCCCGCCCGACCCCGCCGGTCGCCCATTGGATCACCCGGATCATGTCAGTCCGCCTTGTGGTCGGGCCCTCGCCCGGCCACGTACTGCTTGGCCCACCGGTAGTCGGGTTTGCCGCTCGGCGCGCGCACGATGGCGTCGGCGACCCAGACCTGTTTGGGCACTTTGTATCCGGCCAGGAACTTGCGCACGTGCGCGTGCAGGTCGGTGAATTCGACCGGCCCGGACAGCGAGACCACCGCGGCGACCTGATGCCCCCAGCGCTCGTGCGGCACGCCGATCACCACCGCGTCGAAGATCGCGACGTGGGTCTTCACCACGCTTTCGACCTCTTCGACGAACACCTTCTCGCCGCCGGTGTTGATCACCATGTTGCCGCGGCCGATCAGCGTGATCGACCCGTCGGTCTCGGCGCGGGCCCGGTCGTCGGTGACGACCATGCGCACGCCGTCGACGGACTTGAACAGCTTCTCGGTCTTGTCGGGGTCCTTGTAGTAACCGATCGGCACGTTGCCGGTCTTGGCCAGCCAGCCTTCCGAACCGGGCGCGACGGGGCGGCCGTCGTCGTCCACGACCACCGCACCGCGGCCGGTCTGCACGCGGGGGCCGCGCGCCGGATCGTCGTCCTTCTGGGCGAACCCGATACCGCCGAACCCGGTCTCCGACGATCCGATGGAGTCCGAGACCACCGCCCACGAGAACATCTCCAGCAGCGTGTTCTTCACCGGTTGCGACAGCAGCGCGGCGCCGGAGGCGATGGCCAGCAGCGACGAGGCGTCCACCGGTTCGCTCCGATACGCCTCGATCAGCGGCCTGGCCATGGCGTCGCCGGTGATCACCATGACCTGCGGGCGTTGCTCGGCGACGGTCCGCCAGACGCGTCCGGCGTCGAAGCGGGACTCGAAGATCACGGTGTTGCCCGACCACAGCGCGGTGAAGGTGGGCATCATGGCGGCGGCGTGGATCAGCGGCGGCAACACCAGCCAGGCGCTCGGATCGATCCGGGCGCCGGTGCGGGACTGCTGGAACTCGTCGGCGACCGGTTCACCGGTGTAGAAGTCGATGCCTCCGCCGAGGACGCGCCACATGTCCTCCTGCCGCCACATGACGCCTTTCGGCATGCCGGTCGTCCCGCCGGTGTACATCATGAACAGGTCGTCGGCGCTGCGTTCGACCACCGGACGGTCCGTCGCTCCGGCGACGACGGCCGACTCGTACGACGTCGCCGCATCGTCCACGTCCGGCGAGAATTCGTCGGCGACGCGAATCATGTGCCGCAACCCGGGCGTTCGCTTTCCGGCCTCCCGGACGGCGGCGCCGTAACAGGAGTGGTACACGAGCACTTCGAGATCCGCGTTCTCGTAGACGTAGGCCAGTTCGGCGACGCCGTACCGGTAATTGATGTTGATCGGGACGGCGGCGAGCTTGAAGCACGCGATCAGCGTCTCCATCGTCTCGATGCTGTTGTGCATCTGGAAACCCACGTGCGTTCCCGCGCCCACGCCGATGCTCGCCAGATGGTGCGCGAGCCGATTGGCTCGGATGTCGAGTTCGCGGTAGGTCACGCGACGGCCGGACTGGATGAGAGCCACCCGCTCGGGCATGGCGTCCACGGAGTGCTCGAAGAGGTCGGCGAAGTTGTTGGACATGTCGTTCCATCTCCGGGTGGTGCGGTCAGACGACGGTGAGCGGAAGGGGTATCCCCCGGTCGGTGAAGGTGAAGGCCGCGCCGGTGCTGAACCGGGTCAGCGCGACCTCCGTCGCCTCCCGGAACGGTGTGTCGCCGAGCGTGATCGCGGCATGCCAGCCGTCCTCGCCCGCGGCGACGACCTCGGCGGAGAAACGCGGGTTCACGCCGCGGACCAGGGCGTTCAGCGGCTGCAGGTGCTCGGGGTCGAGCATCGAAGGCCACGTGCCGTCGGTGTGCGCGCCACTGGCGGCCGGGAACGTCACCGTGACCGTGTCGCCGGTGGGCCCGATCTCGATTCCGGTGTACGGCAGGGGATTCAGCGCGGGGTGCAACCGCAGTACCGTCGCCAGCGCGGCGGCGTCGTCACCGAGACCGAGACAATCGCGCAGGCGTTCACTGGTGAGCCCGGCGATGCCCGCGAACTGTTTTCGTCCGATCTCCAGCGCCGCGTCGGCGTCCACCCGAGCGCGCACCGCGATCAGGAAACCCAGAGTGAGCAGGTGATGTTGCAGACATACCTCGTCGGCGAGCCGAACCAGCGCGGAGCGGGAGAAATCCGCGAAACGCACATCGCTGAGCAAGGGGCCGGAGTAGTCCGGCCGCCCTTCGTCGGCGGGGTCGATCGCGGCCAGATCCAGTCCGGCCGCCACCGACCCGGCGACCAGGTCGGCGTTGGCAGGCACCGGCGGCGGTACGTGCGCGGGGTCGATCACGACCGTCCACGCGCACACCGGCTTGCGATCGGCCGGACGGCGGGGCGGGCGGTGGATCGGCCGGACCTGGGCGTGCGGATTGGTGGCCAGCGCGGTCGCGTCGAAGGTCGGGTCCTCGATGTCGTGGCACATCGACACGACGAAGTCCTCGCCCATCGGTTCCACGTCGGCGAGCGCACCGCAGTGGTCGAGCCAGAACTCGCCGTGGTGGTGGTCGTCGACTCGGAAACGGAAGTCCATGAACTGCGGTGGAGCGCCGATGTCCAGTTGCAGTCCCTTGAAGATGGTCTCCACGCCGTCACCCGCGAAGCCGAGCGCCCGCTGCATGCGCCGGGTGTAGACGGGGCTGGCCACCTGCCACTCCTCGATGGCGATCTCGGTCATGCCCTCGCGGCCGAACACGGCGATCGAGTGCGCCATGCCGGAGCGGTCGATGAGGTGCCCGCACAGCAGCAGTTCGGGCAGCAGCGCGGCCAGGGTGTCGCGGTCCAGGTCGGCGAAACGGCTCTGTGGTCCGGCCATGTCGGTCACCACAGCGAGGCGGGCGATTCGCCGACGCGGTACCAGCCGGGCAGCGGCGCGCCGGAGACCGAGCGCTCGATGCGCTTCTGCATCCCCGGGGTGAGCGCCTTGTCGGTGATCATCTCGACGAACAGCGCCGAGACATTGCCGAAGTCGAAGAAGTCGCGCTGCCAGGACCATTGGAAGTCGCCGCCGTAGCGGAACCAGCTACCGCCGATGCCCTCGGGCGAGTAGTTGCGCCCATCCGGACGTGTCGCCTCGCTGATCTGCTTCCAGAACCCGATGACGGTGCCGCTGCGGTCGTCGACCACGAATTCCTGGTAGGGGTAGGTCCAGCCCTCCAGGCCGGCCATCTCCTGGCCGAGGGCCAGGTCGCGGATCTCGTCGCGTCCGACGGCCATGAATTCCTGGGTGGGTCCGTAGTTCCAGCCGTAGGTGGCGTCCTCGGTGTACATCTGCGCGAGGGGCTTCCAGTCGCCCTTCTCCTCGCAGCGCTGGTTCTCCACGATCCAGCGCTGAATCATCTCGTCGAGCTCGGCGCGGTCGAAACCTGGCATCAGTCGGTACCTTTCGGAGAGGAGTCGGTCGCGCCTTCGTCGGCGATCGACAGGGCTCGAGTGGGGCAATACCGGATCGCGTCCGCCACGGCGGGCCGGAGTTCGGCGTCCGGTACGTCGTGCCGGATCTCGACCTGCCCGCGTCTGGGCACCGTGAACACCTCGGGAGCCTCGGCTTGGCAGACCGCGTGCCCTTGGCACAGATCGAGATCGGCGCGGATTCTCATGACCGGCTCCACACGGGCCTGCGCGGCGATCCCGGCATACGGATCCGGTCGGATGGACGGCTCATCGGGTCTCCACGGTGATGGGTAGGTGCGCGAAGCCACGCACATTGGACGAATGAACCCGGGCGATCCCGGAATCGAGGACGTCATAGGACCGC